>CAJIZS010000001.1 GCA_905182075.1 uncultured Methylophilaceae bacterium | reverse complement strand
CCAATAAAAACGTCGACATAACAGACGTTATAATTAAGGCACTTGGCCCGAAAAAATAAGATTTTTTAAAATAAGGATAAGGGTTTTTAATGGTTACTGAGGTAAGTTGTTCAGATATTGCAATAATGATCAATGGCAGGGCTTCAAATCCTGTGATGACTGTTGACAACATCTCTTCACTAGAATCAGCAAACAATAGCTCCATTTCATTCTTATCAGACAAGGCATACATTCCTGCTTTAAGAAAAACATCGGCTAAAGTAATCCTCTTGAAAGATTGTGATACCCAGTATTGGTCTGGTGAATATATTACTGTAAAAGATCCTTACTTAGCGTTTGCAAAAGTTGCTCAATTTTTTAGTAAGGATAAAAATAAATTACAGTACAGTATTCATAAGACGGCTGTTTTTGGCGATAACCTTAAAATTGCCTCACAAGTACGAGTTGGCCCACTTAGTTGTTTCGGAGACAATGTAGTGATTAAGGAAAAGGTAATTATTGAAAGTAATGTCTCTATTTCAGATAATGTCTCTATCGGTAAAAATACTATTATTCACTCAAATGTTAGTATTAGCGATGGTGTCGTAATCGGTGATAATTGTGAAATTTTTTCAGGTACAGTTATTGGTTCAGATGGCTTTGGTTATGCGTCAGATAAAAGTCACTGGGTTAAGATTCCTCAAACAGGCTCTGTTTTAATTGAAGATAATGTAGATATTGGGGCAAACACTACAATTGATAGAGGGGCAATAGACAACACAGTTATTGAATCAGGAGTTAAGATAGATAACTTGGTTCATATTGGTCACAATGTAAATATAGGCTCAACTTGTTTGATTTGTGGGCAGGTGGGAATTGCTGGCAGCTCTGTAATTGGCGACAGAGTTGTTTTAGGTGGGCAAGTTGGCGTTGCTGACCATATATCTATAGGATCAGATGTTATAGTTGCTGGCAAATCTGGAATTTCATCTAATGTACCATCTGGGCGAATTATGATGGGTAATCCTGCAATGCGAATGGATTTGAATATAGAATCTTACAAAGCAGTCCGCCGTTTGCCACGTATTCTAGCTAAGTTAATGGAAGTTGGGAAAAAAATAACTGCAATCAAGAATGTCACAGTAAACGAACCTTTCTTTCCGGGCCATTTTCCTCATTACCCAGTTATGCCTGGAGTCTTAGTTGTTGAGGCGATGGCTCAGGCAGCAGCTATTCTCTCATTTAAAACAATGGGAGAAAAGCCAAGCGATAAGTCCGTTTACTATTTTGTTGGGATTGATAGTGCTCGTTTTAAAAAACCTGTAGTCCCTGGGGATCAAATAATTTTAAATGTTTCATATTAAGGATACTTAAAGGTATATGGAAGTATGAAGGTATTGCAACAGTTGATAACGAGATTGTAGCTGAAGCTAACTTGATGTGTATTTTGAAAGATATTAAATAAATATAAGCTTATGTCACATAAAGAAAATATACATTCAACTGCAATAATCCACCCCAAAGCAAAAATACATGAAACAGTTACAGTTGGACCTTATACCTGTATTGGTGAGAATGTTTCCATTGGTGAGGGTACTAAAATTGGAAATCATGTAAATATTACTGGAAATACTAAAATTGGCTTAAATAATAAAATTTTTCACTCATCATCTTTGGGTGAGGCACCTCAAGATATGAAGTATGCTGATGAGCCAACCAGGCTAATAATTGGAGATAATAATACTGTTAGAGAGTTTTGTACTTTTAATGTTGGGACAATCCAGGATCAAGGCATTACTGAAATTGGCAATAGTAATTGGTTTATGGCTTATGTTCATGTCGCACATGATTGTATAGTCGGAGATAATAATATTTTTGCAAATAATGCTGGGCTTGCCGGGCATGTGATAATTCATGATTTCATAATGCTTGGAGCAATTACTGCAGTCCATCAATTTTGTAAGATTGGTTCTCATGCAATCACAATGGGAGGCACATTACTTACACAAGATATTCCTCCGTTTGTCAGAGCTGTCCAGCAGAGGCGGTGCAACAGTCAAGCCAAATGGTATTAATTCCGAAGGATTAAAAAGAAGAGATTTTTCTGCTGAGAAAATTTCAATTATAAAAAAAGCTTATAAAATTATCTATCGAGACAATAATACAATTGAAGAAGCTAAAGTAGAGCTTTCTCTTTTAACAAAAGAGGTCCCAGAGATTAATTTATTCATCGAACTTATAAATCAATCCTCTAGAGGATTGATTAGGTAACTTGATTAAAGTTGCCATTATAGCGGGGGAGCCATCTGGTGATTTAATAGCAAGTCAATTGATGAGCCATATAAACTCCTACAATAAAAATGTTAAATTCATAGGTGTTGGTGGACCACTAATGAAGAAACAAGGATTAAGCTCATTTTTTGACTACTCTAACCTAAGTTTAAGAGGGTACTTTGAGGTAATAAAGCATATTCCAAAATTACTTTTTTTAAGACACAGCGTAATTAAGTATTTAAAAAAAGAAAAACCTAGTATTTTTATTGGCGTAGACGCTCCTGATTTTAATTTGAATATTGAGAAAAAATTAAAGGAGTATGGAATTCCAACATTCCACTACGTCGCACCTTCTGTTTGGGCATGGAGGGCCAACCGTATCAATGAAATAAGTAAGTGCGTTAATCATTTGTTTGCTATTTTTCCAAATGAGCCGAAACTTTTTAATGTCACCAACACCGTTTGTACCTATGTAGGACACCCCCTTGCAAATACAATTCCACTCAAGCCAAATAAAAGTGTGTTTCGAACTAAGTTAAAGTTAAAGCCAGGATCCAAAATCATAGCTTTACTTCCTGGAAGCAGAATGGGGGAGTTAAAATGGCATATGTCACTAATGCTTAAAACTGCATTATTATTAAATAATTATTTTAAAGATTTTTTTCTTCATTATAGTTAATAATAAACCAAATTTAGATTTTGCAAATAAATGTTTGGGTTCTATTCCAGTTAGTAATTTAAAATTAATAATTGGTCATTCTGGGGATGTGATAAATAGCTCGGACTTTGTGATTGCTGCATCTGGAACAGCAACTCTTGAATCTGCTTTATATAAAAAGCCAATGATTATTACATATAAAAGCTCTACTTTATCTTATTTGGGCTGGAAGATTTTGAGGCTAATTCCTTATATTGGTCTGCCGAATATAATGCTTAAAAAAGAAGTCGTCCCAGAAATTCTTCAAGCAAAAGCAACACCAGAAATATTGGCAAAAAAAACTGTTGAGATATTATCTAATAAGGGTTACTTAAAAAAATTAAAACAAGATTACCTTATACTTCATAAGCGCTTAAAAAGAGACACCTCACAATTGATTTTTAAGAGAATTAGAAAGCACCTTAGGTGACTTTAATTTGTGGCATTGATGAAGCAGGAAGAGGTCCGTCTCTGTGGACGAGTCTATTCCGCATGGTGCAGTTATATTCGACTCTTCTTTGAGAATAGAAAATCTTAACGACTCAAAAAAAATATCAAAAAAAAATAGAATGATTTTGTATGAAGAGATTAAGATGCAAGTCGACCGATTAGAGTTGGCTCAGGAGTCAACTGCCGAAGAGATTGATGAGATCAACATTTTACAATCGTCTTTGTTGGCAATGAAAAGAGCCTTTGATTTATTAAGTGTTCAGCCTGATTATATTTTTGTAGATGGCATTTACTGCCCTGATATCACGGGCATTCCAATGGAATCTATTATTCGTGGAGACTCAAGTGTCCCGGCTATTTCTGCCGCTTCAATTGTTGCTAAAGTTGAGCGAGATAAGCATATGATAGTTTTAGGTGATAAGTACCCACAATATAACCTTGGAGCACATAAGGGCTACCCAACAAAAGAGCATTTAAGGCCATTGGAGCAATTACACGGAGGAGAATGAACTCTATCGACAATCGTTCACGCCTTGGTTAGAAACTTAATTAACAAGGAGGGTACATAATTGTTTGTTTAAATCATGGAAACAAAGTTACTTTTTCGCCACTTACCGATAGTTTCACTAATAATTTTTTCATTGTCTGATGTTAAATTAATAGCTAAGCAAAGTTTAATGTCATCATTCAATCTCTTTATAAGCTCAACTAAAAGCTGATTATTTCTATATGGAGTCTCGATGAATATTTGTGTCTCTTGTTCTGTTTTGATGCTTTTTTCAATGTCATTAATGAACTCATTTCTTTCACCTTCTTTTATTGGAATGTACCCATGAAATCTAAACTTTTGCCCATTAAACCCTGAAGCTATTAGGCCCAATAGAACTGATGATGGGCCAATGAGTGGCTTTACTCTCTATATTAAGCTCATGAGCTCTTTTAACAACAATAGAGCCAGGGTCTGCAATACATGGGTTTCCAGAATCAGATAATAACCCAATATCCTCTCCATTCAGAATAGGCGAAAAATATTGATCGATGTTTTCTAGAGTACTTTTTTTGCTATGTAAAATTAACTTTACGTCTTGTATTTTAGTTTTTAAATTAAGGGCCTTAAGTGAAGCTCCGAGCTACCTTTTCGTTCTCTACAATAAAGTTTGTTATATGAAGTATTTCATTTTTTTCATTCTCAATTAAAAACTCCTTTGTGTTTTCTTGCTCTATCGACGATGGTATGAGAAATAATGAGCCTTGTTTTTCTTTACTCAATCATTTGGAGAGATTCTACAAGATGCTAGCATTTTGGAAAGAGAGATTAGTGGCAAGCCAATAATTGAAGTTGGGTCAGTGCTGTTAATTTCACTGAGTAAGCTAATTCCTAAGCCCTCTGATTTAATACCACCAACACAGTTTAACGCGTTTTCTTTTTTTAGATACGCTTGAATATCTTTAGAGGTAAGTTTTAGATGATTTAACATCAAATTCAACGACGTCTTCAAGGCAAACATTCTTATTGTCATGATATAAGCATAACGCACTGTAAAAGATTTACTTTATTTCGCACTTAAAACTGTAAGTAGATTGGCGGCTGATAAAAGGTCTTTTGATTTCTCTATATGGTTTTTTTTAAATATTGCGGTTTGATCGCAACCTATAATGTATGCATTTGGATATTCTTTTGAAATACTAATTGCTTTTTGTCTGGCTAATCTTTTCGAGGCATCATAGCCATTTTCATTCCTTAATTTAGACTCATCAATATCAGGGGATTTGGTCTCAAATTTAATTTGCAATCTTTTGAGCAATTCTTTTCTATACGGAGATGATGAAGCAAGTATTATTGAAGTCATTTTTCTACAAAACTCACGTAGACTGAATCTCTAATAGAGTCTCATTTGGCGAAACATTATCTCCTTTTGCCACATGAACCGCCATAACAATTCCACTTTTAGGTGCTTGAATCTCATTTTCCATTTTCATTGCCTCAATAACAACAACGCTATCACCTGCATCAACTGAGTCTCCAACCTTAACTTTAACCTCAATTATTGTTCCAGGCATTGCTGTAGTTATACATCCCTCGTGACTTGGTTCATGTTTAGACGATTGTTTTTTTGTTGTGTTTTCTTTTCCTTTATTTTCTCCTTGAGGCTTATTATTTACCAAGATTTCATCAAGTGTTTCGACTAAAACTTCTTCAGAAATGCCGTCAACAGAAACATAGAAAGGCCTTTCAGTTTCTCCGGCATGACCAGAGCCAGTAAGTTTAATATGATAAGACTCACCATGAAGCGTGATATTAAACTCTGATGGAGCGTAATGATTTCCAGTAGCTTCAGAAGCTGCTGGGTCCAATAACTCCTCAGGCACCAATGTTCCAGCATTTCTTTCCTGAAGAAAAATTGTTGCAATATCGGGAAACATTGCGTAAGTTAATACATCTTCATCAGATTTTGCAAAGTCTACAGATTTCGTTTTCAGATTTGTTAGCTCAGGCTTTAGATTATCAGCTGGCCTGCATGATATTGTTTTTTGTTCTCCAATTGATAGCTTCTTAATCTCTTCATTCCATTTTCCAGGGGCTTTGCCATACTCACCTAAAAAATAGTTTTTTACTTCATTTGTGATTGTTTTATATCTTTCACCTGTTATGACATTAAGTGCTGCCTGTGTGCCAACAATCTGAGAAGTAGGGGTTACCAAGGGAGGGTATCCTAGATCCTTTCTAACTTCAGGGATTTCCAATAGAACTTGATCCATCTTATCAAGGGCGCCCTGATCTTTTAATTGATTTGATAAGTTTGATATCATTCCTCCAGGCACCTGATTGATAAGGACTTTAGGGTCTTGTCCTGTGAACTTAGATTCGAATTGCCAGTATTTTTTTCTTACTTTTAAAAATTCCCAAAATTCTTTTAAGAGAAATTAATATCTGTTTTATAACCAAGATCATCTAAAGCAACAATAATTGATTCTGTTGTTGGGTGACTAGCCCCTTCTGAGAAACTAGAATTACATGTGTCAATCATTGTAGCCCCATTTTCAACAGCCGTTATTAAGTTAATACTTGCTAAACCAGATGTTGAATGACAATGCATGTGGATAGGTAAATTTGTATTCTTTACCAAGCTAGATACTAAATCTTTTGTGACCTTTGGTGTTAAAAGGCCAGCCATATCTTTTATTGCGATTGAATGACAGCCAAAGTCTTCAATTTTTTTTGCTATATCTAAAAAGTATTCGTTATTATGAACTGGCGATGTTGTATAACTTAAGGTTCCCTCAGCATGTTTTTTATATTTTTTAACTGCTTTAATAGATGTTTCAATATTTCTAATATCATTCATAGCATCAAAAATTCTGAAAACATCTACGCCATTTTCAACAGATTTTTTTACAAAAAGATCAACAACATCATCTGAATAATGTCGATAACCAAGAAGATTTTGACCTCTTAGCAACATTTGGATGCGGCTGTTAGGGAGTGCTTTTCGTAGTTTTTAGGCGTTGCCATGGGCATTCTTGTAAAAACCGATAGGCGACATCAAAGGTTGCTCCACCCCAACATTCCATTGATAATAATTGAGGAATATTATGTGCATAAGTATCTGCGATTTTAATCATGTCATAACTGCGCATACGAGTAGCAAGTAAAGACTGGTGCCCATCACGCATTGTAGTATCAGTTATAAGTAGTTGCTTCTGATCAGCCATCCAATTAGCAACTGCTTGTGGAAGATCATCCTCGTAGTCAGTTAACTCCGGGTGAGTATCTACAAAACTGGTGTTAAATTTAGCTTCAATAAATTCTTGGTTCTTTAGAATTTCTAAGTAATAAGGTATTGTAGTTTTAACGCCAAACACCCCAATATCCCGAAGCGCTCTAATACCTCTTGCAACCGCATCATCCCAATTTAAAGCCCAAACAATAAGTTTAGCGCACATTGAATCATAATAAGGGGGGATTATATATCCCGTATAAATTGATGCATCAGTTCTGACCCCAGGACCACCAGCAGCATAATATCTTGTAATTTTACCAAAAGATGGTACGAATTCTTGTTTTGGATCCTCTGCATTAATTCTAAATTCAATAGAGTAGCCTCTGTGCTGTATTTCATCTTGCTTGTATCTCAGATTTAATCCACTTGCAATTCGGATTTGCTCTTGGACAATGTCAACCCCTGTAATAGCTTCAGTTATTGTGTGCTCCACCTGTAATCTAGTATTCATTTCCATGAAATAAAAGTTATCATCACTATCAAGAAGGAATTCTACAGTCCCAGCATTTTCGTAACCAACAAATTTAGATGCTTTAACTGCTAAATGTCCTATGTAATTTCTCTGGTCTTCACTTAATTGCGGGGAGGGGGCTATTTCGATTAATTTTTGATTACGTCTTTGTATTGAACAATCCCTCTCGTATAGATGTATAGCATTATTATGCTGATCAGCTAAAATCTGAACTTCAATATGCTTAGGGGAAACAATACATTTTTCAATAAATACCTCAGGGCTTCCAAAAGCTTTTGTTGCCTCAGATATTACTCTGTCATAATTTGTATTCATCTCTTTTTCATTATCACAGCGTCGTATGCCTCTTCCGCCACCTCCATTTGTTGCTTTTAGCATTACTGGGTATCCAACTTCAATAGCTAGTTTTTTACAAGTTTTAAAATCATCTTGAATTTAGGTTTAAATTCGAACGGTTCGCCATATAGAGCACGTGCTTGAATTTTATCACCCATTTTCCTGATTAACTCTGTGCTTGGACCAATAAAAGTTACATTTCGTCGATCACATATTGATGCTAACTCAGGATTTTCTGATAAAAAACCATAGCCCGGATGAATGGCGTCTGCGCCCGTTGCAAGGGCTGCTTGAATGACTTTGTTGTACATTTAAGTATCCAGAAAGTGGGTCGGATCCAATAAAATAAGATTCGTCTGCTTTTTTAACATGTAATGCATCGCGATCTGCTTCTGAATAAACGGCGACACTAGCGATATTCATCTTTTTTAGCGTACGGATAATTCGTCTTGCTATTTCTCCTCGGTTTGCAATTAGAATTTTTTTATCAAGATAGATACTACAGAGATATTAATTTTGAATTAAAAAACAGCTGGAATAAGAGATTTAACACTACCCTTACAATGCTTGATGTGATATCATCGTTACTGGATTTTTAGAATGAACTGGCATTTTATAAATAACCGATCCATTTTTTTCTAACTGATTTATTCTATAGCCTGAAGAGGTTACTATATTTGAAATAAATCCATTTTTAGTTAAATAATTTGCTACATCAAAACAACCTTGTTCCGCTCCACTTATATTAAGTGTCGGTATAACTTGTAAAATAATAGGCTTTTCTTGCATATCCAGATTAGTATTATTTATATATAAGATAGTAAATCATTATGTCAGATACTTCATAAGACTTATATAACAAAAGATTCAGGTGACAAGCATCTTGAAAAAAAAATAGATGAAGTGTTGGAGGTTGATAATAATTTTAAGTTGTTGGATTTTGTTGAAGATGAATTAATATTATCTATTCCTTTTTCACCAAAACATGATTACAAATGCTGTTAATTTTTTTGATATGACTTTCGCTGTTATCATTACATTAGCTTATTTAAATTAGGAGTACTTTATGGCTGTTCAAAAAAGTAAAAAATCACCATCAAGAAGAAATATGCGTCGTTCTCATGATAGTTTATCTAACCCAGCTTTAGCTATTGAGAAAACTACAGGTGAAGTGCATTTAAGGCATCACGTAAGTGCCTCTGGTTTTTACAAAGGCAAAAAAGTTATTGCTACAAAAGGGGAGTAAGTACTTTGAGACTCTAGATATGATTAAAATTGCAGTAGATGCAATGGGTGGTGACTTTGGTCCAAAAGTTACAGTACCTGCTTCCTTACAAATTCTTAAGAAGCATCCAAATATATCAATTAAGCTAGTAGGTAATAAAGAAAAAATTCTTAAAGCACTAGATGTGTATGGTGTTAAAAGCCACGAGAGATTAACTGTTTATGGTAGTACCCAAATTGTGATGATGGATGAGTCACCTCAAAGTGCGCTTAAAAATAAAAAAGACTCCTCCATGAGGGTTAGCATAAACCTGGTAAAGACTAAAGATGCAGATGCCTGTGTTAGCGCAGGAAATACAGGTGCTCTAATGGCAACATCCCGATTTGTTCTTAAAATGCTCCCAGGAATTGATAGACCTGCTATTGCCAGTAGCTTACCTAATTTAAACGGATCGTCTTGTGTGCTTGATTTAGGAGCAAATGCCGACTGTACTCCAGAGCAATTACTGCAATTTGCAATAATGGGGGCCATGCTTACAAAAGTGTTAAGCAAAAAAAGTAACCCAACTGTTGGGTTGTTAAGTAATGGAAGTGAGGAAATTAAGGGTAATAATAACGTCAAGAGTGCAGCTATTCTTTTGAAACATAGTCATCTGAATTTTTATGGCAATGTTGAGGGGGACGATATATTTAAGGGGACGACGGACGTTGTTGTATGCGATGGGTTTGTTGGGAATATTTCCCTTAAAACGGCTGAAGGGGTCTCACAAATGATGCGTACTTTTCTTACAAGGGAATTTAAAAAAAATTGGTTAACAAAAATTATAGCCTTAATTGCACTTCCAGTTCTAAAAAGCTTTAAAAAAACTCTTGACCCTAGGCGCTATAATGGAGCTTCATTTTTAGGCCTGAATGGCATTGTTATTAAGAGTCACGGAGGCGCAGATGTTTATGCTTTCCGTCATGCACTGGAAACTGCTATAGAAGAGTTAGAGAATGATGTAATTTCATCGATAAGAGATCAATTAAATATTGAAGCTATTGGAGATTAAATAATTTAATGACTTTTTCTAAAATAATAGGTGTTGGTAGTTACTTACCCAAAAATATATTAACAAATAAAGACCTTGAAGAATCTCTAGACACGACTGATGAGTGGATTACTTCGAGAACAGGTATTAAGCAGAGGCATATAGTTTCCAAGAATGAGGATACTAGTGACTTGGCCCTAGAAGCATCATTAATGGCAATTAGAGATTCTGGTATAGATAAGGACGACATTGATTTAATTATTGTTGCCACCACAACGCCTGATAAAGTATTTCCCAGTACAGCTTGTATTCTTCAGGCAAAGTTAAAAATCAAAGAATGTCCAGCATTTGATATTCAGGCAGTATGTAGTGGTTTTATATATGCCTTATCTATCGCAGACAATTTTATAAAAACTAATTCTGCGAAAAATATCCTGGTTGTTGGGGCTGATTCAATGTCAAAAATTACAGATTACAAGGATAGGAGTAACGCTATTTTATGGGGCGATGGCGCTGGCGCAGTTATTTTATCAGCCTCGGATAATCTAGGAATTTTATCTACACATATACATTCAGATGGTAAGTTTGAAAATTTATTACATGTTCCAAAAAAGAACGATTCATCATTGGTCGATACTATCGAGATGCAAGGTAGTCAAGTTTTTAAGATGGCAGTAAATACTTTGGATAAAATAGTTGACGAGACTTTATTGGCTAATAACTTACAAAAAAAAGATATTGATTGGCTTGTTCCTCACCAAGCAAATATTAGAATTTTAGAGGCAACGGCAAGAAAATTAGATATGGATATGTCTAAAGTGATTGTTACAATTGATAGGCATGGAAATACTTCGGCGGCATCAATTCCTTTAGCTCTTGATCAAGGCGTTAAGGAAAATAAAATAAAACCAGGAAACCTTATTTTAATGGAAGCTTTTGGTGGCGGCTTTACTTGGGGCTCGGCACTAATCCGTTTTTAATATGAAAAAGTTTATAATTACATTTCCAGGCCAGGGATCTCAATCAATTGGTATGATGCGTGGGCTTGAAGAGCAATCTGTTATCAAGGATACATTTACTGAGGCTTCTGATATAGTGGGCGTCAATTTTTTGGATATGGTTGCCTCTGAAAACGATCAAATCAATAAAACTATCAACACTCAACCCCTTATGCTGACAGTGGGTATTGCAACCTGGAGGTACCTGTTGAGCATAGGCGTTGGCCTTCCTTCATTCTCTGCTGGACATAGCTTGGGCGAATTTACTGCTTTAGTTGCTGGAGAATCATTATCTTTTGAAGACGGCCTAAAGCTTGTTTTAAAGCGCGCAGAGTTGATGCAAGATGCTGTTCCTGAAAATGAAGGAGCAATGGCTGCTATTTTAGGACTTGATGATGATGTTGTGATAGACGTTTGCTTAAAAAATAGTAACAACCAAACCTTGGAAGCTGTTAACTTTAATTCCCCCGGCCAAGTCGTAGTTGCAGGGACTAAAGCAGTGGTTGAGGCATCACTTAATCATTTTAAAGATGCTGGGGCAAAAAGAGCCATTATAGTTCCTGTAAGCGTGCCTTCTCATTGCTCGCTAATGAAGCCAGCTTCGATTAAATTTAAAGAATATTTAAATGGTGTCGTACTCAAATTACCCAACTTCCCAATAATCCAGAATTATGAGGCCGTTTCATACAATGAAACAGAGATGATAAAAGATGCTCTTGTTTTACAAATGTTTAATCCAGTAAGATGGACTGAGACCATTAAAAATCTATCAAGACAAGAGGTTGGTGTATTTGTTGAGTCAGCACCAGGTAAAATATTAACTGGGTTAAATAAAAGAATAAATAGGGATGCTAGTCATTCATCAGTTGATTCAGTTGAATCTGCAAATCAATTTTTATTACAAATTAAATAAACAGGGGAAATATATGGGCGTATCACTTGAGAATAAAATAGCTTTAGTTACAGGCGCTAGCAGAGGTATAGGTGCGGCAATAGCTATTAACTTAGCTAAAAAAGGAGCTTTAGTTATTGGGACCGCTACCTCTTCTAAAGGTACTGAACTCATCAAACAGGCTTTTGAGGCAAACAAAGTAACAGGCTTTGGTCTTGAACTAAACGTAAATAATAGTGACTCAATTTCTCAACTAATATCTACTATCAATGACAAGTATGGCGAAATTAATATTCTTGTTAATAATGCAGGTATCACAAAAGATAATTTAATGATGAGAATGAAAGATGAGGACTGGGATAAAGTTATTGATACTAATTTAAAGTCTATTTATAAACTTAGTAAGTCGGTTATTAAAAGTATGATTAAGAGTAGGAGTGGACGTATTATTAATATTTCTTCGGTTGTAGGGCATATGGGTAACGCTGGGCAAACTAATTATGCTGCTGCAAAAGCAGGCGTAATTGGTTTTAGTAAGTCGCTAGCTCGCGAGGTTGGAGCTCGAGGTATTACCGTTAATGCAGTCGCTCCTGGATTTATTGATACTGATATGACTAGTTCGTTAGCAGATGAGCATAAGACAGCATTGTTATTGCAAGTACCTATTAAAAGATTAGGAACTCCGGAAGAAATTGCTGGCGCTGTCAGTTATTTAGCTAGTGATGATGCTGCCTATATTACCGGAGAAACCATTCATGTTAATGGTGGAATGTTAATGATTTAATTTCTATTAAAATCAATTAGTTATAAAATTTTTGCAATTTAATAGTAAGTTTTTTATAAAAAACAGCTTTGTTTTGATAAAATGTCGCAACGCAATTATTTGTTTTTTATTTTATAAGGGGTAAATCGATGTCTGATATCGAACAAAGAGTTAAACATATTGTTTCTGAACAACTAGGAACAGATGAGGCAAGCTTAAAAAATGAGTCATCTTTTATTGATGATTTAGGAGCAGATTCACTTGATACTGTAGAGCTTGTAATGGCGTTAGAGGAAGAATTTGATACAGAGATTCCTGATGATGATGCTGAAAAAATTACAACAGTCCAGCAAGCGATTGATTATATTAAGTAAATCTTAAAATACTTTAGATGCATAATTTTACAAATAAAATTAGGTTTCTTATGAATAAAAGAAGAGTTGTTGTAACAGGTCTTGGTTTAGTAACACCTGTAGGAATTGGTGTTACTGAGTCTTGGAAAAATATCGTTGCTGGTGTCTCAGGCATATCAAATATCACTAAGTTTGATGCATCAAACTTTCCCATCAAATTTAGCTGGCGAAGTTAAAAACTTTGAGCCCACTAATTTCCTAAATCCAAAAGATGCAAGAAGAATGGATACATTTATTCAATAGGTAGCAGGTATTGAGGCAATTAAGGATTCAAATTACTTCAATGATGAAGGTAATCTCAGAAAGAATTGGTGTTTCAATTGGTTCTGGAATAGGTGGGCTATCTGCTGCTATTCGTTTAGCAAATAAAGGTGATTGAGACACATGTTTTTCCTTTTTTTGTACCCGGAACTATCATTAACATGATATCCGGTAACCTATCTATTAAATATGGATTAAAAGGACCAAATTATCAATTGTTACCGCATGTACAACAGGAACACATTCAATTGGTGATGCTGGCCGAATAATTGAGTATGGAGATGCAGATGTTATGATTGCTGGTGGTTCGGAAGCGGCTATTACCGAACTAACTGTCGCAGGATTTTCTTCTGCTAAAGCACTATCAAATAGAAATGAAGACCCTAAAACGGCATCAAGGCCATGGGATAGCGACAGAGATGGTTTTGTTATTGGTGAGGGCGCTGGAGTTATGGTTCTTGAAGAGTATGAACACGCCAAAAAAAGAGGTGCAAAAATTTATTGTGAGTTATCTGGGTACGGTATGAGTGCTGATGCTTATCATATTACTGCACCATCAATTGATGGCCCAAAAAGATCAATGTTAAATGCAATTAAAAATGCTGGGTTAAATGCAGATGAAATTAATTTTATTAACGCTCATGGAACATCTACTCCTGCTGGAGATGTTGTTGAGGCTAGAGCAATCAAATCAATGTATTTAAATCCCACTCAAAAGAAATGATTGTTAATTCAACCAAGTCAATGACTGGTCATTTGTTAGGAGCTGCTGGTGGAATTGAAGCGTATTTACTGTATTAGCAATTAAAAATCAAATTTCACCACCAACAATTAATATTTTCAATCAAGATCCTGCTTGTGACTTAGATTTTTGTGCAAACGAAGCTAGAGATTTAAAAATTGATGCCGCGCTTAAGAATAACTTTTGGTTTCGGTGGAACAAATGGTAGTTTAGTGTTTACTAAAATATAGACACCACTGATGATTTGACTAAAAATTTTTTAATAAATGGTAGTAGCGACAAAGGCTTAAATCCATTTGATAGAGGCCTTGCCTACGGAGATGGGGTTTTTAGAACCTTCCTGGTAAAAAATGGGCGCCCATTACTGTGGATGCAGCATTTTTCAAAATTATCCCATGATCTAAATACAATCAACATCCCTCTATTAAAAGAAAACATACTTTTGAAGGATATTTCTCTTTTATTTCCGTCGAGTGGATCTTTCGTTGGTAAGATAATAATTACGCGAGGTATCTCGGAGAGAGGGTATTCGTACCCTGAAAATATTAAGCCAACTCGTATTTTACTAAAGTCTAAATATACTAGAATTCCTAAAATACTATATGAAACAGGAGTTACCCTAGAAGTATGTAATACTCGAGTAAACAATGATCATGATATAAACGGTATTAAGCACTTGAGTAGGTTTGACAATGTCAAAGCCAAGTTAGAATTATCTTCATTTGCCTTTGATGGAATTATGTTAGATCAGGAAGGGTTAATTAATGAATGTATAACAAGCAGTATATTTTGTCGTTACGGAGATGTTTTGACTACCAGCAATCATTCAAGGGGCGGAGTTTATGGTGTACAAAAACAATTGTTGTATCCAAAGTTAAACAGTTAGGATTAAAAATTAAGTATTCAAATTTATCATTAGAAGACCTTAAAAAAGCGGATGAGATTGTAATAACTAATTCATTGTTTGGGGCATTACAAGTGACTAAGATCAACGACAGTAGTTGGAAGAATTTTGACCTATCAAAAAAAATTAATCGTTTATTTAATGAAGAAAATTAAACTTATATCTAATTTAATCTCTTATATCTAAAGATCATCTTTTTTTGGCCTAGTAGTACTTATTTGGTTTCTGAGTTATCCATTTTTACCATTAAATATTTCAGAAGAAAATGCAAGTTTTGAAATAGAAAATGGAAGCAATATAACTGAGATTACTCAGCAACTAATTGAGATGGATATTTTAAAAGACTCATTCCGCTTTAGGCTACTTTCTTTTATTTACGGAAAATCTGAAAGCTTAAAGAGAGGGCAGTACCAGGTTAGCAAGGCTATTACCCCCATTGAATTACTTGATACTCTCTCTGATGGAAAAGAAGTGCTTGCACTCTATAACTTTTATAGAGGGTCAAACTGTAAAAAAAATTATGAGCATCATTAAAGATAATAAATTTTTAAAAAAAACTATAAAAGTATACGACGGAAAGACTATTCTTAAGGTCACTAATTCAGAGTCTAGGTAAGCAGCATAGGTTGTGCTTGTTTTCACATGATAGTTATTTTTTTTACAAAGATACTAGTGATGTTGAAATAATAAGAAATGCTTTTAACATTATGAATACAAAGCTTGATCGGGCCTGGGATAAGAGGGCCTCTGGATTACCTTATAAAAATAAATATGAAGCTTTATTGTGCTCTCAATTATCGAAAAAGAACTGGAAGAGTTCAGAGAGCAAGAATGATTGCTGGTGTTTTTGTAGACGTTAATGAAGGGCATGCGGCTTCAAACTGATCCAACTGTTATTTATGGTATGGGTGAAGAATATACGGGTAATATAAGTAAGAAAGACTTAATGCGCGATACGACTTATAATACTTATACTAGATCAGGCCTTCCTCCAAGTCCAATAGCATCGACCGGGTCAAGGATGCAATTGAGGCAGCCCTAAATCCTACTGCGGGAAGGCGATAGTTTATATTTCGTGGCCAAAGGTGATCGAACTCATTACTTTTCAAATACTTTAAAGCAGCATAATAAGGCTGTTAGGAAATATCAAATTGGAAAATAATGCGCAATTTATAACGCTAGAAGGAGTCGATGGAGCTGGAAAAAGCACTCATATTGAATTTATAAAAAATTATTTTATAAAAAATGATATAAAATTTTTGATGACTCGAGAACCAGGAGGAACTCCACTAGGAGAAAAGTTACGCGAACTATTGCTTCATAATGACATGCATCCTGAAACAGAAACATTATTAATGTTCGCCGCTAGGAGTGAGCATATTCAGAAAATTATTAAGCCAAATTTAGATAATAATATTTGTGTTGTAAGTGATCGATTTACCGACGCTACCTATGCTTATCAATGTGGAGGTAAACTTGTTAGTGCAGAAAAAGTAACTGTTCTTAAGGATTGGACACGACAAAGACCTAACTTGATTTAACACGCTATGGCTGAAGATGAAATTAGTATTGAGCGCTTTAAGATAATGGAGCGAAAACTCTATAAATTTGAGAGCCAAGAAAAAAAATTTCATGACAGTATCAGGTCAACTTATTTAGAGATTGCAGAGAAAGAGAAAAAAAGGTTTAGGGTTGTTGATAGCTCGCAATCAATTGAAATTATTCAACAAAAAATTAATCTGATATTAGATAATTTCTTACTATGACAATATACCCTTGGCAAAAAAATAACTGGAAAAGCCTGCTGCTTAATCTTGATAACTTTTCTCAAGCTTATATTTTTTATGGGCCAACTGGAATAGGTATTAATCAATTTGTTAGAACCCTTTCTTTTTCTTTGCTTTGTAAAAATTTAACAGCCCAAAAATTACCATGTGGTAAATGTGAAGATTGTGAGTGGACAAAAACAAAGCATCCAGACCTAATAACGATAGACCCTTTTCATCGGAAGAGAAAGTAAAGCAAATTGCTGTTGATGATATCCGGGGTATCAAAGAATTCTTAAGCTTATCTTCGCATCAACCTAATGGAAAAAAAGTAGTAGTTATTTATGATGCTCAAAGATTTAATCTATCATCTGCTAATGCTTTATTAAAGTTTTTGGAGGAGCCACCAGAAGACACTCATATTTTACTAACTACCAATGCCCTGTCAAATTTAGCTGCAACTATAAAAGCCGCTGCCAACTAATTAAAATGAATAAACCAAGTTATAAGGAAGCTGAAATTTTTTTAAAGGAAACAGGGAATTTAGATTTAATAAATCGTCTACCTTTTTATAGATAACTCACCTATACAAACTGTTGATGAAAGAGACTCAAGTGATCTTATTAATACTATTATTTCAGAACTTAAATCAGGAAAAGATTTTTCTTTAATCGGGTATTGAATCTTCCTGGCTAGTAAATGGTTTATCTTGGGTTATTGATTTATTGCAGAAGTGGACTTATGAAATAATAATTTACAAAATAACAAAAAATAATAATTTTTTCCCTAATAATGCAAACTCAATAAAAAAACTTGCAACTGATGCCGATTTATTTAAATTATTCAATTATGTTGATACACTTAGCAAGGTTAAACTGGAAAGTTCAAGACCTATTAATAAAGACTTGAGCTTTGACTTACTCTTACTTGAATATAAAAAAATTTTTAATTAACGCCTATGTATATTGACTCACATTGCCATATAAATTTTCCAGAGCTAAATAAAAATATAGACAGCGTTTTGTCTAATATGAATGAAAAGTCACCCATGCTCTTTGCGTTAGCGTTACACTTGATAACTTTCGAAGAAGTTATTACTATGGCAAATAAATACAATCATATTTTTGCTTCAGTCGGCGTTCATCCTGATTATGAAGAACGGTGGAAGAGCTCGTGTCGTTAGCCGGACTACCCGGTGTCATAGCAATCGGTGAGACAGGGCTAGATAATTTCTACAGTGCCGAGACTATTGATTGGCAGCGACAAAGTTTTATCAACCACTTAAAGGCGAGTCAGCAGTGCTGTAAGCCGGTGATTATTCACACCCGAGACGCTGTTGATGAAACTATTGCTTTGTTGAGGGCGCACCCTTCGCCCGCAGCAGGAGTGATGCATTGCTTCACAGAATCTTTGGAGATGGCTGAAGCGGCCATGGAACTCGGTTTTTATATCTCTTTTTCAGGGATCATTACCTTTAAAAGTGCAGATGCCATAAGAGAGCACAGTTAAAAAAATTCCATTAGAAAGTATTTTAATTGAAACTGATTCTCCCTATTTAGCTCCAGTACCCAAACAGAGGAAAACTTAATGAGCCATCAAACGTAGTTTATGTTGCTGAAAAGATAGCTGAAATTAAAAATTTATCAATCGAAGAGGTAGCGGATGTAACAACTAGAAATTTTTTTACATTGTTTGATAAATGCCAAATCAAATAACTTTACTTGGGGTAGGTTCAAGTTCTGGTACACCTGTTGTCGGCTGTCATTGCTCTACCTGTGAATCTACCGACCCAAAAAATAAGAGGACAAGATGTTCTAGCCTCATCACACTGTCGAATGGTAAAAATATTCTTATTGATGCAAGCCCTGATCTAAGGGAGCAGTCATTAAGAGAAGGTTTGAAGTCAATTGATGCCGTTTTATTTACCCATTCTCACGCTGACCATTGTCACGGTATTGATGACTTAAGGGCTTTTTGTCAAATAAATCAGAAGCAAATACCTATTTTTTCTAATAAATTTGCAATAGACCAAATGGTAAATAAATTTGAATACGCGATGATCGAGCCTAAAAATTACTGGGAAACCCCTGTACTTAAGCCAAATATTATTGAAGAGCCGTTTGAGATTTATGGTGAAACTATAATTCCAGTTCCAGTCAATCATGGTCGCTGGTCTATAAATGGTTATAGGGTTGGGGCTCTTGCATATATAACAGACGTTTCTGAGATTCCTGAAAGCTCAATGGAACTTCTTGGTGGTTTAGATGTTCTACTTCTTGATTGCTTAAGAAATGAGCCGCACTTTAGCCACCTTTGTGCAGTGATGTTTTTAAACCCATTGCTCAAAAGATTAATGCACGGTGTAAAATAATTCAGCATATTCTGAACTCGAATACAATTCGTTAAATAAAACTCTCCCAGAGGGCATTGTATTATCTTTTAGTTTAAAATTCAGTCTAATTGCATTACCTATACCTGTTATTTTCATTTAAGCCTTTTTTGTTTTAATTGCTTTTTTTGGTGGATTGGCAGGTGTAATAGCAACAACCAAAAAGAGTTTTTACTGAAGACGAGTTTATTAAAATTTTCAGTGGCAAGCCAAAATCAAGAATTACCAAGTATTTAGGTGTACCTGACTCCACTGATATTGCTATTAAGCCAAAGGGTGCGTCATCTGTTATGGGGATTCCTGGAAAAGAGAAGAAATCAAGCAAAAAAGATAAAATTGAAATGTGGTATTACGGAAATATTGTTGAGTATTCACCAAAAAAAACTTATACAAAAGTCGAGCTTACATTAGTAAATGATCGATGTGTAAATATTGCTTTTTTTAATCAATAATTAATTGAAGAGTAAAAAAAACCATCCGTAACGATGGTTTTTTTTTAATATTTCTTTGATACTAACCAAGCATACCTGCAACTTTTTCAGAAATCATGCCAGCAGCAGAGCCTAGTATGAATGAAATAGATGAAGTAATTACTGGGTTACTAACTGCAACAGATGTAACTGAATACATGTCAGCTGAGTTTGTTAAAAGAAGAAAACCTTATAGGTACGTTAAACGAGGGCTGGAATATCGCTAAATTTTGGTACAGCAGTTAATCCCCAAACTGTGATACCTACCGCTACAGGCCAAGCAAAATCTCCCAGCATACCAAGATAGAGTATGAAGAAAAACAGCGACAATGCCAAAATGAACCAAAGATCGTGCCATATAGTTTTTTTAAGTGCGTCTTTACCAACGGTAAAATAAGCACCCCAAGCAATAAAGCCTGCCCAAACTAGCGCTAAACCATTAACAAAAACTGCGATGTACGTCCAAACTAAAGCACAAATACCTAAACTTACTCCTAAAGCATTTTTCATTTCAACTCCTCCTGTTTAATAAAAAAATATTACTCTTAAGATATCTTTAAATTTCTTTCAAACAAACTTAAAGATATCTACAAAATGACATATGCAGTATCCATTGTCAAATTTTAATAAAAGCTGACTAGTCTTTACTTGCTCAATGCTTGTTTAAACTAACTTGAAGGGGTTAAAGTGTAATGAAGCTAAAGTTAAATTTATTTAAACAGATTTGAAGTCGTGAACGTCTTTATTGTACTTCAGTAAAGCACAAATATAGGAGGTGTATAAGAATGGATGATGTAACTGAAATAAACTCAAAGTCCCAGTTCTTTCCACGGGGGCTGCCCTCATGATTGCCCTGATACTTGTTCAATGGTTTACGAGGTTAGTGACGGTAAGCTTAAGGGGGTGAAAGGAAATCCAGATCACCCTATGACTAGGGGCGGCCTATGCGTCAAAGTTAAATGACTACGAACAACGGCATTATCATCCAGATCGAGTTGTTGTATCCACAAGAAAGCGTACTGGACCTAAAGGCACAAAACAGTTTGAACGAATCACGTTGGGATGAAGCTTTGGATACGATTACGACTAAATGGAAAAAAATTATTGCAGAAGATGGTCCGCAAGCAATTATGCCAAATAGTTATTTAGGTCATCAAGGTTTAGTGCATGGCTTAAATGGCGGCGATGCTTTCTTTAATCGGATGGGTGCAACTGTTACTGAACGTACTTTCTGTGGAGAAGGTTCTTGTACTGCATGGTTAATGACTGTAGGGCCAACTGCTGGGGTAGATCCTGAAAGTTTCATACATTCTAAATATATTGTTATTTGGGCATGCAACTCTGCTAGCACTAATTTACATCACTGGGCCATATTATTGAAGGGACTGAAAATGAATTAGCAATCGATATAAAAACTCTGAGGAGTATTACAGGTGGTATTACAACCATTGATCCTGGATTTAAGAATACCGGTTCTTGTGAAAGTGCAATTACATTTTTAGATGGTGAAAAAGGAATTCTTCGTTATAGAGGATATTCTATAGAAGAATTAGCTGAAAAAGCTGAGTTTTTAGAAGTTGCTTACTTATTAATTTTTCAGTAGGAGATATTAAAAAATTTGCAAGGGAATATGCAAGTACCCAACCTTCAGCGATTAGAATTGGTGTAGCTTTAGAAAAAAGCTGGGGAGGTAGTCAAGCAATTAGAGCGGTTGCGTCACTTCCAGCATTAACTGGAGCTTGGCGTCATGTAGGAGGCGGAATTTTACAATTTCCAGTATGGGAACATCCTTATAAATTTGATATTATCTGTAGGCCAGATTTGATTCCTAAGGGAACTCAGGTAGTTAACAATCTGCAGCTGGGAAGGGTATTAACAGGCGAACAAAAACTCAAAGTACCAATCAAATCAATGATGTGCTGGAATACTAATCCGGTTACCCAGGCAACCGAAACAGAAAAAGTGATAGAAGGCTTAAAACGAGAAGACCTTTTCCTAGTATCCGCTGAGCACTTTATTTCTGACACAGCGGCTTTCGCAGATATTTTACTTCCAGCATCCATGGGTGCTGAGCAAGAGGATATGATTCTTTCGTGGGGACACTTGTACCTTACCTACAACGCGAAGTGTGTTGAGGCCCCCGGGGAGTGCATTCCAAATAATGAAATATTTAGACAGCTTGCGAAGAGACTTGGTTTTGAAGAAGATAATTTTAAGTGGAATGATAGCGAGTGTTTAGAAAATTATGTTGACTGGGATTCTCCTGCTTGCGAAGGTATTGACCTGAATTCTCTAAAAAAACATGGATATGCAAGATTAAATGTAGGTACGAAGGATAATCGCGCACCACATAAAGAGGGTAATTTTCCAACCCCATCTGGTAAATGTGAGTTTAGGCTGGTTGGAGCTAAAAATTTTGTAGCCGGCCCATTCAGGCAAATGTATGAAGCTTTTCAGCCTGGGCAAGATATCCCAGAATTACCAGACTACATTCCATCAAAGGAAACCGCCGAATCCAGTCCGGAACTATTCAAGAAATATCCATTAAATATTCTTGCGCCTAAAAGTCACGGCTTTATAAACTCATGCTATGCTAACATTGATAATAAGCTTAAGGGGCAGGGGGAGCAATCAGTTCTTATAAATCAATCTGACGCAGTTGATCGAGGGGTAAAAGATGGAGAAATGGTAAAGGTATTTAATGACAGGGGTGCGTTTGAGGCAGTCGCCAAAATAACTACCGATGTAAATGTAGGGGTAGTCGTTACTACTCTAGGTTATTGGAGGCAGTTAAATATGGGTACGGTAAATTCAGTTAGCTCCAGTGCCTTTGGTGATATGGGTAATGCACAAACTTCCCATGATTGTTTGGTTCAAATTATTGCGGTTTAAAAAAAATGTTAAAAGTATTCCTTTCTAAACATAATTGTTTAGTTCAAATTATTGCGGTTTAAAAAAAATGTTAAAAGTATTCCTTTCTAAAATAAAAGCACTTTTCATTAAAACAGAGGAATTAAATCTCTGGCTCTTAGAGGGTCATTTTTTTATGGCTCTTAAAACCTTAAGGCTAGGAAGAGGTGATTTCCTTTTGCATTATATAAATTTTAGACTTTGCCAGGCCCTTTTTTTGCTAAATAAATTTTTTGATTCAAAAAGAAAAGTAGCCTCCAAAAAAAAATATTTTAATTTTCATGACAAAAGCTTAGAAAATTCTTTCTCAAGTTTTTGGATAGCAAAAAAAGCTAATAAAAAAAAACCTTGCGCTAATATAGTTAATTTTTCTAACTACAGCTTTACTACTGCAAAGTCTTTTAAAAATCAACTTCAGTATGACAATATCCCAAAGCCATTAATAAAAAATATTGAAGACTCTTTAGAGGCATCGGGGATACTAATAGAGTGTTCGAGAATCTTTAACTGCCACTATAAAGTTGTTCAAATGCGCTCATGGCTTTGGCTACCTAAAAAAATGCAGACAGGTTTACCCATTGAGGCTCATCAGGATTTTATTAACGCCGGAACGCTTAAAATAATGTTTTATCAAGGTTACTTTGAAAAAAATAATAGTGCTATAGATTTATATTTAGATGTATCAATTATTGAGAAACATAAGAGAGGTGAAAATGTTACAGGTTTAAAGCGAACAAAAATTACTGGAAAAGATTTGGTGTTAGTTTTTGATTCTAATTCTATTTTACACTCCGCCCAATTACCAAAAGAAATAAGGCCAACAATAGAGCTAACAATTATGCCAAGTATGAAGGATTCATATAAAATTATTCAAGCGGGATCTCGGGCAAATTTACCATATAATCCATTTAAGAAATGCAATAAATTAATTAATATCTGTCGATCTTACTAAATATGGTAGGGGATGCGAGGTTCGAACTCGCGACAAATTGATTAAGAGTCAACTGCTCTACCAACTGAGCTAATCCCCCATATTATGATTTAATTTATCTTTATAATTATTTTTAAATAAAGCTATTAAAATAATAAAACAAGCAAGCGTGCATCAACATATATGTAGGGCTGATAGGGTTTTCTGTTTTATCTAAAAGCCATGACGCTGCTGAAGGAGTTAACCGCCTACAACTCCTAATCTTAAATTATACTTTACTGCAATCAATGTACATCGGATATGATATATTAGAACTAAGTTAATCTGCCATACTATTTTCAATTAAAACACTAAGAATTCTGGTTACTGATTTTGAGATATTTTCAGGAACGTAACCTCCTTCAAGCATATACAGTAATCTACCAGATGAATATCTGTTGGCAATTTCTTGTAAAACCAACGCAACATTTTCATATCCATTATCTGAGTATTTAAGTTGACCTAATAAGTCGCCCTCATGAGCATCAAAACCTGCGGATAGTAAAATAAATTCAGGTTTAAATTTATCCATTGCTGGTTTTATTTGGAGCAGGTTTAATTAGTTTTTTATCTCCACTACCTTTTGGTAGGTCAACATTTAATGTGTATCCCTTTCCTTTTCCCAAGCCTATTTCATTTGGCCGACCACTTTGTGGGTAAAAAGGGTGCTGATGTACACTAAAATAAAACACACTATCTTCTTCATAAAAAATATCTTGAGTTCCATTCCCATGATGAACATCAAAATCAACAATTAAAATTCGCTTTAAACCGTATTTCTTTTGTAAATATCTTGCGACAACAGCAACACTGTTATAAACACAAAAACCCATCCCCATTGAGGCGGTTGCATGATGGCCTGGAGGCCTCACTAGCGCGAAGGCGGAGGATATTTCACCTGCCATTATTTGATCAACGGCTTCTAACCCTGCTCCCACAGCGAGTTTGGCAACAAGATTCGTATGTTTGGAAATAGGGGTGTCACCTGTGCTTAAGTAAGCTCTGCTATTTTTTAATTGTGAAACCTGTCGATCCACTAGCTCGATATATTCTTTGGTATGAGCTAAATTTAATTCCTCAACTGTTGCTGCTTCAAAATTAGGCCAAATAATTTTTGATGCAATCTGATTGTTATTTTTTAGATCACGAATCACAGAAATTAAACGATCAGGATTTTCTGGGTGATTTGGGCCTGTGTCGTGCAATAGAAATCTTTCGTCGTACATTACACCTACTTTTTTATGATAAAAATAAAGAAATAATTATTCCTATATAGATTAAAAAGCATAGGGGAAAAATTATTATTTTTTTCATATATATTAATTTTGGAGATACAAATATTACTTCGTATAATGTATATTATGTTAAATGAACTATTTATGTCTATAAAGGTCAATGGAATTGTGATTTAATATAATAGCCCCTAATCTCTTCATTAAGATATCCGCTTTATTTTGCTTATCAACGGATAGTTCTTTTTTACCAAGCTTTTCAAGCAAAGAACTCTGGGCAAGAAGAGTTTTAGCAAGATAGTATTCACCGCCGTTATCAATACAAAATCTTTCAAGCTTATCTAGAACTGAAAGCGCCTTAGTTCCTTTTTTGTCTAAGAAATAGTATCTGGATAGCTCAATGGTTGCATCAGCATATTTACCCAGTAAGCCAACCTTTTGATATAACAATGTCGCTGTGAGGCCTGATTCAACTGCATTACCTGCTTTGTTATTAAGATAATAAGCCCTTGCTAGTCCGTCAAAGCTTAGAGCCCTTTCTTCATCGTTGGCAGCTATTCTGATTGACTTTGAAAAACTATCTGTAGCTTCAAAGAAATCTTTTAATAGGGCCTGGCTTGTACCTAGTTGATATAAAAATCGCTGCTCATATTGCATATATTTGGTATTTCCTAGTTTAGCTGACTCAAAGCCATATTTAAATGTAATTGCAGAGGCCTTTATGTCTTTACTGTCTCTTTGAGCTATCCCTTTAAAAAGAATCGCCTGAAGTTGATCTGATGGATGAACAGCTTCTTTGATACTGATATCAAAGCTTTCTGTAGCTAGCTTGTACTCTTTTTCTATATAAGATGCCTTTCCGAAGCAAAAGCTCGAGTCATATTTATTTGTGAGATTTTTGGCCTCCATTTTTGCTTCAGATACTTTCCCATTTTCTAGTAACTTTTCACACTTATTATCCACTGCATAAGAAAAAATATTGCTTGAATACAATGCTATAAATAACATACTTAATGTAATTTCTTTTTTCATGATTATCCTTTTATCCAGTTAATTAGATCTTGTTCTTTAATTACCTCAACATTCATTGAATGCGCTGTTTCAAGCTTACTCCCAGCATCTTTACCTGCTAGTAAGTAAGATGTTTTTTTTGAGACACTACTCGCGACCTTACCTCCGTGCTGCATAATAATCTCTTTAGCTTCATCTCTTTTTAAGGTAGGCAATGTTCCAGTTAAAACAAAGGTTTTAAAAGAAAAATTCTTTTACAAGACACTTTTTTTTCAACCTGAACTGGGTAAGTCACCCCTCCTTTACTAAGTTTCTCAATTAAATCTCTATTGGTGCGTGCCTTAAAAAACTCATAAGTGAAGCTAGAGACAGTAGGACCTATATCCTTAATATCAGAGAGCTTATCTATTGTTTGGTTCATTAGGCTTTGAATAGTTCCAAACTCTTTCGCTAAATCTCTCGCTGTTGATTCCCCAACCCCTCTGATACCCAGTGCATAAAGGAATCTAGGGAATGTCGTCTGTTTAGATTTATTGATAGAATCAATTAAATTTTGAGCAGATTTTTCCGCGAACCTATCTAAACTTAATAGCTGGTTTATTTCTAAAAAATATAAATCAGATACATCAGAAATTATTAATTAAACTTATAAATTGATCAATTATTTTTTCACCCAGTCCATCTATATCCATAGCCTTTCTTGATACGAAATGCATAATCGATTGTTTTTTCTGAGCCGAACACATATTTCCCGCCAAGCATCTTAATACTGCTCCCCCCTCTTCCCGAACCAGCTTGGAGTCACATACTGGACAGTTAGTCGGCATTTTGAAGGGAACTACAGAGTCAGGTCTTTTAGACTTTATTACGCTTACAACTTCTGGCACCACGTCACCAGCTCTCCTAATGATGACAAAGTCCCCAATATGGACATCTTTTCGTCTTAACTCACCTTCATTATGAAGCGTTGCGTTGGTAACTCTAGCGCCTGATACTGTTGCTGGCTTAAGTCTTGCTACAGGTGTTATTGCTCCTGTTCTCCCTACCTGAACATCAATGCCCATAATCTCCGACTCCACCTCTTCAGCCGCAAACTTATGAGCAATTGCCCAACGTGGAGCTTTTGCAGTATAACCCAATTCTTCCTGGTGATTTAATGAGTTGACCTTATAAACAACACCATCAATATCAAATGGAAGTGTTGGTCGAAGGTCAGTTATCTTTTTATAATAACTAATTAACCCTTCAACATCATTTACTGAGCTAGATAATTTTGTTGTAGGAACCCTCAAGGATTTTAATAGCTCCAGCCCCTCTTCATGGGAAATTAGTTTTTTATCAGAGCCTATAAATTCGATACTATAAGCCAAAAACCTTAATGGTCTGATGGCAGTTATTTTTGGGTCTAGCTGCCTTAAGCTTCCAGCTGCTGCATTACGAGGATTTGCGAAAACTTTTAGTTGCTCTTTAGATTGATTTTTATTTAACTGCTCAAAATCATTTTTATACATTATGATTTCCCCTCTAATTTCAATATGCGAAGGCAGACCTGTTGTTTTTAATTTTAACGGTATTGATTTAATTGTTCTAAGATTGTGTGTAACATTTTCTCCTGAATAGCCATCGCCCCTTGTTGCTCCTAATACGAACAAACCCTTTTTGTATGTTAAGGAAACTGCAAGGCCATCAAATTTTGGCTCAGCTGAATATTTAATGCTACTTATACCTAGATCTAATTTAATCCTTTTGTCGAACGCAATGAGATCGGACTCCTCAAAAGCATTATTTAAAGAAAGCATTGGCTTGGAGTGCGTTACTTGGGCAAAAGTATCGTTAGGGATGCCCCCTACTCTTTGGGTGGGTGAGTCTGAGGTTACTAATGACGGGTTAGCTGATTCTATATCTACTAACTCACGAAAGAGAACATCGTAATGACTGTCTGATATTGATGGGCTATCTTCAACATAATACCTATAATTATGCTCTTGAATATCAAGCCTTAACGCTGATACTTTTTCTTTTAAATCTGTATGACCCTTCATGGCTATGAAAATAACCTCTTTGCAATTTCAGATCCTGGATTGATTCCTCGCTCAATTAATTTTTTTTCTATTGATTTAAGGTAAACATAAATTCTACTTATTTGATCTTCGTCTAGCTGCTTGTTACCTGAATCAACTAACACAGCATTATGCTTTAAATTAAAGTCTTTTATTAAGCCTACCAACTCATTAAAGGACTGGGTAATCATCTTGGTATTCGGAACATCCATTTTAAAAATAATACCTTTTACAAATGAACTACCATTTATCTCCAGTGGCTTACCACTGAGGTCACTCAGCCTGCATATTAAAGTGTCATTTTCTAAGTTATGGATCTCATGAAATGATTCATTATTGATTCTAACATTGGGTTTCTCAAAAAAATCTAACAAAGGTGCTGCATGAAAGGATACATCAGTCTTAGGAAAAACTTTTAGTAGCAGAGATTTATCTACCTCTCTCCTAAAATCATTTAAATTTTTTGCAGAACTAAGGATGTCAGGGTTCGCCAGCCACATTAATGAACCATTTAAGATTTTATTCACTTCTTCTGAGTACTCGATAAATTTTTTCGAATCAACCTCATCTACCACCCCCTTTCTACTTGCAAGTAATAAAACTACTAAGATTTGATTGTATTTAACGCTTTCATCAATAGCGCTATCAGTTGACCAGATATCATTATCTTTCCGAATGTAAATCTTAGTACCATTAATTGCAGCCAATGTAGTTAAAGATAAATTATTTATACCTTCAAATACTGCCTTAGTTGTAATTAATGCAACTGACTCGATATCTCGGTAGATTCCTTCAGGTAAGTTAGCCTTAATATAATTTTCTGATGGAATATCTGATTCACCCTCCTCCTGACTGTTTTTAGCTTTGTTGGATAGGCCCGAATCATTAAATAGTGGGTCGTTGCTGTCGTCAGTTTTAGGTAAAGCCACATGCTTTTGTTTAGCTTGTTGTTTGTTTAGTTGAACTAAATTGTGAATAAGCATTAGGACAATCACAATAACGCCTAAAATAAGAAGTGCTAATTGAACATCACTCATAAGATAATTATCCTACCGACTCAATTTGATCTGTGTTTACCTCAACGATTCTTGAGACTCCTTTTTCCTGCGATGTCACACCAATTAGTTGCTCTGCAGAGGTCATGGTTTGCTTATTGTGCGAAACTAATATAATTTGTGTTCGCTCAGACATCTCTTTAACCATAGCAGCATACCGCGCCTACATTAGAGTCATCCAAGGGAGCATCAACTTCATCCATGAAACAAAACGGCGCTGGATTTAATTTAAAAAGAGCAAAAACTAGAGCGCATGCAGTTAAAGCTTGTTGCCCACCAGACAGTGTTGCTATGGTGGTATTTTTTAAACCCGGGGGTTGAGCAAAAATCTCAAAGCCAGTATCGAGGATTTCTTTCCCTATTAATTTTAGCTCAGCCTTCCCACCTTTGAATAACTTTTGGAAGTAATAGTTAAAATTCTCATTTACATTTACATAAGTTTTATCTAATTTTTCTCTAGTCTCAATATCAATTTTTTTGATTGCCTGCTCAAGAGTATTAGACGCTTCGACTAGATCATCCATTTGTTTTTGAACATATATTTTACGACCCTCAATGGTCTCCAGCTCTCCAATTGCCGCTAAGTTGACTGGTCCAAGGCGCTCAATTCTTGTAGAGAGTTTATTAGACTTCTCTTCGAGATCGGAAACGGTTTCATCAGTATGAATTTTACTTAACAATTCGGACTCATCGATTGATGAAGCATCTAGTGACTGACAACATTGCTCAAAATTGACTTTCAACTCACGTTCTTCAATCTTAGTTTCAAATTCTGCAGATTTCTTTTGAAGTAAATCTTCTTCTTTTTGAGTTTCTTTTAAGTGGACCTCTTTTGTCGATAACTTTTCTCTGGCTTTAGTTAAATGATGTTCAGCCTGCTCCTTACTTTTAATTTTTTCTTTTAATTCAGACACTTCTATCAACACTATTATTTTTTAATTCACTTATAGATTCTTCGATTACTTTCTGTAGGCGACTTTTCTCAAGAACTTTATTCTCTTTATTTGATATTAATTCATCTACTTTCCGCTTTAAAAGTTTAATATTAAACTCAATCTCTTGTTTTAGTTTGTCTGACTCAAATAATTTATTTCTTTGACTGCTAAACGATTCTTCTTGCGCTTTCACTTCAGCTTGAATAGCACTTAGATCTTGCTCCGTCGTCGTTTCATCAACTCCAAAGAGTTCACAAATAGCACTTAGATCTTGCTCCGTCGTCGTTTCATCAGACTCCAAAGAGTTCACAAATAGCACTTAGATCTTGCTCACTTTTTTCGAATGCTTTTAAAGTGACTGGAAGGTTAAGTGTTAGCTCATCAAGCTGTTTTTTTCTTGCTAGAACATTTATATTGGCCCCATTCTCAGACCGAATAATTTGATAAGTTTTTCCATAAATATCACCATTTTTTAAGATTAAAATATCACCATAATTCAATGAGCCCCTATCTTTTTCAAAGTCATCATTGCTTGATAGATAAACATTGCTTAGCCACTCATTAATTGCACTATTGATGTGGTCATCTTTAGCTTCAATAACAGTTGTTGCTGAAACCAATTTATCATTTAGCCTTAGAGCTGATTTTTGTTCATTTTTATTAATTAAGGTTATTGTTTTTGATGGTCGACTTTTTAATACGCTGAGGCTACCTTCGTAAGCATGAAGATGCTCAACTAAAAAATAGCCAAAGGCAGTATCCCAACCATCCTTTATGTTTAGCTGATCAATTACAGGTTGTTTGTTTTCGATGGACGAGTTCTTGAGCCACTCGTCGACACTTTCTGATGACTTGTCTTCATGAATAAAATCTTTGAGTGAGCTGATTCGGACTTCAGTTTCATGTGACTCTTTAGATTTACTGTCTCTATCGTTACGAGCCTTTTCAATGCGTTGCTGTGATAATTCACGCAACTCTTTGGACTTATAGTTTCTGTCGTTACGAGCCTTTTCAATGCGTTGCTGTGATAATTCACGCAACTCTTTGGACTTATAGTTTCTGTCGTTACGAGCCTTTTCAGCCTGAGTGGTTAATCCACCCAGCATCTCCTTCAATTGAGTTAATTTATCTCTATCTTCTTTGTTTAATTTTTCATGGCCATTTAGTCTTGAGGACTCTTCTTCAGATTTCCTTTTACTTTCTTCAATCTCATTATTTACGTCTTTCTCTAACAAGGTAATATTTTTAATTTTTTCTTCGCTATCAGCTTGGGCTGCTGTGAATCTCTCAATATTATTTTTTATATTAGTTAATGAATTTTCTGCATCAGAAACCATTGCATTTACTTCATAAAATTTAGCTTGAAATATATTAATTTCTTCCGATGTTTCTGAGTACGCTTCCCTCGCTACCTCTACACTTGCCTCCAGTTCTCTTAGTTTTGCAGTGAACTGATCTAATTGAAGTGTTTGCTCATTTATTTTTTGCTTTATCGTCTCCCACGCTTCATTTGTTTTTTGTTTCTTTAAGGCCCAAACCTGTGCTTGAGAGAATTTAAGGTCTTCTTGGTATTTTTGGTATTTGCTTGCTGTTTCTGCTTGTGATTTAAGACGTGTAACTTGACCATCAATTTCCCTTATAAGATCATTTACTCTGGTTAAATTATCTTTAGTGTCTCTAAGACGATACTCAGTCTCCTTTCTTCTTTCTTTGTACTTACTTACTCCAGCTGCCTCCTCAAGATACCCTTTTATTTCCTCTGGTTTAGCTTCAACTATTTCTGTAATTTTATTTTGGCCGATAATTGCATAACCCTTACTCCCTAATCCAGTCCCTAAAAATAGATCAGCTACATCTTTTCTCCTAACGACAGTATTATTTATTAAGTAGCTAGAGCCCTTCTCTTTTTCGATTACCCTTTTAACGGAAATTTCTGCGTACGATGCCCATTCTGTTGGTGCCCTACCTTCAGTGTTATCAAAAATAAGTTCAACACTCGCACGAGATAATGGTTGCCTGGTATCAGTTCCCCTGAAAATTACTGAATCCATAGATTCACCACGAAGTTCTTTCGCTGATGATGACCCCATCACCCACTTAACAGACTCAACAACGTTAGATTTACCACAGCCATTAGGACCAACAATTGAGGCTAATTGACCATCGATACGGATTGTAGTTGGGTCTACAAAACTTTTAAAACCCGCCATTTTAATTTGTCGTAATTTCAATTTAGGTTTCTTTGGAAAATTTTAAAGTAAGAGTTTGCACAAAGCAGTATAATGTCATTTTTATTTTAAGTCTAAAAGTTATGAATCAGAATTCATTGGGTGGTAAACCCACCGCACAGCCGTCAAAATCACTAGAAGTATTTGAAAATCCGAACCCTCAAAGAGACATTCATATTCATATGCAAATACCAGAATTTACATGCTTATGTCCAAAAACAGGACAACCTGATTTTGCTACCTTATATCTAGATTATATCCCCGATAGCCATTGTGTGGAACTAAAAAGTCTAAAACTCTATATCTGGTCATTCAGAGATGAGGGATGCTTTCATGAGGCAGTAACGAACAGTATTTTAGACGACCTTGTAAAGGCAACCAACCCAAGATTTATGCGATTAACAGCTAAATTTTTTGTAAGAGGTGGCATCTTTACTAATGTCATTGCAGAACATACAAAACCAGGATGGAAGCCACAACAAAGAATTGATTTAAGTCAGTTTGATGCAGACACAAACTATCGCGACTAAATAAGTTTTGGGGGTATAGCTCAGCTGGGAGAGCATCTGGATGGCATTCAGAGGGTCAGCGGTTCGATCCCGCTTACCTCCACCAATTTACAGTCCAAATAGGTCCTAGACCGTCCGATTACAACTACACTCCTCCCTAAAACCCTTTAAAAACTGTCCTATGCTGTCCAAAATAGTCTTATTGTATCCAGTGAACTTTAGGTACTACTGAAAAAACTTTAGTACCTTTTTAGTAAATATTTTACGGAGTAGTACCTTTTTTACATTTGTTTCCTTAATAATCGGAGTGTAAGCTACAATATAGTAAAATTAATTTAAATGGAGAGGATTGAATTTTGGCTGTTCATGCGCATAAACGTAATTTATCGGAATTAATTGAAGAGACAAAAGAATTTATTGTTCCCTCTTATCAGCGAAAATATGTTTGGCATAAAGATAGGGAGATTGAAGATTTTTGGGATGATTTTTATGATCAAATGGAATTTTAATAAAAAAAATCCAATAAAAGATGATGGTGATGAAAACTCAGCAGAATTATTTCTAGGAAATATTATTTTATGCCCATCAGCAAAAAACTCTGGAAATCAGGTATTGGAGCATTGAATTAATTAAAGCGTAATATTCTGTATCAAAAAGTAAACATGGTTATTAAATATAATAAAAGATGATAGTTTAGATGCTGAAAACAAACACGCTGCTGAAAGAATCGTTCAAACAATGTCCGAGCTTATATCTAAATTTGATCGGAATACTGGTAAAGCAACAGGGCACAGGCTTAGAACTGCAAGTAATATTGAACCGATAATGGAGCATATTCTTGATCCAAACTGGAAATATGATTGGCCAATGAAATTAAAAGGGCATGCTATAAAAAGAGTGGTTAATAGAGTTCAGCCGATATATAACTATTTTCTCAAGGCATTAAATGACAAAATTCAACCAAAAGAATTTGCTACTGTTAATACTGTTTTACTTAGTATTGCATTTATTAGAACAAACCTTACAGATTATGCTGAGGCATTTATTTATTTTGAAAGAACAAATTCTAGAGGCAAGGATTTAGAAGTCGGAGACCTTTTAAAAGCAACAATATTTGCAAACTGGGATTATGAAAATAAAGATGACATTGACATCATTGATATGTGGGATGGTATTGTTGAAAATACTGGAAATAAGTTTGGGCAATCGCTCAGATATTTTTATATGAGCCATCATGGTCATATTACGACCGGTAAACTTTATAATGCGATGAGAAATTTTTATGATGTTGATGACGAATATTTAAAAGAATACAAAGACAAATCTAAACAAGATAGGTATTTACATCTAGTCGTTGAATTAGAAAAATTTACAAGCTTTTTTCAACAGATTACTGATGTCACCCAACTTTATCAAATAAACAAAATCTTTTCATTATTTGGTGCTCGGGAGAAAGAATTTACAGAGCAAGAGCAAGAGTCAATAATGATTTCTATGCGAGGATTAAATTTATTTAAAGTTACCCAAACAATACCTTTAATTTATGCATTTCTTGCAAAATTTTATGCGTTAAAAATGCATAAAATAGATCAATATAAGCCAAAAGTCATTACCAATTTCTTTGAAACACTAGAGAATTATCACTTTATTAATAATTATATTTCAACAAACGTAGGACATAAAGTTGAGCATCTATACCCAGAATACGCAAAAGATATATGTAGGTGTAATAATGTAAATAGCTTTATTGCCTTATTAAATAATTTTTATAAAGAATTGAAAACTAGCTTGACCGATAAAGATGTATTTGTCGGAGATTTTATTCAAATCGCTTATTCTGGTAGTAATCAAAATATACGGTATATTTATGATAAGTTTAATGGAGTAGATTCCTCTAATAAAAAAGTGAGTCCAACCTCCAGAAAGCACCTTTTCCAACCCGGTGTTTCTCTAAAGAAACTTGATAGTGAGATTGAGCATTGGTACCCAATATCAAAATCAAAAATTCGCTCCGAAATTACTGATGATGGAGAAACAATAGAAGTTGTAGGTAAAAAAGAACCTTATGAATACCTCTAATGAGGAAATTATTATTAATGGCGGAATAAATAACACGGATTTAAACACTCTTTTACCAAGCGAGAAATGTGAGGTATTGAAAACTCATCCCGAAAAAAATACTTTACCCTACAATCAAAGATTTATTAAAGGATACGATCATAAAGAATGGAATGAGCGTCCTGAAGAAATTATAGAAAGTAGGAGTAAAAAACTTGCAGGTGAAGCTTACGATATTATATGGAAATTTCAGCCTGATCCATTACAACCAGAAGGATCGGGGCATTAAAGATTCAGCAGTTTACATCCCTATTTAAAAAAGAGAAAATAATATTGAGAGAAATATATCAAATCATAACTGAAACAATCAAGGATCTTAAAGACTATAAAGAACTAAGAATAGACGCCATGTATGGCTTTATATGTGGTGTTTTATTCTGTGTAATTTATTACAATGCAGTTTCTTTTTAGATTTCATAGCAGATAGGATTACATAGAAGCTTATAGAACAACTGGGCTTACCTCCACCAATTTACTGTTTTATACTCTTATAGAGTGTTTAAGCTAATCAAAACGACATAAACTTTGCATTTTACTTAACATCGCTGGAGTCAGACCAAGAGGTTTTAAAGAATTAAAGTCAGTATCTAGATAGGAATCATCATTGTTAAATTTGGTTCTTAGGCTAATTTTTTTTGATATATTCGATGAACTAGTCCTTTCTGTATAACACCATTGGCTACTTGGATTAACTGAGAATTCATTTAGATATTCTCGACCAATCACAACTTCACCATAGCCAGGTATATCAATAGGTATTCTGGTAAATTTCACATAATTTTCGACAATAATTCCAGGCGTTACATGTTTTAATTCTTGTTTAGCTTTTGATTCTTCTACAATTTTTTCTTTTTCTAAGTAAGGAGCATTCATTGCTCGATAAGCCATAAATATTATCCATAAAGCTATTGCTAGAGCGATGACAAAAATACCACTCCATTTCAAAACTCTTTGAATAGCATGACTCCTTCTAATTTTATTTTCCGCTTCGTGTTTTGCAGTTATCTCTCTTACAGCACCATCAACTGCATCAAAGTCGTTAAATACTGAGTTTGTGGATGTATTTTTCTGGGCCATAAAAATTATTTTTTAGGTTTTATTTTTTTGTTTTTAGTCCATTCTACTAAGCTCGGATCATCTGTATACACAGGCTTCTTTTTTCACCTCTATTGGTGCCTCTACCTTTACTTCTTCTTTTACATAACGAACCTCAGGAACTATTACTTCTTTAATCCTTTCGACTTCAACTTTTACTTCTTTTTCAACTACTTCTTTAATGATTTTAGGATTTTTCATCCTTTTTCTTAGGCCGTATATAATTCCGCGTAAAAGACCCCCAAAAGATTTAGATGGATTTGAGGGTCTTGGTGGGTTTGACATCAAAAATGAACCGAATGCCAATAAAGTACCAAGTAAGGCAACAATAAGGGCTATTGACCCAAACCATATTGCAGCTACTAAATTAACGTGATCCTGATTTAAATCGCATGCCTGTTGTGTTTTATCAGAAAAGGATAACCGCATTGCTATTCTATAAATTTGATTATCAAGAACCTTGGTATTAAATTCAGAACACAATACCTCTTTATCTTTTTCTGCTTGTACTTTATCTTTCAAGGCAACTTTAGCAGTTGTTCTTATTAATGCATTCTCTTCCATTCTTTCATTAAAATCTTCTGTAGCAATATTTTTTTGCTGATTCTCTTCTGCAGTTAATTTTTTTAGTTCTGCTTGAAGTTCTTTAAGACGACTTTCATCCTCAGGTGTTTTTTTACCAATCGATCTTGCCGCTAGAGCAGATTGTGTAGCAATTCTTTCATTTAATTCTTCAATTCTACTTTTATAATTTTCTCTAATCTCAGTAATTTTTAGATTTGTAGAGGTTGATATTTGACTTATCCTTCCTGTAGCAGTAGTTTTCATTTGTAAATTGTTAATTCTTTTATCTTTGGCCGCAAGTTTTTTATCACGCTCAACCATAATTCTGCTACAGCCTAAAAAGTTACAGGAATCATACTCTTTTTGAGCTGCATCTCTTATTGCCTGCATTTCATTCTGTAATCTTGATATTTGACCTAGTCGAATTTGATATACATTTTCTCCCTCACTTTTTGCACTTTCTAGCTCTTCAGTTCTTGATCTCTCTTCTACATTAATAGCATCATCTCTTTCTTTTTTTAATGCCAATAACCGCTTTTCTATGGATTCAAGTAAATTAGTTTCACTATTTTTCTTTGAATACTCTTTATTAATTACATTCATTTGATTAGTAAGGTTTTCATCTTCCGGAAAACTCACTTCAGTTGATAATGACCCGTCAATAATACAATTGGTAAAATTTGCTGCATTTAAATCACGGATCTGTAAATTACCATCTTTATCTTCATAAGAATTAATAATTGATTTTTTTTCAGCAATTTTTGAATGAAGAGCTGTCAGTTCTGATGTTCTTACATTTTGATTAAGTTCAAATCCAACAGAGAATGTTTCAAAAGTAATAATTGTTGCAGCAATTAAACCTAGTCCTAATATCACTCGCCATTTAAAACTTTCTGTTAAATACAATACAGAAGCTAATGGTATTTTTACTAACTCAACTATTGCAACAACAAACCATGGGAGGAAAATGTAAATTAATTGTGAAAATCTTATATCAGCTATACTCATTTTTTCTGCTGTTAAAGCAATCCCAATTGATAAACCCAGTATTGCAGCCATAATTTCGATGGTCCATGCCATCCTAAGTAACAATTTTGCTATCGACTGTTTTTGAGTTCTTAAATCTGTAATGTTTTCAGTCATGATAAAAACCTAATATTTACAAATATAATTATGACTATAACTTATTTATTCAAGTTTTTTCATAAGTTAGGTTTTTATTAACAAAATAACCCAAGATAATTGTATGGAAATGGTACAGATTCTACTGATTGAATCCTGTCACACCTGTATTGGCTTTCAGCAGTAAACCAACTTAACAAAAGAAATAAGAGCAATAAGATTACTGCAACTATAAGAATCCATTTAATTAGTTTTTTCATAAGACCAGTTTACCCCCAGACAATTAAGTGGGCAAATGAATATTAGGGGGTAATTTACTATTGGAATTGAATTGGATATACAATTAAAAAGCTACTAAAAAGTGTATTTTTCTAGAGCTTTAGGGGGTAATTTAGGGGGTAATTATGAAAGCACTACCCTAACTATCAAATAAATAAAGGCTTATAACAATTAGTACAGTGGAGCTTACCTCCACTAATTTACTGTTTTATACTGTCCTAGGCAGTCCAATCTTCCTAGAAAAATCAAGTAGTTCCATTGCAATACTTTCGGAGTTTTTTCATTTAATGATTTTTAAAAACCTCAACAAATTGTCTAGGATTATTATTGGATATAACAATGGAAATAGCAAAATAGACCGTATCTTTTTTAAAAAATGAAGCACAGGATGATTTATGCTTTCTTCCTCCTTATTAGCAAGGCATATTCTTTTTGCAATTAGCTCTTTGTAATTACTAAAGTGCTTATCTCTTTCCTCTCTCTCCTCTGCGTGGATGTAATTTAACAGTTCAGAGTTAACCTTTGTGTCTAAATTATTTTTATCCATAGAATTTATATTTAGATATTGGAAATAAGAGTAGGAGTAGTTTTTTCATAAGACCAGTTTACCCCCCGACAATTAAGTGGGCAAATGAGTTGTTGAGGGGGAGTTTAAAATTTGTCTGCAGATATATTGAAATAACGTTCTTCGAAGCCTTTATTTAATATATTATAAAAAAGTGGTAATTAGGGTTTTTAGATATTATGACTATAGATTCTGAAAAATTAGCTACAATAAATTCCTTAATAGAAGAACTTTATTCTCTTAAGATATCTACGAATATGGATTTTGTTAATCAAAGGCAACGGAGTATTAAAATATTATTCCGAGATTATTATGTTAAAGATAATTGGCGGCCCGACAAGAAAACTTTAAACAATATACTCACTACCTTTAATTACTTAAAGGAATACGTAAGTGAAGCAAGGGAAGAAAAAAATAAAAATGATGCAATATGTTCGTGCGGAAAACACTTTAATATTAAAAGAAAACAAGCTGGTTATCACACTTGTCTTGACTGTGGAGAAAAGGCAGCTTTGAAATCTTCTCCTAAAATAGATGAAGGACTTCCGGGTAGTCGAGAAGATCATAAGAAAATGAGAGTACAAGTTTGGGGAGGGGTTCAAAGTAGAAATAAAGGTAATTAGAGATTTTATAGGCTTTTTAAAATTTTAATATTTTATTTAAGACAATCAAATAATAAGGAGATTATGACAATGAAGACTTTAAAAAAAATACTTTTAGCTTTCTTCGCAATTACTTTATTAGGCTTAATGAACGGTTGTGGGCCACTATTTGTAGACGTTAAGGAAAATTCTCAAAATGTCAGGGTGGTAAATGAAAGCGATATATCAACATGCACTATCAAAGGGAAAAATACCGTAAGAATTACTGGTTATGCAGAAAGAATTTATGCGTACATTGAAAAGGATTTGCTACAGCTTTCTAAAAATGCAGCCGTTGAACAAGGTGGAAATACTATCGTGATGATAGACAATCCAGAAAAAGGTCGTGGCACGCAATCTGCTACATTTGTGGTTTATCAGTGTAGTTAATTAGGTTAACGTTAACAAAAAGCCACCTTCGGGTAGTTTTTTTTAAGGCCGCCATCACCAGATTAGGTATTAACAATAAGAGTAGGAGTAGTTTTTTCATTTAATTACAGTCACTAAATCTGTACGAATTGCTTCCAATATAATCCCCTTGTTTTGAATAGTAACTATATTTAAGGTCAAATTTTCTTATATTATTTTTTGAATATTTACATACGGTATTTAAGACTTTATCAAAAGATATTTTTTATCTTTTGTGAATCATAAATTGAAGGGTCTACAAGGTGGGTATATGTTCCGATAACACGATTATTTTTTTTGGAGCATTTAAATGATTCAATGGTTAAAATTCTATCAACAACATCTGGAAGGTATCTTTTCTCGCTTTTCTCAAGTCGCTTGCATGATTGGTACCCATCGGCCATCACCAGATTAGGTATTAAGAATAAGAGTAGGAGTAGTTTTTTCATAAGACCAGTTTACCCCCAGACAATTATATGGGCAAATAAATGAACCCTGACTAAATTTTACTTCACGCGTCTACCCTTATGAGGAAAGTTAATTAACTCTCCTGTTGTGACTTCCTCCGTCTGACTAGTCCGAAATCTAGTCACCAAATCTAAGGGGATGAAGATGCAGAAATCTTTATTAAGTAAAATTAGAGTATCAATTATTGGGCTAACCGTTTTATTGACTCTATCTTTATATGTGACAAATGGCTATACCAAAATTTCTTTTATCAATACACCAAGTACCGCTACCCATCAAATCAATAGCCCCGACAAGGTGAATCCTATTAATTATGTCGACTCCGGATCTATCATCTATCGCCTCTCAGATTCTTCTCGAATAACACAGATTGCTTTAGACACTAAAGTCCAGATGGATATTACAGGTACAGTAAATCGTGTTCGAGTAGAACAAACCTTCACTAATCCATCGAATGAATGGGTAGAAGGCGTTTATGTCTTTCCCTTACCCGAAGACTCTGCGGTTGACCACCTGACCATGCATATAGGTAATCAAATCATAGAGGGGCTCATCAAAGAGAAGATAGAGGCACGTAAAATATATCAAGCCGCTAAAAAAGAAGGTAAAAAAGCTGCCTTAATTGAACAACAACGCCCTAATATATTCACCGCAAGTGTTGCCAATATTCCTCCTGGGGAAAGTATTACAATTGCAATTGAGTACCAACAAATAGTTCTAATAGACAATGATCAATTCTCAATACGCTTTCCAATGGTGGTAAAAGATCGATATGTGCCCGGAACAGAAGTTAGCACACCACATAATGCTTTAGGTTTGTCACCTAATACCCATAGGGTAACTGATGCCTCTGAGGTGACCCCGCCAAGTGACCCTGACGTTGCTAGGCCAGTAAGCATCGATATTCATTTAAAGGCAGGATTTAATCCAGCAAGCATTAAATCAAGCCATCATTTGATTAATACAGTAGACGTTAATCAACATACCAAACATATTAGCCTCTCCCAGACTACAGAAGCAGAACATGATTTTGAGTTGGTCTGGGCACCGGAAACTACGTCTCAAACAGAACTCGCTATCTTTACCCAAAAAAAAGACGGTGATCATTACTTGATGGTAATGGCCACCCCTTCAAAAGAAAAAACATTTGAACCCAACCAAATACCACGAGAGGTAATCATTATCATTGATTCTTCTGGATCCATGAGTGGAAAATCAATGAAACAAGCAAAAAAAGCTTTGATTCAGGCGATTAATCGACTCAAAAGGACTGATCGGTTTAACGTGATCGACTTTGATGATCAATTTAGCCCCCTCTTTAAAGCCGCCATGCCTGCCATCCTTGCAAACAAAAGTAGAGCGACTTCATTTACTCTGGCTTTATCGGCAGATGGAGGAACAGAGCCTCTGGAGGCAATCAAGTATGCATTTACTTCAAGAAAAGAAAATGCGGCAGACTATCTCCGACAAATCATCTTTCTTACTGACGGCCAAGTCGCCAACGAACATGAAATCATCGACACAGTGCGTCAATATATTAAGCAAGACCGCTTATTTACAATTGGAATCGGATCAGCTCCAAATACATATTTGATGACCAAATTAGCCGATTACGGTAAAGGGGCTTTTACCTATATTGGCAAAGTCAGTGAAGTAGCAGAAAAAATGACATCTCTCTTTGCTAAGCTTGAATCACCAGCACTGACTGATATCAAGGTGACATTACCGTCATACATCAATGCGGAACAGGCTAACGATGTGATTCCGGATTTATATAGAGGTGAAACTATCACTGCTGTATTTAAGTTAAATAAATTACCAGCTTCGTTAGAAATAACCGGTAAGACCTCAAACGGTCTTTTTAAAAAGAAAATTAATGTTTCCGAAGCTAGTCCGGCGACAGGAATCAGTGTGTTATGGGGTCGTCGAAAGATAGAGAAGCTTACAGATCATTACCAATCATTATGGGATGATGTAGAAAAAGAGCTTGGACGCATTGAAATTACTAAACTAGCGATTGAGCATCATCTGGTCTCTAAATTTACTTCATTAGTAGCAATTGATGTGACCCCATCAAGACCTGGATTAGAGCACTTGGCCACTAAAGCAGTGACTAAGAAGAGTGATCTCTCAATGTTCACTCCAAAAAAAGTGATGCATCTAGCTCAAACAGGAACGAATGCTTCTCTTTTGATGCTCATTGGTTTATTGGTAATACTTTTAGTTTTTTTAATTGCTTCGTATAAAAATTTTATATTATTAAAGTCGAATTGCTGGCATAATAACTTTTTCTTATGGAGCCTATACACCCCTAAAAGCTGAATTAAGTCAGTATTTAATTCGCCATGCTTGGCATGAATCTATGCAGCTAGGTCAAACTGTCAAACCTTGGAGTTGGGCCGATATGTATCCAGTTATGCGTCTTGAATCAGTTAAACATAAACAAGACTTAATAGTATTAGCAGGAGATACAGGAAACGTATTAGCTTTCGGTCCAGGCTTGAGTCACCAAACACCCCCAAACAGATACTCTTCTACTTGGCTTGTCTCTGCACACCGCGACACCCATTTTAATTTTCTACAAAATATTAAAATTGGAGAAAGTACTTACTACCACCACCCTAGATCAAAACCAACTCATATTTAAGGTGAGTGACATTGAGATCATTGATGCTTCAAAGCAAGGTATTGATATAAGTGATACTCAGGCTGAGTTAAAGTTAGTTACCTGCTACCCATTTGATACCCTTACTGCAGGTGGCTCACTTCGTTACGTCGTAACGGCAGAAAATCTTTCAATAAAAAATTATGATAATTTTTTGTATTAAAATCAATGACTAAGAATTTATATCTAAAGTTAATGATAAGGAAAGCTATACCGTTATTTGATGAGCAGGGATTTAATATTTCTGAAATTAAGAAAGAAATAATTGTATCTGTTGCCGATACAGGTAGGTTTGCCGGGGTTTATTACCCATTAACATATGAGCAAAATAAGTCAGGCTTACATGAAATTGAAGTTGATGAAAATATTGACAATGGTTTAGAGGCAACAGGAGTACTCATTCATGAAATGTGTCATGCTATTCAATACCATATTTATGGAGATGATATTCGCATGCATGGTAAAGAATTTAGAAAAATAGCTTTATCTGTTGGTTTGGAGGGGCAGATGCGAAGCACAACCTCTAGCAAAGAACTACAATCAAAAATTAGAAGATGGGAAAAAGAAATTGGTCCCTACCCTCATCCTATTCCAATATTAGCCAAAACTTTAAATCTTATTCTTGATTTGATTACTTATGGAGGCTGTTTTTACTTATTAGTATTAGCCACCGAATATTATGCATTGCATAAGTAGGCTTTAAGTATAGGCTTTAAAGAAGAAGTAAAATGGAGCTTACATCCACCAATTTACAGTCCAAATAGGTCCTAGACGGTCCGATTATTATTCCTTAATAAATCTTAAGGTCATTCGATCCGATTCTCCAATTGATATAATATTTGCTTTATCATCATCTTCCACACCTCTTAAGCCAGGTAACAAATTCCAAACACCCTTTGGATGATCAGCAGTATCCTTCGGATTTGCATTGATTTCAGATTTAGCATCAAGCCTAAAACCAGCATCTTTAGCCATCTGAACAACATAATCCTCAGTCATATAGCCACTTTTAATCTGCTTTTCTAATGGCGTTCCTGCCTTTGCTCTATGTTCTACAAGACCAAGAATTCCACCTGGCTTAAGTGCCTTTGCAAAACCAGTAAACATCGCTTCAGCTGATCCCGCTTTCGCCCAATTATGGACGTTTCTAAATGTAAGAACCATATCAACAGGACCATTCGGAGCAAACTCAGGTTGTTTTGGATCAAAATGAACCCAACGAAGTTGATCGTAAATATCAGGATTTTTTTCCATTTTTCCTTTAAATGCTCTTTCTAATTTAACAAAGTAAGGGTTTATTTTTTCATGCAACTTTAGGGAGGTATAGAAGTACTGCCCTTTATTACGCATCAGGGGTGCTAAAATCTCTGCGTACCAACCATAACCTGGAGTAATTTCAACAATAGACTGTTCTGGATTCAGGCCAAAAAAGAGTAACGTTTCTTTTGGGTGGCGATATTTATCACGCTGAGTATAAGAAGGCGTTCTATGTTCAGCTTCTATAGCTTTATCAATAAGCTGGACAGCATCCGGCTTACTACAGCCTAGTGCCATTGTTAAAAAGAATAAAACAAAAAAATGTTTGTAAAATTTATTATTTATAAATCACACACTCATAGATTTAAATGATTTGAAGGTTAAAGTAAAATAATCAAATATGATTATAGAAATATATTAATTGATTATTAATCAAAAACAAGACTTTTTTATTAAGTTTAATAATCTATCTTAAAGCATTATAATTTTAACTTTAATATATAAATATTTCAATTAAATGAAGACATCCAAAATTTCCATGCCATTGGCTTTATGTATCATTTATATTATTTTATTCTGGAACCATTTTCCCCAATGAATTGTTCCAATTTAAGGGTGCAGTTGTAACTTCAAATGCTCTAGCCACTGAAGCAGGAGAAAAAATTTTAGCGGAAGGTGGCAACGCTTACGATGCTGCTACAACAATCAGCGCAATGCTTTCTGTAGTAGAGCCATTTGCATCAGGTCTTGGAGGTGGGGCCTTCTGGTTAATTTATGACGCTAAAAGTAAGCAATATAAAATGTTAGATGCTCGAGAAACTGCTCCGCTTCAATCTCATAAAAATATGTATCTAGATGAAAATGAGGACATTATAAAAAATATTTCTACACTTGGACCATTGTCTGCAGGAATACCAGGTATCCCTGCGGTATTAAGTTACGTCAATGATAAATACGGCTCAAAAAAATTAAGCACACTTTTAGACTCCTGCCTATAAGGCAGCAATCAATGGATTTCCTGTAAATGAAAGGTATTTAAAAGGAGCAAATTATAAAAAGAAGTGGCTGAAGAAATATAAAGAAACCGAAGCAATTTTTTTAGATAAAGGTGAAGTACCAAAAAAAGGATGGATTTTAAAACAAGCCGATCTAGCAAGGACGATTAAAAAAATAATGAAAGATGGTCACAAAAGTTTTTATACAGGAAGTTTTGCTAAACAAATAGTTGAATCTGTTCAAAATAATGGCGGTATTTGGAGCGAAGAAGATTTAAATAGATATAAAGTTCTTGAAAGAGAACCAGTTCGATCAAGCTATAAAGGAGTTTCAATTATCGCCCCAGGACTTCCATCCTCAGGTGGTTTAGTTTTATCTAATGCGCTTAATATATTAGCAGGATATGAATTGGATAAATTTAGCCCTACCACCCAAAAACATTTAATTATTGAGGCTCTAAGGCGAGCCTATTATGAAAGAGCCATAAAAATGGGGGACCCAGATTTCATGGATGAGTCTCTTGAATTTCTTTTAACCCCAAGTTTTGCAGCAAAACAAAGAGAGAGTATTAATATTAATTATGCAACAGATAATCAAACTCTTGAATTCGCTGACCCACCATATCAAGGGCAAGGAAATGATACAACTCATTTTGCGGTAATCGATAAATTTGGTAATCGTGTAGCAGTTACTCAATCAATCAACTTTTGGTTTGGGTCTGCTTTTGTTCCAAAAGGGACGGGTGTTTTGCTGAATAATGAAATGGATGATTTTTCTATCAAGCCTGGAACCGAAAATAGCTATGGATTGATTGGTTATGACGCTAATGCAGTGGAGCCCGGAAAAAGAATGTTATCTAGTATGACTCCAACTTTTCTAGAATCAGATAGAGGCTTCGTGATTTTAGGAACACCTGGAGGCTCAAGGATTATAAGTATGATTCTACTTGCAACATTAGAATGGATAGATGGAGGAGACGCAAAATCTATGGTCTCTCTGCCAAGATTTCATCATCAATATCATCCAGATTATGTGCTTTATGAGGAAGAAGCATTTATGCCGAACGAGATTAATGAATTGGAAAGTATGGGACATATATTTAAAAAATCTAATAGGCAGTTTGGTAATATGCAGATAATTACATGGGACCATAAAAATAATAAAATTGAGATTGCCTCTGACCCAAGAGGGAAAGAAAAAAGTCGTGAAGATGTCTATTGATTTTAAATATTCTTATAGTTATTTATACAAGACAACATAGAAGCTTATAGAACAACTGGGCTTACCTCCACCAATTATTCAAAAGTATAGGTTTTATTGGGAGTAACGCAATGTGTCAAAGGTATATCATATTCAGTTATATTTTCTATGCCTTTACAAGGCTTAAAAAGGCTGATGCCAATTTTTTTCACATCCTTGTGTAAAGAAGCAAAAAAACGATCGTAAAATCCTTTTCCATAACCTACTCGATAACCTTTAGGATCAAAAGCCAAAAGCGGTGTGATTACAATATCAATATTATCGTTTTTTTTCCAAATAGGATCAATTGGTTCGGTAATATTATTTTTTGTTTGTTTGGTTTTGGTGTGAGATCTAAACTCTGCATTTTTTAGTGTCCCTTCTTCAAAGTTACTCACAGGTACAACAACTATTAATGTTATTTTTCCAGCAATATTGAATGATTGGTGTAGTGTTTATTTCACCTTTTGAATGAATGGGTAAAAAGCAATGAATACATTCAGGCTTATATTTTTTAATAAGCTCAATAGTGTTTTGAACAAGCTGAAATGAATCTTCTTCAAATTTGGAAGGAGATAGTTCTTGACGTTTTTTTAAATATATTTTTCTAACTATATCTTTTTTCAAAATAATGGCGCAATAAGAGAATTACAAATTAAAAATATATAACATTTATTGTCACTCCTTATAATCCTCTTAACCCATATACATAGCCTATTTATTTCTTAATTAGCTATTTGTTCTTTAGCCGGTGCATAAGTTTCTTTTTCTGATGGGAATACTTCTGCATGAACATCTGCTGCGAACTTATTTACGGCATCTTTGATAAGATCGGCTCCATTCATATATGTTCTTACGAATTTAGGCTTGAAGTCTGTAGAAAATCCTAGCATATCTTGAAAAACCAGTGCTTGTCCATCTACGTCCAATCCTGCTCCGACACCAACTACTGGGATAGAAACTGCGGCACTAACTGCCGCACCTACGTGCTGTGGAACAGCTTCTAAAACGATTGCTATACATCCAAGCTTATCAAGTTTTTTGGCTTCTTCAATGAGGCGAAGCTCACTTTCTTTTGTTTTGCCTTGAGCTTTAAATCCACCGATTGCATTGTGGTGAGATGGCGTAAGGCCAATGTGTCCGATTGTTGGAATACCTGATTGAGAAAGATGAGCATAGAGCTCTTCGTTTCCATCAACACCTTCTATTTTAAGTGCATTTGCTCCAGCCTTGATTAAGATTTCAACGTTATCCATTGTCTCCTTCATCCCCTTTAAATTACTCTTTGACTTCTGCTTTTATTTCTGATTTGTCTTTTGCTCCTTTTTTTACCGCTCTGGTGTGCAACGCAATTGTTTCCACACAAGAATTCAATGTGTCTTCATGGCCATGCATTACCATGGACGAACAGTCACCAATTAAAATACCATTTACGTCTGTGTCGTTAAGAATCTTTGCACTCCAGTACTCATGAGAAGTAACAACTACAATTTTCTTTCCTTCTGCTTTTAACTTTTTGAAATTTTCTAATACGCTCATGATATGTCCTATATGTATTGTTAACGATTTAGTTGATTAAAATCATTGGTTTTCTTAGAGGGTTTAAAAAAGAATTTAATTCAATAGTAAGTATTTCTTAATGTTCTTACCCCCCACATACTTACAATCCAAATACGTCCTAGGCCGTCGGATTATTACTCCCCTCTTCCACTCACAACTAATCGATTTACTGGCATTGTAAAACAGCTGATTCCATCCTGCTGTTTTGTAATAAAATATTTTTCGAGATCAGTTAGCATATGGCTGAAATCATCGCGCGAAAGTACGAATGAAGCATAGAAAAAACCGGCCGCCTCACGTGCCAAGATGCTAGGAGCTGCATTAAAACTCAGAGTTATTGGTGTTATATTTACATCAAAATCTACAAAGGTTTCTGCCGTAAGTTTTTGCAGTTCCTCGGCTGTTCTCACGCGTGGGTCACCAAGTTCAAAAACTCCATAATCCGGATACTTAGCATTGCACGTGTTTGTAAATAATATCGTGGACTTCAAGGTAGCCGGGCGCAGTTTTGGGATCTCCATCAACAATAGCTGCGAAAATACCTCTTTCCTTGAGAAGACGCTTGCTTGTGGAAAGAACTTCAACCACTGGGTCCATCAAAGTCAATGCCCAATGGCAAAAGATCACGTCAAAAGATGAATCAGGAAAGTGATCAAGGTTCTGTGCTGTGCCTTGATGGAGCTTGATATCGGTATGTGCAAGGCGCTTACGTGCAAGCTGTAGTTCGGAATCATTCATATCAACGCCCGAAAGCACCAATTCAGCTCCGAAACGTTGATTGCAAAGGTCTAGCAGAACTCCACTACCACACCCAAGATCTAGAACGTGAGAATGATATTTTTGGTCAACAATATCAGCAAGCAACTCATAACTATTTTTACCATTCGCATCACGACAGTTCCATGCAAATGCTTCGGTAAAACCCGCATTATTGTCATGAACAGCGTCGAGATGATCACGTAAGGCAGAGCTACTCGGCTGTTGGCCACTCTCTATCTCTCGCATCCAAGCAGATTTAATTTTCATAGCTTTACTTTTGAATAGTTTAAGTACATCGAATGTAATTTTTAAATAGCTTTCATTAAATAAATACCAAAAAGATTTTTCTTATCACTCCAATTTTTTAACTACGCTAAATCCTGATTTTTTAGCCAACTCAGAAAATTCTATTACAGAATATTTATAAGAACATTCAGTATGTATACTTTCCCCTTTTTCAAAGGAGAACTCTAAATTATTAATTTTAATAACCTGCTTAATATCACTAACAAGGTGCATTTCAACTCTTCCAAGTTTTTCGTTATAAAAGGCTTTATGAGAAAATTCAGAGATATTTATAGTCAGCATCTAGTTCACCTTTCATCCTATGAAGAAGATTTAAATTAAAGTCAGCGGTATGACCTTCTTTATCATTATAAGCTCGATTAAAAATCCCAGCATCTTTCTTCATATCTACGCCAATTAAAAATGTGCCGTCATCACCGACTAAATGCGGAACATGTTTTAAAAACTGACATGGCTTCACTAGGGTTTAGATTGCCGATGGTAGAGCCAGGGAAAAAAGCAAGTCGCTTTAAAGAATCAAAATTAGCACTTTCTGGCCAGTCTATTGGCTCCATAAAATCTGCACAAATTGCTGCAACAGAAATATTACTATAATTCGAAGCTATTTCTTTGCGGTTAAAATGAGATGGGATTTTGAAATATCTATTGCAATATAATGTGATGGTTCTGGCAAAGCCGATAAAAGTGCTTTGATCTTAATACTCGACCCACAACCATATTCCACGACTGCTGAACCAGGCTCAACGAGAGTATAAAGTTCTTCTTGAATGTTATTGAGTAAGGCTATTTCGGTTCGAGTTAAATAGTATTCCGGTGTATCGCAAATTTTATCAAATATCTTGGAGCCGCGCTCATCATAAAAAAATTTAGGAGATATTGTTTTCTGGGGCAATGATAACCCTTCCAAAACAGCCTCATAAAATTCTATTTTCTTTTTAGGTTGAATGTCGACAAAATAGTCAAGATTCCTTAATATTTTCTACCCATAGAATTACATTCCAAAAAAAAATTACTCTTTGGTTGATATTATTTTCGACGCCTCATTATTACGGGGGCTTTAGTAGACTGTTAAAGCTGAATGCAAAACGTCATGATACACACAAGTTATAAATGCAACTAATTGTAATTTAAAACTGTCATGATCGTTCATGCAACTAAGCTGTCTAAATTTTATTTTAGGAAACTAAGTTATTCGATAGAAAAAGACTTTCTAATGATTTGCTTCCAGAGCCAAATGCACTTGGCGAAGACTTAAACCAATACTGGGAGCAGGACAATCAAGCTTGGTGGGATTGGTATGTAACGCTTGCTGATAACAAAGGTAAGGATAATCGACTAATTACGTCGATATAGAGCCGATAAAGCATTTCGACATGTCGTCCGACAGTGAACTAGAAGATGAGCTTTCCACTCCATACAACTTAACAGAGGACCATCATCTTGCCTTTCGCCGGGATGGATTCATCAGGCTACCAAATGTATTGTCTCCAGGAGCTGTAGTTCGCTTGCGCGAGGAACTGATACACCTTCTTAGCAAGACTTTTCCAGAAAACAATAGAAGTAAGCGCTTCCTAAGCCTCGAAATGATGTGGCTAGAGAGCCACATCATCAGGCAATATGTTCTCAGCCCTCGTATTGCAAAAATTTCAGCGGACCTGCTCAGTGTAAAAAGCGTCCGACTCTATCATGACAATACACTTTCAAAGGAGCCTGGTTGTGGACGCACACCTTGGCATTATGACGACCATCATTTTCCCTTTAGAGACAAATGATGTTGTGACCGCATGGATGCCAGCACAACCAGTGCCAAAAGCTATGGGGCCTTTGTCATTTGCAAAACCTTTAAACGTTTTTAATCTCGTCAAAAATATCAATTTTAATAAAAATGACACAAGCTATGACAAAAACGTCACGGAGGTTTTTAAGGCAAACAACGTGGCTATTGACTCTAAACCCTTTGAGATGGGTGAGGCAAGCTTTCATCATAATTTGAGTTTTCATACAGCAGGTGAAAATAGGACTTCCCAGAGTCGAATAGTTCTGGCTAATACATATTTCGCAGATGGGGCACGCGTGGTTGAAAAGCCAACAATGGTATCAGGCGATTGGCAAAAGTTCATTCCTGGGGTTGCCCCAGGAGGAATTGCTGCTAGCGAACTCAATCCAGTTTGCTGGCCTGTAAAAACCGAACGTAATACATAGCGACACAACGAAATACTCGATTAAATTGTTAGGGTGCTAATTAAATTGAACTATGGTATAAATCGAATAGTCGAAGGCTTAAATTAATAACATATCAGATTTTTTTCCTATGGAAAGTAAAACAGATGTAATTATCATTGGTTCTGGAATAGCAGGTATAACAACGGCCTACTATATACAAGAAAAATTTCCCAATCTTTCTTACAAAATCATTGACTCAAGAAGTGATCTAGGTGGCACTTGGGATCAAATGAAGTTTCCTGGTGTTCGTGCGGATAATGATATGTATACCTATGGATTTAGTTTTAATCCTTGGCAAGGTCCAATAATAGGAAAAGGTCAGGATATTAAAAATTATATAAATGACACTGCAGAAAAATTTAATATAAAACAACATATATTATTTGATACACAAGTCACATCATCATCTTGGAAAAATAATCAATGGATAACAAAAACTAATCGTAAAAATTTTACTAGTCAATATGTTATTTGCTGCACTGGATCACGTGATCGAAACAACCCTCATTTACCAAAGTTTAAAGACGAAAAAAAATACCAAGGAAAAATTGTACATACTCAAGCTTGGGGGGATACAGACTATAAAGATAAAAATGTAACAATTATTGGTAGCGGATGCACTGCTATTACGATGGCGCCCTCAATAATAAAAGAAGCGAAAACAGTAACATTGGTTCAGCGCAGGTTTATAGAATTAAATATTGATAGTCAAGAAAAATCATCTCGAGGTTATAAAACATTTGAAGTCTTAAAAGATTATATATCCAGTAGATTTTTTAAAAAGTCACTTAGAAAGAAAATAATAGCTACCGATCCTTATTATAATGAGGCAACTACTCCCTCATATGATTATTGGGACCAGCGCCCTGCTTCTAGTTTAGATCAAGATTATTTTAGGGCTGTAGAGTCAAGCAAAGTAACAATAGAGCGCGTAGGAGTTAGTAATTGGGAAACAAGAGGAATTAAGTTACAAAATGGGAAAGTTATCAATAGCGATGTAACAGTAATGGCGACAGGCGGTAACGCACAATTATTAGGTGGTATTGATATTTTTGTTAATGATAAAAAAATAAATATCAATGATACTAGTTGGTATAGAGGAATGATGTTTAGTGGGTTACCAAACCTTTTTGCTCATGCGGGATATATTAATTTTAGTTGGACTGCTAGATGTGAAATAGTTAGTCAGCGTATTTGTAAAACAATTACCTATATGGAGAAAAAAAAATTAAGGAGTTGTACTCCAAAATATTTGGGTGAAAAATCAAAGCCATCAATACAGGCAAATTATGTATTAAGAGCAATGGACCAGTTTCCCAATAGGACTTATAAATTTTATCAAAATTACTTAGTAGAATATTTAAGCTTTAAATGGGCAAAAATTAACGACGGAGCAGTAGATTTCAAATGATAATTAAAGGAATACACATATGAAACTTGAATCAATAGCACTTCATCATGGTTATGATCCAGATACAAATGACCAAAAAGCAGCAACGACCCCAATTTATCAAACTTCGGGGTTTACTATTGATGACACGCAGCATGGTGCAGATTTATTCGACCTTAAAGTCGAAGGAAATATTTATTCAAGAATAGGAAATCCTACTAACACGGTACTTGAAAAAAGAGTTGCGGAAATGGAAGGTGGGATTGCTGGTTTATCTCTTGCTTCTGGGATGGCTGCAATCACTTATGCTATCCAGACCATTACAAGAGCGGGTGATAATATTGTGAGTACCAATCAGCTATATGGAGGGACATATAACTGTTTTACTCATAGCTTCCCTAAGTATGGCATTAATGTGAAAATGGTCGATGGAGCAGATTTTAAGGGTCTTGAAGAGGCAATAGATGAAAAAACTAAAGCTTTATATTGTGAATCAATTGGCAATCCTCTAGGAAATATTATTGACCTAAAGAAATTTGCAGATATTGCTCACAAGCACGGTATTCCTTTGATTGTGGACAATACTGTAGCCACACCTTATTTATGCCGACCAATTGATTTTGGAGCAGATATTGTTATTCATTCCCTTACAAAATATATAGATGGTCACGGAGCGACGATTGGTGGAATTATTGTTGATTCTGGAAAATTCGATTGGGCTAAAGAGCCAAAGAAATATCCTATGCTTAATGAGCCAGATCCTTCTTACCATGGAATTGTATACACCGAACAGTTCGGACCTGCTGCTTTTATTGCCTGTTGTCGGGTTGTTCCTTTGAGAGAAACTGGAGCGTGTTTATCGCCCAATAACGCCTATATAATAATGCTGGGCCTTGAATCATTAGGTGTAAGAATGGAGCGACATTGTGAGAATGCTCTTGCGCTTGCAAAATATTTAGAAAGCCACGAACGTGTGGAATGGGTAAATTATGCTGCTCTACCTAATGATAAATATAATGATGTTTGTAAAAAAATTACTAATGGCCAGGCATCGGGCATCATTAGTTTTGGTATTAAGGGTGGAATTGAGGCAGGCGCTAAATTTATTGACGCACTTCAAATGATTTTGAGAGTACTTAGTATGGGAGATGCAAAATCACTTGCCTGTCATCCAGCATCAACATTACATAGGCAATTAACTCCAGAACAGAAGGTTTTAGCAGGTGTAAGTGAGGACTTGGTAAGAATCTCTGTGGGTATTGAGCATATTGATGACATTATTCAGGATGTTGAGCAAGCAATTGAGGCTTCAATCGAAAAAGACGGTGTAAGTTCATATATGTAATTAGATAACTAAAATAAACTTCTAAATTGCCAATGAGCTTCTAAATTGCCATATTTTCTTCCTTACTTTTGAAATGATTAATTTATGACCATTACATAACTAATGCCGGGATATAAAATATTTTTCTAGATCAGTAAGCATATGACTAAAGTCGTTGAGCAAGAGAACGATTAAATCATAGAAAAGTCTGTAGCCTGAGTGTCAAGACGATAGGAACTCCATTAAAACTCTCTGTCACTGGTGTAATGTTTACATCAAAATATTTCTAGTAGAAATCAAGTGATACCATTGCAATACTGTCTTATGTAGTCTAAAATATTTACAATAATTTTTAGTAAATTTAGGCACTAATATAGGCCCTAATATGAATTCAGTAGTGTATGAAGAAATAGTTAAAGCTATTAGAGCTGATGGATGTAAAGATGTTAGTACTTATATTAATTTTTCTAAAATTGACTTCAGCAAAATTTGTTTAGATACTCAAAGTGCAATTGATCAAAAAAAAATATATACGCCAACAAAACCAATTGATATTAATCTTTTTGTAAGTCGAGAGATTGATGAAAATCAGGTAATAAAAACTAATAAAATCTCTAATGAAACATTAAATGCTGGAGAAAAAGCTTGGAGAACAGAAGTTCCTAGCGTTACAGTTAAGAATCCTTTGTATAACTTACAATCAATAAAAGATTTAGTTTTCAATGAAAGCATCTTCAATATTGCCTCCCTTTTTTTAGGTGGCTCCGCAAAAATAACTTTCGTTAAAGTTAAAAAAAGTTATGCGAATTTTAATATTTATTCAAGTGATCAAAAATATCACTCTGATGATAATAGTGCTAATTTTTTAAAAATTATTATTTATTTAAATGATGTCGGGGTCAGGGATGGTGGATTTCATTATGTTAAAAATAGTAGATCAGACTTTCGTTTAGGTGAGTATAGTTATTATAATGATAGTGATGTTTCGTTAAAATATCCGAAAGAAAATATTATATATTTTAAAGGAAAGGCTGGGTCAGCTATGTTTGCAGACACCCTAGGAATTCACAAAGGGGGCAGATCATCAAATAAAGATAGATTTGCTTTATTACTAAATTTTGGATTGGAACGAGAGTACGAAGGATCACAAGATGATCAGGCTATAAAGAAAGAATTATATGAGTCATTAAGCCACTCTCAAAAGGAGATGTGTGAATTTATGGTAGTTGAGGATTAAAATAGATCCAGGATTACTGTCATACCACAATTCGTTCTATTGAAAATATAACTTTACCCATCGGTTATTTCCCTTATCTCTCAAGGTTCTATTACCTTTCCTGAAAAATCAAAGCACTTTCCTGAATCTTTTTGGGTAATTTTACCAATAACCTGTGTCATTAGTTCAACACTTTCCTTTGGACTAAAAATATCGTGTTTAACATTGCTTAAGAAAGGTTCTGATAAATGACTTTTGACTGTTCCCGGATGAATACCTATTACTATATTCTGTTTGTTGAGTCTTTGGAGTTCTATCGAAAGATTACTTATCATCATATTAAGCGCAGATTTAGAGCTCCTGTAACTGTACCAACCACCAAGCTTCATTATCAGAAATACTTCCCACTCTTGCCGTTAAAAAGACAATTTTAACTCCTTGTGATTTTTTAATCAGTGGTAAAAGCTTTTTTACTAGTAAAATAGGCCCAAACACATTAACTTGAAATACTCTTTTTAAGCTCTCAAAATCAATACCATCTATTGATTTCTCAGGTTTTATTTTATCTGCATGGAGTATTCCTGTTGCAATTATAATTTTACTAATAGAGTTTAATTGCGATATTTTGTCTAAGTTTTCAAATGTCTCTTCGTTACTATAATCAATCTCTAGTGCTTTAATTTTTTGATTGCTCGAATCATTTGTTTTTCTTGATAATGTAATAATTTTCTCTACATTAGGTTCATCACTGTAAAGTTTTATAAACTCTCTCCCAATTGCACCAGACGATCCTGCTATCAATATATTTTCTTTCACTTGGGGCTGAAAAGCCATTGTATTTAAATAAAAAATCTTGAGTTGAGTAAGCGGCAGTATTTTTTATTCTGGGAATCTCTTGGATTGAGGTCTTACTGTGAACTTTAAAACCCAGGCCTTTAATTAAAGCCATTAATTCATCGCAACTTGAGCTATTTGCAGAAAGCCAACCTGAATTGAATTCTACCATTAAATATCTGACCTTACCTGCTTTAATCGTCTTAACCATACCCCTTAAAGCATTGGGCTCGAAGCCCTCTATATCTATTTTAATTAGGTCAATCCTTGAGATCTTTTGGATGGCAGGTATGTTATCAAATTTCTGAACAGAAACCTTTAATGCCTCTTCATCCTTATGCTGAAAATCACATTTAACAAATGATGGGGAATGAAGATTGGTCCATTCAGGCTGTATATAGAGATTGAGGTCTTCCTCTACGTCTCCAATTCCAATTTGGATTACGTCAACCCAGGGTATTGCAAGATGTTTAATTTTATTCCCAGGTTCAGGACTAGGCTCGAAAGCTAAAACTCTCCCAGAGGATTTAACTAAACTAGCTGCTAATAAAGTAAAATAGCCACTATTGGCACCTAAATCAATAAAGGTACTTCCTGGTCTTAAAATCTGCTTAACCCAATCAGTTAGGACTGGTTCATAATTATCAAGGTACATTGATCTCTGAATGCATTCTCGAAGATTTAATTTGATAAGATAGCCGCTGGAATTACCAGTCAATGTCATTGGTATTAATCGAGCACAAAGCCCTAAGATCCTAGGAAAAAACTTAAAAAATTCTTGCAATAGTAAGTGCATAGTAATTAATTTATCCAATCGTTTGATTTTCTAAAAATTGAAACAATTCTTATTTTAATTGCTTCATCAAATTTCTTAAATAATATATTGGAATTAAAAGAGTTAGAATTAAATATTTAAATAACCTGCTAATTATTAGATGAGCGGGTAAATACGCGCTCTTATTTGTAGTCACCGGATGAACGTCTAATCCAAATTTTCTTGAAAATCCTAAATAACTTGCTAAATCTGAAGAAATATTTTTTGGAAGATACTCTGGATTTATAAGTAACCGTTCTGCACGATTCATATTAGAGTCAATTTGGAACCAAAATGAAGACCTTCTATTCATTTTTTTTGATAAACCACCTCTATGAATAACTCTAATATCAGATATGACTGCTGAACCTGCTTTTCCATTTGCCCTAGCCAATAAATCAGAATAGTTATTCTTAATATATACTTTTGAATAATTATTTTTGCTAAAATTATTGGAAAATTTATGACTTCCTAATATAAATTCTGTGGCACCTTCTTTAGTATCGGACAAATAAACTATCAGAACAATTCCACTTTCCTCATTCTTTTTTTTATCGTATTTATTATCAGTGTGCCAAGGAAAATGATATGATTTATTTAACTCATAAGCCCTATGACACTTGAGTCTAAAGTCCTTACCTAGATAAGATCCAGCAATTTTACGAGCAAGTTTTGATGTTACTAAATCAAATGCTGCTTTGGATGAGCCCACAGCATTGGAGAAGAATTTAGCGTCTTTAACATGAACAAAAGTTAAATCATTAGAATTTTCTAGCTGTTTTTCTTTAAACAACATCATTAATTCATCGCATTGCTTTTGAGTTATAAAATTCTCAACTACAACCACCCCTTTTTCATTCAATTCAGTTGAAACTTTGTTAACTACATTTTCCTCATTGGATGACAGGTATAGAATATTCGATTTATATTTCATGATTTATATTTCATATATTTACTAAATAAAATTACTAGATCCTAGTATGATAAGTTAAATGTTTGATGCATGGTGGAAAATCTTCTGCAAAACTTTCCAATGTATTGTAATATCCCCTTTTAAGAAAATAAACAAGGCTCAATACTGACTATGGAAGTTTTACAAAATTATAAACAAGTTGTTGATGCAAGAAAAAAACTTAAAGAAAAAAATATTTCTTTTATTGACTCCTCATTCATCATAAGATTAAGAAATTTATTACGAAAATTAGGGCTTAAAAATCAAATTTCTATTGGTGATGTCGCTAAAAGCTGGGATATTCTAAGTTTCATTCAATTTATTGAAAAAAAAGTACCTAAAAACGAACCAATTCATACAGTGAATGTTACTGCTCTGAGTTTGTTGTTGCTTTAGACGCATTGGGCTATAAAAAACTATCCGCAGTTGATCTAAATCCAGGAATATCGTATATGCCAGCTCAAAATCGTATAAATTACGAGGTTTCTGATTTTATGAGCTACAAACCTAAGGTTAAAAACTTTAGAGTAATCTCTGCAATATCAGTTCTGGAGCATGGCTTTGATCGAAAAAGGTTTTTAAAAAGTATGTCTAGAATTTTAATGCCGAGATGGCTATTTATTTATCTCTTTTGATTATTGGGATAAGAAAATTGATACGTCTAAGACTAGGCTTTTTGATATGGAGTGGACTATATTCTCGAGTAACGAGGTGAGAGAAATTGATTGAGGAAGCAAAGGAGTTTAATCTTTTTCCGATTAATGAGCCTTCATTTAAATGTGACGAAAAAGCAATCACTCATGCTGGGTATAAATATACTTTCGGACAAATTATTTTTAAAAAAAAATAATTTGAATATCTAATGAGAATACTAATTGTTACTGGTAAGTATCCGCCACTTAAGTGTGGTATTGGCTTTTACACAAGAGAGCTATCTAAATCATTAAGTCTTACGGGTAAACATGTATCAGTTTTATCGACATTTAGTTCAGCGGGAACCAAAAATATCCAGGGATGTTGAGTTACTTCACGGAGTAAAAAATTGGAATTTTCTTTCAATATTTACTGTTAATAAAATAATAAAAAACTGGAAACCTGATGTAATCCATGTGTCAAGGTTTCCAGCTGATGCTTTTTTTGAGTCAATTTCATACTCACTGATACCAATATTAGGATTTTGTTTAGGTAAAAAAATTGTGAATGACCATGGCACGAATCAGATAATATCAAGCAATTTTTTTAAGTTTTTCTTATTATCCGTTGTGCCAAGCAAAATTATAGTTGTTAGGCCTAACTATAAAAACCTGCTCCCATTTTATAAATTTTTAGCTTCGCATAAGACGTTTAATTTTATTCCAAACGCCTCTACCCTGCCGCGTGTAAATTTATCAATTACTCAAAAAAAACTATTAAAGAAAAAGTATATTTTAGGTAAAAATAGATTGATTGTTTATTTTGGATTTATCTATCCCCATAAAGGTGTTGAGAATATTTTACAAATAGCAAACCCTAAAACTGATCAAATTATCATTGCTGCAGACTATAGATCCTCAAAATGATTACCATAGAAGCCTTAAATATTTGATTAAGAGTAAATGGAGCGATAACATATCATTAATTAAATATATGCCAGAAAATGACTTAGCTGCCCTTCTTAGTGTTGCTGATGCGATTATCCTTCCATTTAGAGATGGAGGTGGGGCATGGAACACATCCATTCATGCAGCAGTCTCTAGCCGTTCATTTTTATTAACAACATCAACTGATGCAAGTGGTTTTAATGAAGATTTAAATACATATCACTCCTCAATTGATAATATAAATGAGATGAGAGATGCGCTTAATAAGTATTCAGGAACTAAAAACTTAATTGACACCCTTCCTGATAGTTGGGCTGAGATTAGTAAGAAACATATCCAAGCTTATGATAAAAATTAATTTAAAAGATATAAATAATCTAGATGAATAAAATTAAATTATCTTTTTGTATAACCACCTTTAATAGTGAAGAATTTATTTCAGCAACCCTTGAAAGTATTGTTTCACAATTTGGCAAAGATATTGAAATTATTATTGGAGAAGCAGTCAAATACAACTAGAAATCATTACAAAAGAATTTAGTAAAGAATTTCAAAATATAGTTTACAAAAGACTAAATGATGAGGGCTTTGGAATAGATCTCTCAACAACAATTTCATATGCAAGAGGTGAATATTGCTGGCTATTCTCTAGTGATGATTGTATTAAAGATGGAGCAATAGACCACATTAAAGGTTTAATCGCTCTATCTAAAGCCAAGTGTCTTGCTTTGTAATCGTACCATATGTAGTAGAGATTTAGTCCCTATCAAAAACTCCCCTAATTGGCTTTTAGGTGATAAAAATACGAAGAAATTTGATTTTAATCACATCGATGAACTAAATAACTCATAGTTACTAAATCTCGAATCAATTGGCTCCTTATTTAGTTATATGAGTACCGTTATCTTTAAGAAAGACGAATGGGATAAGATTCCAATTAAAAAACCCTATATGAACAGCCCTTACCAGCATGTTTGGAGGGTTTTTCAAATTCTTAAGGAAAAAAAATCATCCTTTTATTACACAGATAAGCAATTAGTATTATTCAGAGGAGATAATGATAGTTTTCGAGGTAAAGGCTATCCTGCACGAATATATTTAGATTTTGATGGCTATAAAGAAATTATAAATCATTATTTTAAAAGTAAAGAAATAAGAAATAGTTTTAAAAAATTAATGCGAAGAGAGCACCCGTTTTATTCATCATTAATTAGGGTAAGGTCAGAACTTAAATCTAAGAAGGATTGGGAAAAGTTTGAGAAAAAACTAATATATTATAATTATCCATCGATACAAATATACTTAATAAATTTTATTGGCTCTAACAATTTTTTAGTTCTTTTCTTAAGAAAGCTTAAAAAAATGATTAATTAGTCACCAATAAAGCCCCCGCTTTGGTGTTGCCACAACTGATAGTACAAGCCTTTTTTCTTGAGAAGTGACTTATGATTGCCTTCTTCGATAATTTGTCCATTATCCATTACAATTAGTCTATCCATTGCTGCAATAGTTGATAGTCGATGAGCAATAGCAATTACAGTCTTACCTTCATCAAGATATCAAGAGCTATCTTGAATAATGACTTCTACTTCTGAATCTAAGTGAACTTGTGGCTTCGTCCAGAAGTAATATAGGAGCATTTTTAAGGATAACTCTTGCAATTGCAATTCTTTGCTTTTGCCCACCCGAAAGCTTAACTCCCCTTCTCGCCAACTAACGATTTATAACCAATATTTCCGTATTGATCCTTGAGTCCCATTATGAATTGATGAGCTTGAGCTTTTTTAGCAGCAGCAATTATCTCTTTATTAGAAGAGCTAGGCTTACTATAGGCAATATTGTCTTCAATAGAACGATGAAGTAAAGATGTATCTTGAGTAACCATTGCGATATTAGATCGCAAGCTATCTTGGTAAATTTAAGTTGATATTTTTATTATCAATTAAGATCTCGCCTTCATCTAATTCGTAAAACCTGAGTAAGAGATTGACCAATGATGACTTACCGGCCCCAGATCTTCCAACTATCCCAACTTTTTCTCCATGCTCAATATTCAGATTAAAGTCAGAAAAAAAACTATCGTTCTTTTGGTATGAAAAATAAAATTTTCGAATTGAAATTCTGGAGCCTTTTTTATATCCAAATTTATGCATAAGTCCTATCATTTATTACCTGTTTTTTGGAAAGCATGTTGAGTCCGTCTTGACCAACACCAATTTGCTCGTATAGTGACGTCATTTCCCACATTACCCAGTGCGAGATTCCATTTAATCTTAATGACATAGCACCTGCAGCTGCTACAACCCCAATAGCAATTTCATTATTTGACCATAGAAAAAGAGCTGTTCCAGTTGTTGATAGAATTAAAAGCATGCTCAGAAAATGATTGATAATTTGAATTGCAGTAATTTTACGCATTTGAAGTGTGACAGTATGTAAGAACTCTTTCATTGCATTTTTGGCATACTTAGACTCTCTGCCTGCATGAGAGAAAAGTTTGACAGTACTTATATTCGTGTAAGCATCTGTTATTCGACCTGTCATTAGAGACCGGGCATCGGCTTGATTTTTCGAGAGTTTTGCAAGTTTAGGAATAAAATAAAATAATGTCGTAATATATATACTTAACCATATTAAGAACGGAAAATATAGTAAGGTATTTAAGCTTCCAACCAAAACGATCATGGTAGTGATATAAACAATTACATAGACTAAAATATCAGACAATATAAACCACATGTCTCTTAAGGCAAGGGTAGTCTGCATTACTTTTGCAGCAATTCGACCAGAAAACTCATTGTTATAAAAATCAATACTTTGGTTAAGTAATAGCCGATGAAAATTCCATCTCATTCGCATCGGAAAAGTACCCGCAAGTGTTTGGTGTTTTATCATTGTTCTAATAGCAACAAAAAACGTGCTACCAATTAAAATGGCTATGATTAATATGAGGAAATGCATATGATTATTGAAAAATTGACTAGGGTCACTCGTTATCATTAAGTCAATTATCTTCCCTAAAACGGCATAAAGGATTGCCTCAAAACTTGCTATGGCAGCAGTTAACAGTGCCATTAAGCCAATATATATCTTGATATCTTTAATGCATAGCCAAGCAAATTTAAATAAAGATTTAGGGGGTGTTTTTATAAGATCTTTTGGAAAAGGATTAACTAAATTTTCAAACCATTGAAACATATAGCGCAGCTACTCCTGAAAGATCCAATAAGATATTAAAAATTATTATTAAAGAAAGTATTAATTGAATAACAAAAATACAAACATATATTCAATGGAAGAATAATTTTGTGTTTAAATATTAACATTTTTAAGCTCCAAATCCCTATATTTATTGACCTTAGGGGTAATAAAAAATTGATTAATAAAAAAGTCCTAAAAAAATTATTACAGATAAAGTTTGATCCAATAGATTAAATTCTCTAAAAGTAAAGACTATTAGTAAGGCTGATATCACTAATCCAAAAGTAAAAAGTCTTGGGAAAAATTTCCTTAAAAACTTTTTAGCCCCATCGGCAGTCAAAACATTAAATACTATTGGTGAAATTAGAACCATAAAAGAAATCATGGCTCCGAATAGAGTTGCTGCAAGAAAGTTTATCATTTAAATATTGGTCAGCCTGATATTAAAACTCCTGAATTAGCTTTAATGCAGCGGAATTAATACAATACCTTTTCCCTGTGGTATCCTTTGGTCCATCATTAAATACATGCCCCAAATGGCCATCACAATTGGCGCATAAAATTTCAATCTTTTATGTAGGTTATTCTGCCTGGTATTGCTTGGTCAAAACTTGGCCAACCAGTGCCACTCTTAAACTTTTTATCGCTTCTAAATAAACGCTCTCCTGTAATTGGATCGACAAATGTTTTGGGTTCCTTTACAGCGATACTCCCACCCGTAATTTGGTGCGCACCACTTTCAAAAGCAATTTTTTTTTGTTTGTTGCTTAAGGTTTGCATACCAAACCAACGCCAAAATTCTTTAGGGTCTCCATCATACCCTGTATATCTAGATATTTCCTTACCCCCTTCAAACATGACTATAGTTGGGGTTGCCCACACATCTTCTTTTAATGTCCAGCCAACAGGAACCTCTAAACTATAAGTATTTTTTATTGCGAAAGATGGCTTACACTGCTCGTGACTTTGCTAACAGAATAAATGTTGGAATGGTTGGTATTAATGTTCCTATCCCAGTGCCATTAGCTTATCATACCTTTGGTGGTTGGAAAAAATCTGTATTTGGAGATTTAAATCAACATGGGCCAGATGCATTCAAGTTTTATACAAGAACAAAAACTGTAACTGCACGATGGCCTTCTGGTATTAAAGAAGGCGGTGAATTTTCTATACCTGTAATGAAGTAAGTTAAAGCGTTTATAAAATTTACGCTGTTTTAAAATATACATATACCATATAGGGGTATATAGTATAAAAACTCAAATAAGGAGAATTACTTATGGAAAACTGTTGTGACGAAAAGCATCCTAATTACGAAAAGCATATTCCAAGAATAAATAAAATTTCGGTCAATTAAATGGAATAAAAAAAATGATTGAGGAACATGGAGGGAAAGAAATCCAACTAGTTAAAAGCGGTAAGTTCAGCCTGCCAATCTTTAGAAATCATTATGCTTCAAAAGCACCTTGAAAAATGTGTCATGGAAGCATTTTATTCAAAAGATAAGAATGTACAGGATGAAAAAATTAAGGAGCTCACCAATTTATACAAACGATGATAAAAATGAATAAAATTTATATAACATTGATTTGGCTCTCAATTAGTTTTCAATCAAATATTCAAGCAGCGCCAATGAATTTTAAGGGCTCCACAACCTTTATGACTTCAATTAGCAAAAATTACTCCGACCTGGAACTGAGCTATGCAATTACCTCAAAAGATTCACTAGGTTTACATGCCTATGAAAGCAAAGGAAGTGACTACAAGATTAGATCAGACGAGTTATTTCATTTAAGAAAATTGATGAGAATAAATGCTATTAACTCACAGACAAATTTATGGCTTTTTACTGCAGCTGGAATAATGAACGTTAAAAAAGGATTGAAAGACAAAGAGTATTCTTTCTTAAGCCCTACATTGCAATTTGATTACGAAACAAAACGAGTCTATGGATTAATCTCACATAAATTTTTAAGAGTTGGACATGAGAATTTTGATACGAGTAAAATTGAAGCTGGTTTTTCATTCTATGAAACGAGCTATAATGAAACACAACCATGGCTTATTTTAAAAGCTAAAAATACTAATAGTATATTTAATAAAATTGAATATACCTCTACTCTAAGAGTTATAAATAAAGCTATATTTATGGAGGTGGGGGTTAATTTAGATGGAGATCCATCTTTTCACTTAATGTATACATTTTAAGGAGTTACATAATGAAAAAGGTAATATCAATAATATTAGTATTGTTTAGTTTAAGCAGCTATGCAGAAACACAAAGAATTGAAGTCCTTGGGATGGTTTGTGCTTTTTGTGCACAAGGCTTAAAAAAAAGCTTTGGGTCAGATGAGAATGTTAAGGATGTTTTTGTTAGTTTAGAAAATTACTTTGTCGCAATAGAGTCAAAAGATGGAAAAAGTATTGATGAGAAGCTGATTAGAACCATCATTACTGATGCCGGTTACGATGTTCAAAAGATTGAGGTCGTTTCTGACTCTGTGAGTGAAATCAGGAAAAAGTATGACGCTAAGTAAAGAGGCAGATTTAATTAAGTCAAATAAGCTAGCAAATTACTTAACTTTATTTACTAGCAGCGGAACAATTGTTTGTTGTGCGTTACCCGCCCTACTCGTTTCAATTGGTGCAGGAGCAGCTTTAAGCTCTTTAATTGCAGTATTTCCGCAATTAGTTATTCTTTCCGTCTATAAAATTCCAATATTTATGGGTGCCTTTATGATGCTTATAATCTCTGGAATAATTCAATGCCAAGCAAGAAAGCTTCCTTGTCCTGCAGATAAAAAACAGGCTGCTGCGTGTATAAGAACTAGAAAAATATCTGGATTTATTTATTTGGCATCAGTTGCAATTTTTGTAACTGGACTTTTATTTGCCTTTATTATTCCATTTTTCATGAAATCTAGTTAATAAAAGATTTGTAGTTAAAATAATTACAGATCATCATCTATAAATTCATCGTTTAAATACTTATTTAAACCTCCAAACTCATAACCGCATGATTTACATTTACTTTCAGGCGTATCCGGCTGAGATATTTCATCGTAGATGATATCGATAATCATATTAGATTTACATTTTGGGCAAGCCTTCATGAGATTTGGGTACTTTATTTAAAAATTAATACAGACGTATCGCTATTGAAACCTTAGGCTTTATTGAAAATAATTTCAAAAGTGATACTCAGATGTATTATTCTGCTTGTAGGCGAGGGTTGCTTTTAAAAAAAGATATATTATCGTTCATAAATTTCCAATATAAACCATCAACTATATCGCACCAACTATCTTTCTTATAATTACTCATTTTTATCATATAATTTGAACCACACGAGTAAGGCTTAGTTGCAAATATTCCTCCATCAGCAAATGTACCCATCCCATATACATTTGGAACCATTACCCAGTCAGAAGAATCTACAAACATTTCCATAAACCACTTATAAACATAAGTTGGATGAATTCTAGATAAATTCATTATATTTGCAATAATCATTAGCCTTGGAATATGGTGTGTAAACCCATAATTAACGCAATCTTTTATAGCATGATCCAAAGGTGGTAGACCTGTAGTTCCTTCATACCAATCTTTCGTTAGTTTTCGATTATGGTTCCAGAAATTAGATTTTACTCTTCTTGGCCTTTTAAATCATATATGCCTCTAATAAACTCTCTCCAACCAATAATTTGCCTTATAAACCCTTCAAGAGAATTTAATGGAAATGGTTTCTGGGCATGCAATGTAAGCGTCCTGGAAATAACGTCTTTAGGGGTTATTAATCCAATATTTAAAATTGGACTTAAAGCACTATGAAATAAAAAATTATTATTAAAATCTACGTCTTCATACTTACCAAAATTTTCAAGCTTATTAGTTAAAAAATCATCAAGTAATTCTAATGCCTGCTTTCTATTAAAAGGTACCCAGTGATTTTTGGTTACCCCTGGATGATCTTTAAACCTTAAATTAACAATTTTTTCTAAATCACTTAAATAAATCGAAGATCTATTAGCAGGCTTAGCTGGTAAATCTATGTTTTTTGGTAATTTTTTTCTATTTTCAAAATCAAATGACCACTTATCTCCAGTTTGAATTTCATCAACTAATATTTTTAAATCTTTTCTCATCATTTGATAAAAACTGGAATTTGATTTTATTTTTACCAGAAAATTCAATGAATTTATTTTTGGTACATAGAAACATTGGAGAAGGAATTATTGAAAATTTAATGGAGTTCTTAATTAAAATATTTTTAATTTTTTTTTCGAATGGATTTCCTGCAGATCAAAAAAATTTTAATTTAATTTTTTCACTTTTTAAAATTCTTAATAATTTAGACTCATACGGCTCAACAAATTCAGCTTCATCGATTGAAAAATAGAATACTTTAAAGCCTTCTTTAATTAATAAATCTCTATATTCACGCATTGAAACAAGAAAATTCAAAATTTTGAGTTTGTGATGCTTATCTTTAGAGCATAAATCATGATCCTCTGCCATAAAAATTATGGGTGAATCTAATTGTCTTATTTCTTCAATTGGAAATAATTGGTTCCCCAATATAACTTGTAATTTTTTCATGATTGGTAAGTCCCGCAATGTTTTTATTGATTTTGAGTCATACGTTTTTTTTTGTTTTTCAATATTAAAAAATCTTCCGCCTGCCTTAAGTCCTAAAGACAAATAACTACTATTAGATAATTGAAGTTTATAGCTATAATCTACTGTTACCTGCGATTTATTTTCAACAAAAACCCGATCATTTTGAACGGTAATTATAGCCAACAGTTTCAGAAAACTCATCTCTATGAGGAACAAGAAAAGGAGTAACTTTTAGTGCGTTGCTAAGAGGTACAATACTGTCTTTTTGTAAGTCTAAGAATACAATATTTTGTGTTGTTAGGTTTTGTTGTTACTAAGTATGGTGTACCCAACAGAGAGTTGTGTCCAGCAAATTTTCACGCCAAAGTAATTCAAAAAAAATCCAATAAGTACTTTCATTTTTTGTGATTTTACTTTCATATTTCTTTAAATTAAAAAATATTTCCCTTGCTGACAAATAACCTGTGGCAAGCCAAGGAGACATCTTAGTCGAAAAATTTATCCCCATTAATTCATTCCTTGTTTCTTTATATTTTTTTGGTTTGTCACTTTGAAAATAGCTATTTAAGTATCTTTTACCCGTTTTCCCCCCTCCCATAAATTCTTTGTATGAAATCGGAAAAGAACTTTTTCTATAGTCATGTAAATTTGTATTCAAATCAATTAATTGCTTATCATCTATGGACTTAATCGATGCTATTTTTTTTGAAATATTTATCGGCTTATTCGGGGTTATCCCTACATCTTCAATTTTTTTTCTGAACTCGGTGAACACATTGGGTATTTCTTCAATACTAAACGGAAGTTGATGCTTCATAAATAATGAAGACTGCCAAAAACAAGAAACATTGACTCCTTCTCTTTCAAGTAATTCTATTTGCTTTGTCTCTTCATAAACTTCAATTGATTCACAAAAAAATTTATCTATTTTATACTTTTTTAGTTGAACAGATGTAGTATTTATTGAACCCTTGTATCTTGACCTGCAGAATGGCCGTGTTGATTTAATTCACTTTTTAATTCGCTTACACCTTGAAATAAAAAAGATTTACGATGTTGACTTGTTTTTTTAAACCCCCAAGAAGATTCTTTATCGTTAGAGGTGTCGTAGTTATAAGCAAACAAGATCTCTTCAGATTTTTCTATTGCTAAATTTAGTGAAGGGTTGTCATTTAACCTTAAGTCATTTCTAAACCAATATAAAGATTTCATATTATTCCTACATGGTTTATAAAAAAAATGTTAATTTTTATTTTTACTTGTCTTGGAAGCTATCTGACAATGCTCAAGTTTATTAAAGCGATACTTTGCGAATTTATCATAAAAGAAATTTGCAAGCTGATAGATGCCAGGTAGAGAAATAATGTGACTTAGGTACTTGAAATAACTTAATTGACTCCATATGACTTTGAAAGCATCGACCCCTATATAAAAGCGCTCGTTACAATCTTTCACATGAAGGTACATAAGTGCATCGACAAGTTCAATATTAGCTAATTTTAACTCTTTTGATGATGATGTAATATCCACCCAATTAAATAGGTTTTTTGGAGCAATCTTCATGTAAAATTTTATTTCTTTGGAGCATAAGTTACATTTACCATCATAGTAAACTGAAATCATTATTTAATTACTAAATAATATTAGCAATTAAATGAAGCTGACATTTATAACTCCTGCCGATGAATTACCGTATAAGGAAGAGCTGGTTCCTCTTATTATTTCAATTTTTCCAGTTTTGCGACTTACATTAAAAGAAAAGCCGATCGAGCCATCGTCATCAAGCTCTTTTGTACTAATGTTGTTAGCATCTACATCTAAAAATTGCATACCATGAATTTTATGAACCAAAGTATTACCTGCAATTTTGATTATTTCAACAGCAGGTTCGCTTCCACATTTTTTTGAGTCCTCACAAAAAATAGTAGATTCGCCATCGCAAACTAAATCAATACTCAGCGAATCGCTAAATACGAAAGTTGGAAGAAAAAGGAGCAATAATAATAATTTTTTCATTTAACCAGATTATTTTTATTAGGTAAGGGGGGTAACCATAGCATCATGTCCAGCAGTAATTCTTTTACCCAGCTTGTCATGTGAAGGAACCATAGATTTCTTTATGGTTATAATTGAATTTTTAAATTCAATTGATTCTATCCAGCCTTTAGTAATAGTTTCTGGGTTGTATTTATTATCGAAAAAAGTTCTTAAAAAAGTAGCAATTGATAAGTCATCTTTCCAAAATTGATAATTAGTTATGTCAATAATTTTTTTAAAGAAGCTCATCGCTCCAGCCTCATTTAAAATTCCGCCTTCCCAATCCCTCAAATAAAGAGTGTGAATATCTTCTACAATATAAACTCCTCCTGGCCTAACATGTGGGAAGTAAACTAGAAATGAATTAATAATATCTCCTGAAAGATGAGATCCATCATCAATTATAATATCAAAATTTAGTTACTTCAGTAATTTTTTTATAGGTAGTCTCTTTATTTACGTTTCCTACAACTACCTTAATGCGGTCATCATCGTAATCCAGATCACTGCATTTTTGATCAATATCACAGCCAATAAAACTTTCGCCTGATGCAAAGTACTCCGCATAGACTTCGAGCGACCCTCCATTTTGTACCCCGATCTCTAGTATAGAGACGTTCTTTTTTTGGAGCGGCTTAAAAATCTCGTTGTAATGTGGAAGATAAGATTCCCACTTATCCGAGACCTTACCAGTTTTGCTTGAATATATTTCTTGTATACTTTTCATGTGAGTTATTTAAGATAAAGTTTAAAACGGTATTATACATATAGTTTTTAATTGATTTAATAGGTTATAAAAGTTTAAGGTGTAAGCGTTTAAAAACCCTAATCCTTTGGTTTCCTTTTTTGGATCTCATCTAGAATTAATTTGCATTCTACCGTTGTTAATGAGCAGCCATTGACGCCATCTTCAAAGTTATAGCCGTCTAACATTAATTCAAGGAATTTTTTAACTTCTTCAATCTCAACGTCAAGAAGTGTTGCTATATCGATTAACATTTGCGTATATTCTTCTGTATACATAATAAACCTCACAAAATTAAATATTTAAATCAAGTAGTTAATATATCATAAATATTAAGTACCTTTAAGAGCTCATGCGTTAAGGTAAGTTCAAATAAATCAACCCTATAATTACCAAAAAAACGAACATCCACCCAATTCTATCCATGTATTTTTTCAAAACAGAGTCAATACTCTTCCCGAATAATTTAACCAATAACGCAATTAAATAAAACCTTGCACCTCGGCCTATTATTGAGCCAAGAACAAATGGAATGAAGTTCATACTTAAAGCACCTGCAGCGATTGTAAATACCTTATAAGGAATTGGTGAAAAACCTGCAAGGATAATTGCCCAAAAACCCCAATCATTAAACCAATTAACCGCGTTTAGGTAGGCTGACATGTATCCAAAATCAACTAAAACTGGCTCTATAAAATCATATGAAAACTTACCGATTAAATAACCAATGATTCCACCTAATACAGATCCAATGGTTGTTATTAATGCAAAGCGCCATACCTTAGTTGCTTTTGCTAAACACATCGGTGCTAGCATGACATCGGGGGGGATTGGAAAAAAAGATGACTCAGCCACGCTTAATGCAAAAAGATAGTAACTAGCCTTTGCGTGTCCAGCTAAGCGAAGTGTGTAGTTATAGAGATGCTGAAATACCTTCATATTATAATAATATTTTACTTATTAGCTCTTATTAAGAAGTACAGACCAATCAGTAAAAGAAATATTTGCTCACTCATAAATAACTTCGGAGTTATAAGCCAATCCTGATGAGCAAGTCCCAGAGCAACTATCATAATAATAACTACAAGCAAGGCCCCAAATCTAGTTAAAAGGCTTCCTAAGTGATTTCTTAAAAGTCCGCCAACAATCAATAGTATTCCGGCAGCTAACTCTGATAAAGCAACAAACGAAGCTAAAGTTTCTGAAAAACCAAAATAATCAATCAGTTTTTGAGGGGGTAAAGGAAACTTTCCGTAACCATGAAAAATAAAAGAGACACCTAAGCCAATTCTCAATAGCCAGGGTGTGAGGAAGATAAAGTTATTAAATAACTGATCGATTTTTCTATTTAAACATTCCATATGGATTAAACCCCTTAGTATTAAGAATATATTTATACAATACTCTTAATATTAATCCAAATTTTTTTTAAAATTTCTTTAAACTATAGTAAAATACACACTTTCTAGCGTCCCCATCGTCTAGAGGCCTAGGACACTGCCCTTTCACGGCGGCAACAGGGGTTCGAATCCCCTTGGGGACGCCAATTAATTAAATTTAAACTAATTTTATTTAATTTCGTCATACCAAGTAATGTTAATATTTAGACAATTCTAACCGCTAATTTATATATGATTTCATTACTATTATCACTCGCTGAAAAAAAAATCCTACCTGACTGTTTGATTCGATTTGGTATCCGCTCTCTTTTAGTAAAAAGAATTGACTCTTTAAAAAATGATAGTCCTGAGAAGCATCAAGAGTCAAAACAAGACTTTATTAATTCAATGGATAATTCTCCAATTGCTTTAGTTCCTGAGCTAGCAAATGAACAGCACTACGAAATCCCATCTAAATTCTATGACTTATGCCTAGGTAAAAATAAAAAATACAGTTCATGCTTTTGGAAAAGTAGTACCGAGAACCTTAATCAGGCTGAACATTTATCTCTAAAGCTTACCTGTCAACATGCAAAGCTTACTGATGGTTTAGATATACTTGAGCTTGGATGTGGATGGGGGTCACTGACTCTCTGGATAGCAAAAAACTTTCCTAAAAGCAGAATTACAGCAGTATCGAACTCTTCTTCCCAGCGCACTTATATATTAAACCAAGCCAAGGTAAGAAAGTTAAAAAATATCAAGGTAATAACGTGTGATATGAATGACTTTAAAACAAATCAAAGGTTTGACCGTATTGTCTCTGTGGAAATGATTGAGCATATGAGAAATCATAAAAGTTTATTTTCTAGTATTTTTAAATTAACCAAAAGGCTTATTTTTTATGCATATATTTGTTCATCGCTCCACCCCTTACCTCTTTGAGGTAAAGGATAAAGATGACTGGATGAGTAAGTATTTTTTTTCAGGTGGGATGATGCCCAGCGAAGATCTTCCTCTTCACTTTCAGGATAAACTAACAATTGAAAAAAAGTGGGTTTGGTCAGGTCAGCATTACGAGAAGACTGCAAACGCCTGGCTTCAAAATATTGATAAAAATGAGGCTAAAGCGATTGCAATATTAGAGGATATTTATGGCGAAAAGAATGCTAAAAAATGGTTACAGCGCTGGAGAATATTCTTCATGTCTTGCGCAGAACTTTGGGGCTTTGATAAAGGTAATGAGTGGAAGGTTTCTCATTATTTATTTAAAAAATGAAATTTAAATTATTTAATTTTTTATTATTTCAGGCTGGGTGGCTAATTTGCGTTTTAGGAGCTGCTCATGGAAGAACAACCTTAGCATTAGCAACTGTAAGCCTTCTAATTATGATTCATCTGACAGTAACACCTCATAGAATCAACGATGTTAGGTTATTTGCCTACGCGTTGATTTTTGGATTTGTCTTTGACGGACTTATTCAATTTAATGGCTTAATTTTATATAATGATGCAGGCTGGTCTTTTCCGCTCACGCCACTATGGATTCTCATGCTTTGGATTTTATTCGCAATGACTTTAAACCACAGTTTAAGTTGGCTAAAAGGACGAATATTTGTAAGCTCGTTGTTTGGAGCTCTTGGTGGCCCTTTAGCCTATATGGCGGCAGAAAAATTAGGGGCTATAACTATCGCTACACCACAATCAATTATTACCCTTTTGGTAGGTTGGGCAATCATTACTCCTGCCTTAGTTTTTTTGTCAAAAAATAATGATTGATACTTATCCTCAAATAATAACTAACCTTTTTATTTTTGCTTTAGCTGGATGGATCATTAGTCTTAAGTCAAAGAATGTTACTCATGTAGATAGCATGTGGAGCCTTTTTTTTGTGCTGACTTACTTTACCGCACTTAGCCAGGTTGATTCGTTCACAGATCGTAATATAGCGGTCTTATTATTACTCGTTCTCTGGGCTTTGAGATTGACGACTCATCTATCAATTAGAAATTTTGGAAAACCAGAAGATATTCGCTACAAAAATATCAGAGACAATAACGAACCAAACTTTAACCTTAAAAGCCTCTACATAATCTTTTTGTTTCAAGCTGTATTAGCATTGATAGTTTCGCTTCCTTTAGTAGCGTCAGTATTTAGCTTAAGTCCATATGGAAATTTTGACAAGCTTGGCCTTGCAATGGTAATAGTAGGTATATTAATTGAGTTTGTTGCTGACAGGTTATTGTTGGAATTAGGAAACGAGCGTTTTAAATAAGGGCCTATGGCGTTATTCAAGGCACCCTAATTATTTTGGTGAATGGCTCGTCTGGTTGGGTTTTTATTTCATATCTGTAAGCGCAGGCTATCTAATTACGATCGTCTCACCCATTTTAATGACCATCTTGCTTATTAAAATTTCTGGAGTTGGGTTAATGGAAGGCACCATCACTGAAAGGCGACCAGATTACAAGGAGTACATAAGAAAAACATCAAGTTTTATTCCATGGTTCCCAAGAAAGTAGCTCTTTAATTTCAATTTAAATTATGCTCATGAATTCATGATAACCTTACAAAAAATATTTTATGTAGATATTTCGAATGGAACCAAACAAATAAATCAAAGTCCATCATATGTTGATAAGATGCACAATAACTGTTACAAACAAGGTGGCTAAAATCGCTTTTTACTTAATAAACTAATTTAACTAAATAATATATATGATTGTTTTTATTAAAATTTTTTTTATCTCAATTATTCTTTCTGGATGCTCAATGAATTCGATAAACCTTAAAACTGTTGACAAAGTTAACCTTGAAGATTTTATGGGCTCTTGGTATGTGATAGCTCATATACCAACATTTATTGAAAAAAGTGCTTATAACGCAATTGAGTCCTACGAACTAAATATGGATGGAACGGTTGCGACAACCTTTACATTTAATAAAGGATCGCTCGATGGACCAAAAAAAACTTATCATCCGAAGGGTTTCATAATCGAAGGAACAAATAATTCTGAGTGGGGTATGCAATTTTTATGGCCAATTAAATCACAATACAAAATTACTTATTTAGATGCCGATTACAAAACCACAGTGATTGCTCGAGATGCCCTTGATTATGTGTGGATAATGTCTAGAAATAAAAGTATTCCTGATTCGCTGTTAGTTAAAATAAAGCGAGATATAAAAGAAATGGGTTACGACATTAATCTTTTAAGAATTGTGCCACACCAATGATTCTGTCTATCAAATGGTTAACAAAGTTCGTTATGAGTTGGTTTGACAATAGAATTGTTGAGGCTAAGTACTTAAATATAGAATTACATGGAAAAGAAATTGATTGGGCTAGAGTAATCCCATACATCATTATCCATCTTTCACTAATATCTTTATTCTTTGTTGGTGTAAGTGAAACTGCGATTATTATATTTCTTATTATGTATGGCATTAGAATGTTCGCCATTACTGGTTTCTATCATCGTTATTTCTCCCATAAGACCTTTAAAACAAGCCGTATTATGCAGTTTATTTTTGCTATAGTGGGTGCCTCTGCAGTTCAAAGGGGTCCAATTTGGTGGGCTGCTCACCACCGAGAGCATCATATGCATTCGGATACGATAAATGACAAGCACTCCCCTAAAGCACACAGTTTCTTTTGGAGTCACACAGGATGGTTTTTAACTAAAGCAAACTTCCTAACTCATACTAAAATGGTTAAAGAGCTTTCAAGATTCCCAGAATTACGTCTAATTGATCGATTTGATATAATTATTCCAATCGCTACATGTATCTCTCTATATTTTTTAGGTGATTTTTTACTAGTTAACCACCCATCACTCAATACAAGTGGATTACAGCTGCTCTCCTGGGGCTTTGTTCTCTCAACAGTTATTTTGTACCATTCGACATTTCTAGTAAATTCAGTAGCTCATCTATGGGGAACAACTCGATACGACACTAAAGATGAAAGTAAAAATAATTTTCTTATTGCCTTGCTTACTTTTGGCGAGGGTTGGCATAACAATCACCACCATTATCCAGGATCTGCAAAACAAGGGTTTTATTGGTGGGAAGTTGACCTAACCTATTACGTATTAAAGCTAATGTCTGCACTTGGCTTAATTTGGGACATAAGAACTGTCTCTAGTAATATCAGGGAATCAAATAAAATCAACCAAAAAAAAACTCCTCAGTAAGATGAAAATAGCCATTGTAGGGTCTGGAATCTCAGGAAATACTATTGCCCACCTCCTCCACAAGAAACATAATATTACTTTATTTGAAAAGAATAACCGTATTGGCGGACACTCTCACACTCATAATATCGAAATTAATGGAAATAAACGTTGATACTGGGTTCATCGTATTTAACAAAGAAACATACCCCTTGTTTACTTCATTGCTTGATAGTCTCGGAGTGAAATATGAAAATAGCAATATGAGTTTTAGTGTTTTTTCAAAAAAAACTGGTCTTGAATACAACGGAACCACTTTAAACACCCTGTTCTCACAAAGGAGAAATATATTTAACCCAAAATTTATTAAAATGATTTTCGAGATACTGCGATTTAATAAGGAATCATTAGGATTGTTAAATACGAGCAAAGAATTAAGCTTGGGTGATTACCTCGCTAAAAATACATACTCAGATTATTTTTTGAAAAATTATATCCTTCCTATGGGTTCAGCAATCTGGTCTTCTAACCTTGAAACTATGATTAAATTTCCAGCAAAATTTTTTGTGACATTTTTACATAATCACGGCATGCTAAATATAAATAATAGGCCGCAATGGTTAACCATCAGTAATGGCTCAAAATCTTATGTACAAAAATTATGCTACCCATTTATTGATAACATCAGACTAAATTCTAATATAAAATTTATAGAAAGAAAGTCGAATAAAGTTATCGTTCACAGCAAGTATGGGAGTGAAAATTTTGATTATATTTTTATGGCATGTCATAGCAACGAAGCATTAGCTATACTAAAAGATGCAAGTAATAACGAGAAAGAGATATTGGGAGCAATTCCATATACCAACAATGAAGTTTACTTGCATACTGATTCATCCATAATGCCAAAATATAAGTTATCGTGGGCTGCTTGGAACTATAATATAGATAGTAAAGAGAGCGAGCCAATAACCCTGACATACAATATGAATATACTACAAAATATAAAAATTGAGACCCCTGTTCTTGTAACACTAAATCCTAAGGGGTGCATTGACCCCAAAAAAATTATAAAAAAATTAAATTATGCGCACCCCACATTTAGTATCGATAGCATTAATGCTCAAAAAAAACATCCAATAATTTCAGGAATTAACCGGACATTTTTTGCAGGTGCGTACTGGGGAAACGGATTTCATGAAGATGGTGTTAAAAGCGCATATGACTCAGTAAAGCAATTTAATCAATTGATAAATTAGTATGCATTCAATTTACCAAGGAATAATTACTCACACCAGATCCTCTCCAAAAAAACATAGCTTTTCTTACAAGACTAATATGCTCTACCTTGACCTTGATAAAATAAATGAGGCGTTTTCAGGTAAAGTTTTTTGGAGTTACAATAAACCAAATTTTGCCTCCTTCTATCGCTCTGATTTTTATGGGGACAAAAATAAAACTATAAAGAAATCAATACAAGCATTGCTAATAAAAAAAATTAACCTCAATCATAAGGGTAAAATATTTTTATTAACTACAATCCGTTTTTTTGGTTATTCATTCAATCCAGTTAGCTTTTATTACTGCTTTGATGAGTCAAAAAAAATTCAAGCTATTGTTACCCATATAACAAATACGCCATGGAAAGAAAAATATGCATATGTCCATGACTGTAGAAATAATGAATCAATGACAAAAACATTTAAGTTCGAGAAGAACTTTCATGTGTCCCCTTTTATGCCTATGGATATAGATTATAATTGGGTATTTACTTCTCCTAAAGACTTTCTTTATGTGTCAATGGATAACTACCTTAAAAATAAATTAATCTTCAATGCAACCCTTAGATTGACAAAAAGAGCATGGAGTAGTTTCGGGCTAAATAAAATATTATTTTTATCATTTCCTATGTCAATAAAAGCTATCATATTGATTTACCTTAACGCATTTCTATTATTTATTAAAAGAGTAAAAAGTTACCCTCACCCATGATAAGAAATCTTTTTAACAAAATATCAAAAGAAATAGTTCATAGGAATCTTAGCGGGGTCTCTAAAGGTACACTTATAATCACTGAGGGAAAACAAAAATATCGGTTTGGATTTGACTCTAGCCTTACTGCTGAAATCACGGTCAATAATCCAAGCTTTTATTCTGAGGTTCTACTTGGTGGTTCTATCGGGGCAAGTGAAGCATTTATTCATAAGTCATGGTCCTCAAGAAACTTGACGAAAGTTATTCAATTTATGGCTCGAAATCAATCAACTATGGATAAAATAGAGGGCCCCTTTAAATTATTAATAGCACCTTTTTTAAGAGTGCTTCACAGCTTAAATAAGAATACTTTATATGGAAGTAAACAAAATATAGCGCAGCATTATGATCTAAGTAACAATTTCTTCTCATTATTTTTAGATCAATCCATGATGTATTCTTCTGCAATTTACTCCAAAAAAACAGATTCCCTTGAGGTAGCAGCTGAACATAAACTTAATGTAATCTGTAAGAAATTGCAGCTTAATAAGTCGCACCGTATAATTGAAATCGGATCAGGATGGGGTGGATTTGCTATTTTTGCGGCTAAAAATTATGGATGTCACATCACTACCACAACAATTTCTAGGGAGCAGTACACATTTGTTCGTAAAAAAATAAAGGAGCAGAATCTACAAAATCATATAAAAGTTGTATTTAAGGATTACAGAGAATTAACTGTTAAATATGATAAATTAGTTTCAATTGAGATGATTGAAGCAGTTGGTCATCAATTTTATGATACTTACTTTGCTAAAATCTCAAAGTTGCTAAAAGATGACGGTGATGGCTTGATTCAGGCAATCACAATCAGAGATCAAAGATACAAGCAAGCTCTAGGAACTGTTGATTTTATCCAAAAATACATCTTCCCTGGAAGCTGCATACCATCTATCAATGCTATTCAAGATTCAATGACTACTTCGGGTGACATGGTGATTAACGATATACTTGATATCGGCATTCATTATGCAAGGACTCTCTCAGTTTGGCGAAAAAGATTTATAACACATAGTGATGAGATTTTAGAGCTTGGTTTTGATGAAGTATTTATCAGAAAATGGTTATTTTATTTTTCTTACTGCGAAGGTGGTTTCCTAGAAAAATCAATCAGTGATGTTCATATACATATCACTAAACCAGAATACAGAAATGTAATTTAAAGAATGAAAGAAAATTCTGTAATTATTATTGGTGCAGGTATTGCAGGATCTAGTTTGGCATACTTCCTAGGCAAAAAACAATGGGACATATGTCTAATTGATAAAGAAAAGCCGGGTAATTTAAATATTTATGGCAACCCTGCTGTTGCCGTCTACCCAAGCTTTATGATAAATAACCTTAGTTATAATAGATTAATGTCTCTATCTATCAAGCACACGTGGAATCTTTTAAATAGTTTAGATCTTGAGTCAGAAGAATGCCAGATGTGTGGAGCTATTGATCTATATGACACAGAGGAAGGTAAAAAAAGAAACACCTTGATACATAAACGTAGCCCAGAAACCAATGAGTTATATAGGCTATATAATACTAAAAAAATTGAGAATCTTTACGGTATTAAGAAAAAAGTAGGTTTCTATTATGAGTTAGGCGGGTGGGTCTCTCCCTTAGCAGTATGTGAAAAGCTAACAAGAAGGAAAAATATAAAAAAAATTTTTGGTACGAAGGTGCTGAAAATTAATAAATTACTTAATGGCTGGGAAGTTTTAACTAATAATCAAAAATTTCACGCAAAAAATATAGTGCTTAGCTCTGCAATTAATATAAAAAAATTTGAAGCTTCAAAGCACCTTTCAGTTGACGCATCTAGAGGACAGGTAAATTGGGTTAAGCATAATAATAAAAGTAATACGCTGCTAGCATTAAATGGGTACCACATACCAAATGTGGGAAGTAAATCAATAATCGGATCAACGTACTCTTTGAATAATACTAATAAATCTATTTCAAGCATAGACTTTAAAAAAAATATAAAAACATTTTCTTCATTAAAATCTACTTCAGAAAAAAATCATATAAGTCCTAATGACGGGTGGGTTGGATTTAGAGCATGTAGCTATGACAGAAATCCATATGTTGGTAAGTTATTAGATCAAAATAGACTTCCGCTTGATGAAAGCGTTAATATTGATGATTTAAGTTGGGTTGATGGCTTATATGTTAATACTTGTTACAATTCGAGAGGTTTTAGCTTCGCACCATACGCTTCCTCTTGCCTTTCTGAACTAATGAATGATAATTTAACCAATAATGGAAGGATGACTTTAAATTACTTAAATCCGGAACGAAGATTTTTAAAAAGCATTGGCCTTAGAAAAAAATTGGCAACTAAATTTTAAAATGAAAAATGAATACATAAAAGAAGCAAAGATAAAAGAGGGTCAAAGTGACCTAAGAGGTGCAATTGAGTTTTATAAAAAAGCTTTAGAAGAAAACCCAAGGGATAATTCTCTACAAATAGATATTGGAAATCTCTTGGCGACATTAGCAAATATTGAAAGTTGTGCATTAGGTAAAACCTTCCAATGGTTAAAGGATAATGATAAGAATATTAAAGTTGTAGCAATGGACCCTTCTCATACAGTATTAGTTCATTTAAAATTATTAGGTAGAAGTATGATCTAGCAGAGGCAGCTTTCGAGGAAGCTGTTTCATTTGAGCCCGATAATGCAGATTTTATTTTTTCCGATCCGGCAAGTTATTTTTATCAAAATAAATTAAAAAAAGCATTAAAATTATATCAAAAATCGATATTACTTAATGAAGATGGAAATACTTACACTAATTTAGCAAATACTTATCGACGACTTAATGAGCTCACAAATGCAAAGCATAACTACATTAAGGCATTAAAAATAGAACCTGATCTAATACATGCAAAAATTGAGTTAACCCACTTAATGCAAAGCACATGTGATTGGAGTGGGATTGATAATTATTTTAGTGAGATAAAAAGTCATATTTTAAATAAAAAGCCAGGAAAGATTTCTCCCTTTACAGTCCTCTCAATGCCTGGATTAAATTCAGAGAATCATTTATATGTATCAACAAACTGGTCAGAACAAAAAAAAATAAGCCCTCTACAATCAGATCAGAGAGTTATTAAAAAAAATATTACAATTGGATATTTATCAGCAGACTTTAGAAATCACCCACTTTATTATCTTATCTTTGATGTACTAAATAATCACAATAAAAATAAATTTACTATTAATGGATTGCTTTTTTTAGTCCCCGCCACAGTTATCTAATACAGAAACTTTGTGAACATTAATGAATCACTTATTGATATTTCAAATTTTAATGATGAGCAATCTGCAAAGCTAGCTTAAGACAAGGTGTTGATATTTTGGTGGATTTATCTGGAGTTCACAAAAGATACTAGGTCGATGTGTGCTGCATACAGGCCAGCAAAAGTCCATGTTAATTGGCTTGGCTTTGCCGGATCTATGGGCTTTCATCACGGGAAGCCACTTTTTGATTTTATTTTAGCTGACAAATATGTTATCCCTGAGAGCCATAATAAAAATTATGCAGAGAAAATTATCTATTTACCAAACTGCTATCAACCAAATATTGATAATAGGCCCAAAATAAAGGTAAAAGCTAAAGAGTTTTATGGTTTCCAAAATGATAATTTTATATATGCATCATTTTGCCAGCCAATAAAAATTACTCGTAACCAGTTTAATATTTGGATGAATGTTCTAAAACAATCACCAAATTCAAAATTATGGTTATTGGATTCTAATAACCTGTGTAAAGAAAACTTATATCAATACGCATTAAATAAAGGGGTAAGTGGTGATCGGATCGTATTTGCTCCAAAAGTTTCATTCAATAAGCATATTATGAGGCACACAATTATTGATTTGTTTCTTGATACCTTCCCTTACAATTCGCACACAGCAGCAAGTGATGCGCTTTGGGGAGAATGCCCAATTTTAACAATGGCAGGTGACACTTTTGCTAGTCGGGTTGGTGGTAGTCTGTTAACTGAAATTGGTTGTCCTGAAATGATTACGTACAGTCAAGAAAAATACTTTGATACAGCCATTGATCTATTCAGTAACCCAAAGAAGCTCACAAAAATAAAAGAGAAAATTGTTCACGGGAAAAAAAACTCTACAATTTTTAAGTCCAAAGAATTCTGCAAGAATCTAGAAAATATATATATAAGTCTACTTTCTGGTTGAAATTAGAACGCCTGCAACTATAAAGACTCCACCGGCAAAGTCTTGAAATCCCAGGGTTTCATTTGCTAGGTAATAAGCGGATACTCCAGCAACAACAATTTCAAAAAGAAAAATGGGGCTAGCCCTAACTGATTCAATCAAGGTTAACCCAAGTTGAACTATCATCGTTGTGACTAAAAGAGTAAGACCTAACAACAACAAAATCAGTAGGCTATTTATCTCAATTAATTGAAAATTAAAATTCATATTAAAATATATACTAATAAATAGAGCGGTAAAAACAACACCTACCCAAATAGAATAAGACTTTTCTTTAACAGAAAGGTTTTTGAAGTATCTTGCAAGGACGTTTGTTAACGCAAAACCTAAGCCTGCTAACAATGCGTAAAAATCACTTTGGTTCAAGTTTGATAAAAATAAATCAGAATCCCATAGAACAATAAAAGCTCCAACTAGACTCAATAAAGCAGCAAGTAAATTTTTTGCGTAAATCTTTTCTTTTAAGAGTAAGTATGAAAAGGGAATTGTCCAAACTGGTGACAGGAAAAACAAAAGCATAACCCTAACAAGCTCGCCCTCTATAACAGCAAGAACATATGAAAGGTTAGTGACTCCTCCTACAAAAGCATAAATCCAAAAAAATTTATTTTTTAAGCTAGAGAAATCATCTAGCCTATAAAAAAACAACGCTGGAATTAAGGCAAAAGAAAAACTAAGTAAGCTTGACTGAACCCCAGATATACCAGCATCATTAAGGATTCTGTATGGAAACCAAACCAAACCCCAAGAAATAGTCCCAAATAATAAATAAAATATCCCTTTAGATGAGGCTAATTTTTTAAAAATAAACCCACCTTATCACTAACAATTAAATTTAAATTTTTATCAAATGGATCTAGCAAGTACAAACCGTCCATCTTACGCATCCATGTCATCTGTCTTTTCGCAAGCTGTCGAGTTGCAAAAATAATCTTATTAGTTAAGTCATCTCTATTAATTTTATTTTTTAAATATAGATAAACTTGTTTATAACCAACCGCCCTCATTGATGGGTACGAATCGTCCAACAAAGGATACTTTTTAAGAATAGCCTCAACCTCATCAATTAAGCCATTCTTCATGATTAACTTAGTTCTGTCTTCTATTAAGCGATGAAGCTTTTCCCTGTCTGATGGATAAAGTGCCAGTTTTAAAATATTTTTTGAAAAATTTGAACTACTTTTCCCACTATGGAATGAAGACAAAGGTCTTCCAGAAATATAATAAACCTCTAAAGCTCGAGTTACCCTTTGAGTATCTTTGTGGTTGATTTTAAGACTGATTACAGGATCAATCTCTTTAAGCTTTTTAAATAAGAAATCAATACCGAATTCTTCTAACTCTTTATTAACTCTCTCTCTAACTATTTTGGTTGTTCCTGGAAGACTGTCTAAAGGAAACTCTAGAGCATTAAAATACATCATAGTTCCTCCAACTAAAAGGGGGGATCTAGAAGTGGATTGAATTTTAGTTGTTATCAAATCAACATCGACCTTAAAGTTGTTAACAGAATATTTTTCAGAAGGATTTCTAATATCAATTAGGTGATGAGGGTAACTTTTTTGTTCCACTTTAGAAATTTTTGCTGTACCAATATCCATATCTTGATAAACTTGAGCTGAGTCGACACTAATCAAATCTACATTAAAGTTATCATAAGTATATTTCGCTAATTCAGTTTTTCCTGATGCAGTTGGGCCAATGATAAAAATTTTTTTCACTTATTTAAATTATTTCTATCATTATTTGTAAACTTTACACCTGACTTTATATAAGCTTTTATACCTTTAAAGATTGCATTAGCTAGCCTATCCTGACCCTTATTTGAATTTAGATATAATCCTTCATTTCTATTAGTTAAAAATCCAGTCTCTACCAAAACACTAGGCATATAGGTGTATCTTAAAACAGCAAAACCTGCTTGTTTTACATCTCTATTTCTTCTTTTCAGTGAATTGACAAAACTACCGCAATACAAAATTTCCAAGCTTGAGGCTGTCGTTAATTGTGGCTGATTGAGATAGGTCTAATAATGTTTTCGCAAGTAAGGGATCTTTATCATCAATACTTACCCCGCCTATTAAATCTTTTCATCTCCTTTATTAGCTAAAAATTTAGCAAACGCACTTGAGGCGCCTCTTTCAGATAAAGCAAAGACTGAGGAGCCGCTAACGCTTCTCTTGTTAAACGCATCCGCATGAATAGAAACAAAGATATCAGCCTTGTATTTTCGGGCTTTAGATACCCTTCCCTTAAGTGGCAGATAATAATCTTTATCTCGAATTAAAATAGCTTTCATATCTTTGTGTTTATCAATTAGTTTTTTTAATTTTTTTGAAATGCGTAAATTTATATCCTTTTCTTTGGTTCCCCTTTTTCCAATAGCTCCTGGATCTTCACCTCCATGACCAGCATCTATTGCAATAGTTATTTTTTGTTTTTTATCGACCAAAAGTTCTTTTTTTGGCTTATTTTGTATTATCTTTTTAGTCTCAGAACCTGGTTTTTTCTTTTCTTCAATCTGCTTTAATAGAATCGCAATATTGTCTTTTTCATTAGGATATACGTCTATAACCAATCTATGTTGGTACGGTGCTATTGGCGATAACGAAAAAATCTTAACGCGAGCGGAGTTTTTTAAATCAATAACAACTCTCGTAACTCTTTGATTAAACTGTCCAATTCTTATAGTTTTAATATTTGGGTCACTAGCTTTAACCTGTTTGGTCAAAAGCTTTAGGGCACTATTAAGTTGTATACCTTTTAAATCAATAACTATGCGCTCCGGATTCTGAAGCAGCATCTGGTCATTATTAATCCTTGAAGTTGATTCAATTGTTATTCTTGTGTAGTCAGGTGATGGCCATACCCTAGTCGCCTCTATTGAATTGATTGCAAACAAATTGCACGCAAATATAACTGTGCATACAAATACTAAAAACTTAATTAAGTTAAGCCTGAACAATACTTGGTTCCTTTCTTACTAAATGAATAAATACTAGCCTCACGACCCCCGCTCTTTTCGTACAATATTTCTACCATTACGTCTGGCTCACATAGGACGCCTTTTGCTTTCTCTGCCCACTCAATCATAGTTACATCTAAATCATTAATAAATTCGTTAAATCCTGCAGAAACCCACTCTTCAGGGCTATTAAAACGGTAAAGATCAATATGATTTAAATTAACATTATTAATTTGATACTGTTCAATTAAATTATAGCTAGGGCTCTTAACACTTCCAGTGTGCCCTAGCGTACCCAATAAGCCTCTAACTAGAGTTGTTTTACCGGCGCCAAGATCCCCCCTAAGAAAGATTAAAAGTCCCTGAGGAAGGTTTTTCGCAAGTTTTCGGCCCAATAATAAAGTGTCCTCTTCTTGCGCTAAAAAAATTATTTAGTATTTATCATAGTTTTAGTTTATTATTTTTTCATAACAATGAAATGTGTGCCACATAATTGCTAAAAAAATTAAATCCTGGGGAATTGAACTCGGATTCAATCAAGTAGGAATATGTGATATTAACTTAAATCATGCAAAAAAGTCTTATTTTGAATGGCTTGCAGCCGGGTTTCATGGTGAAATGGATTATCTTGATAAGCATAAAGAATTTAAATTTAAGCCAGATTCATTGGTTCCAAGCACAATTAGGATAATTTCTGTAAAACTGGATTACCTCCCCAGCGGTGATAATGCCGAAAAAATACTTCAGGATAAAAATAAAGCATATATTTCAAGATATGCTTTGGGAAGAGATTATCATAAGGTTGTTAGAGGTAAGCTTAAAAAGTTAATGAATAAGATGCGGAGCGAGTTTACTGAATTAAATATTAATTGTAGGGTATTTTCTGACAGTGCTCCGGTATTAGAGGTGGAGCTTGCTGAAAAATCAGGATTGGGATGGCGTGGTAAACATACATTACTAATTAATAAAAACCACGGGTCATGGTTTTTCCTTGGCGAAATTTTCATAAACTTACCTCTACCGATCGACAAAAAAGAAATTAATCACTGCGGAAGTTGTAGCGCCTGTATTGATGTTTGTCCAACCAAAGCAATAATTGGTCCTTATAAAGTTGATGCTAGGAAATGCATATCGTACTTAACGATTGAACATAAAGGGTCGATACCTCTAGAGTTTAGAAGGCCAATTGGTAACAGAATATATGGTTGTGATGATTGTCAGATTGGTCTGTCCTTGGAATAAATTTGCTAAAACTAGTTCAGAACATGATTTTATAATAAGAAAAAATCTTAATAAAATATCTCTTTTAGATTCATTTAAGATTAAAGAAAATGAATTTCAAGAAATGTTTGAAGGAAGTGCTATCTTAAGAATTGGTTATGAGCGATGGTTAAGGAATGTTGCAATTGGTCTAGGTAACGCACCTAAATCAAAAATAATATTAAACGTATTAAGATCTAGATTAAAAAATTCATCCTTAATGGTTAAAGAACACATTGAATGGGCAATAAAAGAGCAGGAAGAGAAAATCTAACAATGTTTTTGTTGTAAAAATTTGCTACAATTACACCCTTAATAAATTATCACTACTTCGAAAAACTCACATATGGAATCAATAAAAAAAAGTTCATCCTGGAATTGAAAACGGTTCATTAAAATCAATGAAAACAGTGCATATGCGTGATTTGTTTTCTGAAGATGAAGATAGGTTTAAAAAAAATCATATTCTGTTCGATGATATTTTAGTTGATTACTCAAAAAATAGAATTACAGAAGAAACAAAAAAAAATCTAATCTCACTTGCTAAAGAAGCTGATATTGAAAGCTGGAGGGATAAGTTATTCTCAGGAGAGAAAGTAAATTTCACTGAAGATAGATCTGCTTTACATACTGCCTTAAGAAACCAATCAAGCAAACCAATTTATTCCAACGGCAAGAACGTTATGCCAGATGTAAGTGCTTCATTAGAGAAAATGAAGCTTATTTCTGAATCGATTAGAACAGGTGAATGGAAAGGGTATACAGGGGAAAAAATTAGAACCGTTGTGAATATCGGTATTGGCGGATCTAACCTTGGACCCTCCATGGTATGTAAGGCTCTAAAGTCATTTGGTTCTAGCTCAATTACTCCTCTCTTTGTTTCAAACATAGATGGAGCAGACCTCGCGCAAACACTTGAAAAATGCGACCCCAAATCAACTTTATTTATTGTGGCTTCAAAAACTTTTACTACTCAAGAAACTATTTCTAACGCAAATACGATTAAAGAATGGCTTGTTTCAAAATTAGATAAAAACGCAATTTCAAAACATTTTATTACATGTAGTAACATGCTTACTTATTATTGCCGGTAATGGCAGAGTATTGGGTTGGTGGTAGATATTCATTATGGTCACCTATTGGACTTTCAATAGCTATTTTTATTGGCATGAAGAACTTTGAAGACTTACTTCATGGTGGTTATGAAGCAGACGAGCACTTTAAGTCAGCTCCACTCGAAAATAATATACCCATCATGTTAGCCCTTATTGGTATATGGAATATAAATTTCTTTGGCTTTACAACGCATGCTATTTTACCTTACGACCAAGGCCTGTCATTACTGCCTGCATACCTCCAGCAGGCAGACATGGAAAGCAACGGAAAGTTTGTTGACAGAGGTGGGGACAAGGTTGATATAGATACTGGGCCTATTTTATGGGGGGAATCTGGTACGAATGGACAACATGCTTTTTATCAACTTCTTCATCAGGGCACTAAAATTGCGCCAAGTGATTTTTTAATGCCAATTAAGTCTCAATACCAAATAGGAGAAAGTGGAACCGAACACCACAAAATACTAATATCTAATTTTATAGCTCAGACACAATCACTTATGATGGGGAAAACAGAACAAGAAGTTCGCGCCGAGCTAGTTAGATCAAAAGAGGATATTAGTAATATGGAAACCTTAATTCCGCACCTTACATTTGAGGGCAACAGGCCATCAACTTCAATATTATTCGAATCATTAACTCCTAAAACACTAGGAAGAATTATAGCAATCTATGAGCATAAAATTTTTACTCAGGGAGTGATATGGAACATAAACTCATTCGACCAATGGGGCGTAGAGTATGGAAAACAAATAGCAAGGCTGGTATTACCAAAACTTCTCAATAATGAAAAAATTACTCAGTTCGACTCATCTACAAATAACTTAATAAATTACACTAAAAATAATACTTAAGTACCTATTTTAAAGTAATATTTTCTTTTATTTTTTTAATAAAGCTATGTCCAATAGACCCGCCAATTCCAGAACCAATTTTTTCAGCCAAGGTGTCACCAAATGAATCGTAAACAGTAAAGTCAACAACCTCTTCGCTCTTTACAATATTTCTGGCTACAGAATCTACCGTGCCAAATTCATCAGCAAGACCAAGTGTAATTGCACGGTCCCCATTCCAAAAAAGGCCTGAGAATATTTCTGGGTCTGCTGATAGCTTATTGCCCCGGCCCTGCTTAACAACATCTATAAACTGTTGATGAACATCATCTAAAAGCTGCTTTATAAAAATACTTTGTTTAGGGGAAACTGGTAAAAAAGGGTCAAGGATTCCCTTATTTTCTCCAGCTGTAATTAGTCTTCTTTCAACACCAATCTTTTCTATAATGCCTTCAAAGCCAAAGCCATCCATTCGAACCCCGATTGAGCCAACAATACTTGCCTTATCAACAAAAATTTTATCTGCTGCGGCAGCAATATAATAACCTCCAGATGCACAGATATCCTGAACAACTGCATAGACTGGTATTTCAGGGAACATCTGTTGGCCCCTTCGAATTTCGTCATTAATCATCCCTGATTGAACCGGGCTACCCCCCGGACTATTAATTGACAATATTATCGCTTTTGTACCGGAGTAACTATAAGCATCTTTTAGGCTGCTAATAACATCCTCTGCCGAAACATCTGAGCCGCTACCAATAACCCCGTCAATTTTAATTAATGCAGAAAAATCACCTGATGCTGGCAGCGTACTTCTCCCGGAAGTCAGCACAAAAAACAAAATAATACCAAGGTAAGATAATGTAAATAATTTAAAGAAAATCCCCCATCGCCTTGTTTTTTTTTGTTCTAATAAGGAATCAGTTGCAATTTTTTCAATCACATTTTTTTCCCATTGATTATCTTTTTTTTCAGCCATATGTCAAACCTCTATAAATTTATTAAACCTCTATTACAATATTACTTTTGGTCTCATTAATTGTTAAACTTTCTAAATGGGCTCCTTTGCAGGGGCCTGCGACACATTCTCCTGTTGTCGGTTCGTATAACGCACCGTGTGTAGAGCAAACAATAAATCTATTCTCATCGTCAAAGAAGTTATTTGGATCCCAATCTAGCTCAACATCAAGATGCTTACACTTGTTAACATAAGCAAAATAACTTTTATTATATAGGACAATGAAAACCTCTATTGAATCATTATTTCTTTTAACTATAAGTTTAGTAGAGAATTTGTTTTTTAAAAATTTTTGCTTATCAATTATTACCTTATCAACCATTTTTTCTAAGCCATTCAAACATTTCATAAGCATCTGTGACAAAGCCCAGTGAATTAAAACCATTAAGCTGACTTAGTGGCTGAGATCCATATGTCACAGCTAGTGACGCAACCTTTGCATTCATTGCCATCTGGAGGTCGAATACTGAATCACCAACCATTAAGACTCTTCCAGGCTCCACCATAAGCTCATTTAAAGTGTCAGTAATCATTTGTGGGTGAGGTTTTGAAAAACAATCGTCGACTGTTTTCGTTATTTTAAAATAAGGTTTAATAATACTACCATTTAGAGCTCTATTTAAACCCCATCATTACCTCCAAAACAAGAAGTTCCAAAAGCATAATTTACAGCGATGTCATAGTACGTACAAGGAGTTACTTCAAATAAATTAATATTATCTCAAAAAATTATATAAATTTATATATGTATCTTGCAGGCTTTTAATTTCTGAGAAACCGCAATCAGGTAATAGTTTATGCAGGGCCTGCTCCAAATCTAACCCAATTATCGATTTTACTTTTTTAAGGCTCGGCAAATCAATTTGCTCCAATGAACAAGCCTTTAATATCAAATCAGTTATCAAATTTGTTGAGTTAGAGAGAGTTCCATCCCAGTCAAAAATAATTAAATCAAAGTTTCGTTTCATAAGTTAACTCGCATTAGCTTGAACAAACCTGCTCAGTTCCTCAGGAGTGTTGGCTTTAATTAATAACTTCTTTTGTGTGCCTGGATGAATAAAGCCGTATTCATGGGCATGTAAAAACATTCTGCTTAAACCCAGCTTTTTAAGTGTTTTGTTCAACTGAAAATCTCCATACTTATCGTCACCTAAAACTGGATAACCTAGATGAGCCAAGTGAACTCTTATTTGGTGAGTTCTGCCAGTTTCTAATTTACGACTAACAGATGGTATAAAATTTTTATTTAAGAAAAAAACTGACTTTGATGATAAAACTGCTTGCTGGTTATTCTTTCTCGTAACCACCCAATTAAATTGAGCTTTCTTTACACTAGCAGTTTTTAAATCAACAATTTTTTGTTTTTCTTTCCAGACCCCAAACCCCTACCTGGTATTTCTTATGAATTTTAGTTTCTCTAATTTGCTTTTGAATATCAACTAATGCAATTCTTTTTTTTGCAATTAATAAAACTCCTGATGTCTCCTTATCAATGCGATGAATAAGCTCTAAAAATTTTGCGTTAGGCCTTAGGTTTCTCAACAACTCAATCACCCCAAAACTGAGTCCACTACCACCATGAACTGCAATTCCTGAGGGCTTATTAAGAGCCATCAAAAACTCATCTTCGAATAAAATATTATCAAGAATGCTGTTTTCAACTTGCTTACTAATATTAATATAAGGATTATTTATTTTAGGACGGAAATCAACGGGAGGAATTCTAACACTATCTCCCACTGTCAATTTGAACTCCGTACGTACTCTTTTTTTATTAACCCTAACCTGGCCGCTTCGGAGTAACTTATAAATATGACTTTTAGGTACGCCTTTTAAAATTTTAATTAGATAATTATTGAGGGATGTAAATAATTCTTGATCTACAATCTGGTAAGTCACTTTTCTTTCAATTTGATCAGTCATATTTATGTTTTCATTTAACGATTTTCCACAATCTTGTATTATATCAGCTCTAATTATTCTACTTTCTCTGAATTATACATGTACAACAAGAATTCAAGGTTAGTTCTGCTCACCATAATAAAAAGAGATAAGAAGCAGAAAAACTAAAGATTTTAAAAAAGAATTTACAAAATTATAATTAATAATGACATTAATTTAATGATATTGTTTTCAGGGTAAAAATGAAGTATTGAATTTGGAAAATAGTTTGATTTTCCATTATTTGCTTTTGATGAGGGTGCTTATCTAGCGTACCCGCTCAATTCGTTTAATTTTGTAATAATTCTTTGTCTAAAATCTTCATATTTATTTGGAGATAATGCAATGAAAAGAATGTTATTTAATGCAACACAATCAGAAGAGTTGCGAGTAGCAACAATTTATTTTAAATGATTGAAGATTTAGATTTTGAAACTTATAATAAAGAGCAAAGAAAAAGTAATATATATAAAGCAGTCGTAACAAGAGTTGAACCTTCCCTAGAGGCAGCTTTTGTAAATTATGGGGTTGACCGCCACGGTTTTCTACCCTTCAAAGAAATTTCAAGTGAATATTATTCCAAAAAAACTCGTAAACAAAGTATCTCAATAAGAGATGTTATATCTGAGGGACAGGAACTAATCGTTCAAGTAACAAAAGATGAGCGTGGAAATAAAGGTGCAGCTTTAACCACCTACCTTTCTTTGGCTGGAAGGTACATCGTACTTATGCCTAATAACAAAGATGGCGGTGGTATCTCTAGACGCATTGAAGGAGATGAGAGGTCAAAGTTTAAAGAAACACTGGTACAAGTTAAAGTTCCACAAGGAATGAGTGTTATTGGAAGAACAGCTGGTATTGGATTTAATTCAGAAGATATTCAATTACAATTATCGAAAAATTGTAAAGCACTAGGGAAGCCAAATGCGGCAAAAATCAGTCAGGGTCCTTCCTTATTTATCAAGAAAGCAATCTTGTAATTAGAGCTATTCGTGATTATTTTAGTACGAACATTGAAGAGATACTAATAGATAAAAAAGAAATTTATGATCAAGCTCATCAATTTATGAGTCATGTTATGCCAATGTATGCAGATAGAATAAAGTTATATGAAGATGAAGTGTCATTATTTTCAAAATACAAAATAGAGAATCAAATTGAATCAGCTTTTCTAAGAGAGGTTCAGCTACCATCAGGGGGGTCAATAGTTATAGATCATACCGAAGCACTAGTTTCCATTGATGTAAACTCAAGTCGCTCAACAAAAGGTAGAGATATAGAAAATACAGCATTTAATACAAATATTGAAGCTGCTAATGAAGTTTCGAAACAGCTTAGACTAAGAGATATTGGTGGCCTTATAGTTATTGATTTTATTGATATGGAAAACTCAAAAAATCAAAGAGATGTTGAAAACACAATGCTAGGTAATTTTAAACAAGATAAAGCAAGAATTCAAATGAATAAGATTTCAAAATTTGGATTACTTGAGCTATCAAGACAAAGACTTCGACCAAGTCTTGGTGAATCAGTAAATGGATCATGTCCCAGGTGTGATGGTACTGGCAGAGTAAGAGATGTTCAGTCTACTTCGTTATTTATTTTACGATTAATTCAAGAGGAAGCAAATAAAAAATCTAATCAATCAATTTCAATCCAAGTGCCGGTTGAAGTGGCAACTTTACTTCTAAATGAAAAAAGAAATGACATTAAAGAGAATTGAAGATCGAAGACTAACCAAATTGAATTATACCAAATAGGTATATTGAAGATACCAAAATACAATCTAGAACATCTTCACATAGGGTCTGCGAGTTATAAGTTAGTTGAGCAACCGCTAGAAGGTGCTTCCTCCCGTAATGAGCTAAAAGATGCTAAAGAAGAAAAGCTTCAGCCTGTTGTTAAAAATGTAATTCCGGCTGATAAGAATAAAAAAAATAAATCAATATTTGGATTTTTCAAAAACCTCATTGGTGTAAATGAATCTGAGTTGGAGCTACCAAAAGAAACAGTAGAGACACTTAAAGAGAAAACAGACCTTACTCAAAAAGAAGGTGGTCATAAGACACAAAACTTCAATAAGAGGCCTAATAGAAATAGACGCTCCCCTTATAAAGGAAAAGGAAATCCAAACCAAAATAAAAATAACGGGCCAAGGGGTAATGAGAGAAATCAGACTACTCCTCCACCTACTGATAAAGCAAAAGAAGATAATGTAATAGCTCCAAACAAAGCAAAAGAAGATAATGTAATCGCTCCAAGTAAAATTGAAGTCGAGCAAGTAAAAAATCCAGTCAAGAAGAGAGCCCCAAGGCTTGAAAAGGTAGATCTTACAAAGGTAGGACTTAAATTAGTTGAAACTACAAAAAAAGAATTAATCATTTGAGCTAGAGACAGAAAAAGAAAACTGTTAGAAAAACTGCGAGTTGGCAAGCAAAAAAAGAGCTAAGTCCAAAAGCAGCGACAAAATTAGTGATGGTTGAAACTAAAAAACCGGCTGCAAAAAAACCGGCTGCAAAAAAACCGGCTGCAAAAAAACCGGCTGCAAAAAAATAAAAAAAGTTAGTCCAAAAAAAGGTTAAATAAATACCAGCCAAGATAAGAAAATAACAATACTCCAAGGGCATTAGCAAATATAAAAGTGATGCCCATATATATTTCACCTTTCTGGAAAAGATTAAGAATATCTGCAGAGTAAGCTGAAAAAGTAGTTAAACTTCCCAAAAAACCTACATTTAACGCAACCCGAACGTCTTCAGTGATATTTACTGCTGAGCTTTGGAATGCCGCGTAAGACAGCCCCATTATAAAACCTCCAACTATGTTCACCAAAAGAGTCCCTAAGGGCAGTGATGGGTAAAGTAGAGCTAATATATACGTTGTTCCCCATCGAAGCCATGCCCCGATAGCTGCAGAAAAACCTACTAATATGAAGTTTGTAAAAGAAAACATAATTTATAGAATAAAGACAAGTACCAAATAACAAGAAATCAATTAGAATTACTTGTACTATTGACATCGCCTCATGTTTGCCGCCCTTCTTAAAGCCGCTAATTAATTCTGGCTTCCATCTCTTAGCAAGCTCCTTAAAAACACTGACATCTAGATTCCGATAATGAAAATAATCTTCTAACTCTGGCATATTTAAAGCCATGAACCTTCTGTCCTGGCATATTGAATTTCCGCACATAGGGGACTTATTTTTATCAACGTGCTTACTAATAAAATCTAAAAGCTGCTTCGCAGCTAAATGCTCTGTAACTGTTGAATTTTTTACTTTTTCGATCAACCCTGATTTTCCGTGAGTTGATTGATTCCACGAATCCATCTTCGCGAGTGCTTCGTCGGACTGCTTTATAACTATAATAGGTCCTTCCTCTAAAATTGTTAAGAAAGGGTCAGTAATAATAACTGCAATCTCTAATATTTTATCTGTTTGAGAATTCAGGCCAGTCATTTCCATATCTAGCCAAATTAGGTTGTTGTGATTTTTACTCATCATGATTTCCATTAAAATTTAATATTAAATTGCGATGTTGAGCTATCACTTACTTTTATATTGATTTTACTGCACAATACACTTTTTATTTTATAAGTATAAGCAATCATGAATAATTACCAATCTTTTTTTATATTTCTTATTATTTTTACGTCCTTATTTTCATACTGGCTCAATAATAGACAAATTAATTATGTACTAAAGAACAAAAGCAATGTTCCTAAAGAGTTTTCTAAAATAATAAAGCCTAAGGACCATTTAAAAGCAGCTGAATATACAGTCGCTAAAACTAAATTCTCATCATTTGAGCTGGTTATCTCAGCCCTAATTCTATATTTTCTAACCTTAGGGGGTGGAATTAATTTAATTAATAACTTAATTAGCCCTTATTTTGAGGACACCTTAATATCTGGTTCCTTTATCTTGGTTTCAACTTTTGTAGTTCTTAGTTTAATTGGAATACCTTCAGCAATATACAGCCAATTTGTCATTGAGGAAAAATTTGGTTTTAATAAAATGAAGCTTAAACTTTTTTGGATGGATACTTTTAAAACAACTATATTGACGATAATAATATCAACACCGATTGCGTATGCCACATTATGGATAATTTTTAATCTAGGAAATTTATGGTGGATTTGGTTATGGGCGTTTATCAGCGTAGTCCTTTTATTGGTTAATATACTTTATCCAATAGTTAAGCAACTCTTTAATGAGTTTAAGCCATTGGAAGATAAAATATTACAATCAAATCTCGAAAAACTTTTAAAAAAATGTGGGTTTGTATCTAGCGGCTTATTCGTTATGAATGGGTCATTAAGGAGTACGCATGGGAATGCATTTTTTGGTGGCTTTGGTAAAACAAAAAGGATCGTATTTTTCGATACTCTTTTAGAAAAACTTTCTCATAAGGAGGTTGAGGCAGTTATAGCTCACGAGTTAGGACATTTTCATCATAACCACATAAAGAAGCAACTAGCCTTTAGTATTATTTTTTTATTCATAGCTCTTTATCTGTTGGGAGACCTTAAAGATAGTGAGTTACTTTACAAGTCATTAGGTAGTTGAGTTAGCGTCAAACACTAATTTCATCTTACTACTTATCCTAGTCATCATTCCGTTCCTTTCGTTCTTTATGCAGCCATATATGGCCTATAAATCAAGAAAAGCAGAGTATGAAGCAGATGAATATGCTTGCTTACATGCAAAACCTGATGATTTGAAGCAATCACTTACTAAGCTATACAGAGACAATGCTTCAACATTAGATGACTGCAGGCTCTTTTTTCATTTTTTAACCATTCTCATCCACCAGCACTTATGAGACTAAAAGCTATAGATAAGATATAAATGGAAATTACAACACGAATGGAGTTTGACTCAGGGCATAGAATTCCTAACCACAAAAGCTCTTGTAAAAACCTACATGGCCATCGATACGCTATTGAGGTTACAGTTAAAGGAGAGATAATGTCCAATCAAAATGACTCAGATTTTGGGATGGTTTTAGATTTTAAAGACGCTAAAGAAATAATAAAAGTAAAGGTGTTAAAAATAAGTTTTTGCTTTTATAGTTTTCAAAGAAGATAAAATTGTTCTAGATTTTTTAGAAACTCTCAATAACCATAAAACAGTTGTATTCCCTCTGGTGCCCACAGCAGAAAATATGGCTCTCGTTGCCTTGAATTACTTCTAGCGCATTTAAAAAAGAGTTTGGAGAATTAATAAGGCCAACAAAGGTAAGGCTTTATGAGACACCCAATAACTGGGCAGATGCACTAGCTAGTTAAGGTAATTGCTATACAGTCAAACTCACTAAAATAATCATCATTTAACTTCAGCTCAGCTTTACTTGCTTTAACTATTTTTAAATCAGACTTATTTACGTTTTCAAACTTTACGCTCTTAACAGACTCAGAAAAATCTATCGATAAAGCTTCCTGGCCCCTTGTCATAGCTAGATAAACTTCACCTAAAAGCTCAGCATCAAGTAAAGCACCATGCAGACTTCTTTCCGAGTTATCTACTTGATAGTACTTACACAAAGCGTTTAGATTATTTCTTTGTCCGGGCCTAATATCTCTTGCCATTTTAAGGGAGTCAACTATGCTAACCGGGTACTCTTCAAATTTTTTAAAGCTAGCTTTACCAAGCTCCATATCCAAAAAACCTACATCAAAAGGTGCGTTATGGATAATAACTTCACTTCCCCTTATGAATTCTAAAAAATCTGAAGCTACGTCTTGAAACAAAGGCTTGTCCTTAAGAAAGTCTAAAGTAATACCATGAACCTCCTGGGCTGCCGCATCGATTTCTCTCAATGGATTAACATAGGTGTGAAAACGGTTGTTTGTTTGCTGGCGATTGATAATCTCTATTGCCGCAATTTCAATAACTCTATGTCCTAAATTTGGATCTAAGCCAGTAGTCTCTGTATCTAAAAATATTTGCTTCATATATGTGTGCTATTCACATCCTTTATTGGCTAAATAATCTGCTCTTTCATTGCCTGGATCACCCGAATGTCCTTTTACCCATTCCCATTTTATAGCAAATTTAGATGAAATATCATCCAGATCAACCCATAAATCTTTATTTTTAACAGGCTTTCTGTTACTAGATCTCCAGCCATTTTGCTTCCACTTAAAAATCCATTCACTAATTCCCTTCTGAACATAGCTCGAATCAGTAAATATTGTAATATCTCTACCTGAGTTAATTTCTCTAAGAGCCATTATCACTGCTTTTAATTCCATACGATTGTTGGTGGTAAGATTCTCACCTCCGTATATTTCTTTTTCCTCTGAGGCATAAATAATCAATGCGCCCCACCCTCCAGGCCCAGGGTTTCCCTTGCATGCTCCATCCGTGTAAATTTTAATCATATTTTTTATTCGCAACAACAATAGATTGCTTTATTTTTCTCCATTTAGGTTTTATTGGAATTAATCCAGGTACTTTTTTTTGAACCACAATAAAGTAGATATTTCCTAGAAAAGGAAACCACCTATCTCCAAAACTCTCCCAAGTTTTATTAAAAAAAGGCTTATGATCTAAAAATAGTGGTTGATAAAATGAAACTTTAGCCTCGGTAACACTAAAACCTGCATCTATAAGTTGACCTTGGAGTTTTCGCATACTAAGAAATGAAGTATTCCACGGAAAGTAATTATCAAAACCAAAAAAGCTTCTTGCCCCTGCAAAACTTATAGGATTAAAAGTGCTGATTATGACATAGCCGCCAGGAATTGTTACTTTATAGTTAGTATTATTTTTGCAGGATTGTTTTTTTCAAAAATATGGGAGGTGAAATTGTTGTTGTTTTAAGAGCAAAAAAAAAGCAACATTATTTTAAGACCCAAGGCAGTGTAATAAGTAAAGAAATGGCTTTTATAAGGCCCGAGTTAAGTGGTGTAGTTCATACACTTAATGTTTTGCATCAGCACCATCAAGACCAAGACCCATGTTAATAACAACTTTTTCAACTTTTGGCCCCATATAGGTATTTTTATATCCAAGGGTTTCTTTAAGTATAACACAAAAACATAGTAAACTTTAACTTCTTATGCAATTAAATTTACCTAAAAATTCAAACATATCAATTTCACCAATTAAGTCATTTAGTGACAACTATATTTGGTTAATCGAAATTAATGTAAAACTAGATCTCAAACCAGGATACATGATTATGTTGCTACAACTAATCAAGAAAAAAAATTAAATTTAAAAGCAATATTAGTGACCCATAAACATTTTGACCATATTGGAGGAATATCTTCTCTTATAGAGTCTTACCCGTCTGTAGAAATTTACGCCCCTTTAAATAATTATAATTTTAATTTCAAACAAGCGAAAGATGGGGACTTAATTAATCTGAGTAATATAGATTTATCATTTACGGTTATTAAAACACCTGGGCATACCCTTGACCATGTCGTATACATTGACCAAGACCACCTATTTTGCGGAGATACGCTCTTCGCTTGCGGCTGTGGAAGAATTTTTGAAGGGACATATAAGCAAATGTATGAGTCATTAACAAAAATTTCATCCTTACCAGAAAATATTAAAGTATATTGTGCTCATGAATATACAATGGATAATATCGAGTTTGCTTTAATAGAAGATAAAGCCAACAAAGCTTTACTGCAAAGAAAAGAGAAACTAAAAAATCTTAAAGTAACTTTGCCCTCAACAATAAAAGAAGAGCTGGAAACTAACCCCTTTTTAAGAGCAAAGAATGAATTAGCTTTTAAAAAATTAAGGATCAAAAAAGATGCATATTAGATTAATCAAACTTACGCTATTACTGCTTTCAATTATATTTTCAGTTAATTTTTTTTTCGGAGTAAATGCCCTTGGTCAAAAATTTGAAATATTAGAGGACCTAAGTCAAACCGAAGACGAGTCCAGCTCCCTAAATGATATGTTCAAAGATTCAAACAGTATCTGGAAGACTATATCTAGTGGATATGGCTTAAAAGAAAAAAAATCAAAACGTATTCAGAAAAAGATAAGGAAATATGAAAAATGGTATAGCCAAAGACCCGAATACATGGAAAGAATGCTAAAAAGATCAGAAAGATACTTATATTATGTTGCAAACGGAGTTAGACAAGCGTAATATGCCCATGGAAATTGCTTTGTTACCAGTGGTTGTGAGGCAAGAATTGCAAAATCAAATAAAAAAGCAGTAGGTTTATGGCAGTTTATTTCTTCTACCGGAAAAATATATAAGTTAGAGCAGAACTGGTGGATTGATGACAGGAAAAGTGTAATTAACGCAACAGATGCTGCCCTTAATTACCTTGAAAAACTTTATAAAGATTTTGGAACATGGGAGCACGCTCTAGCAGCCTATAATGCTGGGGAAGGAAGGGTTGGTCGATCGATTAAAAACAATAAAAGAAGAAAGCGATCGACAGATTATTACAGTCTAAAGTTACCAAGAGAAACAAGGAACTACGTGCCAAAACTCATAGCAATTAGAAATATAATTAAAAATCCATCAAAATATAATGTGTATTTGCCGACTATACAAAACACCCCTTATTTTTCAAAAGTCATCCTCCCTAAGAAAATAGATACAGAGTTAATCCCAAAATTTGCTGAAATATCTATGGAAGAGTTTCAATACTTAAATGCCGAATATAAAAGGCCCTTGATGAATACCAACGCATCATCTCAATATGTTCTATTACCGGTAAGTTCAGTTACGCAATTTAATATTAATTTATTCTCCTATGACAAGCCACTTGCAAGCTGGGAAGTCTACAAACCTAAAAAAGGTGAAAGAATAAATACAGTCGCTAAAAAATTTGGTATTGATTCAAAACTGATTAGACAAGTTAATCGCTTAAAAGGTAGAAAAACATTCAGAAGGAATAGTATAGTCCTGCTTCCTAAGAGATCGTCTCTCTCAACAGATTTTGCCCTCAATAATAAAGGCTTATATAGTTACGACTCAATTGTTACGCACCATGTATCAGCTGGCGACACTTTGGGTTATTTGTCGAAAAAATATAAAATTTCTCTTAAAGATTTAATGGAATTTAATGAACTAGATTCTCATATGATAATCATAGGTACAACAATTGACATTTTAGAAAAAGATTGATTCTTATCACAACCAATTTCGAGATAATTTTTAAAATTATACTTGCCTCTTCTTTATCTTTTCTAATAAGTTGCACCAATAACAATACAGAGGTAATTGATTATAATAGTAAAAATTTAATTAACGCAATGTCAGCTGAGCCGAGTAATCTTATAGCAATGATCGCAGGTGATGCCGCGTCATCCGCAATATCTAGTAAAATTTTTAACTCGTTAATTAAGTATGATAAAGATTTAAACTATGCCCCAGACATAGCGGAAAGTTGGAAAATATCAAAAGATCAAAAAACAATTACTTTTAAGTTAAAAAAAGGATTGATGTGGGCAGACAATAGGCCGATTACGAGTAAGGATGTGATGTTCACATGGACGTTAATGACTAATCCCAAAACTCGAACTCCATACGCGTCAGACTACTTACTTGTAAAGAAAGCCTCGGCACCAGATAATTTTACTTTTGAAGTCACAGCTATGAAGATAATTCAGGCATACCTGCAATAGATCCATTTGTGGCTTCATTACATATCTTGCCAGACATATGACCTTAGAAGATGAAGATGCCTGAATAATACATATCTTTCTCGTGCTCCAGTTGGTTCAAACTACTATAAGCTGGGTGACTGGATTTCTGGGCAACAGATTACCCTTAAAGCAAATAAAAATAGTATCCTGGGTGATGCAAAGATACCTCGAATTAACTACAAGAATAATTCCAGATACATCCTCACAATTTCTTGAATTAACGGCTAATAATATCGACCTAATGAACATCAACCCGATTCAATATAAAAGAGTTTTCCCATCTAAACCAAAGTTACAAAAAAAAATTAATTTATATAAGGAGCTTGGTAATGGTTATACGTATCTCGGATTTAATCTTAAACGAGCACCATTCGATGACATAAAAGTTAGACAGGCGATAAATTTTGCTATTGACAAAAATGAAATCATTAAAGGTGTCCTTTTGGGTTTGGGTGAGCCAATTTCAAGCCCATATAAGCCCGGTACACGCTGGAACAGTCCGGATATATCACCCTACCCGTTTTCTACTAAAAAAGCTCTTAAATTACTCACAGAGGCAGGTTACGAACTTAACAAAGATGGGCAACTATCCAAAGATGGAAAGCCATTAAAGTTTGACAACTCATCAAACAATGCAAAGAGAGATGACTGCTGTTCTTGTTCAAAGAAGGCTTAAGGAAATTGGTATAGATGTAAAAATTAGGGTAATTGAATGGGCTAGTTTTGTTAACAGGTTTATTAAAACCGGAGATTTTGATGCAGTAGTTTTAGGTTGGAGCTTATCTCTTGATCCGGATCAGTATAATATTTGGCACTCATCACAACAAAAACCTGGTCAATTCAATTTTCTTGGCTATGAAAACAAACAAGTCGACAGATTGCTGGAGCAAGGACGCAGAGAGCTTGATTTAAATATAAGAGAAAAGATTTACCATAATTTCTCTAAAATATTGCTGGAAGATTCGCCTATCATTTACTTGTACGCAGGTTATGGCCTGACTGCAGTAAATAAAAGGATTGGGGGCATACAAAAACCACCTCCAGCGGCTGGGATTTATCATAACAGTCATGATTGGTATATTAGAAAATTAAATTCACGCAATGAAATGGCTGCTCATTAATGATTAAATATTTAATTAATAGGCTCTTATGGATGATCCCGATGCTTGTAGGAATAAGCCTGATATCTTTCTTCATCATGCATCTTGCGCCCGGAGATGTAACCTCGAACGAAGAATCTTTTAATCCAAAGGCATCAGAAGAATCTAGGCAAAAATTAAGGGAGCTATATAATCTTGATAAGCCAGTAATAATTCAATATGGGCTTTGGCTCAAGAGAATAATTCAATTAGATTTTGGTAGCTCATTTGCATCTCATCAAAGACCAGTTCTGTGGCAAAAAACTGATAAATCAGGAAACATTATTAAGGGGTTAATACAGGAGTCTCTGCCGATTACTTTGATGATAAATATCATAGGTATATTAGTAATATTTACATCGGCTATTATCCTAGGGACTTTATCTGCTATTAAGCAAGATACTTGGGCAGATAGGTCTATTACAATTTTTGTTTTTGTTGGATTTGCAATACCTGGTTTTTGGCTTGCCCTTCTATTGATGTATTGGACCGGGGTTATAAATCAATGGCTCCCAATATCTGGGCTTCATAGTCTTGGCTATGAAAACCTTAGTTCTTTTGCTCAATTTATAGATCTATTAAAACACCTAATCTTACCTGTAACCGTTTCGTCATTAAGCGGCTTAGCTGGAATCTCTTTGTATGTTAGAAATGGGATGCTAGATGTCCTTCACCAGGACTTTATAACCACAGCAAGATCCAAGGGACTCAAAGAAAAAAATGTCATTTTTACTCATGCACTGAAAAATGCCATCCTTCCCTTAATTACAATTATAGGCCTTTCGATACCTGGTCTCATAGGTGGTTCAGTGATAGCAGAGTCAATTTTTGCAATACCAGGTATGGGTAAACTTTTTTATGATTCTGTCTTAATGAGAGATTTTCCAGTAATTATGGGCGTCCTAACAATCGGGTCATTCCTAACTCTTATAGGAACACTTATTGCTGACTTAGGTTATGCTTGGGCTTATCCATGGACCTAAAATTGTTAATGAGCTTTTAAAATAGATATTTCATGGAACTAATAATAATTTTTATTATTCTTATTCTTGCTTTATTTGCTTCAGTAATTGCACCCTATGACCCAAACTATATAAACATAAATTCTATTTTACTTGGCCCTTCAGCTCATCACATAATGGGTACAGATGGGCTGGGTCGCGATGTTTTTTCACGAATGCTTTTTGGTGCACAAATATCTCTTCTCGTAGGTTTCGTTGCAGTTGGAATATCCACGGCAATTGGGATTATTTTAGGCTCAGTTGCCGGTTTTTATCGGGGTGGGTTGACTCCGTGATTATGAGGTTAGTAGATATGAATGCTTTCAATACCAACATTCTTCCTAATTTTAGCTGTAATTGCTTTTCTAACCCCTTCCATATGGAATATTATGATTGTCATTGGTCTAACATCATGGATGGGAGTTACAAGACTAGTTAGAGCTGAATTTTTAAGTCTCAGAAGAAGAGAGTACATCTTAGCTGCTGAAACGATGGGTGCAAGTGATTTTAATATAATCACAAAACACTTATTACCGAATAGTATAACTCCAATAATAGTAAGTTCAGTTCTAGGCATTGCAAGTGCTGTTCTTGTAGAATCAGGTTTAAGTTTTCTTGGGCTTGGAGTTCAGGCCCCAACAGCATCATGGGGAAACATCTTAACTGACGGTAAAGAATATATACAGTTTGCTTGGTGGCTTTCTTTATTCCCGGGGCTAGCTATCCTAATAACGGTATTAGGATATAATCTTTTAGGCGAAGGTTTGAGGGACTTACTTGATCCTAAAAACAAATAAACAATAAAACATTTAAAGAAGGGTTGGTATGAGTTTTTTAAAAAATAAAAAAGTTTTAATACTTGGCTTGCTAAGTGATCGATCCATAGCTTATGGAATTGCAAAAAGTATGAAGGATCAAGGAGCTGAATTAGCGTTTACATGCCAAATGGAAAAACACCAAAGTAGAGTAGAAAAACTAGCTTCACACTTTGATTCCAAAATTGTCCTCCCGTGCGACGTCTCAAGTGACAATCAAATAACCACTCTTTTTTCTAAGTTAGGAGAGATATGGGGTAAGTTTGACGTTATTGTTCATTCTATTGCATTCGTCCCAAAAGAAGCTCTAAGTGGGGATTTTGTCCAGTCAACCACAAGAGAAAATTTTCAAATAGCTCATGAAGTTAGTTCTTACAGCTTTACAGCTTTAGCTAAAGCAGCCTTACCATATCTGAACGATAACTCGAGCCTTTTAACCTTGAGCTACCTGGGAGCTGAAAGAACAATGCCTAACTATAACGTAATGGGACTTGCCAAAGCCAGTCTAGAAGCTAATGTGCGTTATATGGCCCATAGACTATGGAAAAAAGGGAATTCGTGTAAATGCAATTTCAGCGGGCCCCGTTAAAACATTGGCCGCTTCAGGAATAGCAAATTTCGATAAAATGTATGACTTTAATGAAAGACATTCAGCATTAAAAAGAAATGTTACGTATCGAGGAGGTTGGAAACGTAGCAGCATTTTTATGTAGTGATCTTGCGTCAGGAGTAACGGGGAAATAACTTATGTTGACGGCGGAATGAATATAACAGCAGCAGGGTCTGTTGACTAGTTAGTTAAAAAAATTCTGATTAATTTTAATAGACGCTGCTTCACGAAGATCTTTTGTATATGCTGAATCAACTTCATCTGTTAAAGCTTGCATATATTCATCTTTAAAAATATCAACTGAGACTTCGTCTGTAATATCATCAGTAATAGTTTTATTAAGTCGAACAATTATATATTCCTCAGTATTGGGATCGTAAATACCTTCAAAATTTGGAGTAAATTTAGCATTAATTTTAAATATCGCGTTGACAATTGGGCCTGATAAACCCTGCATGTCAATTCGATCAATTACAAGATCGTCAATCCAGTCAATTTTCTTATCGCCGGCTTTAAGAGAAAGAATTAGGTCATCTCCGTCCTCAATTAATAATTTTTGTGAATTCCGGGTAGTTAAAAAGTTGCTTATATCCTGCTCAGCATCTTCAAAGCTCTTCGGCGCAGACTTTTTAAGATCAATAACTCTAGCAGATATAAGGTTATTAGGTGAAACTTCAATAGCGGCAATATTTTTCTTTTCAGTTATTGCTATCGGATCAAAAACAGCTTGAGAAAAAGATTCATTGTTAAAAAATTTTGCAGCTGCATCAGCAGATAACCACTGACTTTCTTGAATTTCGACACCAAATTTTTCCGCTGCAGCCTTTAGAGAATCAGATTGCTCGTAAACAATATTATTAAAGTTCTCAGCTTCAGATAAATATATTTCTTGAGCTTTTGAAAAAATTAGCTCGCCTTTAAGTTTGAGCTTCTAACTGTATCCATAGGATTTAATTTAATTGTCAACATTATAATATGGTAACCATATTCAGTTTCAACAATACCCGATAACTGATTTTTCTTTAGTTTAAAAACGACATCTTCAAACTCTTTAACCATCATACCTCTAGAAAAGTAACCGAGATCCCCACCCTTTTTTGCTGACTCAGAATCTTGAGAAAATTCTTTAGCTAACACATCAAATTCTTTAGGGGTTTTTTTAATTTTATTTAATAGCTCTTTAGCTTTCTTTTTTATCTTTTCTTTTTGCCTGACACATATGTAAGCATCGAACCTAACAATATATGCTTTGCTTTACGTTTTTGATTACCTTGAAATTTGTCAACATTATCCTCAAAGTTTTTTTTAATTTCGCTCATCTTCTATTGTGATAGTAGGTATGATTCCAGCAACAGAATACACAATAAAATTAATCTTTACTTGCTCTGGCATTATAAAAGAAGATGTATTTGTATCATAAAAATCTCTTAATTCTTTTTTTGAAACTTTCATTTTCTTCTGTAAAAACAGGATGTCTAAGTTCAAGCATACTTATATCTCTTTTTTGATAAGCTAAGTTCACCAGTTTTTGAATTTTTTCTTTAGTTACAAAAACATATTTATTCATACTATCTTTAACTTGTTGTTTTGCCAGATCCTTTCGAATTAGTTCATCAAGTTTCTTAGGAGTAAGGTTGGCATTTTTGCAATTTGATCATATGTGGCCTGATCAAATTTACCATTTCTTTGAAAATTAGGCATATTAACTACATATTCATTTAACTGATCTTGACTAATATTAAAATTAGATTTTATTATTTCCTGGTGTATTAACCTCGATGTTATCAGTCCTTCTAGAACAGCTTTCTTAAACTCTGGGTTCTCAAAAACTGAAGGGTCCGGTGACTCACCTTGTTTGGTCATTTGCTCTCGCACACCTAAAAGCGCATTTTGGTAGCTTTGAAGCCCAATTGACTCACCATTTACTTTAGCTACCCATACATTGGAGCCTGATGAACTCAAGTATGAATCAATACCAAATAAAGCAAAAGGAACAATAATAATGCCTAAAATTACTTTAGCGAATGTTGACTGTGTGTTGTTACGAATTTTTTCTAGCATAATTTTTTTACTTACTAATTAATTTTATGCGAGTCCTATAAATGGCATAAGTTCGTTATTTGTATCAAATAAGGCAAACTATTATAGTCTGCCTTAATTTAATAATGGCGGAGTGGACGGGACTCGAACCCGCGACCCCCGGCGTGACAGGCCGGTATTCTAACCAACTGAACTACCACTCCTAAACTGGTGGGTGCTACAGGGTTCGAACCTGTGACATTCGCCTTGTAAGGGCGACGCTCTACCAACTGAGCTAAGCACCCAAATTGTCGAATTTGAGCTCGGCAATTTTACAATAAAGTTAACAACAATGCTAGCAAAATGCGGACTAACTAATGAGCGATCGGCTTATCAATTTCAACAAACTTCTTCGAAGTTGACTTAGAAGATCTAACTTGCTTCTTACTTGGCTGAGGAATCCTTGTGAGCGCGTATCAATAACTTGATCAATCCATTTACAGGATAATATCTGAAGTCTAGATATGAGGCGTTCAGGTATATCAATTAAATCTAAGCTATGTTCTAGTGGAAGTTTGTACATTCTTTATACCACCTCTTTTAGCAGCTAAAAGTTTTTCTTTTAAGCCGCCAATTTTAGTTACCTGTCCATGCAATGTTATCTCTCCAGTCATAGCATTAAACACAGGAATATTTGTTAGACTTGATATTATCGCTGTTGTAATACCAATACCAGCACTTGGTCCATCTTTTGGTGTAGCTCCTTCAGGGAAATGAATATGAATATCTTTTTTTTCATAAAAATTATCATCTAATTTGTTTAACACTGTTAGTTCTAACAACAGTTAAAGCTGCCTGAATAGACTCTTGCATAACATCACCTAATTTTCCTGTGATAATAGTTTTCCCTTTTCCAGGGAGAACTACAGCCTCGATTGTCAAAAGCTCACCTCCAACCTGTGTCCAAGCTAAACCTGTTACCTGGCCAATTTGATTTTTTTTTGCTGCAAGCCCAATGTCGAAAATCTTTACCCCAAGATAGTCCACAATATTTTTGCTAGTAACAGCTAGGTGTTTAATTTTTTTATTTGTTAATAAATTCTTAACGGCTTTTCTTGATATTTTAGCAATCTCTTGATCTAGCTTTCTTACTCCAGCTTCTCTGGAGTAAAACTGAATAATATCTTTTACAGCTTTTTTTGTAATCTCGTTAAATACAACCCGCTGATAGTCAATTGCTTTGGAATTAGGTACTTATGTGCAATATTTATTTTTTCATTCTCTGTGTAGCCTGGCAAACGAATAATTTCCATTCTATCAAGCAGTGGCTCTGGAATATTCATTGAATTTGCAGTTGCAACAAACATAACTTTGATAAATCGTATTCAATCTCGGCATAATGATCTGTGAAGGTATGGTTTTGCTCTGGGTCTAAAACTTCGAGTAAAGCTGATGAGGGGTCTCCACGAAAGTCTTGCCCCATCTTGTCAACCTCATCCAGAAGAAATAATGGATTATTTACTCCGACTTTTGTCATATTCTGTAAAATTTTTCCTGGCATAGACCCAATGTAAGTTCTTCTGTGTCCTCGAATCTCAGCTTCATCTCGAACACCACCCAAGGCCATTCTTACAAACTTCCTATTAACTGCCTTAGCGATACTTTGACCAAGAGAGGTTTTACCAACACCCGGCGGACCGACAAGACATAAAATTGGTGCTTTTAATTTATTAACTCGGTTCTGAACAGCTAAATATTCTACTATCCGCTCTTTGACTTTCTCTAAGCCATAATGATCGGTATCGAGTGAAACCTCTGCCTCACTTAAACTTTGTGATATTTTCGTAGTTTTATCCCACGGCAGGTTAACAATAGTCTCAATAAATGTTCTAATAACTGATGCTTCTGCAGACATTGGAGACATTAATTTTAGCTTTTTAAGTTCCGAAATACATTTTGTTTCTGCTTCTTTCGATAAATTATTATTTTTAATTTTCTCTTCCAGAGCATCGAGGTCTGCACCTTCATCTGAATCACCTAATTCTTTTTGAATTGCTTTAACTTGCTCATTTAGGTAATACTCTCGCTGTGATTTCTCCATCTGCCTCTTCACTCTTCCGCGGATTCTTTTTTCAACCTGAAGGATATCAATTTCTGACTCCATAATTTGGAGCAATAGATCAAGACGCTTTTTAATATCAAGCGCTTCAAGGATTATTTGTTTCTGGGAAAGTTTTAGCGATAAATTTGCAGCTATAGAGTCAGCTAGTCTCCCAGGCTTATTGATTCCATTTAATGAGGATAAAATCTCTGGAGGAATTTTTTTATTGAGCTTTACATACTGCTCAAATTGTGAAAGTAAAGAACGCATAAAAGCCATACTTTTTTTATCTTTTGGCTCTTTAACATCTAGTTTCTCAATCTTAGCTGTCCAAAATTCACCACTATCACTAAGAGATGAAACTATTGCTCGATCAATGCCTTCAACAAGAACTTTTACAGTGCCGTCTGGGAGCTTTAGCATTTGAATAATGTTTGCAATCGTGCCGATCTTATAAACGTCTTTTATTCCAGGCTCATCTTTTGTTGCAGATTTTTGGGCTACTAGTAGAATTTTCTTATCTCCAGCATTAGCTTCTTGGATTGCTTTTATTGATTTATCTCGACCAACAAACAATGGGATAACAAGATGAGGGTAAACAACAACATCCCTTAATGGAAGCATCGGAATATTTTTATTTTCTTTATTTTTTGGATTTTTTTTACTTATAGTTTTAATTAAAATATAGCTTTAAATATGGGGTTGCTCAACAAAATATCAAGAGTAAATTAATCTTTCTAATTACTTGCATGCTGACTATTTTTAGCATACACAAGAAATGGCTTTGTTTTATCTTTGATAACAGACTTATCAATAATTACTTTTTGAAGGTTTTTTATTGATGGCAACTCAAACATAACATCTTTTAGGGATGCTTCCATAATTGATCTCAAGCCTCTTGCCCCAGTCTTTTTTTTAATTGCTTGGACAGCTATTTCTTCAATAGCATCATCACGAAACTCTAACTCTGTACCTTCCATTTCAAATAATTTTTGATATTGCTTAGTAATGCATTTTTAGGCTCAGTTAATTAGTTTCAAAAGTGCTCTCTATCGTCAAGGAGTCAAGCGTTGCTAAAACAGGCAAACGACCCACAAATTCTGGAATAAGACCAAATTTCAACAAATCTTCTACTAGGACGTAACCCTTCTCCAAGCAAGGTCATCTTCAACTAGAAGCTTCAGCACAAATCCTATACTAGTCTTTTCGGGTCCTTTCTTTTATTATTTTTTCAAGGCCATCAAATGCTCCTCCACAAATAAATAAGATATTTGTTGTGTCAAGCTGAACAAACTACTTGGTTAGGGTGCTTCCTTCCGCCCTGAGGTGGGACAGACGCAACAGTCCCCTCTATTAGCTTTAATAGTGCTTGCTGAACACCTTCCCCCGAAACATCTCTTGTGATAGATGGGTTTTCTGATTTTCTTGAAATTTTATCAACTTCATCTATGTAAACAATTCCTCTCTGAGCTTTTTCAATATCATAATCACATTTTTGGAGTAATTTTTGCAAAATATTTTCTACGTCTTCTCCAACATAACCCGCCTCAGTTACAATGGTTTCCATTCTTCCAACTAAGGACACCGATGTAACATAGGAAGTACAGCAGAGAGGGTCTTTCCTGAACCAGTTGGGGCAACAATAATTCTGTCGCCTCCCTCACACAACTCTGGTAAGGTTGTTTTTTGTAATCTCTTGTAATGATTATAAACTGCGACTGCTAAACTTTTTTTAGCGCTATCTTGGCCAATAACATGCTCACCTAACTTTGAATAAAGGTTTTCTGGGGTAAGGAGTCTTGTTTCTTTTTTATTTGGTGCTGGTCGTATATCCTTGGTTTCCTCGATAATTATATCGTTACAAAGGTCAACGCATTCGTCACATATAAAAACAGTTGGACCTGCAATAAGTTTTCTAACTTCATTGCTGATTTTTACCACAAAAAGAACAAAACAGAGATTTATCTTTATTTTCAGCCATGTGCTTATTTTACTTCAGAACGATTATTAATGACTTGATCAATCAGCCCGTAATCCTTGGAATCCTCAGCACTCATAAAGTTATCACGATCCGTATCCTTCACAATTTTTTTAATAGGATGGCTGGTATGGTGAGAAAGTATTGTATTCAGCTTCTCTTTTAAATACATAATTTCCTTAGCGTGAATTTCTATGTCAGAAGCTTGTCCTTGAAAGCCTCCAAGAGGCTGGTGAATCATTACTCTTGAATGTGTTAAACCACTTCGTTTTCCTTTTGCTCCTGCACACAATAAAACCGCGCCCATACTAGCCGCTTGGCCAATACACAATGTACTCACATCTGGTTTAATAAATTGCATAGTGTCATAAATACCAAGACCAGCAGTAACCAAACCACCCGGTGAATTAATATAAAGAGAAATATCTTTATCTGGATTTTCTGCTTCTAAAAAAAGCAATTGAGCTACAACAACATTAGCAGTCAAATCATCAATCGGACCAACTAGAAAAATGACTCTTTCTTTGAGTAAGCGGGAATAAATATCATAAGACCTCTCTCCTCTGCCACTTTGCTCAACGACCATAGGGATATAGCCCAAATTACTTGGAGAGAAATCTTTAACATTATTATTACCCATTTGGTTGAATCTCCATTAATTCATCAACTGAAACAGCTTTTACTTCTTTTTTACAATTTTTCAATACCCATAAAACAACGTTGTCTTCCGTTGCAAGGGAAGCAGGTTCGCCAAGTCTTTTGTTGTCCTCGTAAAACCATTTAACTGCTTTCTCAGTGTCATCATAATTTGTAGCAAATTCCTCAACCTTTGCCCTGACTTGCTCTTCAGTTGCCTCAAGTTTATTCTTATCAACTTTTAGAATACTTATTTTTTGAAGAGCAAGATCATCTACCTTGTAAACAACACCATCGATATCATACCCTAATGAAGCGCGTTGTTGTTCGATCTGGCGATAATGAGCTGCATCATTCGGTTTACTTCCATTGACACAAGAGACTTTGGAAGGTCAACATCACTTGCTTTTATTAATTCAGAAAAGACTTGGTTTTTAGATGCGGCCTTAACTCTCTTGTCTACTTCTTGTTCTAAAGATTTTTTAATCTCATTATTCATAGCTTCAACGTCACCGTCCTCAACCCCAAGGCTTTTTGCAAACTCCGAGTCAATTTTTGGAAGAGTAGATTCATTTATTTCTACCATTTTGACCATATATTTTACTTTTTTATTAGCCAGCTGACTAGGCTCATGATCCTTAGGGTATTTAACATCAAATTCTTTAGTTTCCCCAACCTTTATACCAACTAACTGATCGTCAATTGATTTTATTCTCTTCATGTCCCCCAATGTAAAATCAATAGTTTCATCGCCAGTTGCTTCTATTTTTTCTCCATCGATAAAAGATTCCATTTGTATGCTTACCCTGTCACCCAATTTAGACGGACGATCAACTTTAGAAAATGTAGCGGAGCGAGCTGCAATAACACCAATAGTTTTTTTAATGTCAGCAGCATTAACTTCGGACTTATATTCGGTAACCTTAAGTTTTTTTGCGTCAATTTCTTTAATTTCAGGGAATATTTCAAAGGTCGCAGTAAACTCAAAGTCATCATTAATATTTGAAAGAGGTTCATGCTGGATATCTGGCATCCCTGCAACTTGAATTATTTTTTTGAACAAACTCACCAAACCTTGCCTCAATGGCCTTTGAATAAACTTCAGACTTTACATCAGGTCCGTATTGCTTCTCTATAATACTCATTGGTACTTTACCAGGCCTAAACCCTTGTACCTTTGCAGTTTTTATAAGTTGTTGAAACCTTTGAGTTATCTCGGATTGAAGGGGTGCAACTGGCACAATTACCTTTACGCGCCTTTCAATATTATTAATCTTTTCTACTACTTCAGCCATGTGCATTCCCTAAAAATGGTGCGAAAGGAGAGACTCGAACTCTCACGCCTTGCGGCGCTGGTACCTAAAACCAGTGCGTCTACCAATTCCGCCACTCTCGCATTAAATAAATTTTGTATTCAGCATTATATCAGTTTAGTCAATAACGGTAAGTAAAAATTCATTGTAATTTTAATGCCTAAAACTTTTTTAATAGATTAAAATTAGGGTAACTAAAAAACCGTCCTGAATAACTATATACAAACTTGTCAAATTATTTAAAAATTTTACGTCTCCACATAATAACTTCATTAAATATTTTCTTTGTATGCTCACTTCTTAGTGCTTGCACGTTCATCCCTTATGAAGAAGAAAAAATAGTGATACAAGATTTAAACCAATCCATTAAAAGTGTCGACACACTAAATACTGAATTTAATAACTTTCTAAGAAAAATGGGTTACAAAAATGAAAGTCTACCAATTAAGGAGTGGGGCTTGAATGAACTTCTTCTAGCTCAAAACTTTTTTAACTATGATCTAAAAAATGCAAAAAAAGAATGATTGATATTTATTTAGCTATTTAAATAAGTCCCTTATAGTTGCTATTATAACAAAGAAATATAATCTCGGTTTAGAAAAAGGTTTATCTTTAGAGAGCGTTCTCAACCTCCTATACAGCAAATAAAAAATTAATTCGTTATGAAATAGCATTTAATGAAACACAGTCCGCCCTCCTTCGCTATGAATCTAAATTGATGCTGCAATTTTCAGGTGCATAATTGGAAACCATTGAAAACCAAGATTTAATAAAAATCACTAAAGATGAGCTTAAACTAAAACAATCAATCATTCATATGCTTAAAAAAAGGATTGAGCTTGGAGTGTCATCCCAAGTTGATCTTGAAAGGATTAAATTAGAATTGGGCTCAATTAATCAGGCACTAATATCTCTTCAATTTAAGCAAGCGCAGCAAATAAAAAAAATTGCACTTTCACTGGGAATGAGCCAAGAAAAATTTAATCTAATACCAATTAATGTTTCAAAAATTAAGGAATTAATTAATGCTGCTACAATCGCTTTTTTAGATAATCAGACAATTAGCGAACTAAAATCCAAAACTATAATTAGTAATAAAACACTTAGAGTGATGCTTGCTAACTATGCAATCAAAGAATCTAAACTAAAATATGAAATTGCGAAACAGTACCCAGATTTTGATTTTTCTCCAGCCTACTTCTATGATTTGGGAGATAATATTTGGAGCATAGGAATTGATTCTGTCTTTAATGCCTCAAAAAAAAATAAGTTATTTATTGAAAAAGCAAAAAAAATAAGATCCCTAGAAGCAGGAAAGTTAAAAACGTATCAACTGTCTCTGATTAATGACTCGGAACTGCTTTTATTTAATTTTCATAATCATCTAAAAACACTTAAAAATACCCAGAGGATTCTTGAAGATAAAAATAATTTAAAAAAACAACTTCAAAATAGATTTAATCAAGGCATCTTAGATAGATTAGAATTAGAGTTAGAGATAATTAAGTTAAATCAATTTGACAAAGATTATCATAAAGCACTATATAATTTATTAAGAAGCGGATTGGATGCGGAAAAGATTATGCAACGCCCTATTTTTACAAATAAACTACCTATATGAAAAATAAATCATTACTTATTATAGTCATACAATCTATCCTAATTATCACTTTGATTTGGATAATTATGCTTCTTGGTAAAGATGAATGTATTAATGATGATGACAATGATAATGATGAAACTATAGTCGATTATACAATTATTAAAGATGGCTTAACCTATATAAACCTTCCAGCTCTTGTTGAAAAAAACAGTGGTATCAAACTTCAAAAAATTTCTATAAGCACACATGAGCAAAGCATTCCAAGTTATGGTATTACGGTAAATCTAAGTCCTCTCCTCAAAAATCAAAATGATTTCACAAACCTTAAATACCAAAAAACAAAACTATTAGCTAAACTAGATGAGGAAGCTGAACGCATAAGTAAGCTAATTATTTTAAATAAAGATAATAAAATTATTGGTGGACTCCGTTGTCCATAAAAAAAATATTGAAATTAGTGATTTAAAAAATGATATAGCTATCATAAATAATAATATTAAAAATTTACTTTTTAATATTGATCACCGATGGGGGAAGGACTTCAAAGAGCTTATAGCTGACTCTAAAAATCATTACCTTGAAAAACTACTTCATAATGAATATCGATTAATTAAAATTACTGTTCCAATAAATCAGACCCTAGATATTATTCCAAAAGAAATTAAAGTCTCGCCATCTAATCAACCAAAAAAAACCTACAAAGCAACCCTTATTTCAAAAGCTCAAGATATAGATCAAGCTATTCAAGGTAAAAGTTTTTATTATTATGTTACAGAAAATGACCTAGAGATTGGTCTAAAATTAAAAGCCTTTATTGTTAGTGACAAAATCAAATCTGATAACGCTTACTTATTTATCCCCAAAGAATCTGTTATATGGAGTAGTGGCAAGGCATGGGTTTTCATAAAAAATAATGAAGGAAATTTCCTTAGAAGACCCTTGCCAAGGTTACTTGAAATAGATGGTGGCTGGATTATTAAGGAAGGCATAATAATGAAAAATGATAAAATCGTTGTTGATGGAGCTCAGCTACTCTTATCAGAAGAGTTTAAATATCAAATTAAGAACGAAAACGAGGATTAACTAAAAAATGATGGGTTCTTTAATCCGCTTCTCCATTAGATTTCCTGGTGTAATAATTGGCTTAGCGTTAATTGTTATAGCTTATGGGATATATCAAATCAAACAAAGTCCGCTAAATGTTTTTCCAGAGTTTTCTCCAACACAAGTAATCATTCAAACCGAATCCCCTGGGTTTTCATCTGACCTAGTTGAAAAATTGATTTCACAACCGATAGAGGATGCAATTTCAGGAACTATTGGTATAAAGCAAATAAGATCACAGTCTATACCAGGGCTTTCCGTTGTAACTGTTATTTTTGAAGAAGATACGGATATTTACAGAAACAGACAATCTATTTCGGAAAAACTATCATTACTAAATGGACAGCTACCAAACTCTATAAATCCAACAATAACTCCGCTTACATCTTCTGCATCAAGCGTTTTGGGTATCGGAATAACCTCTAAGACAAAAACCGATAGTGAGTTAAGGACTGTAGCTGATACATTAATTGTCCCTCACCTACTTGGTGTACCTGGAGTTGCGGATGTTAATAAATTTGGCGGTTCTGTTAGTCAGCTTCAGGTAGAGGTTATTCCTGATAAACTTTATGAGCATAATGTAACTATCGCTCAAATAATAAATACAATACAAAAATCAACAGGAAATATTGGTGGTGGCTTTTATTGAAAATAATAATCAAAGAATAATTGTAAATGTAGATGGTCAACTAAAAACAATCGATGATATTAGGTCTTCCCCCGTTATCAATTCAAATGGCCGTATTATTAGAATCAAAGATGTAGCGGAGGTAAAAGAAGGTTTTGCCCCATCAATTAGTGCTGCTTCAATTAACGGAGAATCCGGGGTTTATTTATCTATCCAAGGGCAACTAGGATCTGATACATACAAGCTAACAAATCAGTTAGAAGAAGCATTAAATGACTTGGCCCCTATTCTAGTAAATCAATCAATTGAGCTTACACCTGATTTATTTAAACCAGCTAACTTTATTGATGCTTCAATCAATGGCCTTAGGTTTGATATTGTAGTCGGTTCAATCATGGTGATATCCATTCTTTATCTTTTCTTGTTTAATATTAAAACTGCTTTTATATCGGCGATTGCAATCCCAATATCGCTCTTATCAGCTATAGGTATGATGAGTTACCTTAATCTTGGCCTAAATGTAATGGTTTTAAGTGGTCTAGCTATAGCGCTAGGTGAGGTTGTAGACGATGCAATCATTGATGTTGAAAATATTTTTAGACGCTTAAAACAAAATAAGCTTAAAAAAATACCTCTACCAATTCATACGGTTGTTTTTAACTCATCAATGGAGGTTAGGAAATCGGTAGTATTTGCTACCATTATTATAGTACTGGTATTTATGCCGCTTTTATCGTTGTCTGGAGTAGCTGGTAAATTGTTTGGCCCACTAGGTATTGCATACATAACCTCAATAGTTGCCTCATTATTTGTTGCGCTTACGGTCACCCCTGCCCTATGCTACTTAATGCTTGGTCATTCTAAAGTTAAAAGTGGAGACTCCCCCATAATTAGTTATCTAAAGACTAGGTACGAGTCAATATTAAGAAAAATTGAAGGCGAGTCTAAAGCAGTTGTTTTTACATCGCTCTTATTAATTAGTGTAGGGCTAGCTTTCCTCCCTTTCTTTAAGGCACAATTTATACCTCCGCTTCATGAGGGTCACTATATAATGCATATGACAGCATACCCAGGAACGTCAGAGAAAGAGTCTATTCGAATAGGTAACCTTGTTTCAAATCAAATCAGGAGTATCGACGGAATCAAATCTGTTGCCCAATGGGTAGGAAGATCTCCGATGGGAGCCGATACTTTTGGAACTCATTACAGCGAATTCGAAATTGAATTAAAGAAACTAGGTGGTCCAGCTCAAGATAAGATTCTTAATGACATTAATAATATTGTTAACGGAACAGATGATGGTAATGAGAGAAAAAATGGTTTTGTTGGTGTGAACTTCGCCATAAATACATTTTTAACTGAGAGAATTGAGGAAACAATTTCTGGATATAATGCCGCCATAGTCATAAATTTATTTGGTGAAAGCCTTGATGACCTCGATCAAGACGCACAAAAAGTTGCTTATCTTTTAGAGACAATTTCTGGATCAAAAGATATCACACTTCAATCACCTCCAGGTACCCCTCAAATTAAAATTAGATTAAGGACAAAAAAAATAGCTGAACTGGGAATTATGAAGACAGATATTCTCAACATTATCCGTGCATCTTACCAAGGTTTTCCAGCAGCAACAATTTATGACGGGGCCTTGAAAATACCCTTAGTAGTCACGTTAGATAAAAAATATCGAGATGATATTTTGGATATATTAAAATTACCAATAAGGTCAGCTGATAATAAAATCTTATATCTTTGGGTATTATATATCCTGATAAAAATGGCCGCTCAAAAATTCTGCACCAAAATGGTAAAAGAGTACAAACAGTTACAGCTAATATAAATTCACGTGACATAGATTCCTTCAACACCGAGTTAAAAGAAAAATTAGCTTCTCTTAAATTAAGTTCTGGAAGCTATTACCAAATAACTGGGTCTGCAGAAGAAAATGCGAAATCTAGGCAAGAATTAATTACTCATTCTACTCTTGCCGGATTTACAGTTCTGCTGTTGCTATACATTGCTTTTGGTTCAATCAGAAATCTTATGGTTACAGTGCTTAACTTACCTTTTGCTTTAATTGGTGGTGTTATTGCGGCAACAATATTCGGTGGATGGATATCAATAGGATCACTTGTAGGCTTCGTAACCTTATTTGGAATTACATTAAGAAACTCAATAATGCTAATTTCACATTATCAACATTTAATTGAGAATGAGAATAAGGTGTGGAATTTAGAAACATCCATACAGGGAGCTAAGGAAAGACTACCTTCAATCCTTATGACTGCTCTAGTGGCAGGATTGGCATTAACACCGATTGCTATGGGATCAGGTCAACCTGGAAAAGAAATTGAAGGGCCAATGGCAATAATTATTATAGGGGGTCTTTTCACGTCAACAATATTAAACCTATTAATTCTCCCAACGATTCTACTAAATTTTGGTGATTTTAAAAAATCTAAGCAATAAGGAGTCAATTTTCTTAGCCATTTCAATATCTTTTGAGGTGATTCCCTGTTCATCATGAGTAATTAATGAAATTTTAATCTCATTATATTGAAGTAAAATACCAGGGTGATGATCAGCCTCCTCTGCCAAAGTCCAAATACTCTCAACAACTTCACCAAAATATCTGCCCTGAATTTGATTTCTTGAGACAGCTCTCACAATCTCACCTTCACTTGTTAAGCTCCAACTAAGTAGCTCTAGATTGAGTTTTTTATTTAACTCCGATGTATTAAGTTTCACTAATTATTCCCTAAAAAATTTTATTGCCTGCTTAATATTTTGGCTTTTATCTTCAATTTCCTGGTACTCATCATCAACATCTGAGGCAAAAGTTAAACCGCCACCTGAATAAAAGTGAAGCTTATTATCGGTGTGTATTATACTTCGAATAGCAATATTACTATCCATTGACCCATTGAAACTAAAGTAACAAACAGACCCGCAGTAAAAATCCCTTGAATGCTTCTCAAGTTCATTAATAATTTCAATGGCCCTAATTTTAGGTGCCCCTGTAATAGAACCACCTGGAAAAGAGTCTTTAAATAATTTAAAGTTATCCGAATCTTTTTTTAACTTCCCAGATATGGTGCTAACTAAATGATGAACATTTGGATAAGATTCTATGGAAAATAGCTGGTCAACCTTTATGCTTCCTGGCTCACAGTTAATGCTTAAATCATTCCTTAACAGATCAACTATCATAAGATTTTCAGACCTGTCTTTTGGACTATTAAGTAATTCATTTGCATTTTTTTTATCTTGCTTTTTATCTTTACCCCTAGCCCTAGTTCCCTTAATTGGCCTTGTCGAAACATTATCACCCGATGACTTAATGAATCTTTCAGGCGAGCCTGATAATATTTGAAAATTAGGATAGCAAAGGTAAGCCATAAATGGTGACTTATTAATGTTTCGAAATTTTTTATAAAAAATCCAGCTATCTCCAACAGCATCAACCTCAAACTTTTTAGACAGATTAATTTGATAGCAATCCCCGGAACTAATATAACTTTTAACAACTTCAAATTGCTTTTTATATTCCGAATAAGTTAGGTTGTCCCTAATTTCTGACTTTATGATGAATTCTTCAGTCTTCTTTTGTTGTTTATTTTTTAATAAGCTTAATAATTCAGACCATATTTTTTTAGTTTCCGTGTAAGAAAAAGTTGAAACTAAATAACTTCTTTCATCCAAGTGATCTGTAACAATTGCCCAATCATATACACCAATCATCATCGAGTTAACAAGATCAGACTTATCTTCCTCTAAATTAAGTCCGTAAGAACAATAACCAATAGCCCCGCCAACGAAAGGTATTTCACTTGAGGTACCTTGGTACTTTTTCATAACTTCACTTAAAATATCTAACGCCGGCTCTTTAGTTTTTCTTTTTCCTTCTGAATTAGTTATCTCAGTAACACCTTTCAAGGTACTTAACTTAATAAATGGATTTGCTGCAATAATATCGAATCTAGCATAGCTACTTTTAGGCTTATCTTTTTGATAGCAACTATCGAGGAACACTGGCCACTCAAAGTGACTAATTTTTTCATAGAATATAGACGAATCAACTTGATAGCCTAGTTCTTCAATTTTCATAATGATCTCATTATTTCATTAAATGTACAAAATATTATATGTGAATTAAACCAATTAATATAAAAAAATCTACATCAATAATACTTTTTTTATATTAATTGTAAAAGAGTGGTTACTCAAGATTTGCATGAATACTTCTCATACCTTCTTCAGTTAAGTCCTTATCAAAGACAATCTCTCCAATCAACGCCTCGAGAAAAACTAGAGTTGATAACTCAAAAGATGTACCCATTGGCAACCCCTTAGTTAAAGCAAACACCTCATCATTACCTATAGTAACCGTTAAGTCTGCTAAATTTGACATTGCCGATGAGGCCTTCATTGAAACAACAGCTATTTTCGCACCTTTAGATTTTGCTGTCTCAATAGTTGGGAGTAGAGTTTTTGTTCCGCCGGACCCAGAAATAACAATATATAGATCTCCTTCTTTGAGAGCAGGTGTTACAATTTCACCAACCATACTTACCTTGTATCCACAATGCACTAATCTCATAGCAAGAAAACTTGCGACTAATTTTGACCGCCCTGCCCCTGCAACAAAAATATGACCTGCCGCTTCGATATGCTTTTTAAGGTCTACTCCCTGCCCGCTATCTGTTGCTTTTAAAACACTAGCAACTTTATCCATTATTAATTTTTGTGTATCCATACTATTTATTTTCAAATCAAACATTAATCATAACAAAAAAAACCCGACATAAAGTCGGGTTTTTTTAAATTTTTACATCAAGCTAATTAAACTCTATTAGTGAGCAATAGCTGTTATTTCTGCAGCAGCAGCAGCTGGATCAGCAGCGCCGTAAATTGCAGCACCGGCTACAATAATTGAAGCACCTGCATCTTTAACTTGTTGAGCTGTGTTCAGCTTTAACACCACCAGCAACTGAAATCTTAGCACTATCGCCAACAGCAGCAGCAATATCAGCTAAATCAGCAAAAGGTGTATCGTCCAGCAGCTTGAGCGTCAAGACCAGTATGAACACCGATGATCTGTGCACCAGCAGCAACGCATTCTTTAGCTAAACTTACTTTGTCGTCAACATTAATCATGTCAATTTGAGCTTCTGCGTTATTAGCGTTGGCTGCTTTGATAACACCACCCATTGTAGCTTTATCTGACACACCAAGAACCGTACAGATATCACCACCAGCTTCATAGAAAGGTGTTGATTCATATTCACCAGCATCCATTGTTTTAAGATCAACAAGGATTAGTTTTTCAGGAAATTTTGCTTTTAATGCCGTGACCAATTCTAGGCCATTGTGCTTAATGCATGGTGTACCAATTTCAAGAATATCAACGTGAGGTGCAACTTGTTCAGCTAACGCAATTGTTGCGTCAAAATCTAATGAATCTAATGCCATTTGTGTATGTGCCATGATTTCTAATCTCCAACTTAATTTTAATTAAAATAATTTCTACGCATAAAAGTGATAGATTCACTTGTTATCGAGCAGACCGAAATAGTATAACTTCAAGCAATATATGTCAATCAATTGCTAATTTTAAGCTTAAAGTTTTTCTGCTAAAGCAGCTTCTAGTTTATTTTGGTCAATGATAAAATTGCGAATGCCTTCTGATAATTTTTCAGTAGCCATTGCATCTTCATTATGATCAAATCTAAACTGATCCTCCTCTAACCTTGCAGGAGTCACTTCAGCCCCACCATCCTTTAAAAACTGAGTCAATTGACCTTCAGTTTTTCCTAACTCTTCAATTAAAGAGGGGCCAATTGTTAATCGATCACACCCTGCTAAAGCTGTTATCTCACCAATATTTCTAAAAGAAGCGCCCATAACAACAGTTTTAAAGTCATGTTCTTTGTACCAAGAATAAATATTCCTTACCGACACTACTCCAGGGTCAGTTTCAGAAGTATAATTTTCACCTGTTTTTGCTTTATACCAATCCAGGATTCTTCCAACAAAAGGTGAGATCAAAAATACCCCAGCCTCTGCACAAGCTCTTGCTTGAGCAAAACTAAATAATAAAGTTAGGTTACAATTAATTCCTTCTTTTTCAAGAATCTCACCTGCTTTAATACCTTCCCAGGTAGACGCTAGTTTTACTAATACCCGATCGTTTTTTACACCAGCCTCATTATATAAGGAAATAATTTTCTTACCTTTTGCTACCATCTTATCTACATTGAATGAAAGGCTAGCATCAACTTCGGTAGATATTCTTCCAGGAATATGTTTTTGTATTTCCAGACCAACTAAAACTGCTAACTTATCTGCAGCATCTTCAATTTGTTGGTTTTTATCCGAACTTTGCTCTTTAGCGTAAGCAATTGCCTCAGCAATCATTGGTTCACATTGAGGTAATGTGCTTGCTTTCAGCAATAAAGAAGGATTTGTTGTTGCGTCAACAGGTTTTAAGGCCTTAATTGCTTCAACCTCTCCAGTATCCGCAACTATTGTTGTCATTGTAGCGAGTTGTTCTAATAATGTTGCCATTTAAAGTCTCCGTATATATTTGTATTAAAGGTACTTCTGAATAAAAGTGTCATTCATTTTAACAACAATCGATATAACTCTGCAATTTATTTAGAGTTTCTTTCTCTGAACACATATATTCCCCTTAAAAATATAAATAATCTTTGATTATTATATTTAATGACATTAGTAACTTTATTTGGCAGAATTACGGTTTTAAGTACTTTTAATCAGTGATTATTACGATAATGCTGAAATGAAAATAAATCTATACATGAAATTAAATAAGGATCCAGAATGCTCGAACAAGTTATCCCCTTTGAAAGCCTTCGAAATAAAGATGTAAGCCTAGTTGGCGGAAAAAATGCGTCTCTAGGTGAAATGATTTCACAGCTTCAAGCTAACGGGGTAAGAGTCCCAACTGGATTTGCTACTACAGCTAATGCCTTTAATGAATTTTTAAAATATGATGCGTTGGGTCAAAAAATTGAGCAGGAGTTAGATGGCTTAGACATAGATGACGTAACTTTGCTAGCAGTGGTTGGGAAAAAAATACGTCAATGGATTATCAAAACCCCATTCTCGGACACTTTAAATAAAGATATTGAAAAAAGTTACGAAGCATTAATTAAAAAATCTGCTAAAGGCACAACGTTTGCGGTTAGGTCCTCGGCCACAGCTGAAGACCTTCCGGATGCTTCTTTTGCTGGACAACAAGAAAGTTTTCTTAATATACATGGTGTGGAAAATATAAAGCAAGCCATTAAAGAAGTATTTGCATCTCTTTATAATGATCGGGCAATTTCTTATCGTGTTCATAAAGGATTTATCCATTCTGACGTAGCAATTTCTGCCGGTATTCAGCAAATGGTTAGAAGCGATATTGGTTGCTGTGGTGTTATGTTTACTCTTGATACTGAGTCTGGTTTTAATGATGTAGTATTTATTACTTCTGCCTATGGTTTAGGAGAAACTGTTGTTCAAGGCTCTGTTAATCCTGATGAATTTTATGTGCACAAACCTACCTTAAAATCTGGAAAACCTTCAATTCTATCTAGAAGCCTTGGCTCTAAGTCTATAAAAATGGTTTATGCAGATACAAAAGCAGGGTTAAGCACAAAGATAGTTGATGTCAGTCCCAAAGAATCAGATGTATTTAGTATCTCTGATGAGGATATTATCGAGTTATCTAAATATGCAGTGTCAATAGAGTCGCATTATAAATGTCCCATGGACATAGAGTGGGGAAAGAATGGTCTTGATGGAAAGATTTATATTTTGCAGGCAAGGCCAGAAACAGTAAAGTCGCAAAATAAAAATATCATTGAAACATACGCCCTAAAAGAGAAAGGAAAAGCAATTGTTGCGGGAAGAGCGGTAACACAAAAGATTGGGGTGGGGCCAGTTAGAATTGTTCGTGATCCTTCAGAAATGCACACAGTTCAACCGGGAGATGTTTTAGTTGCAGATATGACTGACCCAAATTGGGAGCCTGTTATGAAAAGAGCTTCTGCCCTAGTCACAAATAGAGGTGGGAGAACCTGTCATGCTGCAATAATTGCAAGGGAGCTTGGTATCCCTGCCATTGTAGGTAGTGTAAATGCTACAAAGTTATTAAATGACGGTGAGGTAATTACAGCATCTTGCGCTGAAGGGGATACAGGAAAAGTTTATCAAGGGACTTTAAAATTTGAGCATACATTTTCTGAGGTTAGTGCTCTACCTGAAATACCTGTAAAAATTATGATGAATGTTGGTAATCCAGATATGGCTTTTACATTTGCACAAATCCCTAATGACGGAGTTGGACTCGCAAGGCTGGAATTTGTTATACATACTTAGAGCATACAGTAAACACGAAAGTCCTAATGAAGATATTCAAAAAGCAATAGATCATTTGCAGTTTGAATTAATCAAGTTAAAAACCTTTTTCATCAAACGACTATCCTATGGAGTGGCAAAAATTGCATCAGCATTCTACCCAAAACAAGCCATTGTAAGGATGTCCGATTTTAAATCGAACGAATATTACAACCTTTTAGGTGGAAGTTATTTTGAGCCAACTGAAGAAAATCCAATGATTGGCTTCAGAGGGGCAGCAAGATATATTTCAGAACAATTTAAAGATTGTTTTAAACTCGAATGTCAGGCTATGTTAAAAGCAAGAAATGAAATGGGTTTAACAAATATCGAATTGATGATCCCTTTTGTCAGAACACTAAAAGAGGCTGAAGCGGTCATTAATATTCTGGCAGAAAATGGCCTTAAACGAGGAGAAAATGGGTTAAGGCTAATTATGATGTGTGAAGTCCCCTCAAATGCCATTTTGGCTTCAGAATTTTTGGAGTATTTTGATGGCTTTTCAATTGGTTCGAACGATCTTACTCAACTTACATTAGGTATTGATCGAGATTCCGGCATTCTTGCAGATGGTTTTGATGAAAGAGATCCAGCGGTTACCTCGCTTATTGAAATTGCAATTAAAGCCGCAAAAAAACAAAAAAAATATATATTAATCACTGGACAAGGCCCATCTGATCACCCTGATTTTGCTAAATGGTTGTTGGAGCGAAAAATAGATTCGATGTCATTAAATCCTGATACAGTAATAAGCACATGGAAAAATTTAAGCAAAAAATAAATGGCAAAAAATAAAAGGACAGCCTTTTTTATATCTGATGGAACAGGGATAACTGCTGGCTCTCTTGGCGGTTTGTTAGCCCATTTTCCTGAAACAGAGTTTGAGCAGATAAGAGTTCCATTTACTGATTCCGCCTCAAAAGTTGAAGATGCGCAAAAAAGAATTGTTAATGCTAAGTTAGCAAACGGAGTCAGACCAATTGTCATTATGTCGATTGGAAATCAGCACCTCCGGGCAGAATTAAAAGCGGTAGACGCTTATTATATCGATTTATTTGACTCTTTTCTCCATCCATTGGGACAGGAACTTAATGCAGAGCCCCTAACAAGACCAGGTGTATCCCATAGTATGTCGGTAACAAATTACGGATCGAGAATGGAGGCAATTAATTTTGCATTAGGTCATGATGATGGTATGACTCACACAGGACTAAACCAAGCTCAAGTAATTTTAGTTGGTGTTTCTCGCTCGGGTAAAACACCAACCAGCATTATGCTTGCAATGCAATTTGGAATTAAAGCGGCTAACTATCCATTGATACCTGAAGATTTTGAAAGAGGAAATTTGCCCCCTATTCTAGATGGCTATATCGACAAGATATTCGGTCTAACCATAAAACCTGAGCGCCTTCATTCACTAAGAAATGAGCGGCGTCCTAATAGTAAGTATGCCTCACTCTCAAACTGTCGAGAAGAAATAGGTTTAGCAGAAGCATTGATGAGTAAAGTAGGAATTCCGATGGCAGACTCCACCTCAAAATCAGTGGAGGAGCTATCTGCAATCATTATACAAAATATCAAAAAATAATTTTACAAGATATGGTTGTAAAATTTTATTAATTTCATCGGATTTTGGGTTAGTCATGCTTGAAAACACATGGACTGATTTAGCTTTAGGGGTCATTCGTTACACGTTCCTCACCCATAGTTTTTTTCCAAGTTTTTATAAACCTTATTAGCATTATCTCCAATGACGCTTGATTGACTCATCATTATTTCAAGAGATTCAAGGTCATTTTTTTGAATATTAATTTCTTTATCTGTTTTAAACTCTTGATTAAAATCATTCGAAGGAAATCCAACAATAAGTAATTTATCCTTATTTTCTTCTACAATGGTGATAGCTCGCTGATACTGCTGATCTGTGAGTATCTAAAATAATTGGCTTATCTTGGTGCTTACAAAGATCAAATTTTTTACCTTGCAGTGTTACAAGATCTTGATTATAAAAATCCATACAAGCTCCTATAGAAATTACCGGAAATGTTATTAAAAAAAATAAGAATTTTCTCATAATGTTATTGACTCCTTGTTTAGTTAAATTGTTCATTTTATCTTTTACCTCTTCTCCAATCCCACGGAGCTATTGAATTATTACTTTTCCAAAGACCAACACTAAGGTCTTTAGAAATATTTTCATGGTAAGCATACTCTTCTTGATCTTTTTTTGATTGGGTTTTTTTATATTTTTTGTAATGCCATGTCATACCAAGCTTTATTAAGTTTAGGTTAATATCAACACCGTTACAAATGACTTTGCCAAGTGTTCTTTTGTACCTGTCCTCAGATTGATTTAATTCAAATTATTTATCATTAGGCCTGCTAATTCTTGCTTGATTTAATTCAAATTCTTGCATTTAATTCTGGAGCATAATTCATTTAATTCATTTAATTCATTTAATCAGTTAACATAATTCATTTAATCATTTGATTCTTTAATTCATTAATTCATTAATCATTTAATTCATTTAATTCATTTAATTCATTTAATTCTTTATTCTTTATTCTTTAATTCATTAATTCATTAATTCATTAATTCATTAATTCATTTAATTCATTTAATTCATTTAATTCATTTAATTCATTTAATTCATTTAATTTGGCAGAAGGAGCGAACTACGAGTTCAATTCTTATAAAATTCAATAAACCCCCTATACCTATTACTACCAATTTTCATGTTAATCTTAATGTCTTGAAGAGCCTTATGATATTTAGTATAATTTGACTACTAGACTACTACCGTATATCAAATCGTATATCACTATGACTAAACAAAACTTATTAACCAATCTTAAAGTAAAGAATGCAACTTGTCCAAAGGGTAAGCTTCACCAAGACTATGCAGATGGTGGTAACCTATTCTTCAGAATCTATGCTGATGGTAGAAGGAATTGGCTAGTACGCTTATATAGAGACAATAAAGAACATGCTAGAGGTGTTGGTAGCTACCCTACTGTATCATTACTTCAAGCTAGACAGATTAGAGATGACTACAAGGTGATGTGGGCAAAGGGACTAGACCCAAAGACTGAAAAAGTAATAGCATCTTTGAGGGTTCTAAGGACGGTAAGCCATTATGTGATGTTACTTCCAGAAATAACCTTCAAAAGTTTACGAGTGATAAGACTCGTGTTCATGGGTTTAGATATTTATATATACAGATTATTTAAAAAAAAAGTTGATTCATTAATATATTTACTTTTTAGAAAAAAAATATTATGGCTAGGTTTGCCATTATCTATAATCGCTAGGAAGTTTTTTTTCCGTGAGTTTTTTCCAAATAAGAAGTCATATTCATCTCTAGGTGAGCTTAATAAGATGGTAGAGGATCGTTTAGAGAAGCATTCGGCTAATGCACCCCTGAATCATTTAAAAGATCAGGGTGAATTCAAGCCTAGTTCGGTTCTTAATAAAAAAGTTCTTTTTGTTTTCTCTCCAAACGTTAAAAATAGTAAAAAAAATATCGCTGGAAACGGAATGTATTGGTTTAACTCAGCCGCAAGACTTTTTAGATTTAATAGATTCGATTCAAGTAAAATTTCTTACCATGAATCTGATTTTGAAGTATCTAAATCAGACAGAATAAAAATTCTTGAAGCTGAGACAGAGAAATTACTAATTAAAATTTCTAAATTTCAACCAGATTTAATATTTATTGATATAAATTACGTCTTTAGTGTTGGAACCATTAATAGTAAAACAATCCAAAAAATCAAGTCAATAACTTCTGCAAGAATCACAGGTCATGCAGATGACATGGTTTCAGAAGCTTCATTTGCGAGCATGGAATTATGGGCAAATTTTATGGATATTTGTATCTTTAGTAATCCTGGATGGGCAAATAGAGCTGTTAGAAATATTTTTTATGTGCCATACACGGTAGATCCTTATAGTTTTTATCCAGCAAAGAAAAAAGGGGGGAACTTGTTCTTTTCTGGTATAGGAAATATACCAAGATATGGATATTTATTTGTAGCTAAAAGATATTGTAAAAAAAATAATATTGCTCATTATGTTGAGACTCACAAAAGAGAGAAGAAGTTTAGTTTGAGTAGAGTTCGGTTTGAAAAATATATTCGTGAATCTAATGCAGTTTTAGAGTTAACTGCAAGGTCATCAAAAATCAGAGTAACTGGAGGAAGGACCTATAACTCACTTGCATGCAAAACATTACTCATTATAGAGAGAACAGATGAACTTCATCATCTTCTTGAACCTTTTACTCACTACATACCATTTGATACAAATAAAGAATTAGAGATTGCAATTCAATTTAGTAATGAATCTAAATTACTAACTAATAAAATTACCAATAATGCTTATAAAATTTACAATAGAGTTTGGCATGGAGACAAAGTTTGGCCTCAAATTTTTGAATTTTCTTTTAATAAAAAAATTATAAATAAAACCTTAATAGAAAGAATAAATTAATGCTTAAAATAAAAAAATTAATAATCCCTTTTATTAATCAGTTCAGTATAAGTAAAAATTGGTTGCATCCCAATGGAGCCAAGAAACTTAATTTAGATAATTCTTCAGCACCATTAGTTAGTGTCATAACAATTGTCCGTAATGAAGAGGAAACTATCGAGAAAACATTGTTATCTGTTGCTAATCAGTCTTATAAAAATTTTGAATTTATTGTGATTGACGGTCTTTCAACAGATGGTACCACTGCTTTACTTAATAAGCATAATAAATTAATTTCAAAATGGGTTTCGGAAAAAGATGAGAATTCTACACAAGCTGCAAACAAGGGTATTTGTTTAGCAAAGGGAGAAATTATATTTGTTCTTTCTGCCGATGATTGGATCAAAAAAGATACTTTAGCAGCTATTGTTGACGGTTTTAATAAAAATAAAAACTATCTTTTATTTTTGAAACTACTTTGATGGAATGTCTATTGGTGAAACATACAAAGAAAATATAAAAAAAGGTAACCCATCCTTCAATTATCCATCTGTTGCCTATAAAAAAAATATTTTTGATAAAGTTGGTTTATTTTCCTCAACTTTTCCTTGGAATAGGTCAGAATATTGGAGAGGTTTTTACTAATAATTTAAATGGAAAATCTACAATTCAGTTTAGTGTTTTTCAAAACACCACACCTGTTAATCCATTACTTTGGAACTAATTGCTACTAAAAAATGCTCAAAATATGTTTCACCAATACTGCTTGGGTGTTCTGTAAAAAACCTTAAAAGTTTATGCGCAATGTATTTACTACAAATTCTTCCTAAAGGAATAAAAATATTACTTAAAATGATTTTAAGAAAGTAACAATGATTAGTGTATGAAAAACTATATACAAGTTTATTAAAATTATAATCCCTCACTGCTAAAGGGATATATGGGATCAAATGGTGAGGAAGGAGCCTACTCCGAAGTCAATTCTTATAACATTTTATATGACCTCTCAAACCCCTTACTAATAGTAGTTCTATCTATCTTAAATCTAATAACATCTCAAGTCGTCTAGTACAATCTAATATTAAACCGTACATATAAACGTACATATTTGGGATTTTGTGATTTATAAATACTACCTAATCCCTTACTGATAAAGGGATACATTGAACCATTTGTGGAGGAAGGAGCGGGATTCGAACCCGCGTTAGGGGGTTACCCTAAACACGCTTTCCAAGCGTGCGACTTAAACCACTCATCCACCCTTCCGTATATTTACAAATTATATATCTAACCAGCTCATATTTAATCAAAAACTACAATATTAACAATTAATAGCTTAATTCATTTACTATTAATTATCTAAATCTTTTAATTTCCTATGAAGTGCTGATCTATCCATAAGAGACAAAGCTAGATGTTCTTAAAAATAGTTAGCGCACTAATTAATTGCAAATTATTAAAAGAGTCTTCCGATTTAGATAAAGGTTTTATTATTTCAAAAATCAATAAAAATTTTACTGACGATAGTAAAATAATTTCTAAATCTCCACTTACCACTGTTTACAAAGATAAATACGATAATTTTATCGGAGGCAAATGGGTAAAACCAGTTGATGGTAAGTATTTTGAAAATATTACACCAATCTCTGGAAAACCATTCTGTGAGGTTGCCAGATCAAATGAAAAAGATATAAATCTAGCTTTAGATGCTGCGCATGCTGCAAAAGATGCTTGGGGGAAAACAAGTACCACTGCTCGAGCTAATATATTATTAAAAATAGCCGATGTAATGGAACAAAACCTTGAAATAATTTCACTTGCTGAAACTATTGATAATGGTAAGTCCATTAGAGAATGTATAAATGCTGATATCCCTTTAGCTATTGATCATTTTAGATACTTTGCAAGTGCAGTTAGGGCTCAAGAAGGCAGTATTGGAGAGAATGTAGATGCTGTTGGCCTCATTACCCGTGAGCCATTAGGTGTTGTTGGTCAAATCATTCCATGGAATTTTCCAGTTCTTATGGCGGTATGGAAACTAGCACCAGCTTTCGCTGCAGGTAACTGTATTGTGTTGAAGCCAGCTGAACAAACACCCGTATCAATATTAATAGTAATGGAGTTAATTGCTGATCTATTACCTCCTGGGACACTCAATATTGTTAACGGCTTCGGCTTAGAAGCAGGAAAACCTCTTGCAAGTTCAAGTCGTATTGCAAAAATTGCTTTTACAGGTGAGACCACTACTGGTCGACTAATTATGCAATATGCATCACAAAATATTATTCCAGTAACTCTTGAATTAGGTGGAAAATCTCCTAATATTTTCTTTGAAGATATTATGGATAAAGATGATGCCTTTTTAGATAAATGTCTTGAAGGTTTCACAATGTTTGCTCTTAACCAGGGAGAAGTATGTACTTGTCCTCAGTAGAGTATTAATCCAGGAATCTATCTATGATGCTTTCATGGAGAGAGCACTTGAGAGAGTAAAGGCAATCAAACAAGCAAGCCCACTTGAAGCGGATACCATGATTGGTGCTCAAGCTTCAAGCGAGCAAATGGAAAAAATACTCTCATACATTAAACTTGGTAAAGAAGAAGGTGCTGAGCTTTTGGTTGGTGGCAACAGGAACTATGCTTGAAGGTGAGCATGCAGATGGCTACTATATTGAGCCAACAGTATTTAAAGGTAATAATAAAATGAGAATTTTCCAAGAAGAAATTTTTGGGCCTGTTCTTGGTGTAATATTTTAAAGATGAAGCTGAGGCATTAGAAATTGCAATGATACTCTTTATGGTTTAGGTGCTGCTGTATGGACTAGGAATATTAATACCGCGTTCAGAATGGGTAAAGGTATTCAAGCGGTCGCGTATGGACGAACTGTTACCATGCATACCCTGCTCACGCTGCGTTTGGTGGGTACAAACAGTCAGGTATTGGTCGTGAGAATCATAAGATGATGCTTGATCACTACCAACAGACTAAGAATCTGCTAGTAAGCTACACAGAAACAAAGCTTGGGTTCTTTTAAAAAAAACTTAAATAGGTTTACAATAAAAGGCAGGAGCTATTCTGCTTTTTTTAATTATGATTACACGTATTACAACAACTGAATCTGCTAATAAACTCATTGATGAGCTAAAAAAAATACATGGCGAACTTATGTTTCATCAGTCAGGTGGTTGCTGTGATGGAAGTGCTCCTATGTGTTACACCAAAGGAGAATTCTATTTAGGTAATGCTGATGTTGAAATTGGTACAGTAAGAAATACACCCTTTTATATGAGTGCTGAACAATTTGAATATTGGGAGCACACACATATTACACTCGATGCAATTGAAGGTACTGGAGGTCAATTTTCATTAGAAAGACCAACTGGATTAAGGTTTTTAATCCGTTCTCGGCTTTACACAGATGAAGAGTGGGAATTTTTAAAAAAACATCCAGTTAAAAACTGTGGCTAAATTTAACAATAAATAAGGTAAAATAAAATTGGCGGGCCTCCTCGCATTGAGATTTAGCCAACCTGGTCAGATGCGGAAGCAAGCAGCCACAACTAATGATACAAGTGCCGGGGGTCTGGCTCGCCATTAATTATAAGAAAAAATAAATGTCATATCAAGTTTTAGCCAGGAAATGGCGACCTAAAGCATTTGAAATCACTATGGACTAAGATAATACTGTCAAGCGCTCTCTAATGCACAGATCAAACGACTTCATCATGCTTATCTGTTCACCGGAACACGAGGTGTAGGTAAAACCACATTGGCGAGCATATTGGCTAGATCCTAAACTGTGAAGAAGGTGTTAGCTCTGAACCATGCAGTGAATGCGATGCCTGTAGAGAGATCGCAGAAGGGCGCTTTATAGATCTTATCGAAGTTGATGCAGCATCAAATACAAAAGTTGATGATATGTTGAACTATTAGAAAATACTCAATTAAATCAATGGAAAATATAAAGTTTATATAATCGATGAAGTTCATATGCTTTCTCCAAGTAGCTTTAATGCTTTATTAAAGACACTAGAAGAGCCTCCAGAACACATTAAGTTTATATTAGCTACCACAAATATAAAAAAAGTTCCTATTACCATACTGTCCAGGTGTATTTTATTTAACTTAAAAGAAATGACAGAAGAGAACATAAGCAATCATCTCACTTTTATTTTAGATTCTGAAAAAATTAACTTTGAACCAAAATCCCTATCATATATTTCAAAGTCATCACGGGGTAGCATGAGGGATGCATTATCAATACTTGATCAAGCAATTGCATACTGTTCGGGAGACCTAACAACGGAAAAAATACTTGAGATGCTGGCGGTAACAGATGAGGGCTACCTGGTTAAGATACTTCAAGCCCTGTCTGAGAATGATGGGCCAAGTTTACTTCAAATAACGCGAGAAATGGATGAAAAAAGTATTGCGTTAAAGGAAGCATTAAGTGATCTAGGAAAATTAATATATGAAATTGCAGCCTATAAAATCTCACCATCGAGTTTTACTCAAAAAGACAATGAAGAAATTTTAAGAAGTTTTAGTGAAAAATTTAGCTCAGAAAATATACAAATGCTCTATCAAATTACTATAACATCAAGAAAAGATATAGATTTAGCCCCAGATACTCATACGGGATTTAGTATGGCAGTACTTAGAATGCTTGCTTTTTCTCCGACATGGAATTTTAAAGATATAAAAAAAATAAAACATAGTGCTGACGATACTAATAATAAAGAAACTTGTATCCAGTAAAACCAGCCCCCGCAAACAAGAAAGAGTTAAATGAATTTGATGGAGATTGGCATAAACTTTCAGATAAACTCAAACTGGGTTTAGCAAAAAAACTAGCTCAAGAATGTGAACTAATCAAGTTTGAAGATTCAGTTTTTTTTCTATCATTAGACTCTAATAAAAAATACTTAATGCATGAAGATTATATAAAAAAACTTGATGATGCATTAATTAACCACTTCAATAAGAAGGTTAAAATCAATATTGAAATTGGCATAGTTAATTCATCACCAGCTATAGAAAAAAAAATTGAAGAAACTGAAATATTGAAAACTACTGAATCTGCTATTATGAAGGATGTGTTTGTAAATGAATTAATGAATGAGTTTGGAGCAAAAGTAATTCCAACTAGTATTAAGCCAATAAAAGAAAAAGGAAAATAAGATTATGAGTAAAGGTGGAATGGGTAATATGATGAAGCAAGCGCAACAAATGCAAGCGCAACTCAAAGCAAGCGCAACAAATGCAAGCTGCAACAAATGCAAGTCGAGGGGCTATGACAGCATTGGTTGCAGCTACAGTAGGTTTAGTTCAGAATGATATTAAAAAAGTTACATTAGATCCGTCTCTTTTAGATGATAAGGAAATGTTAGAAGACTTAATTGTAGTAGCCCTAAAAGATGCTTTTCAAAAAATTGATGAAGCTACATCAAAGAAAATGGGTGGCTTAGTTCCGCCTGGAATGAATTTACCTTTCTAAGTATGAGTAAGAATGAAAGTTTAAATGAGTTAACAAATGCACTAAAATGTCTTCCCGGAGTTGGGCCTAAGTCCGCACTCAGACTTAGCCTACTATTTACTCCAAAGAGAACCGTGAAGGGAGCTCAAAATTTAGCCCAATCTATAGATAAAGCTTTAAATAAAGTTAGCTCATTGTGAACTGTGTAATAACTTTACTGAAGAAGTGATTTGTTCAATCTGTAGTTCTGGAAAGAGAGAAAGTAGTATTATTTGCGTCGTTGAGATGCCAACAGACCTTTTAATGCTTGAGCAGACTCACTCGTTCAGGGGGATGTATTTTGTCCTAATGGGAAGGTTATCTCCCCTGGATGGAGTTGGACCTAAAGACATACATTTAAATAAATTAATAAAAAGAATAAAAGATTCTGATATTAAAGAAGTAATACTTGCAACTAACTTCACTTCAGAAGGAAATGCCACAGCTCAATACATTTCTGACCTTCTAAAAGATACGGGCATAAAGATTAGCCGAATTGCTAGGGGCCTACCAATGGGTGGTGAGATTGAATATGTCGACACCGGAACATTAGCCCAAGCTGTTGTTGAGAGAAAAACACTTTAATTAACTATTAACTTAATAATGTCTGGAAAAGGAGATGATTTAATCAATTCTTTGGACGGAAAAGTAATTTTATATGGTGTCGGAAAGAACAAAAATTAAGATACTGAGTTTTTCAACAGTTTTAGACCCTAATGAGGAAACTGAGAATGATGTAGGCATTTTATTCTACATTTAATGAATTACAAGCACTAATAAGCATTTCTGGTGAGGGCTTTGGAGCTAATCCATCATCGCCACAAACCACCACATCAACACGATTAATTAAACCGTTAAAATTTAAAACTTTTTCTGTTAGCATGCGTGACTTGTTGGTGACAATTCCCAAGTATAAATTATTATCTTTTATAAGGTCAATTACCTCAGAAATACCGTCAAAAAAGACAGTGTTATTTAAAATATTATTTGAGTAGTGTTCAATAAAATCTTTAGTTAAGATTGAAAAGTCATCATGTTTTGGATCAAAACGTGTTTTCAAGTAAGCATTAACGCCATCTGAAGCAATCTCTCTTCCAAGCTCATAGCTAATGCAAGGCTTTTGATATTTTTTAAATATATAATTAGCTGAAGATATGATATCTGGAGCACTATCAACCAATGTACCATCAAAATCAAATAAGAAAAGCTTACTCATTAAGGAAGCTAATCTCAACCATATAATTCACAGAGACGTCATTGCCTAACTTATATCTTTTAGTAATCGGGTTATATGTCATACCGATAATACCCTTCAAGACTAAACCAGACTCATTACACCAATGGATTAGTTCGCTAGGTTTTATAAATTTTGAATACTCATGAGTTCCTTTTGGAAGCAAATTCAGCAAATACTCAGCTCCGACAATAGCAAACAAAAATGCTTTGGGATTTTTATTAATGGTAGAGAAAAAAATTCTTCCTCCCGGCTTTAAAAGTTCTGCGCACGCATTAATCACTGAACTTGGATTTGGAACATGCTCAAGCATTTCAAGGCAAGTTATAACATCATATTTACTTTTATTATTTTTTAAAAAATCCTCAATATTCATACACTTATAATTAATATCTAAACAAGATTCTTTAGAGTGAAGCTTTGCAATTTTAATAACCTTGTACCCTTGCATACAAGTGCTACATACGCCTCCTTGACAAGAATAGGGGACGTCAATTTTGTTCTGAAGGGCAACGTCTAAAATGCTTTTCCCAGAGAGGTTTACGCTAGATTTAATATAACCCAACCTTAAAGGATTTGCTTATTATGTAAATAGAGAGTTTCATTTTATGGGCAAGCAAATTAAATTTCTCAACCTCATTAATATCTATATTTTTTGAATTTTTGTTTGCCATGATTTTGCTAAAAATTTAAGTTTATCTGTATCTATATTTACTAACTCATTTTCTTTTAATTTAACATTACCGTCAACCCACACGTAATTGACATCTGACCTTCCGGCAGAATAAATTACTGTAGCCAAAGGGTCGTAAGATGGAAGTAAGTCAATTGAATCAAGGTTTATTGCCACCATATCAGCTTTTTTATTTATCTCTATTGAACCAATATCTGACTCAAGACCCAATGCTTTCGCGGCTTCAATAGTTACCATTCTTAAAACTTCAACAGCAGGTAAATGTTCGGGGTTACCCGATTTCCCTTTTACCAATAAAGATGCGAGTCTCATCTCCTCAAAAATATCCAATCGATTATTACTTGCTGAACTATCGGTACCTAAGGAAACACTCACTCCCCTCTTAATCATTGATGATAAGTCAGCTAATCCACTTCCTAACTTAAGGTTTGATGATGGGTTATGAGAAATATAAACATTATTAAGGGCAAGTAAATCTAAATCCTGCTCACTTAAATGCACACAATGTGCTGCTAGTAAATTTGGTCCCAATATATTTAAACTACTTAACCTTTGTGTTGGAGTTACTCCAAACTTCTTTATGCTTTCCTGAACCTCTGATTGAGTTTCTTGAAGATGAGTATGAATTGATAAACCTAATTGCTCCGCATATGTTCCAATTAACTCAAATGTCTTATCTGATACTGAATAAGGTGCATGGGGGGCTATAGATGTAGTGATTAATGAATTTTCTCTACATGAATCCCTAAATTCAAAGCCTTTACTTAAATAATCTCCTGGATCATTAGCGTAATTTGTAGAAAATTCCAAAACAACTAAACCTATATTTGATCGAATTCCTGTTTCAGAAACAGCTTCAGCAGTTGATTGAGGGAAAAAATACATATCGTTAAAAGTAGTTATTCCACCTTTGAGCATTTCAGCGATTGCAATCATCGACCCATCTTTAACAAATTTACTGTCCACATGCTGCTTCTCAGCCGGCCATATGTATTCATTTAGCCAACTTTTAAGTCTCAAATCATCTGCATACCCCTTAAATAGAGACATCGCCGAATGAGTATGTGTATTTATAAGGCCAGGAATAATTATGTGATCTGACAGAGAGTAGACTTCACTAGCTTCGTAACTTTCAAACACTTTCTCTGTTGGAAGTAAATCAATTATCTTATTAGCATCAACTACCACCGAATAATCTTTAAGTAAACTGTCTTCACTATCAGCCGTATAAATCCAAGAAGCTGAAATTATTGTAGCTACTTTTTTCATAGCGTTATTATCCAAAACTGAGTTTACCTAATTTTTAAAAATGATTGAGTTAATCGAATGGATGATTTATTACTATTGTTTGATCTCTTTCAGGGCCAGTCGAAACAATATGAACATTAACACCACATAATTCCTCTAACTTTTTTCTGCTTTGCGTAAATTGAGGATGCTGTTTTTTATCTTAGCGTAAATTCTTTTTATGAAATATATATTATTGACCTTGATACTTGCCTGTGCATCCGCCGCAGTTGGCAAATAATCCAGACGTTCACCGTCCAAATCATACCCTACACAAATTTTCAGCGTCTCAAAGCCGTCCAAAACGTCCAGCTTTGTCAAACAGATTCCAGTAATGCCTGAGGTCGCACATGTCTGGCGCAACAATGCTGCATCAAACCAACCACAACGACGTTTACGCCCCGTTGTGAGTGCCAAATTCATGACCGCTTTCGACCAAGGCGTTGACCATCATCGTCATTCTAACTCAGTTGGGAAAGGTCCCTCACCCACACGTGTTGTATAAGCTTTCACAATGCCAAGAACATAATCTAATGCTGTGGGGCCCCAGCACCTACTCTAGACGCAGCTTGGCCAGCAATCTACAATTGAGATGAAGTTACAAAGGGTATGTTCCATATCTATATCTAAAAGACCTTGCTGCACCCTTCGAAAATAATAGTTTTCCTGAGCTGCTCATAAAGCTTTCCAACATGGTCTGACATATGGCGGTTCTTGAGCTAGTCTTGTCTAAATACAATCACGATCATCTCGTAAGCCACTTTTTTCAAGTTATGATGCCTTAACACCTTTATTCCTTTTTCTTCCGAGCAGCAAATACGTATAGATCTTCTTCCCACTTTATCTTCATAGGCTGGTCCAATTCCTCTTCGCTAGATTCCTATTTTTTTATTATTTTCACGCTTTAATTCACGAGCTTGGTCTAGTTTAACGTGATAATCTAAAATTAAAGGACAGCCAGGACTAATATGAAGACGATTTTTAACTTTAATTCCGCCTTCCTCCAACCTAGATATTTCTTTACCCAAATGATTTATATCAAGAACTACCCCATTACCAATAAAACACTCTACGTCTTCCCTTATAATTCCTGAAGGAACGAGGTTTAGTTTATATTCTTTTTGAAGCGAACCTTCACCAATTACAAGAGTATGCCCTGCATTGTGTCCACCTTGAAAACGAATAACAACATCTGCATGATTAGTCAACCAATCAACAATCTTACCCTTACCTTCATCACCCCATTGCGTCCCAATATCCATCTTTTTTTGTCATAATTATTTTATTTTTTTATATTGATTTACAATGAATCTTAGGTCCAAAGAAAAGCCAGTCGCTGGGCGAATTGAACCAAAAGCTTTATTAATGTTATCGTACCTTCCTCCTTGCGAAATAAGTGAGGGGAACCCTTTGGAGTAAGCAGAGAAAATTAAGCCCGTGTGATATTGGTAGCCACGTATATCTGAAAAATCAAAACTCACTTTTACACTTAATTTTTCTAATTCGCTGCATACAATTTTTAACTTCTCAATGATTATCTTAATTTTATCATCGCCGGGGAACAGCTTAACAACATCAGCCAAAACACTTTTATCTCCGTATATCTCTAGAAGAGATAAAATTTTATTACAAACCTCTCTATTACCGTGGGAGCTTAACAACTCCTTAATAGCATCGTTATCTTTTAACATGGCAGCTTCTGCAATTGAAGAGCAATCATTTGTGGATAAATTTAACTGATCTATTAGAAAAAGAAGTATTATTTATTTCAATAATAATATTTTTTATATTTAATAGTTTAAGTGACTTTATTAGAAGGCTTTGAGCTTCGACATCGGCCTTAATACTCTCTTCGCCAAAATATTCGGCGCCTATCTGATAAAGTTCTCGAGAATGCTGGAGTCAATGGCCTAGTTCTTAGAATGGACCCCGCATAGCAAAATTTATTTACTTCATTTTGATTCATCTGAGAGTCAATACGAGACACTTGCGTAGTAAGGTCTGAACTAATCCCCATCATTTTTCCTGTTGCCTGATCTACAACCTTAAATGTATCAAGATCTAAGTCTTTACCATATGCATTTAAGGAATCAACATACTCTAGCATAGACGGCATTACATACTGATAGCCATTTTCAGTGTATAAGTCTAGTAAGTCTCTTCGCCAAGATTCAATTTTCTTCGCTTGTCCAGAAATAAAGTCTTCAGAATTTTCAGGAAGCAGCCATTGAGTCATGAGTAAAAATTTCCAATAAAAATTATTATTACACTTAAAGCGTTGATTAATTTAGCAAGCAATTACTTTTTATTAGGACTACGAAGATATTTAAAGAAGTCAGAATCTGGATCTAAAACTAAAATATCATCCTTTCCATTTGGATCATCTAATATAGGCTTCTAGACTTCTATAAAAATCATAAAACTCTTTATTTTTAGAGAAAGCTTCTGCATAAACTTTTGCAGCTATTGCGTCCCCTTTACCCTTAATTATCTGCGCATCTTTGTAGGCATTTGTAATAATAATGTCTCTCTGCTTTTCTGCTTCAGCCCTTATTTTCTCTGAATCAGCAAAACCTTGCGAACGTAATTGATTTGCAACAGATTTTCTTTCAGCATTCATTCTCTGGTAAACAGATTGACTTACCTCCTCGGGAAGATCAACTCTCCTGAGTCTCACATCTAATATCTCAACACCAATCAATCTTGATTCCCTATCAGCACCTTCCTGAAGTATGCCCATAATCTCTGATCTTTGCCCAGAAACAACTTCTTGAATTGTTCTTTTACCAAATTCGGCACGAAGCCCGTCATTTACAGTTTGAGTCAACCTTCTTTCTGCTTGTTGCTCATCTCCATTAACTGACACGTAATATTTAGCTGGGTCTATAATGCGCCACTTAATGTAAGAATCGACAAGTACATTTTTCTTTTCGCTCGTTATAAACCTATCAGGTTGTGTTGAATTATAAGTCAATATACGTTTATCAAAAAAGCGTACGTTGTCTACAAGAGGTGCCTTAAAATAAAGACCAGGCTTATCTTTAACGGATACGATTTCCCCTAAACGGAAAACAAGAGCATGTTCTCTTTGGTCAACTGTAAAAGTTGAGAGACTTAAAATAACTAGAATTGGTATAATTATAATTAGAATTGAAGATAATTTTTTCATTTTTTTCCCTATCTGACATCACGGTCGCGAGCACGAAATGTGCCTCGAGAACGGTCTGTAATTGAATTAACTGCATCTCTTACTGAGCCACTAGAATTAATTGCTTCACTAGAAGCCTGACTTTTGTCTAGTTGGTTATTGTTAAGAGAGCTACTTGATTTATTAATGAGTTTATCAAGAGGTAGGTATATGAGACTATTAGAGCCTTTTTGATCAACAATGACCTTAGATACTGAAGACATAATCTGCTCTTGGGCTTCCAAAAATAATCTATTTTTTGTAACCTCTGGAGCACGAAGATACTCAGCTAGTATTTGACTGAAACGACTAGCATTACCTAAGGATTCATTTTCAACCGAAACTTTGTAACCATCAGCTTCAGCAATTAAAGGAGTAATTGCCACGAGCCTTAGGGACAATATCATTTGCATAAGCCCGAGCTTCATTAATATATCTTTGTGGGGCGCGTTGCCCGCTTTAACCGCATCATCAAAAGATGCTTGAACTTGCTCAGGAGGTTGAGCATTCTGCATTGTTACACTAGTTATATTAATACCAGTTTTGTAGAGGTCTAAAATATCTTGCATCAATTCCTTTGTTTTTACTGCAATCTCTTCTCGCCCTTCATACAAAACAAAATCCATTTTACTTTTACCAACAATCTCTCTAATAGCTGTTTCTGAAGCACCTCGAACAGAGGAATCTGCAGCACGATTATTAAAAATAAAATCTTATTTGGTAAATTATTATTGAACAACAAAGTCGATATCAACAATATTTTCATCACCAGTTAGCATCAAAGACTCCCTAAGCTCTTGTGAAGTGCCGCCGCCGCCAGATCTATAACCAACCTCTATTGTCCTAACTTGCTCTTGATTAACAACTTCAGCAGTTTCTCTAGGATACGGAATATGCCATCTAGGCCCAGGTTGTGTTTCTTCGTAATATTCACCAAACCTTAATACAACGCCCCTTGAACCCTGATCAACGATATAAAACCCTGTAACCATCCATATTAAGAAAACAATAATAAAAATTGGCAGTATCTTAATGCCCGGCCCATCATTTATGTTCGTTGGCTTTTGATTACCACCAGATCCGTTTGTATTCCTGGGATTTGTTGTAAATAAGTTATCAACCTTATTCTTTAGATCCTTAAACATTTCATCTAAATCTGGTGGCCCATCATTATTTGCGCCAAGCGGCGACTTTATAAATACTCTTCTAATTAATTTTTGCATATTTTCCGTTTCGTTGATTTATGAACTCTTGACTGAATTCGACAATTGCTTTCTTTAAAAATTCAATCCCATCACCTTTAATTGCTGATAATTGAACGCGATTAATTCTACCATATTCATCACGATCATAGCTTTCATTTATATTAATTTTATCAATTTGATTTAAAATTAATATTTGAGGAATTTTTTTATCAATTTCTTTTAAAATCTTATCCACTTACTATTAGCTCAAATTATTTTCACTTATATCAACAACATGTAAAAGTAAGTCAGAATCAGTTGCTTCTTCCAATGTGGACTTAAATGCTTCGATTAAAGTTGTCGGAAGATCTTTAATAAAGCCTACTGTATCTGATACTACAATGCTATGTCCTGGTTCTATAAAAAGTTTTCTTGACGTCGTGTCAAGGGTTGCAAATAACTTATCTTCTGATAAATTATTTTCATGGGTTAAGGTGTTAAAAAGAGTGGACTTACCGGCATTGGTATACCCAACTATCGAAACTGTTAGAGCTTTTGATCTTCTTCTGGCTCTTCGTTGCATTCCCCTTTGCCGATCAAGCTTTACTAATTTCTCCTTAAGCTGCTTTATTCTTAAACCAAGCATTCGCTTATCTAACTCAATTTGCTTTTCTCCTGGTCCACCCCTAACTCCAATACCTCCCTTCTGCCTCTCAAGATGACTCCAACCTCTTGTTAGTCGAGAAGACAGATGATCTAAATGTGCTAGTTCAACCTGAAGCTTACCTTCGTAACTCTTAGCCCTCAAAGAAAAAATATATAAGATTAAAGCTGTTCGATCAAACACCCTCATCTCCGTTAATTTTTCAATATTTCTTTCTTGAGAAGCAGTTAGCTCATGATTGAAAATCTGATATCTAGGCTCATTTAATTTGAATTAATTCTTTTGCTTTTCCAGAACCCATAAAATATTTTGAATCAGGTTTTGATCTATTACTTTGGATTAATTCAGCGACTTCAAAGCCAGCGCTTGTAGCGAGCTGAATAAGTTCTTCAGTATTTTCATGATGATTCTTACCCATAAAATTCAGGCTTACTAAAATAGCCTTATCTCCTTGCTTCGGCCTTTCAAGCATAAATATCTTTACGAATCATTGAGATTGATTTTTTGGCTAGGTACAATTGTAGATATTGAATGTTTATAGACTAACTGCATATTGTCATCTCTTTTAAGTAAATTACAAATTGATCGAATGACTCTATCTGGCCTTGAAGCTTTATTCCATTCAAAAGATAAATTGATACTGATATTTGATCCCTTATTAATTCATTTAAAAATTGATCTTGTAGAGACATAAATTAAAGTTTGTTAAAAGTAATTAATTAAAGGTAATTCTTAACTCTAGATTTAAATTCATCTAGACCTAAAAGGAAGATTATACTCCCAACACTCGGTGTATGGTCAGTACCTGTCAATATAATTCTCAAAGGCATTGCTATTTGAGGAAACTTAATTTCATTATTCTTAACAAATTCTTTTAAATATTGATTTAGACCTTCATCTGACCACACTATTTCCGTAAGCTTATCGGTAAATATTTTTATAAGCCTACCGAGAATCTTCATTAAAGTATATCTTCATAAGTTCATCGTTGAAGCAAGGTTTATTGAAAAAATAATCGAATATTTTTAATGAAAGTCATTTAAATTCGTTTTCACGGATCTTTATATAACTCTCTAGCTCCAAGTTAACATAGACTTTTGCGTATGGAAGTCAACTTTAGCTAAATTAGGAATTTTCTTTAGAATATGTTACAAGCTCAGACGTATCAGATTGTTTTATATAATGTGAATTAAGCCAATTAAGTTTTTCAATATCAAATTGTGCGGAGAGGAAGTATATGCTCAAAATCAAACCAGTCACAAAACTGGCTCTATGTAAAATTTCATCATCACCGTGACTCCAGCCTAATCGAGCCAAATAATTATTAATTGCCTCTGGTAAATAGCCATCATCCCTGTAACTAGTAACACTTATTGCCCCGTGTCTTTTTGAAAGTTTCTGGCCATCTGCTCCATGAATCATAGACAGATGCGCATAGTTCGGTATAGGTGCTTCTAATGCATTTAAAAGATTAATTTGCCTAGGTGTATTGTTAATATGGTCGTCCCCACGAATAACATGAGTTACCTTCATTTGCCAGTCATCAATAACAACACAAAAATTATATGTTGGAGAACCATCAGACCTTAAAATTATTAAATCATCAAACCTTATTGTCAAAAGTAATGTGACTCTTAACCAAATCTTTCCAGGTTACTTTTCCTGTAGATGGATTTTTAAATCTGATAACCGGATTTCTATCTTTAGGAGCATTAGGTAAATCTTTTCCGACTTCAGGTCTCCAGCGCCCATCATATTTTGGCTTTAACCCTTTTTCAACCTGGATAGCTCTTAAATTATCTAGCTCTTCTTTTGAAGCATAGCAATAATAAGCCATTCCATTGTCAAGTAAATAATTGATAAATTTTTTATATTGATCTTGCCTTTGAGTTTGATAAATAATATCACCATCATAATCAAGGTTAAGCCAGCTCATCCCATCCTTAATTACATCTATAGCTTCTGGAGTTGATCTGTCTAGATCAGTGTCTTCAATACGTAAGAAAAATTTTCCTTTATTTTTTTTTGCAAAAGCCCATGAAAATAAAGCTGTCCTAATTCCGCCAATGTGAAGGTAGCCAGTTGGACTGGGAGCAAATCGAGTTATTACTGTCATTTGTTATTTTCCTTTGTATGAAAATGCTCCAAAATATAAGTCATAAATTTATAATATGCTTAATGCAAGAAGGTATGGAAAAAGTAAACAATCATTACGCCTATAAGAATCATAGCAATTTGCATTGTTGACTCTTTTATTTCAGTTCTTTTATGCAATCCTGGAATAAGGTCAGATATAGCAACATATATCAAGTTCGATGCTGTAAAGGCTAACAAAACAGGAAGTATTTCGCCAGCGGAATCAATTAAAATATATGTGATTACAGCCCCTATAGTCATTGTGATATTTGCAATAACATTTAACAAGATGGCTTTATTTTTTTTAAGACCTTTATTCACAAATATGGATATATTCCCCATCTCCTGTGGTATTTGATGAGCATAAATCGCTAAAGCAGTAACTAATCCTAATTCAAATTCATATATGAATGCGCTAGATATAAGTATTCCATCTATAAAGTTATGCGATAAATCACCTATTAGAACGAGACTTCCACTTTTGTTGTTTTTAAGTTGTGTGTCATGTGAATGAGTTTCACAATGATCTCCGTGACAATGACGCCAAATTAATAACTTTTCTAAGGAGAAAAATACTAGTAAACCAATTAATACTATAAACATAGTGTCATGTGAGTCGGTGGCTTGGTCTAGTGCATGAGGGAGTATTTCAAGAAAGACGGCACCAAGCATAGTTCCTACGGATAAACTTACCATATTCGTAACAATGTTGACGTTAGCCTTTTTAAAAAATAGAAAAGCTAATAATAAGCTTAAGAATGCACCTGCAAGGCAAGTTCCAATAATCCAAAAAAGTACCATTAATTTTCCAAAGTAATAAAAATAATTCGATAGTATAAATTGTTAATAGCTGGTTGAATAGAGTTAACTTTCAATCCATATCAGCGAAGCCATTCGACCAGTAACTCCATCCCTCCTATAAGAAAAGAATTTATCAGAGTCATCAAATGTGCATGCATTACTTATCGTTGATATATTTACCACCCCAAGATTTTTTAATTTAATTTTTGCAGCTAAAATAAGATCAAAATTAAATGGATCAAAGTCTTTATAATTAAAGCAAATTGAAGTTCTTGGATCTCTTTTAATAAAAATATCATAGACATCTAACCCAACTTCAAAATTTCTCTTACTTATACACGGGCCTAACCAAACAATTGCTTCAGAACCTATGCCCATTTTTTTGAATGTATTTTCAATGATACCAAAGGCCATACCCTTCCAGCCGGCATGAATTGCTGCGACAGAGCGCCCGAAGGTATCAGTTAAAAGTATAGGCAAGCAATCTGCTGTTTGAATAGCACAAACTGTATTTTTATAGTATGTGTAAGATGCATCACCACCATCATGTTCGCTGGGCAGTTTTATCACTTTGTTAGAGTGGGTTTGATTTAGCCATTTTGGATTAGCTGGTAGGTAACTATTCAATTTATTAATATTTTTACTTACATCGCCTATGGTGTCTCCGCAGGAATCACTTAAATTGAATGAGCTAAAAGCTTTAGAACTAAACCCATTTATTCTTATCGTTTGAATGGCTTTAATTACTAACGAATCTTTGTCCATTTCTTTAAATTTCAATGTATAGTTTTCTTTATAAGCTGGGGCTTTAACAATGAATCTTAGAGAATCATATTTATTGGTTTTAAACCAGTAATTTAGAGTATCTGAATCTTTGTTTTTAGTAATAATGGATTCTATTTTTTTATCATCGATTAATTTAATTTCAGTATTCTTGTAATTGACCCAAGAGAGCTTGCATGAAGAGCTTGCCTTGGAAAGCTAGTAGTCAAATCTCTTAATTTTTCCGTAATGAGTTTTTAGCAATCTTTTTTCTTGAGTTGTATGTTGAATCTCCAATAATAGGTAAATTCTTTGAGGCAAGATGAACCCTAATTTGATGAGTTCTTCCTGTTTCAATTAAGACGCCATACGAATTTTAAGAAAACTTTCGCCCTTACCATTAATATGATTAATACCACGAATTTTTCTTACCTCTATTTTGTCTGCAAAATTACAAGGTACTGTCCCCAAACAACTGCCTTGTACTCTCGATAAACTTTTTTTGACTGAAGTTGATTTACTAAATTTAATTGCGTAATTTCATTTTTTGCTACAACCATTAATCCAGAAGTATTTTTATCTAAGCGATGCACAATCCCTCCTCTTGCTAAAGACTTATTACCCGGGTAATGAAAAATAATTCAAGAATTGATCGATTGCCACGAATAATATCAACTGAGGCAACCATACCAGGGAAAATAGTTACTGGAGTTTCATCATCCTCGTAAATTACATTCAAAGAAATTTCTTCTGGATTAAATTGATCTTCACTTTCTTGAGCTTGAATCACAATACAAAGTAACTCTCCACCAATAAGTTTTTCTTTAGGTGAAATTTTTTGATTATTACATAGAATAAAACCATCTTTCATTGAGTTCTGGATCCTAACTCTAGAGTATTCTGGCATTAAAGCTTGAGCAACAATATCAGCTCTTTTTCCAGAATATGAATCCGGAACTATAAATTCTTTTTTAATGTCAGCCATCAGGTATAATTTCCTCAGTTATTACTTTTATAAGTCTACACATGAAATATTTACTTAGCATAATCTTATCAGCATTACTTTCAGGTTGTTTTATTTTTGGAGAGCCTACTGAGTTTGATGAAACAACAGGGCAAACTCCAGGTTGGGTTCTGTTAAAGGCCACAACCTACTCTGACAATAAGGACTGGATAAGAGCAATTTCAGTTTTAGAAAAAGGAGAGCAAAGATTTCCAAACTCACCTTTAGCTCCTCAATTTAAACTTAATCTTGCGTTTGCTTATTACAAATTTAGCAAAATAGTAGAATCTACCGCTATGCTCAATAAATTTATTAGAGTTCATCCAAATCACCCAACAATTGATTACGCATATTACCTTAAAGGTATCGTTACCTTTGCGGATAGAGGTATTTTTAATAAACTGACAAAGCAGGACATAAGTGATCGTGATGTAAATCAACTTAAAGTTAGTTTTGATGCATTAAAGGAACTAATAACCCTTTACCCAAATAGTAAATATTACGATGATGCTGTTAATAGAATGACTTACCTTATGAATAAAATAGCTGAGCATGAACTCTTTGTAGCTAGGTATTATATGAAAATAAATGCATATGTTGCAGCTATTAATCGCTCTCAATATGTTCTTGATAACTACCCACAAACCGCTCACCAGGAAGAAGCATTGGTTATACTGATAAGTGGGTATGAAAATATGGGTATAACAGATCTTCAAAATGATGCCGAAAGAATACTTGCTTTAAATTTTCCAAATAGTGATTTTGATCAACAAAAAATAAAGCAGAACAAAAGAGAGTGGTGGAAGTTTTGGGATAGCCTTTATGACTAAGTATTAAGTTTTTTTGATTTCATTTTTTTTCTAAAAGCATCCTCGACCCTTCTCCTCGTGACCAAACCAGTTTTTACTGGCCTACTAAGTTTCTCCCTATCAAATGGATTATCTGAATTTTGCAACTGAATTCTTAAAGGGGAGCCGATTAAATCAAAGGCTTTTCGAAAGAAAGATTCCAAGAACCTTATATAATCCTTTCTGACTTCAGACAAATGGTTTCCGTGGATAATTATTGTTGGTGGATTCATACCTCCCTGATGCGCATATTTCATTTTTGGCCTAATTCCTTTAACTGTTTAGGTAAATGGCTTATTAATGCATTTTCTAGCACCAAGTTTAATTGTGAAGTTGTGAACTTAACTTCAGAAGACTTTCGAGCCTTAATAATTGATTTAATTAGCTCTGAGAATCCTGTTTGATTAAGCGCTGAAATAAATATTTTTTCTGCAAAATTAACAAAGGGCAACTTCTTATCGATCTGCTGCTTCAGAGCATCTCGACTATATGGAGAAAGTGCGTCCCATTTGTTAAGCGCAATAACTAATGACCTTCCTGCCTCAATTATAAACCCTAAAATATGCATATCCTGAGCTGAAATACCATCCTTAGCGTCTACAACTAAAACCACAACATTAGACTTTGCAATAGCATTTAGTGTCTTAATAACAGAAAATTTTTCTACAGTCTCAAAAACCTTACCTTTTTTTCTAACGCCCGCAGTATCGGTTATTATAAAATGATCTTTACCCCAAGAAAAATCTGTAGAAACAGCATCTCTAGTCGTTCCTGGCTCATCGAAAGCAATAAATCTATCTTCGCCTAACAATGAATTAATCAGAGTTGATTTACCAACATTAGGTCTTCCAACTATTGCGATCCTAGTTTCTGCATTAATTTCAACATCAGAGTCATCTGAGTCAGATAAAACAGAATCCATAATCAGTAAATCTTTAAGAAGACTTATACCTTCTCCATGAGCTGAAGAAACCTTAATAATGTCCTTAAAACCAAAGGTATAAAATTCAGAAAATGCCTTCGACTCAAGAATACCTTCAGCCTTATTCACAACTAGAATTTTTTGCTTATCATTTTTTCGTATTATGTCAGCAATATATTGGTCCATTGGGTGTAAGCCTGTCCGGACATCTACTACAAATAAAATAATGTCACTTTCATCAATCGCTAACATTGTTTGAGTTGCCATTTTTTTTGGAATTCCAGTCTTTTTAGTTGGTTCAAAACCACCAGTATCGACTAATATAAAAGTGTTATCCAGGATACTTAATTTTCCATAATGGCGGTCACGAGTTAGACCTGGCATATCTGCAACAATTGCATCTCTGGTCTTTGTTAATCGATTAAATAAACTAGACTTACCTACGTTTGGGCGACCCACAATAACTATATTTTTCACTAATAAATCCTATCTAATTCATCGGCGCTATCCATTGCTTCTACTTCTATTTCAAGAATTTTTTCTTCGTTGGAACCAAAGCTTTTATCCTCTGGGGCAACTTGGGTTATTTCATCAGATTTAATAAGAAATACTTCGCCTTCACCACTCATTACCAAAATATACTTATCCTCAATAACAATAAGTGAATCTAAAATATTAACTCCACTTACAATTTGAGACCTACCAACAATCAATCCACTTTCGCTATCAATTACATGTACAAACCCATCAAAATCAGCCTCAATAAAATAGTCGCTTAACATGACTCCAGAAGTTATTTTTCGATACTGAAGGTCGTCTAAACGCCAATTTGTACTGCCATTATTCTTATTTAATGAAAAAACAGAGCCTGATTTATCTGAAACGAATATATCGTATCCATTAAACTGAATATTTTTATTACTTGATAAATCTCTTGTCCACATCAATCGACCATTTCGACGGTCAATGGAAGATATACTTCCGTTAGTTGATGCAGCATAAATAGTCCCTTCATTAATTACGGGCTTACTAACCACCTCATTCAAGCGCTCTATTTCTGTTATACCTTTAACCTTTGATACATTTGATTCCCAAAGATACCCGCCTGAGTCAGCATGAATGGCAACTAACTTACCTGCTGGGAAGCCTGCATACAAAACATTATCAGCTAATACTAATTGTGAAGTTTTCCTTAGTGTTAATGGCGGCGCGGGCTTATTAAATCTCCACTGAATAACTCCTTCTTTCACATCGATGCCTAAAATCTCATAATTCCCTATACGAACAAAAATTTTAGAATTGTGAATAATGGGAGAAACAAAAACCTCACCATTTAAAAATACTTTCCATAATGGGTCTCCTTTTCCATCGAGACACCATAAATAGCCATCTTCGGAAACTATGAGTAAGTTTTCTGAATTACCACCAATACCGATTGAGATATTAGTACCAATATTTTTTTCCCAAATAACTTTTCCTGTAAAAGACTCATATTTTTTTATTGTTCCGTCACTAGTCGCGGCAACAAAAAACTCATCGAAAGCTACTAAACTGAAATCGGCACCATTATGATTTCCAACATTAGCATTCCATATTAAACCTAGGGATAATAGAGGATTAATAATACCCAGTTCTTTTGGAGTAATTGAGTTAACTTCAGAAAAATAAGTATCTTCTACTTGCTCATATAAATCTTCGACGGGACCAATAAAGCAGCTCACAAGAAAAAGGCAAAGCCCTAATGGCAAATATTTCATGGAGAGAGAGCATCTTTTTTATTCTGAATAACCTTATAGAGCTCTCCCTGGCCTCCAAAATAATCTAAGGCTTTTTGATAGGAACCAATTGCTGAATCATTATTTCCATTAGCAGCACTTGCTAGTACCAAATAAGTTCCAGGTCCGTAAGTAGTAGCTGCATCATATTTTACTTGATGTAGCTAGGGCTTCTACAAATTTTTTTTCACCTAGATACTGATTAGCTAAAAAGAAATTTGCCATTGATCTTATTGTTATCATCTAATGAAAACTTAGATGCACCACTTGAACTCATTTATTGATTCATTTATTTTATTATTTTTTGATAGTATCTTAGCAAAGTAAATAGCTGACCTTGCAGCATATGGAGTTTTGGAATGCTTGTCCTTGATTAGTTTAACTTTCGCACTAATAACATCGGAATTTTCTTCGCTCTCAATTAATATTTCTTGATACATTTGAGATGCTGCTTCACTTTTAGAAACCTGATTACTTGTATAAAAGTTACGGCCAATAATAAAAGTAAAAATTAATACTAATACAATTATTATCTTAGCCTTGTGATCAATCAAAAACTTTTTTATTAGTTCTTCCTGCTGCTCTTCTGTATCAGCTGCCATTTTTTTTCCTTTTTTTTATGTTTCCGGGTATGGATGCAAGCAATTCTTTTGTATATTTACTTTTTGGATTTTTAAAAATTATATCAGTTTTTCCTTGTTCAATTAATTTACCCTGCTTCATTACTATCACATGGTCAGCTATATACCTTACAATTCTTAAATCATGCGTAATGAATAAATAAGTCAATCCATACTCTTTTTGGAGATCTTTAAGTAATTGAATTATTTGGTGCTTGAACTGATACATCTAAAGCTGAAACTGGTTCATCACAAATTATCAATTCCGGCTGCGTTAATGCTCTTGCAATAGAGATTCTTTGTCTTTGACCTCCAGAAAATTCATGGGGATATTTAAATTTCATGTTAAGCTTTGATCCATCACTATTAATAATACTTTTAATTTTTTTTTCACGTAATGAGCTGCCTTTATAATGAAGACAGTTTTTCCATACCCAATAATATCAAAAACTTTCATGCGAGGATTTAATGAAGCATATGGATCCTGAAAGACCATCTGTATATTTTTTCTAATATCTTTAAGCGTCTTTACCCTGAAGCGTTAATATATTTTTTCCAATAAATTCTATTTCGCCAGTATCAAGCTCTATCAATCTAATTAAACTTTTGGCAAGGGTTGATTTACCACTTCCCGACTCTCCAACTACAGCAACTGTAGATCCCTTGGTGATGCTAACAGATTAATATCCTCAGGAGAAATAGAAAAGCTAAAGAGGTAAATTAATACAGTTTTATATATTGTTTTGATAAATTTTTTGCTATTAACAATTCTTTCATAACTTCTCCATTGCTAAATTTAGCTGAACATAATCAATAGGTTTTACAATCACTATTAATACCCAGACTACAGTATCTTCTTGCCTTAAGGTGTTTTGGCTTAGATAAAATACCATTGCCACCACAAAAAGCTTCACTTGAAACATAACAACTACATCATCCGCAACATCCTCAACAACACCAAAATCATGAGTAATAAATAACATAGACATATTTAACTTACTTTTGAGGTCATCTAACAGTTAAGAATTCTGAGCCTGAACAGTCACATCAAGCGCAGTTGTCGGCTCATCCGCAATCAAAAGTCTGGGTTCACATGACATAGCCATTGCAATCCACTTATTCTTTGCCTCTGACCCCCAGAAAGTTCATCTGGGATAACTTTAAACCTACTTTCATCTAAGATAATACTAAAGCAATACTTCATTAACTTCATCTTTTGAGGTCTTCTATGAATGGTGATTGTTTCTGCAACCTGATCTCCAATAGTCTGAACCGGGTTCAGCGCGGTCATTGGCTCTTGAAAAATCATTGAGATATCTTTACCGCGCTTTTTTCTCATTTCATTAGAACTCAGTTCACATAAATTTTCACCGTTAAAGTGAATAGATCCATTCATTGATAATTGAGATGACAGTAATTGAATAATAGAAAGCGCGGTTAAACTTTTACCACTTCCAGACTCGCCAACAAAACCATTCTCTTGCCACCAAATTTTTAATGCTTCGATTAACTCTTCTTCAGTACGCTCTTCTGCCACGGGTGTGCCTCAATCAATAAAAAATGTATTTAATAAGTCAGCCAATTTATTTTGGACAACAGTTTCTTGCGGATGTTCTTTTCGGAGATACTTTACTCCGCCAGTTTTATTAGCGATCTCTTCCTCGCCCAGAATAATAGCAATATCAGCGCCACTTTTATCTGCTTTTTTCATTTGAGATTTAAAGCTACTTTCATCCATATTTAAAGCTACTTTTAAACCGCTTTCCCTTAACGCTTCAGAAATACTAAAAGCAAATACTTTTGCTTTGCCACCTAAATTAATAATATAAATATCTGGATTGGCATTTATTAATGAGGGGTTGCCCTCTAATAATAAAATTATTCTCTCAATCCCTATACCAAAACCACAAGCAAAAGTTTTACTTCCTCCCAGATTCTCAACTAAAAGATCATACCTACCTCCGCCTGCTACAGCACTTTGACTTCCTAAATCTTTAGTTATCCACTCAAAAACCGTCCTATTATAATAATCTAGGCCTCTTACCAGCCTATTGTTTATTTTATAGCTGATATTATTTTCACTTAATAAAGCACAAAGACCATCGAAATGATCTTTAGCGTCCTTAGATAAATAATCAATAATTTTGGGTGCTTTACTTAACAAATCTTGCATTTTGGGATTTTTACTATCAAGAATTCTTAGTGGATTTGTTTCAATTCTTTTTAAGGCATCTGCATCCAATAAATTTTGATTTCTTTTAAAGTAATCGACTAATTTTTTTTTATAAATAACCCTGTCTTCACTGTCACCAATTGAGTTTAATTCAAGGGTAATATTTTTTAAACCTAATTCAGCCCACAAGCGGTTTAAAAATATAATTTGCTCTGCATCGACATAAAACGAAGGTAGCCCAAATGCTTCAACCCCAAATTGATTAAATTGCCTCTGTCGCCCTTTTTGAACATTTTCATGACGAAACATTGGACCGCGGTAAAAAAGCTTTATAGGACCATTGTATGCTAAATTATTTTGTATTAATGCTCTAACGCAGCCTGCAGTACCTTCTGGCCTTAGGGTTAAGCGATTTTCATTAAGCTTATCTTCCCAGCTATACATTTCTTTCTCAACAATATCAGTATGAGAGCCGACACTTTTTTCGAATAATGCCGTTTCTTCCACAATGGGTAAACCAATTTCCTCGTAGTAATATTGATCTAGCAATGCTAATATTTTACCTTCAAAAAACCGCCAGAATTTCTGACGCTCTGGAAGTACATCATAAAAACCCTTAATTGATTGAAATTTTTTTGTCATTTTATATTTTTGATAACTGGAAATTTTAGATTTATCAATAATTTCTTTAAATTCATTAATGATATTATCACCTTTTAAGGTAACAGTTTTAAGTCCGTTCTCATAAACAGGTGCCACTGGAGTCTCCCCTGTTCCAGGTAGACTAATTCCTAAATTTGCCATTTTTGATTCTCCTGGGCCATTAACTACGCAACCCATAACAGCAACACTCATTTCCTCTACACCAGTATACTTTTCTCTCCAATTGGGCATCTCTTCCCTAAGATAGTTCTGTATATTTCCTGCCAATTCTTGAAAATAAGTTGAAGTTGTTCTTCCACAACCCGGGCATGATATAACCAAGGGCATAAACGATCTAATACCCATTGTTTGAAGAAGCTCTTGAGCAACAATAACTTCATTCTTCCTTGGCTCATTTGGTGCAGGAGTTAATGATATCCTTATTGTATCGCCGATCCCATGCTGCAATAAATAACCTATTGATACTGCTGATGCTACAATCCCTTTCGATCCTATACCTGCTTCCGTAAGACCTAAGTGCAAAGGATAGCTGCACCTTTTTGATAATTTAGAATAAACTTCTATAAGGTCCTGAACGTCACTAACCTTACATGAAACAATAATCTTGTCTTTAGAGATTCCAAGGTTTTGTGCAACTTCAGCGCTCTCGATAACTGACTGAATTAATGCCTCCTTCATCACACTATTTGATTCCATTGGCGTCTCTGATAAAGCATTTGCATCCATCATTACTTTAAGTAAATCTTGGTCTAAACTACCCCAGTTAACTCCAATTCTGATGGGCTTATTATATTCAATTGCAATCTTAATCATGGTTGCAAATTGCTCGTCTCTCTTTAGCCCTCTTCCAACATTTCCTGGGTTTATTCGGTATTTGTCAAGAGCTTTTGCACAATCCGGATAATTTTTTAAAAGTTTATGCCCATTAAAATGAAAATCGCCTACGATTGGTGCATTACAACCCATACCAATCAGGTCTTTTTTAATGTAAGGAACCTGTTTTGCTGAATCTTCGTCATTAACTGTAATCCGAACAATTTCTGATCCGGCCTTCCAGAGCTCATAAATCTGCTTAACAGTTCCATTACGATCTGATGTATCTGTATTTGTCATTGACTGGATAACAATGGGCGCACCTCCCCCAATAGCAATCTGCCCAACTTTGACCTGCGTTGTATTTTTTTTAATCATTTAAGCTTTTATCAGTTTAATATTTTGCGTTATTCTAGTCTTATCTTGAACTTGTCCAGCTAATTGACCGCATGCCGCATCTATATCGTCTCCCCTAGTTTTTCTAATAGTTGTGATAATGTCTGCATCAGTAAGCACCCTTTTAAATTCTAAAATTACTTTACGTTCCGAGCATTTATAAACACAATTATAAATGCGTTAAAAGGTATTAAATTAAATCCATTTCAGGTCCATGTCAGATATCATTTGCCATGAACAATTGAGTCATTAACACCGCTTAGCATTACATATTCAAATGTTATAAAGTCTCTAGGTGCTTTTTCTAAATATCGCTGACAAGAGGCTATGAGGTCCTTCAAAGGGTATCTTTTATTAATAGGGACAAGTTCATCCCTTAACATATCATTAGGTGCGTGAAGAGAAATTGCTAGGGATACCGGGCAATCTTCTCTTACTGATTTTATCAATGGAACAATTCCAGACGTCGATAGAGTTATTCTTCCTTTTGATATGGATAATCCAGCATCATCCGACATAGTATTTATGCCATCCCGAACATTTTCAAAATTATATAAGGGCTCACCCATACCCATCATTACTACATTAGTGATTTGTCTTGGTTCTGGATTCCATTCATTTAAACAATCTTTGGCGACAATAACTTGAGCAATTATTTCCTGGGCAGTTAAGTTTCTGACTAATTTTTGTGTGCCTGTATGACAAAATGTACAATTAAGAGTACAGCCCACTTGGCTTGAAACACATAAAGTTCCTCTGTCATTATCTGGTATAAAAACTGTTTCTACTTCAGACCCATCTATAAATTTAAGTAGCCACTTCCTTGTTCCATCAGTTGAGATATGGTCAAAGGTAATTTTTGGGATTGAAACACATGCATTCTCATTTAATGTTTGCCTAAAGGATTTAGCAATATCAGTCATTTGATCAAAATCACCTACCCTAGATTGATAAATCCATCGCATCAATTGTTTGGCGCGATAGGGCTTATGACCGAATTTTTCCAAATATTCGGTTAGTTGATTACAATTAAGCTCCAGCAGATTATCCAATAAAATAGTATTAGCCAAAAAAGTATTCAATCTCAATTTTAGCATTTTCAACACTATCAGAACCATGCACTGCATTCTCATCTAAGGATTCTGCAAAATCAGCTCTAATAGTTCCTGCATCTGCTTCTTGAGGATTAGTGGCGCCCATAAGCTTTCGGTTCTTTAAAACGGCATTATCGCCTTCAAGAGCCTGTATCATGACGGGGCCTGAGGTCATAAAGGTCACTAAGTCGTTAAAAAAAGGCCTATCTTTATGGATTGCATAAAAACCACCTGCCTCTTCTTTTGAAAGATGAATTATCGATGCTCATCGAGCAAAAGAAAAATATTATACACTTGTCAGTATTAAGAATAGTGGAGCCCTAATGTAGTTTTAATCTTTATTTAAAAGGTTAAATAGTAAAAAAATAATACAACTGGCTAGTAAAATTAACACACTACTTTTTCATTTGTGAAATATGCTCACTATTTGCGCTTTATATAAGTTTACTCGTCTAGATGATTTTGAAGAAATTCAAGGCCCTCTTAAAATATTTTTAGAATCACTCAATATTAGAGGTACTTTATTATTAGCTAAAGAGGGAGTTAATGGAACGATTTCTGGTGATAATGACAGCATTATGAAATCCCTTGATTACCTTCAAAAAGATGAGAGACTAGTTGGCCTTGAGTATAAATTTTCTTATAGCGAGAAACCTCCATTTAAAAGACTTAAGGTTAAGTTAAAAAAAGAAATAGTGACGCTAGGGGTGTCAGATATTGATCCTATATTTTCTTCTGGTACTTATGTTAAGCCAGCTGATTGGAATGAGCTTATTAATGATCCTGATGTTGTTTTAATTGATACTAGAAATACCTATGAGGTTGATATAGGTTCATTTAAGGGCGCAGTTAACCCCAAAACAAAATCTTTCAGAGAGCTTCCACAGTTTCTCGAAAAAAATATTAAAAAATATAAAGGGAAAAAAATTGCTATGTTTTGTACTGGTGGTATTCGCTGTGAAAAATGAAAACTTAGTTGAAAAAGGTATTGACGCAGTAGATGGTGTAGACGATTATATTAAAATATTTAGAAAAAATATCAAAAGAAAAAAGTTTGTGGAATGGCGAATGCTTTGTTTTTGATCAGCGAGTAGCGGTTACGCATAAATTAAAAGAAGGCAAATATAATCAATGCTTCGCATGTAGGCATCCTTTGTCGCCAGACGAAATGTTATCAGAACAATATAAGAAAGGTACTTCTTGCCCTTACTGTTACAATAAATTAAGTAATAAAAAAAAATCTAGCTTACTAGAACGGCAAAAACAAATTGATTTAGCTCGAAAAAAAGGTGAAGAGCATATCGGTAAAATTATAAATAAAGGAAAAATTTAAATGGATAAAATACGCTGGGGAATCTTGGGTGCAGCTAGGGTAAATGAGAGACTAATTCCAGCTATTATTAATTCTAATAAAGGAGAGTTAGTTGCAATAGCAAGTAGAAGAAAAGGAGCTGCCAGAGATTGTCTAATAAAGCACTACCCAAACCATGAGGATCAAGTTCAAAGCTACAATAACTTTGATGAAGTAATAACTCATAAAAGAATCGATGCTATTTATATACCGCTCGCAAATGAAGAGCATACCGAGCCAGCTTTAAGAGCAATTAGATCAAAAAAACATGTTCTAATCGAAAAACCTATGGCAATTAAATCTTCCGAAGTCGAGCTACTAATAAGTGAAGCAAAAAAAAATAATGTCAAAATCATGGAGGGATTCATGTATGCATTTCATCCTCAATTTAATAGAATGCAAGATATTATTAAATCAAAAATATTGGGTGATATTAATTATGTACATTCTATGTTTTCTTTTCCGATTCAGCCCGCAAGATTTTACCGAATCAACCGCGCAATTAAAAATGGTGGAGGCGCACTTTGGGATATAGGTCCATATGCAATTCATACAATAAGACAGTGCTTTGAACAAAAACCAATACGTGTATTTGCAGAATCAAAATTAAATGAGCATGGTGCTGATATAAGCACTACTGGATTCATTGACTTCGGGAATAATAAGCGTGCCACATTTGATATAAGTTTTGAATGTACCCGAAGATCAGAATACGAAGTATTTGGGCCACTTGGTCGAGCAAAGTGTCCGCTTGTCTGGCAGCCTGATGATCAGATTGCAAAGATAAAATATACGACAGAAAAATCTGGTACGAGTGAAGAAATTGTTCCAACAGCAAATCATTTTAATCTAGAAATTGATCACTTCAATGAAGTTATTCTAAGTAATTTACAAGCAAAACTCACTTCAGATGATGCTTTATGGAACTGCAAAACACTAGAAGCGATTCAAGAAAGTATTAAAACTAAAGCCTGGATAAAAATTTAATATGTCACAATCCTGGATCTTTGATTTTGATGGAACGCTTGTTGATTCAGCTCCATCCATAAAGTGTTGCTATGAAAAAATTACCTTATCTCTAGCTCCTGAAAGAATTAATCATGCTAAAAAAATACTTATTGTTGATCTAGGTGCAACAACAGTTAATGAAATTTTAGGAAAAGATTTAACTCACTTAAAAATAGAGTTTATTAAGTCATTCCAAAATGCGTATGACAAAGAATTAATTTATCAAACTAAACCATATAAAAATGCCTCAAATATTCTTGAAAAGCTAATTGATAATGGGGATGAAGTAGCAATCGCCACCAACAAAAGGCATAAACCAACAATGAATCTTTTAAATTTTTTTGGTTTATAAAAATCTCACCAGATAATGGGTCATAAAATCTGGATATTAGATTTTGACAAATCATTTAGAAGATATTTAACATTTTTAGTATCTGAAAATCCAAAATTCAAAAACTCTTATTTAGTTGGGGATACACTGAGTGACGGAATCGCAGCTAATGAAAATAATTTAAACTTTATAAAAGCAAATTTCGGGTATGGAGGAACGCAGGATTGGGGGAAGATTGATACCTACAAAACAATATTAGATTTGAATGAATTAATTTAAGTATATGTCTTTGTAACTAGTTTAATTATAGTTTGGTGAACAAAGTTAAACCACCAGACCACTGCTCTGATACTTGAGTTGTAGTCTTAGAAAGCATTTGTGTCATACACCAAAATTCCATATGCGGCCCATATGACTTAAGTAATAATATTAATCGCTCATCAGAATGCACAAATGCTGACATACATAAAATTGGAGTGTAATGATCTTTGCTAATAAGTAACTCAGGACAACCTATAACAGCAGCACCTATATCCATGCCGCCACTTAAACACATCTTTAGGCCTTCTAATTCTGGAAGCTTTGCCATCTGAGATCTCTGGGAGCTTATATCAAACTCTTGAAATGCTTGCGGAAAATACCAGCCTATAACTCCATCAACACTATCATCTAAAAAACTATTATAACGTGATTCTCGGTGGACTTTAATGTTGCTACGTAGCTCAGAATTACTTTGAAGAACTGCTTTAAAATGTGCGTCAGGAAATTTTTCGGTAAAAGAATTTTTTAAGGCAGGCAGAATAGTTTCCTCAAGAGTTGTCCCTAAATCATCTTTTTTACTAGATCGATTATATATAAAAGGGATGTGAGCTCCGTTAACTAAAGGGGAATAATTAACATTATCTTTTAATTTATTTAATAAAGAATCTGCTTTAGATTTAAAGTCTGAACTTGTTAAATCCTTTGAGCACAAATTATATTTTTTAGCTCTTTCTAGAATTAAATCATAATCAACATTCGGTTGATCTAATTTATAGTAAAAACTTCGTTTATCACTAAAAAGTCTATCCTCAACAGAAGGATATCGACGACCAAAATCATCAAACAGTTTCAATGATTGCTTCAAATTAAATGGCTTTTAGCATGAAAACGGATTTTTTTGTAACTTTGGGGGGGCTGGGTGGATTATCATTATTAGTAATCTCTGGAGTAAGGCCAAAACCATGTTCATAAGGCACAGGAAGCAAGTGACTAACATTTTTCTGATAATCCTGAACTGATTTATTATGGAAACCAATAAATTCCATGTGTTCCCCTATTATACATTCATCTCTGTATGGGCCAAGCCAACTATTCATCATCCCTCTGCTAAGAATGTCTTTGAGCGGCTCTTTTGTGACATTACCAATAGAAAGATCCATATAAGGACAAGGAACAATTTCACCATCATGATTAACTGTATTGATTCCTTTAACCGTAATACATCTTCCAGGCTGACCGTAAGATGGACTCATATGGGTAAAAATATCATACTTATCTTCTAGATACTTAAGCTGATCAACGTCTTCTTTTGTACAAACCCATGTGTCTTGTTCGCGAGCTGTTCCTACTGGCTTTGCTAGAGTTACATATAACGGGATGTCCTCATCCTTACAGTAGCTACAAAGACTCTCAAACTCTTCAGAAAAAACTCTATCTTTAATGATACATGTTGAAATAAGAAGCTCTAAATTTGCTGCTTTAGAGGCTTTTAGGGCTTTCAAAACTCTATTGTATGACCCTTTTTTTCCTCTAAACTCATCATGCTCTTCCTCGATCATACTATCTAAAGATATCTGAACCTTATAACCACCTATTCCAGCAAACCATTTTGCTTTCTCTTCATCAAATGTCCAGCCATTAGTATCTAAAATAACTAAATGTTTTTTAGGATCTATTGCCTCTATAAGTTGATCTAGATTCTTGTCTAAAAGGGCTTCTCCTCCAGTTAATACGAATCGAAAAATACCAGCTTCATCTGCTTCTTTCGATAACTCCCTGTAATCATCTAGGTCCATTTGTGGTCTTGGATCTAGCTTCACTCCAGTTTGCTTTTTTATATCTCGTGTCATGTATGGCTCTTCGCAGCAATGCATACAATGAAAATTACATAATGAACGATTAATTTTTATTCTTAAAATTGGGCTTATTTCACCATCCAACATATTTTTAAAATATTGTTGAATTTTTCTCCATAGGGAAATTCCGCAGAAGATTCTGAAAGATAATTATATGCAAATTTATCTTTTGAAAAAGCTTTAGCTGAGCTTGAAGAAATTGTTGAAGATAATGGCTTGATTACTATCTAAAATTTCTTAAAATACTTCTATTGACATATTGAACTAAATTGTAACAGATATAGATTTCAATTAAATTACAATGTTAATAAATTAAGACAATTACACATATAACAATTAAACTAACAAATTAATATAATAAAAAAAATAAAGCCAAATGATACCAATAAAATCATATACAAATCTTAATAAAATTATAAAGTTCTATTTTGAGTGGCTTAAAATAAATAATCAAAGTTATTCATCCGAGCTACTTAAATCTCTAAAAAAAGATCCTACAATAATAATCTTAAGTCTTACTTGGCTTAACAAGAAACTTGAAAAACTATTTCAATCTAATCAGTGTATCGTTATATTCCCTTCGGGTTTGGTATCCAGAAAAAATAAAAGAATTTTCAAGTAAATGTAATCTAGGTAATTTACTTAATGGGAATAATAGAAATAGGAATATTAATTCCATTTTTTATTATGTCATTTTTCTTAATTAAAAAATTTAATGATTCAGTTGGAATCGACTTATAGGCGACGATTGCGCGCCGTCTTAAGCAAAAAAAACTTTTATGATAAAAATGGGTATGTGGTAATTCCCGACGTAATGTCTAGCTCGGAATGTGATGATTACAGGGATACAATACTCAAAATTGCAAATGATGAAACAGTTAAGGGTGATGCCTATTTTTATGGATTTAATAATAAATTTCAAAGAATTTACAATCTTGTAAATAAATCACAAAAGCTTGGTAAATTATTAACATTACCAATAGTTAGCAGCATAATGAACGATTTGTTTGATAGAAATACATTACATGATAAGTACACCCTTAGCAGTTGGCATGGAAATATTATCCCCCCGAAGGGAGAGGAGCAAAAATTTCACTTAGATTCTTCAGTCCCCTTGCCACTGCCTCCTTGGATAATTCGAGCTAATATTAACTTTATTGTTGAAGACTATAATGAGAATAACGGTGCAACTATTTGCGTACCAGGGTCGCACAAGTTTCTTAGGAAACCAACTGAGTCCGATGAAATTAAATACGGAAATAAATTGAAGAAAATGGTTGCGCCTAAGGGCTCGATGGTAATTTGGAGTGGTCATTTGTGGCACAAAAGCGGTGAAAATAAAACAAATAATGGGAGGGTGGCATTATTAGCATGTTTTGCTGCAAGTCATCTAATCGAAATGGCTTTAGAGGAAAATCATTCATTAGTAATCGATAGTGATAATTTAAGGTACTTCTCTGAGGACTTAAAAAAATTACTTTTATTTGATCAAGATGCAACTTTGCTAAATCAATTGAATCAAAACTTTTTAAGAAATAGTTTTAGCAGTTTTTAAAATTGAGTCCTCAAGGCTTGTCCACTCCTCAACTCCTAGAGAAGATTTTATCTTAGATACACTTGGAACATATATGTCACGAGTAAAATTACCCTCTGTCAAATCTTTATGCACTATTACTACATCACTTGAAGGTGAAATCATATCTCTCACCTTATGCGCTAGATCATAAATTGTTATTTGTCGCTCAGAGCCAACATTAAAAACGCCCTCTTCATCACAAACCAATAACTTTAATAACCAAATTATGGTGTCCGCAATATATAGGTAAGACCTTACTGACTTACCTTCACTTCTCAAAACTATTGGTCTATTTTGCCGGGCATCATTGATAAAATTTCCAATTGCATAATGAATATCTAATGGAAGATATGGTCCGACAAATGAAAAGCACCGTGCAATTTTATAGTTAATGTTATGACTTCTACATCGATTGGTAATAATTGTCTCTGCTAAAATCTTACCCTGTGCTAATCCCGTACCCTTATTTACAATAGGTGATTTAACAAAATCCTGTTCCATCAAATGCATCTTATCTGACTGCCCATAAATAACACCAGAAGAAGTAAACAAAAGTTTTGGTATTTTATTCTTAATAGCAAAGTCAATTATATTTTCCGTACCAACCTCTAATGTTTTTACTTTACTTTCATCTAACTCACCATTAAAAGTTTCATGCGCCGTAGTAGTTGCCATGTGTAACAAGTAATCAAAATCTCCTTTAATATTTTGTTTTTTATACAAATTTATCTCAACTATTGTCAAAAAATTAAAATAGATAAATTTTGGGTATTTAATAAAAATATTGATTTAGTTATTGAAGAATCTCAAAAAAATGTTGAGAAAAATTAATGTTTGCAAAAGCTATTGATTCAATAAACCATTTTCCAAAAAAACCAGATCCGCCAGTTATTAGAATGGATTTATTTGAGATACTTTTAAGGTCAGGTAGACAATTACTGCAAATAAAACCTAGGTCATCAGAAATGTTGTAATTTTTCATTTACTTCCCATCAATAAATGAACGATAAGGATCGTGAACGTGAATAAGATTGTCTGGAGATTTAGCATGCCATGCCCACTGGCCATTCTGAGGATTACTATCAATATATTTATTTTTAATATCTGGATGAGTAACAGAGTTACATTTAAAAAGAAGCGATATAAAATGCCCTCGAACATCCCTGTCTTTAGCAAATAATTCTTTTATGCTAACTGGATTTTCTTCATGAATAACTTTGATGCCAAGTTCGTTTTTTGCGACCTCTGAAATTCTTATTGAAAAAGTTTCTTTGAATCTAATTATCCCACCAGGTATATGCCAACCTGGGCCATAATACTTATCATTTCTCCAGGTTAGAAGAGTTCTATTATCATTATCTTTAATTAATAAATCAACGTTTGTCATTGGAGTAATCGAGCTTATAAAATAAAATAGTTCTTCAGGCAAACCATTTTGCGCTTTTGAAATAAGTTTACTTACCTGTTCAATATAATGCTTTAAGTCAGCCACCAATAACCTCTAGATTATCTTCGCGAACAATAGCAATATTTTTAATAAATTTATACTCATTAAGGATAATATTTTTAACTTCATCCGAGTATCCTGCTGCAATAATAATTAGAGCATCGGGTTTTTGTTCCTCCAAATACTGAGGGGGATTAATTTTTATATTAGTTCCCGGCGTATACTTATCTTGCTTAAAGTCAGCTGAATCAACAATATAATTAATACGTTCGTATATTCCGGATAATGAAATAATAGTTAATGATTGGTGGCCAGCTCCCCATACAACTACTTCCTTTCCATGAAATCGATCAATATAACTATTTATTTCTGCATTTAATGATTTAAATTTATTTTTAAAGTTCTCTACAGATAGTGGCGCTCTTTTTTTCACTTCGACTGATAAAATATAGTCAAACCAAATAGCCTTGATAGAGATAATTTCAAACCCACTAGCCTCTAAAAGATGTGACAAGGAACTTCTATCAAAATAAAAAATATGGTCAACAGTAAACTCAGTATAAAGACCTTTTTTACTTATCATTTCAAAATTTGGAACTTCGATAATACCATGTGCATTTTCAGCTAATAAATCACAAAGCAAACTTAAAGACTTTTTCGGATTAGGCCAATGCTCCATAAAACTAAATATTCCAAATGCATCAAAATTAGATTTTTTTAGCTTTACTAAGCTCTTATCATCAAGGTAACCTTGGCTAACATTAAGTTCTTTTAACTTACAAGCAGATATATTTTTTACCGAATATTCTAGTCCGAATGCTTTTTTCATTCCAAGGGATCGGACAACCTCCAAGTAATCTCCAGCTCCACATCCTATTTCGATATACTTTTTATCGATTAAATTATTTTTATTTATCCACAGTTCAAGCTGCTTGGATTTAAAATTTTTGATTTCAGTAGAAACAGATACAGCACGAATTACTTCTTTGTAATAATCTACAGGAGGGAGTATGTGTTGAATTAAATGACATTTTGAACATTGAAATATATCAATAGTAACGTTATTATTAAACTGATTTGGGTCGCTGTGGAAATTCTGAGCTGATAAAGGGGAATTTTCATATGTTAATAAAGGCGGTAAAAATAACTGCTCACTACATGCTCTACACTTTAATTCGGTAATCATTTAATTTTTTATTTTTTTAGAAGCTGGGCTTAGTGGATAAATCATCTCAGATTTAAGTTTTTTTCTAGATAATAGTGGAGACATATCTTCAAGGGGCATCGATAACATTGAACCATTTTTCTGAGGAATTGCGGCAGACTTTGGCCATAAGGATTCGTTTTGTTTTAATGAAATATCACAAACGATTGATTTTTTACTTTTTAATACTTTGTCTATAGCCCCAGGCAAGTTATTAAGACTTTTAACCTTAATAGCTGATATCCCAATTGAACTAAAGATTTTAGTTACGTCCGGTAAAAATAAGTTTGATTCTGGGCCACTAGCAATATATCTACCATCAAAATAATTTTTTTGCGTGTTCTTGATTGAAGCATAACCATTGTTGTTTAATATAAATAGTTTAAATGGCTTTTTAGATATTTTCAATGTCAATATTTCCTGAAGATTCATCAAAAAACTACCGTCACTTTCAATGCAGATCACTTCTTTAAATTTATTTGCATTCAAAGCACCAATTAGTGCCGGAAGCCCATAACCCATTGCACCTAAACCTGAGGTTAAGAAAACTCTTTGTCCCGGTTTATTTCTAAATGCCATATAAAATGATTCAATTGCTAAACCAGAACTACCAGTAACAATTAAAGACTTTTCCGGAAGTTGGTCTGATAAAATATCTACTAATTGAAGGTGGCTAATTTTCGTACTTTCTGTAAATGCTTTTCCGTCATTTATCGTATATCTTTTTTTCCAATCATTGCATTTAGCAAGCCAGTCAGTAAAACTTTTAATTTTTACTTTTTCGGCACTATCATTAAGGTTACTAATAAAAACCTTAGCATCTAGATTTACTTTAAAATCAATCTTAGATTTAAATTTATTTAATTCATTTAATTCAATTTTCTACAATAATTTTTTTTGCATTTTTTGCAAAATTTTTATGATTATAGGCGGTAACAACATTGTCTAATCTAGCTCCGATTGAAATCAAAAGGTCAGAATTTTGAATTGCAAAATTAGGTGCTCTAAGTGCAACATTGGAAAGCAATATTTAATTTACTTGAATGATCTTGCACCGCTTTCTTTTCATTCCAAAAATGCAAACGACTTTACGTTCTATACCCAATCGAAATACGGTGGTTTTTGCTAATCTAATACCGTGACCAGCTAAAATAATTGGTCTTTCAGACTTATTAATTAATTCAATTATGTCTTGATACTTATTAAACAAACTATTTTTATTTTTTAATAATAACTTTACTTTAAAGCCATTTAACTTCTCTTCAAATATTGGAGCTGCCTGGATGTCTAGAGGTATATCGAGCCAAACAGGACCCTTTCGGCCTTCTGTAGCTAGGTGAAAAGCTTTTTCTAGCTCATATTTAATTTTTTTTGGATTTTTGACTGTTACCGCATACTTCGTAATTGGTTTAACGATTGAAACTATATCAACTTCTTGGGGGCCCATTTGCCTAACGCCAGACTTAGCCTTTAAGTCTGATGTTTTAACTTGTCCAGATATTATAATTAGAGGAACAGATTCAATCCAAGCTCCAGCTACACCAGTGATTGCATTAGTAGATCCAGGCCCAGTTGTTACAACAGCAACTCCAATATTTTCCGTTACTCTTGAATATGCTTCTGCAGAAATTGAAGATGCCTGCTCATTGTGATTGGCAATAAAATTAAGGTCTTTTTTTGATTGAATCGCATCATTCAAAAACATTGCCCCGCCACCAGGAACCATAAAAACTACATCAACACCAATTTTCTTTATAAATGAAGCGACATAATCTGCAACCCTAATTTTTTTCATATGCCTATTAAAACTATTATAAATTTTTATAAAAATTTATAATACATAGCCTATTTTTATTTTTAGTTATTTTATCATCAATATAAAATGAATCATTTGTATTGTGTGTATCGGAAATTTCTTCGACAATTGAGCCTTTTAAACTTCTGAACTTATGAACCATTCCTTTTTCAATTGTTATAATTTCTCCTAATTTCATATTTAATTCTTTATCGTCAATTGTTAACGTTAAGTCCCCATGAACTAAACGAAACGATTCCTCTTTTTTCTTATAAATATTATGACCATTAAAATTAGTCTAAATATTTAAAATTAGTTCCTATATTTCTATTAATTAAAGTAAATATTTAATATCTAATACCTTTAAAATCAAGTATTTTTTGTTGTGAATATCACTCGCTCCCAAATTAATAGCTTCAGTAATTAATTTATTAACTTCCTTAGTGATGCCCTCTAAGATAGCCCTTCGTTCTAAAACACTAGTATTATCAGGGGAAATAGCTTCATCCAACCCAATATTTGACTTAGCAACAAAAGATGAATATTTTGAATAGTTATTTGCTGTGAACTGACTGCTAGATGGAGGAAACGCAAAATAAATATCTTTTTCCGAAATAGTCTCGCCTTTTTTAATTCTCCTATTCGCAAAAATACCCCTTCTCAATGAAACCAAGCTATCTTGTTCAGTTTTATCTATTGGGGTTCTCCCAGAACCATGGCCGCAAACAGTTATGGCCAACGAAAGTGCCTCTATCCACCTTTCAAATTGATTCGGGGTTACTGAATACTTATTAATTGGATATATCTCAGTAGGTAAACCAATGTGTTTCTCAAAGATCTTAGCACCTTTTGCAGCAGCCATTAAAACAAAACTAAAGTTACTTGGATCTTCATGGGTTGAATAACCAATTGTAGTGCCTGGATAGCGATTAGAAAGATAATCAATTTGTGATAAATTTAATTTATGATTAGGTGTGGGGTACTGAGCAACACAGTGCATAATTGCAAAATCTTTTTCTCTATTTTTAAAGAAAGAAATTACACTATCAATATCATTCTTAGAAGCTCCAGCTGTTGATGCAATGATTGGTTTATCTAGCTGAACCATCTCTTCTAACAACGGCCAATCAGTGAAAGAGCAACTGGCTACCTTTAGAATATCAATATCTTGCTTTATTATTAAACTAATAGACTTATTATCGAATGGAGTGACCATCGATAAGTAGCCGTTTGATTTTATTGCGCCTATAAGCTTATTAAAGTCATTTTCAGTTAACCTCGTTTCTGAAAATCTTTTAACATAGTGATTATCAAAATTATTTTTTACTGACTTAGGAGTAAGTTGTGGTACTATAGTGTTGGGTCATATCCTAAATTAAAATTTTTAAATTTATTGCAAATTTTAGAATAAGTATTAACATACCAATGTGTTCTTTGTTCATTTCATCAAAAATTGAAAATCAAATTCTAAAACAATTAAATTATTAAGGGTTTTTGACATTATTTAAATCTCACGAATAAATTGATCTATGGTGCTGTGAAGCCTTTGAATCATCTGAGCAGTTAATCCATGATGAACCGGCAACAACATTCCTCTCCTCATAACTGAATCGGAATTAGGGTAACCTCCATCTAACACTTTATAAATTTGATTTTTCATCATAGGTTGCCTTAAGATATTACCAGTAAAAACAACTCTGGTTTGAATGTTTCTCTTTTCCAAATAGATTTGAAGCTCTTTTCTAGTAAAAGGCGCATCTTCTTTAATTAAAACTGGAAAAGCGAGCCAAGCAGTATTAATATTTTTTGTTTCTTGTGGGTTATAAAAAAATTTATTATGTTTTTTAAAAAAATTCGATTGTAATTTTTATCTCTTCATCAGTAATTATATTATCTTTTAATGCCACTTTAATATAAAGTAAAATAAGTTTTAACCTCACTTCCTTCTAAATTATATCCTGAGGTCTCAAAAACAAACTTTGCATCATAATCAATTCCATCTAATTGAACATTAAATCTATTTTCAATAGACAGAATTTCTGACTCAGAAGGCAAGACCTTCTTCCCCATGACCTTAAAAGCTTGGCTTTTTCAATAATTTTTTTATCATTAAGAGCAAGTGCGCCACCATTTCCAGCGCAATTTATAATGTGAGATCCATAAAAACTAGTAATACTCATATCTGAGTACACTCCTGAAGAGACACCGTTAATAGTTGCGCCTAGTGTATCTGCACTATTCTTCAATTACAAGAAGATTGTGCTTATCAGCTATTTCTCTAATCTTAGGCCAATCACAAAGGTTGCCCATTAAATTTGGAGCTAAAATTGCAACAGTTTTATCTGTTATTACTTTTTCAATAGAAGAAACATCGATGCAGTAAGTTAGAGGCTCAACATCAACAAATACAGGTACTAAACTATTTTTTAATAGGCAGCCAACTGTTGTTCCAAAAGTTAATGCAGGGGTTATTACTTCTGCTCCCTTATTAAAATTAAATGCTTCAACTCCAATGAAAAGAGCAGAAGATCCTGAATTAACATAAAGACAATGCTCTTTACTAAAAAGTTTTGCAATCTCTCTTTCAAACTTTCTTGAGTAGTTACCCATTTGCGTGGATTCTGATAGGCACTTAACTACAGCATCAATTTCTTCTTGCCCATAAACTGTTTTAGCATAGGATATATTTTCAAAAGACTCTAATTCTTCACTCAAAGCAAACCCCTAGATAATAAATTGTTAAAGATTTAATGGCTACCAAATTAAATAAGTAGCTTTAGTAACACCACGTAATTTTTTAATTTAGAACGGTTATAATACTATAAACAATTGTCAAAAAAATTTAATCACATGAAAATTTCATCAAATTGCCCAGTATGCAGATCTAAAAATATTACAAAAGAATCTCTTATAATTTACCAATTGCAAAAAAAGTTTTTGGATGGGAGCCGCTAACAATTAAGAAGAAATATAACTTTAAAACATTAAAATTAGGAACATCTTACTCAGCATGCAACAGTGTATTTTGTGGGAATTGTACGTTATTATTTTTAGATATTCGTTTTGATGCTAATGAGATGAAAAGACTTTATAAGAATTATAGAGATAAAAACTATACTACACTGCGTGAAAAATATGAGCCAGGATACAGTGATAGAAACAATATGCTCTCAAAAAAAATTCACTACATGCCTTCTATTGAAAAATTTATAATCGATAATACAGGAAATAATTTTAGTAATTTATTAGACTGGGGCGGAGAAACTGGAATTAATACTCCTTTCTTAAACTCGCCAAAAATAGAAAAATTTATTTATGACATAAGTGGAAATAAAAAAGATAATAAAGGGATTAAATATTTGAAAAATATAAATTATAAAAAATTTGACTTAATTACATGTCTTCATGTCTTTGAGCACATCCCCTACCCCCTTAAAGAACTAAAGAAACTAGCTCTTAATCTAAAAAAAAATAGTTGCATATATATTGAGGTCCCTCATGAATCAATAATTAATGATGATCATTTAGATAAAAATATTTTAAATGTTATAGAATTAGCTAATAAAATTAGTTCTCTTAATGAAAAGGTTACAACTTAAACACAATAAGCTTAAAGAGCTATTAAAAATTGATAAAAAAAATGTTACGAAAGGAAAATTTGTTCTTAGTATTTATCAGTTAGTTGCGATGAAATGAAGGAAAAAATTAATATTTCAATCCCAAACTATAACGGGAGCTTAACTATTCTATCGACAATTGATTCTGTTTTAAGTCAGACCTATAAAAATTGGATTATAAATATCTACGACAATGATTCGTCAGATGACTCCATTAAATTAATATCAATGCAATACACTAAATACATTGCTAAAGGAAAAATTAAAATTCACTTAAATGATAAGTTTATAAGTCAAGCTAAAAATTGGAATCGATGCCTAGCTAACATAAGTTTATGTAAGTATTTTAAACTTTTATGTTCAGATGATATTTTAGAACCAAACCACTTAGAAAGTGCTATCAACGCACTATCTAAAACTGATGATCATGTAGCTGGGTTTTCAGCTGCAATAAATTACATAAACCAAAAAAATATTATCATTGGCTATCGCTCTTATGGGTTTTATTCTTACGAATTTTGGCTCTCTCTTTTTTATAGAAATTATATTGGATGCCCCTCATCAATTATTATTAAATCTTCCCAATACCAAAACTATAAATATAGTGAGATTCCATATGTAGGTGACTTAATCTTTAACATGGAATTTTATTTAGACAATAAAAAATTTATTTTCGATAAAGTTCCCTCAGTAAGGTTTATGGTTCATGAAAATAGTAGCACCACAAAACTTTTTGGATCAAAAACCATGATGGGTGGAAGGTCTGAATTTAGGAGATATATCATCAAAAGGTTAGACAATAATTTATTTAAACAATATATTTTTTATGGAATTCATATTTTTATTCTAATTACCGAAAAAATTTTTTTTACAGCTCGTAAGATTAAAATTTTAACGTTTAATAAAAACTGATTGATAGCTTTTAATTTGATCTAGACTAAACAGCTTCATATCACTTTTTCCCTCATTAAACATTTTATACCAATCACACGTTATTTTAATTGCATCCTTGGTATTCATTTTTGGAGTCCAATGAAGCTTATCTGCTGCTTTTGAACAATCTAGAGTAAGTAAAGTAGCTTCATGAGGTTGGCTTGAGTTATTTTCTAAATTAATCTGAGTATTACTCCCCCATTGAGAAATAAATTTTGTTGCAACATCTTGAACAGTTTGAACATCATTGGTGCTTGGACCAAAATTCCATGATTCTGAGAAATCAACTCCTTCTAGAAATAATTTTTCAGCAAGATTTAAGTAGCCACTTAGTGGCTCCAATACATGTTGCCATGGTCTTGTGGAGCTTGGATTACGAATTGTGATTGCTTTTTTTGATAAAATTGCTTCAAAAATATCTGGTATTAATCTGTTGCTTGACCAATCACCGCCGCCAATTACATTGCCAGACCTTGCGGTTGCAATTCCTACGCCATGATCTAAATATAAACTTGAGTTAAAGAATGACGCTCTATAAGCAGCTGTAATTAGTTCTGCACAACCCTTACTTGAACTGTAAGGGTCAAATCCACCCATTCGATCTTCCTCAGTGTACCCTGAATATTTTTCAATATTTTCATAACATTTGTCACTTGTAATATTAACAAATGCTTTTACTGATGGCGTTTCCCTTAAAGCATTTAGGATATTTACTGTTCCCATCAAGTTGGTCTCATAAGTTTCAATGGGATCTTTATATGAATCTAAAACCAGGGCTTGGGCAGCCATATGAAAGACAATATCTGGGCTTTCATCCTGGATACTTTTTTTAAGTCTAATGTAATCTCTCACATCACCAATGATTGATTTAGCTGAGTTATTAACGGAGCAAACATCAAAAAATGAAGGAGAAGTTGAAGGGGGCAAGGAAAAACCCGTTACATTAGCCCCAAGGTCATTTAACCATAATGAAAGCCACCCCCCTTTGAAGCCTGTATGCCCAGTAATAAAAACTTTCTTGTCCCGCCAGAACTCGTTATCCACTCCAAACCCTCCATGGAGCTTGGTTCTTTAACCATAAATCTTCTAAATATTGTTTATCCCTCAAGGTGTCCATTGGATTCCAGAAATCATCATGAGTACAGGCAACTAATTGATTTTCTTTTGTAAGTTTTTGCATTGGAGTTGATTCCCAAGGAACTGAATCACCCGTTATATAATCAAGAACTTTTTTATTCAACACAAAGAAGCCGCCATTAATATATCCACCATCACCACTTGGCTTTTCATTAAATTTTTTAACATGATTGTTATTATCAATACTTAATGCACCAAACCTTCCTGGCGGCTTAACAGCAGATACGGTTGCTAACTTTTTATGCGCTTGATGAAAGGACACAAGGTTTTGAATATTAATATTAGATAGCCCGTCGCCATAGGTCATACAGAAATCTCCTTTAACGTAATCCTTTACTCTTGCTAACCTGCCTCCAGTTTGAGTGTTTTCTCCAGTATCAACTAAAGTGATCTTCCACTTAACGTCTTCTTTATGTAAAATTTGAATATTATTCTTTTCAACATCAATTTTATCTGAGAGTATGAATTTACAATTTGATAAAAAACTCTTTAATCATGTACCCCTTATACCCACAACAGATAATAAAATCATTAAAACCTTGCAGAGAATAATGCTTTAAAATATGCCAAAGTATAGGCTTGCCTCCAATTTCAACCATTGGCTTTGGACGACTGCTAGTTTCTTCGTGTATTCTAGTGCCAAGGCCACCGGCTAATATTACAACTTGCATAAAATCTCCTTAAAAACTAACGCATTTAAATAAGGTTATAATAATAGAAATACTGAAATCATCATAATCTATTTCCTAGGTGCAACATATAAAAATAATGACTTGGCTAGTTATACACACCAAATCTTCTGAAGAAGTCAGAGCAGAAAAAAACTTGAAAAACCAGGGGTTTGAAACGTATTTACCGATGTACAAAAAAGAAGTGGTGCGAGGTAAATCTATTAAAAATATAATGACCCCACTTTTTCCAAGATATCTTTTTTTGAAATACAATCAAAGCCGACTTTCATCTGACATAGGTCTAATTCGATCCACTTTGGGCGTCAGCCAATTGCTAAAAATTCACGAAAAACCTCTCGAGATCAAAAATGAAATTATTTATGCTTTAAGAGTGAGGGAAGATTCAGAGAAGAGTGATATAGAAAGTTACTATCAAAATGGAGACAAGATAATAATTAAAGCCGGCCCATTTAAGAATATTGAAGCGATTTTTCAATGTGAAGATAAAGAAAAGCGTGCAGTACTTCTTTTTGACTTAATTAATAAACCCACACTAATTTATTTAGATAAATCAGTAATAATGAAAATTTAATTTATTCATGCTTTGGAAGTCGGCCCCAATGCTTAAAAAAGTATCTGATTAAACTATGAAGATGCCAACAAAAATGAGTGAAATTAGTTCTGCTAGCCCTTTGGGCATCATGAATTACACTAACTTTATTGGTAACCCAAATCTAATTCCTGAAGAGTCTACAAGTTGGGAGTTGGGTGTATAAGAAAAAGTTTTCATCAAAACCGTTAACCTTTTGATAGCAATCTTTTTTGAATAACATAAACATTCCAGCAATCCAGTCTGGAGAATATGGGGTACTTAAGCCAGTTAAAATAATATTATCTTTAGTGGAAAAAATAAATCTCTTTAATAACGATGATATCGATGGAAAATATCTAACACTATCCTCAGGGAGTCCCTTAGGGCCAACAATCACTGGGGCAATAAGGGATGCATTATGAGTAGTTAACTCTTCAATAAGTAGGGGGAAGGGATTATCTAAAATTGTTATGTCTGGGTTTAATACACAAAAAAAATTACTTTTTGAAAGCTTAAAAGCATTGTTATGATTTCTCCCAAATCCAAAAGGGCTAATGTTATTAATTATCGTAATTTTTGGTGATTTAGGAAGATTTATCTCTTCAGGGATATTAAGCGTAACAATTATATTTTCAACTTCATTAATTCTTAGTAAAGACTTAATGAGTTTAACGATCATCTCTCCATGGCCATGAGAAACTAATGAAATAGTTATCATATGCATAAAATTAGCTTACCCATATATTTCTATTTCAGGTAAAGGAAAGACTAACTTCGTTTTTGAAAATTTTTTATTATTTATAAAAAAATCTTTAAAATGCCAAGGCAATACAATTAAATAATCTGGGTTTTTACTAAGTAACTCTTTTTCAGAAATTATTGGTATAAATGTTCCGGGGGTAAAGCAACCCAACTTTTCTTCATTCACTTCACCAATAAAGCTAATATCATCTTCAGTAAAATTACAATACTGAAGTAAAACGTTGCCTTTTGTTGATGCACCCAGTGCGGCAATCATCTTACCCTTAGCTCTTTGTGTTTTTACAAAATGAATGAGTTTTTTTGTTGCGATATCAATTCTATTCGCAAATTCTTCATAAGGCTTCATTGATGATAGGCCTGATTCAATTTCTTGGTGAAGAATTTTTTTTATTTTTTCTTCGTCTTGCTCGTCGCCTATTTTTTTTCTAACAGTGATTGAGAAACTGCCGCCATTTATATCATTAAAGTCAACTTCGACAATATGAAAGCCAACTATGTCTGTCATATATTTTATTTGATGAAGCGAATAAAACTCTAAGTGTTCATGGCAAATTGTATCAAAAGAATTCATTTCTAGCATCTTTGGCATATAACTCTGCTCAAAAATCCAGATTCCTTTACTGTCTAGAATCTCATACACCTCTTTCATAAAAGTCAAAGGTTCCTCAAGATCGTAAAACATGGAGAATGAAGTTACAACTTTAGCTTTCTTATTACCAAACTTAGCTTTTACTAGACTGGAACTGAAAAAATCAGGGATTAGCTTAATGTTATCTGGGTAATATGAGTTAAACTTAGTACCTGTTGGATCTATACCAACTAAATCTAGTTTTTTTTGTGGGTAAGCTTTTAATGTAGTGGCGTCATTACTTCCAATATCAATAATGAGATCATCATCGTTTAATTTAACTGAGTTAGCGATTTTACTTACTTTTGAATGAAGGTGGTCAACCATACTCTTATTAAGGCCTGATCGGTATCCATAATTATCCCCATACATTTCTGAAAGTGAGTAAGAGTATTGCATTTGAACTAATCCACATGAATTTTCACCATTACACTTAACTAGCTCTAAAGGTCCGGATGAAACGCTTTCCTTATCTTTTTCTTTTGGGAAAACACCGGTTAGCATTTGATTACCCAAATTAAGGAAATTTGTAAGGACTTTATTTCCACAAATACGGCAAGATGATATTTTTTTATACAATGTAACGTCCTTTTTTTAAAATTATTAAATTAAATAGTTAGCTTCTTAAGGTCTGAATCGACCATTTCTTTTACAATTTCATCAAAGTTATATTGAGTATCCCAGCCTAAACCTCTAATCTTAGTAGGATTTCCAATAAGGCTTACACTATCATGATTCCTAAAATGAGACTTTGATTGAATAACATAATCTTTATAATTTAAATCTAGATAACTAAAAGCAGCTTGACAGAATTCCTCGACCGAATGATCTTCTCCACTAGCAACGACATAATCAGCTGGATTTTTTGATTGCATCATCAAGTAAAGTGCTTTGACTGCATCTTTTGAATGCATCCAATCTCTCCTAGAACTTATATCTCCAAGCTCTAACTTATTTTGTAAGTTTAGTTTAATTTTTGCCGCCTGGCTTGTTATCTTTCTTGTAACAAAGTTTGTGCCTCGCCTAGGACTTTCATGATTATATAAGATTGCTGAACAAGCAAATAATCCATGATTATCTCGATAATAACTAATTTTATTATGTGCATATAGTTTAGCTTTTGCATATGGATTTTGTGGGTTAAATTTGGTGACTTCGGACTGAGGGACCTCGCTAACAATACCAAACATCTCAGAACTTGATGCTTGACAAAATTTAGTTAAAATATTATTTCGCTTTATAGCATCGAGAATATTAACAACTACGTCCCCATTTATAATCATCATTGCCTCAGGCTTCTCATACATTGTTTGTCCAGAACTATAGCTTGCAAAATTATAAATTTCATCTGGACTTCCTACTTGTTCAATATTTCCAAGATTTAAAATTACAATCCCACTCAACAATAATAATTTTTTTTAATACCGCTTTTGAAAGATTATTTTTTATTTTCTTTTTATTTCCTATTTGGCAATAACTCTGTAATTTTTTTTAATAAGAAGCTCTGAAAGATATGAACCGTCTTGGCCACTAATCCCTGTTATTAAAGCCGTTTTCACTTAGAAAAAAGATTAATAAATTTATGTGAAATAATATTCCAATGATAATTTTCTAAAACAAATTTTTTAGCATTATTGCCAAGTTTTTTTAAATCAATTTTACTAGATAATGCAAGCCTTATTCCCTCTTCAACTCCAGCTTCATTTGCATTAACTTCAATCCCAGATGAAGCCAGTGCCAATTCACTAAAATCACATTCTTTTGTAATTAATATTGCTGAACTGGAAGCAGCAGCTTCAAGCGCGACAATAGTCATACTGTCGAACCTTGATGGGATAACGACCAACTTAGCAGAATGATAGGCAGAAACTTTATCTTCACCCCATATTGGGCCTAAAAAAGTTACTTTATTCTCAAGTTTTAAAGTCTTACACTCATTTTTAATTGTACTTAAGTATCCTAGGTTGTTTCCAGCAATAATTAATTGATAGTTAGGGAAATCATTACAAATGTTACCAAAGGCTCTTAGTAATATGTCAGGGCCCTTAATAGGGTCGATCCTACCAATAAAGAAAATTATTGGCCTTGTGTCAATATTAAATTTTTTTCTAAAGTGAGCACCTCCATCATCCTTTTCGAATTCCGCACTTTCTATTCCATTTGGTATATATACAATCTTCTCAGGACTAACACCACAGCCAATATAATCATTTATTTCCCTTTTGCTAACAGCTACACACATTTTAGCTGATCGAACTAAAGGTAAGGTAATAAGATTAAAATAAATGTGTTTAAGTATAATTGCTCTTCCTTGAATACTAAGCCACCCCATAGCAGAAAAATAAAATGGTGTATTGGTTAACTTCAAATAAATAAAAGTAATTGCTGTTATAAGTGACCAATTCATTGAGAGATGTATAGCATCATAATTTTTAACATTCTTAAAAAGCCAAGTTATAAGTTTAAAAGGAACAATAAATCTATCCGATATGTATGGCAATGTAACAATATTAATTGATCCTAATTTTGCAGCTCGATCCTTATTAAAACCTTTTTTTGTAGTCAGTAGTGTGCATGAATGTCCATTTAAACCAATGAACTTACTAAGTTGGCAAATTCTTTCTACAGAACCTCCGCCATTGTATGGATCAATATTCATAATTACATTAAGTATCTTCATTTATGAATGCGCCTTTTCGAGTATTTAGGGTAAAAGATAAAATTTCTTTTGTTGCTTGAGCGCCTCGGACTTTACCTTTTTTAAAAGACTTTTGTAACAGGAGATTCACTTCAATTGTCTATTAAAAACCAAAAAAACAAGCCCATTGATTCCATTTATTTCACTGCAAGAGGTTCATTAGTTGAAACTCCTTATGTTTTTCCTGAAGATGCATTACTTGGAGATGTTCCAATTCAAGCAGTAATTTATATTAAGCAAACTAAATGATTAGTGGCATCAATTATTGCTTTATTAAAAGCAAAAATTGGGTCTTCCACTTCTAATAAATGTTTTGGAATTTTATTTAAATCCACGTCCAAACCAATACAAAGGAAAGAATCCTTTTTTCGAATTTCGGAAATTAGAAAGTCATTTGTCATTAATTATGATTAAAAAGTTTCTCAATAACCGCCTTATTATTTGATAAATACCTTTAGGTTTTAGGGGTATTGCTTCACACAAACTTGATGGAAGAAAAACCAACAACAACTGCAGTGCTGCAATGTATAACTTGCGAAACATTAGCTTCATTAGCGCTTTGACTAAATTATTAGTGGCATTTAGATTGCCAGATGGATCTGATTTGAGATAAGCTAAATTGATTAGGACTGTATCCTTAGTTAAAAACCCCTCCAAGCTATCCGGCTTAAGTAAATCTCCTTTATGAAAACTCAATATGACTATAGTTTCTAAAATATTTTGATGGTTTTTCAATTAGTTTAGAAAATTTCATATTTTTTATTTTTAGCTAACAAATTCACTAAATGCCTACCTAAAAAACCTCCTGCAAGTTGATTAAGTTTTTTCAATAATTTTCATAAAAATTAATTATATATAATTTTACTTATTGTTTTTAAGAAAAAACAAATAAATAACAGATGAAAGGAAGAAAAATGTTGATACTGCAAAATAACCAGTACCCCGAACAAACAAACTTATAAAAAATAAAATATAAAAGCTATGAAACAAAATATAAAAGTGATAGGAATTGAATCCGAATTATATCCATCTTTATCAAATACCAGAAATACCAGAAATACCAGAAATACCAGAAATACCTAAAATACCTAAAATACCAAACTCAGATATTAACTTAGGTGCAATAACAAATGTTTCAAATCTTATGTTCCATGGCAAAGAATCACCTATATCCATGAAAGTCTGTAAATATATTAAGTTAACAATATAACTTTGGAAGCCATGAATGCCTGTTTGCTGAAAACCAATCCCCAAACCCTTTGTATTTAAGGAATTCATAATAGCTCCATGCCATTCATTAAGTACAGCAAGCGTAGACATATTCGTTTCAATTGAGATAGGTTTAAAGAAGTCAAGCACACGGTTAAAAATATACTTAATAGGATTTAAATCAGATAACTGAGAATGAAAGAAAGTGATGTAAATAAACAAAAAAGTAAATAGAAAGAGTAAGTAATAGAAGATGGTCTTTTTTTTAATAGTTGAATAATTTAATAAAATAAAAAAGAATCCTACGCCAATTATTAAGAAATCTCCTATTAATACAATAGACAAAAAAACAAGTGCTAATAAAAGAAGTAAACGCATGGAAGAATTGCTGACGATTAACTTAAAAAGAAAAAAAGGAAGGCAAGCAAGTACAAAAAAAGAAGGCTCCATAAATATGTTTATTAGATCGTAAGTACCTATTTTATAAATCGGAGAAATTATTGCGAACTTAATTAAAACTATAATTGTTAAAAAAATTATAAAATACCAAGTCCATTTCATAATTTTAGCAACCTCATCCCGCCCAACCTTTGAAAATGTGTATGTAAAAATATATGCTGAAGTAATGAGGGTAAAAAATCCAGCAGCTGAAATTATCAACCTATTAATATGAAAGGTATCACTATTAAACAAAAAAACAAGGAAACTGTGTAAAAAAAATATTAAAAATAAAGTAATGATAAAAAGAACAAAGTTTCTAGGTAATAAAAAATTGATTTGCTTTATCCCTGCATATGAAAAGGAGCTAGCTAAAAACTTCTTCGTCTAAAAAATCTGAACAAGAACAAAGTAGTTAATCCAACTAAAATTAAAATAATTATTAATAATTCAATTGGTTTTTCTTGAAAGCAAAATTAAGATGACAGGAAATATTATTAACCAATAATATGGTACTCCGTCTGGAACAACACGAAATGATTGACCGATAAAATTCTCTAGCATTTAATGCCCCTAGTAACATAGCAGAATAAAAAGGAAGAAGAGTCTTCTGGAAAAAGCATGTTATCCATTCGTTTTCTTTATCGAGGCCAAATAAAAAAATGCCACAACTAAAAGGAAGCTGGAGGTCGTAAAGTAACCAGTTCCTCTAATAAATAAATTTACAGCATTACAAACAATAAAATCATAGAAAAACTTTACAATGAAAAAATAATTTTTGTCATTATACTGTTTTTGATTTGAACAATACTTACCAAAAAACATTTTAAAAATAAAATAGTTTAGAAAATGATAAAATACCAAATTCTGAAATTATTTTTGGCATTACTGAAAATGTTTCGAACTTAATGACCCATCCAAAAGACCCACTTTGAGAATATATAATATCTTTAACATAACTTCTATCATCACTTATTCCAGTTTGCTGAAAACCAACACCTAGACCATTTGTGTTTATAAAATTAAGGCTTGCCTGATGCCAGTCGGCAATAAAAGAGAGGGTAGAAATTGAAATGTAAGGAAGGCTTGAATCATTAGGCAACGTTTCGCTTAAAAGAAGACTTAACAAGCTACCTGCTTTATTTAAAAAGCCGTTATTTTGAAAATAATTATACTCACCAAAAGGACCTACCCATAATACAATTAGACAAATTGTAATAATAAATAATGCCAAATTAAATAATTTTGGTCGAGATAAAATGAGTAAAAAGCAAAGACCAATTATAAAAATAAAAAAAGTAAAAAATAAAAGACTAAATAAAATAAAATACCGACTCCTATAATTAAAATACGTGATTTATAGGTACCAAGGATAAATCTGTATAAATAAATAGGTAAAAAAGCAATAACATAATGAGAGGGTTCTGAATAAACTATAATATAAGCAAGTAATCCCTTTATTTCACTAGGTACCGGAACAAGTACCGAGTATCTTAAAAAAATTAGCGGAATGAATATAACCATCAGTGCAGTTACTGCCCACATAACTGACTCAAATCGTTTACTATCAATTTCCTTTAATAAGTTAGAGAAAATGAAAGCTGCAATAACTAGAAGTAAAAGAACCAAGGATGAAAACATAAGCCTTGTAAAAGATACCTCGAAACCACTAAAACTTACAATAAACCCATGCAATAAAATTAAAAAAATGAGCGTAAATGCAATAACTATGATGTTACCTAGGTGCAGAAGTGTGGAAGAATTATAAGATGTATATAGCTTAGTGATTATAATTATTAATGATGTTAGGACTATTCCGTATGAAGTAGAGCCAAATCCCATACTTTGTAACCAGGCCGTTGAAAGAAATATAAGCATGAAATACGCAAATAATAGATTAAGGGGTATCGTTATCTTCATTTGGAATTAATGAATTTAGAAGAAGATGGGTGGCAAACTTTATAAAAGAACTCACAAAACCTAAGGTTAATATAATGTAATATTCCATCAGTCCTTTGATTTTGATAAAATAAAGAAATCGCAGCAATAATGTCTGAATCAAAAGATATAGTTTTTTTTATTATATTTATAAATATTTTTTTCATTTGTTAATCCCTGTTAACTTCTGAAGTAAATATAATTATTTTTTTACGTTAAGGTTTTTAGGTTTATTTTTAAATAATGGAATATCCCTAACTTTTCCACCTGCGCTGACTCTAAAAATACGATCACATTGACTTAATGTTTGCAATCTATGAGCAATCATTATAATTGTTTTAATTCCCTTAAGACTTAAAACTGATTTCATCACTTCAATTTCTGTTTTTGTATCCAAAGCATTTGTTGCCTCATCTAGAACAATCACAGGGGGATTATGATAAAGAGCTCTTGCAATTCCAATTCTTTGCCTTTGTCCACCGGATAGCTTAATTCCTCCCTCACCTAAAATTGTATTTTTTCCGTCTGGCAGTAATTTAATAAACTCATTAAGTTGAGCCATTTTTAATGCTTTTTCAACTGACTTAATATTTATTTTTTTTGGAGAAATTCCAAAGGCAACATTTGATGTAATTGTTGCATCAATTAAAAATAAATTTTGTGAAACATACCCAACTTGATCTTGCCATGAACGCATATTATTTTGTATATCTTGCCCATCAACAGTAATTTTTCCTGAATTTGGTGTAAACAGCCCTAAAATATTATCAACCAAAGTACTTTTACCGGAGCCACTAGCTCCAACAACCCAAACCCCAGGTTTTTTAATGATTTAAAGAGCAGTTATTAAGAGTTTTTTTATTAGATCCTGGGTAGGAAAAGGATAAATTTTGCAGTGAGATTTGGTTTTTAAACTTTATCTTTTTGGAAGACATTGGGTTAGCTTTTTTAGAGGCAGTAATTTGAAGCTCATTATAAATCTTAGTAATGTTAGGCATAGAATAACGCAATGTCTGACTTGAAATTAAAATTCGATTAACCGACGGCAATATCCTAAATGCTGCAGCAGCAAAAAGAGCCATGCTAGGTAAAACTCCCTCAAGTCCAGCAGTTGTATCTTTTAAAATCAATGTGAGAATAAGTATGATGAATATCGAAATTATTGCAATAAATTCAAGCCAAATCTTAGGTAAACTTAAAACAACAGTCTGGTTGGCGTTTATTTCACAGCTTTGGGCATTCTGAACATTAAACTGATTTTGAAAAAATTTAGTCCTACCAAGTAACAAACTTTCCTTGATCCCATTAATACCTTCTTGAACTCGCTGAACCCTCAATGTATCTGCAATTTGTCGCCATGTACCCCACTTATTTAGTGCCTTCTTGGTTGCTAAGCTATACAAGAAAGAAAAAGATAATAATGAACCAGCAATAATTAGGGTTGCTGTTGGCTGAAAATAAAGTAAAACTGATAAGAATCCAAGTAAGACTAGTAACTCTGCGATTAAATTCGTAAAAGCCATCATAACTGCACCTGAAAACATACAAACCTCTCCAACTACATTTTGAATCATACTTGAGGAATTATGATTAACATGAAAAGAATAGGGCTGCTTAATGTAAGTCGCATACAATCTTTCTCCTAAAGTACGATTAAGAGTGAAAATAAAAGAAGTTTGTTTCCATAAATAGAATGATAGATAAAGCGCCTTTATAAGAAATATTGCTGAAAAACAAAATAGGCCAAAATAAACAACACTAGTTGGTGAGCTGTCTCCAAAAATTAATTGAGTAAAGCTGATTATCAATGGGAACTGCCTAGCATAATCTGCATTCATTAAAAAAGATATCATGGGTAAAATTAATCCGAGTCCAATCATCTCAATAAGCATGCCCCCCAACATCAGAAATATTATAAGAAGTTCCTATTGGTTGCCCTGTATGAAGTACATGAACAACTACTGGAATTGTGTAAATACTATGAGATGATCTTGATTGGTTTTGAGATAAATATTGTGCTATTTTCATCTCTGATTCAATTTCTAACTTTAAGTAATTAGGGTCTTTCAATAGTAGAACTCTTTTATAATCAAACCCACATTCTTCCAATACCTGATCAGAGTCAAAGCTATCTACGGCACTTTTATTAATAACGTATATACCTGCATTTATATAATGCCTTGGAGTCTTTTTTGTTTTCTCAGAAAATGAGATGATTTTATTATTTTTATCAATTACAATATTGCCAACATCATCTCTTTCGATGTCAGCTGGTGAGATAACAATTGATATATCAGCATTATTCTTAAGACTGAACACTCCTATATTCACAGTATAACGTATGTTTGAATCACTTATATCTATAAAAAATTTATTTTCTATTAAAGGTAAAGCATTCTTAATTGCGCCACCAGTTCCTAATTGATCAGTTTCTAGTGAGTACCTAACATCGAAATTAGTTGTCTTTGAGTAACGGTCAATAATCTGTTGCTTTAAATGCCCCACACATAAAATAAATTTCTCAAAGCCCTGCTTGTTGATTATTTTCATTAATTTATCTAAAAAAGGGACGCCATTAATACTTGCTAAAGCTTTTGGAGTATTTGGAAATAAAGTCTTAAGTCTTGTACCTAGTCCCCCACAAAGAATAACGACATCTACATCTATTTTAAAAATATTCATAATTTTATTTATTTGGATTGCCTGTATCCGAGTAATAAATTATTTGACTTCCAGTGTAATCAAATAAAAACTGTTTTGATAATCTTAATCTTTCATCTTCTTGTTTATCTTTAGGTACATCAAATAAAACATTGATGTCTAGGTCGGCATCATTTCTATATCTCTTTGTTAGAGCCCTTATCCCTTTCGAGTAAATTTCATCAATATCTGCATTAGTGACCAAACTAGTCATTTTCTTTTTAATTTTCCATTGATTTCCCAGTAGACGGCCAAAATCATCCATAGATTGATCGCTTGTTATAATTTCAATTGATTGATCAACTGATTCATGTATCTCTGTTAACTCGGCTTTTCTCTTATGTATTGATTTAATTTGTTCAGAAGCAATATTTGATGCTGTTCTAGAGAAACGAGTGAAAAATAGCATCAAATTATTTTCGAGTAACTTAATTCTTTTAGGATTTAATGGTATTGGCTTTACAGTAAACTCATTACGACCCCCAAATTCAATTTTATTTAATCCACCAAATGCAGCTACCGTTTGATCTTGTGATCCGACAGATTCTTTAATTAAGTTTTGTTCAACATTAATAGCATTAATCGCAAGCTGTCTTTTACTTACCATTTTATTCTGCAATGCATATATGGCCTGAAGTAGCCCAACAGTAAAGGTTGAGCTAGATCCTAATCCAGCTCTAGCTGGTAAATCAGCATGATGAACAAGGTCTAGGTTGTCTTTAAATTTTAGAAATTTTAAGCATTGATCTTTGGAAAGATAATTATAAGCTTTTTTTAACGTTTCTTGATTAAGTTCCATTTATAAAAAAAAACGATAGATATCTAGCAGTAATATAACTGAATTTATTTATTGAGGTACTTAAAACCGCCCCGCCATTTTCTTTATACCAATCAGGGTAATCTGTGCCTCCACCAAAAAAAGAAATTCTAAACGGTGTTCTTGAAATGATCATATTAAGTCTTCCGGTGTAAATTTTTTGTAGTACTGCTGATACCAATTGTATGTTTTATCTAACCCTTCGTAAATACTGTATTTTGGAGAAAAATTAATCTCTTTTTTTACTAGATCGGTTGAGATAAGTCTTACAGGAATCATGGTTGGCTTTGAGGCGTCATACTGGACATTCAAATCCGATGATTCTGAAATCAAAATTAATGCATTTATAATATCTTTGATGGTTGTTGGCTCACCAGATGCAATATTTATTGGGCCTTCAATTTTTTCATTTTTGAATGTGCTGATTAGTCCATCAATGAAGTCATCAATAAAAATAAAATCTTTAATGTCATTCCCATCCCCCCAGACTTCTAGTGGATTTTGTTTCTCAACAAATCTTCTTACTAAAGCAGCAATTACCTTCGATTCATTTTTATTGTATTTATCAAAGGGGCCATACAAGTTACCCGGCCTTACAACAAGTGTTTTCATTGGGGCTTTAATATGATTTGAATACATTTTACACATTTCCTCGGAAAACATTTTCATCCATCCAACAATATGATATTTTTCGTAAAAATCATAATTAGCATCAGCTTCAACAACTGCATTATTTGTTAATGGGTAAACAGTATTACTACTTATAAATGCAAACTTTTGTACTCCTTCAGAGTAGGCAGATTCAAGCATAAGTGCATTCATTACAACATTTGGTGTTAAGTGAGTTAATGGTGCTTTTTCCATAACCGAAGCACCGGAACTATTAGCCGCACACATAAAAACATAATCAATGCCAGCACATACCTTAGCGCAATCTTTTTTATTTGTTAAATCAACTTTTATATACTTACACAAATAAGACAAATTTTTGGGGAGGAAATGAATACCTAAATTTTGACTCCTAGATCAACCAATCTTTTAACTAAGTTAGTGCCAACAAAGCCGGCTGACCCAGTGACCAAAATATTTTTATTTTTATAGAAATTAGACATTAAGAAGTCACCCCTGAATCTCTTTCTGACAAAATTGGGGACTTTGTTGGCCAACCAAAATTGTACTCTGGATCATTCCATATGATGGTAAATTGACCTGCTCTGTTGTATTGAGTATTTTGCTTATAATGAAACATTGCTTGATCACTTGTTACAAGATGGCCATTTCCAAATTTTTCAGGCACCAAAACTTGCAATCGATTACTCTCAGATAATGTAAAAGATATTGATTTCTTGTATTGCTTTGAAGTTGGGTTATTATTTACGACCACTAAAAAAAATGATCCAAACAGGCAAGAAATTAATTTTGTAAAATCTTTTATTGATGAATCTTTTCTAATAGATTAACCTTGAGAAATGAGTATAATTATCATGTTTATGGTAAATTTCTCTGTTATAGGTTTCAACATACTCACCCCGAAAATCTTTAAAAATTGTTGGTGGTGTAATTAAAAGGACTCCATCTAATTCTGTTTTTTCAACGTTCATAATCTTCCCATGAAAAGTTACAGCTTTTATCATTTAAAAAATTAATATTAAAACTTTAAATTAATTAATTGAATAATCCCTAATGCTGCTAACTGTTCAAATTTATTATCATTTACCAAGGATAAAAATTTTTTTCTATCAATTTCTTTAACATTAATTAAATCCTCAAGATTTCCTTTTCCTTTTTCTTTAACTAACCCTACAAAAAGATGCTCTTTATTAACCGTTCTATTCATTAAAAGTCTATAGGAACCTAACGCCTTAAAATCACATGTCATACCTGTTTCCTCTCTAACTTCTCTTGAAACAGCTTGAATTGGTGACTCATTCCTATCAATACCTCCAGCTGGAAATTCTAGTGTCTCATAACCTAAATTTGGCCTAAGTTGACTAACTAGAACTATTTTATCTTCGTCATTAATCAAGCAACATATTACAGAGTCACTACTGTTAATTCTGTAATGTGGTGAGTTATTATCAAATTTTTCTGTAGATTCTTCAATTTCAAAAAATGGTGTTTTAAAGACTTTTTTGTAGTTCATGATTAAATGTTATGAATCTTTGTTCCAACAAATAATAGTCCACCCATCATGAAACCCACTTCCTATTATTCTTTTCTTATATGTAACATTAACTTTATTCGAAGCCTCTAAGTCAAATAGGTCTTTAAAATAGCCATTTAAATAATTTCTTTTAGTTGAATAATCGTGTGCTAATTGATCAAATAAAGTATTTTGATAAAGCTCTAAAGTTGGCTCAATATGAATAAAATCTACGTTGGACTGGGATAGAAAAAAATTTAGCAGCTCTTTGTTTTGCGAACCAATCTGCTCCATGCTTCCCCATGTTAATACGACACTTCCCGGTTTAATCTTAAAATTATGATCGAGATTAAAATAATCAAAAGTGCTTCCGTTAAAATTATGTGATCCAAAACCCATCTTATCTTTATTAGCTTCAATATGCTTGATAATTTTAACGGTTGGGTCAACCCAATCTGTTACGTAGAAGTTTTTATTCTTTAGTCTCTGAGCAAATGCAACAATATTATGACAAGGTCCTGCTCCAAACTCGTAGATGTCGTTATAGTTACCTAAAAAATTTTCCGCTAAAATTGCTTGAATAATTGATAAAATTTTGGCTTCAAACATATGGTCTTCTGGGAGAATGTAATCACCCTGAAGCCTCATTACAGACCTTCCTCTTCTATAATAATGTGGTAGCAACTTATCTATATCTAAATCACTATTATAAAAATCGTCAAAATTTTCACCCCAACCGTTTTCCCAAGCTGGTTTTCTGGACTTACCTGAGGGAACAATAGTCTCATCTAGAAAATTGATGCATTTTAAAATATGTGCATCCCTGTCAGCCAAATTTAGATTATCGTAGTTAAGATTAAAGTTCTCAATCAAACTAATAATTTCATCTGATAATTTTAAATCAAATAGGTTGCTTATCTGTTCTTTATTTATTTTCATAAATCATTATTCAACTATGTAATAAGATACTCTTGAGGCATATTTAAAGCGCTTTAAACTAATGTTATTAAGTCCTATTACCTCCATCAATGCTAGAGTTTCTCCTGGAGAATCCGGGTCATTTAATTCATCGAAACCTATTACAGATCCTTTAGTCAATCTTGGTAAAATTAATTCAAGACATTTTTTTGTTGGCTCATATATATCGAAATCAAAATAAGCTAATGAAATAATAGTTTCTGGATTTTCCTTAAGATAAGATTCAAGCTCTATAATTGCATCGCCTTTTCTTACCTCATGCTTCTTAATATGATTAATTGGATTTAGTGCTTCTTGGGCATCAAGCACATCGTCTAAATATTTATCATATTTATCCGCAGTAAATAGCTGTCCAGGTGTCATTAATTCGGAGGCTCCATCTTTCTCATTTACCGATGGAAATCCTGTAAAGGTATCAAATGCAATAATTTTCCTATGACGATTAAATGGCTCGTATATTCCTCTTAAAGCTGAAAATAATGCAGAATTTTGACCCCACCTAGTTCCAAACTCCATTACAACTCCCTGAATATCAACATTTTTTTTATAGATATGATCCATGAATAAAAAACGTGATAATTTTTTAGAGTCAATAAACAAGCCAATATTCTCTAGTAATTGGTCTTTCGGTATTGGGCAATTTTCCATTAATGCCATCATATGATTTCTGCCGCTTACCTCTTCTTCACTTCCGTAATGTATTACGTCAATTTCATTTTTAATTTTACTCATAATCTTCCTTATTCAATAATGATTGATGGAATTGGTCTCTTACTATCAAATAAAATATATGGGCAAGATTGTATACTGTTTTTAACATGATTGCTCTAAATTTTTGTTAATTTTATTGGAGCGGGTGACCGGGATCGAACCGGCATCAACAGCTTGGAAGGCTGTAGTTCTACCATTGAACTACACCCGCAAATAAAATCATACAAAAAACAGCTCAGAACCTTGTTATTAAAGCAAATTCACCCAAATATCTCTTTACTTCAGGCTTAAAGATATTAGAAATCTTTACCAAAGAATCTTGACTAAAAGTCATTGTTAATGTCTCAAGATTCTCCACGAGTTTTTCTTTAGTGCTGGCTTTTGGAATAGTAATTACCGAGCCCGAACGAATTGTCCATGCTAAAATAAGTTGTGCAATAGTTGAATTATTTTCAAATGGTCCAAAGGATAATATTGAAGCGTCTCCTATTTCGGCAACACTTCCACCTACCATAATAGCATAAATTAAAAACTGAATTATTATTTTTAAGTTCAGGTAAATAATTTAATTCAGCAGATCTTTCAAAAGGTCCATATTCAGATTGAATGAATTTAACCTTATTATTTGGTAAAAACGAATTGATTTCTTTGTAAGACTCCAAAGAATAGTTAGATAAACCAATGTACTTTATTTTTCCGGCGTTTACTAGGTCAAGGAGTTCATTAGCTAATCCTTCCAAATCACCTCCTGATGGCCAATGAGGCTGGTAAAGATCAACATAGTCCCTATCTAATCTTTTCAGACTTCGGTCTAGCGCCTTAGAAATTTCTCCTGATCCTGAGTGATTAGGCGAAAACTTAGTCATTATAAATAGGTCACTTTTAATTGACGGCTTAACTGCACCTATTATCTCCTCTGAGGCACCTTCTGCATAATTTTCTGCAGTATCAATAGCTCTTGCCCCCATATCATAAGCATTTTCAATTAAATCAATATATATTTTCTTAGACGAAAAATCCCCCTTATAGGAATTAAATTTTTTGAAATATCTTCAAAAAATATTGTACCAATTCCAATAGCTGGTAAAATTAATTTTTCTGATTTTATATTAATAGCTTTCATATTACCTAGAGAGATATTTCTGACCATTATTTTTTATCTCTTGTCTCCAGAATTCCAAAAGGTCACCCATAGTTCTCTCAAATGATATTTCTGGCTTCCAACCTGTATGTTTAATAAACTTACCAGCGTTTGGGACTTGTAAATCTGCATCAATAGGCCTTAATCGATCAGGGTCAACCTCAATGTTTATATTTTTGACCGTAGAAAGTGAAATAAGGTAATCAAGGAGATCTTTAATTTTACAAGAATATGAGCCGCCGATATTATATGATTCGCCAGATGTTGGATTTATCGTTACCAGCATATAGTAGGCTTTAACTGCATCTCTTACATCAGCAATTGTTCTTAGGCTTTCAAGATTTCCAACCTTTATAACTGGTGGAATCAAACCTGACTCTATCATAGCAATTTGTTTAGCAAATGAAGACTCAGCAAAAACATCGCCTCTTCTTGGTCCTGTGTGAGTAAACATTCTTGTCGTCATAACTTTCATGTTGTAAGCTTCAGCATAAAATCTTCCAACCAAGTCTGTTCCAACTTTCGAAATTGCATACGGTGAAGCGGGATGGAAACTACATTCTTCATCAATTGGTATTTTATCTTTAGGCACCCTTCCATAAACTTCAGAGGAAGCACAGACATGAATAATGGCTTCAGGGGAGTGATTTTTTAATGCTTCAAGCAGTCGTGTTGTACCTTGAATATTAGTATCCAAGGTATCTAATGGAGCTGTAAAACTTGTTTGTGGATAACTTTGAGCTGCCAAATGAAATACATAATCTGGCTTAGCATCGACAACTGCTTTATCGATTGAGATATGATCTCTTAGATCTGCGTAAACAAGAGATATCCTATTTTTTTTATTTATATGATCAATTATTCCTGATAGATTATCCAAAGGACTCCTCCAGCGAATCATTCCAATAATTTCCCAATCAGTATTTTCAAATAAAAATTCAGCGAGATGAGAACCTACCATTCCTGATATCCCAGTAATAAAAGCTCTTTTTTTATTTTTCATAGTTTCTTAATAAAATTATTTAAATTAAACTATTAAAGAATTTCACAATTCTTTTGGTGCCTTCGTATACATTATCTTCACTTCCACTTATACATATTCTTACGTAATCCTTACCTGAAGGTCCAAAACCAAAACCTGGACACACACAAACATCAAACTTACGCAAAAATTGATCAGCAAAACTGTCTCCATCTAAACTAGATCTAGAAATATTTAAGAAAAAATAAATGCCAGCATTAGGCTTCACATAAGTTATTAAAGGTGCATCATTTAAAATTTCACAAATTTTATCAATTCTTTTCATCATTGCATCTCTTAAGGCAATTCTATATGGACGATGATCTTCAAATAAATAATCAGCCGCAGCCAATTGAATAAATTTTGGTAAACATGAGAAAAACATAGAGTTATGTTGGGTAATTTTTTTAATTACATGCTTATCACCAATGACACAACCAATTCTTAAGGCAGGAGCTGCAGTATCTTTTGATAATGAATAGATATAAAAAAGATTAGAACAATGCTTAACATCTCTTTTCACATTATCGTCGTATATCAAATTACGGTATGTATCATCCCAAATTACGGCTACGTTTTTTTGAGCACAAAATTCAACCACCTCATTTATATCAGTAGTCTGTTGGTGAACTCCTAACGGGTTAGAGGGATTATTTATTACAACAATCTTAATCAGAGGATTTTTATTAATTGTATCTATGATTTTATCAGAGGTAAATTGAAAATTATTTTTTTCTAATAATGTATAAAAACTAATTTTAAAGAATTGAATTCAGAACTCATCCAGATTCAAAAAATGCTTCGGTGTTGTTAAACGTGCTGCTTCTGCCAAAATAGTAAATAATCTTTCGGTGAAATCCATTTTTTAGACGATCATACAACTTCTTCTTTAGAAAATTCATAATTACATAGAAGTGAATAATGATAAATAAATGCCTCTTTAAGCCTAGATTCTCCACCTGATGGACTGTACTGAAGTGAGCCCTCTACTGCTAAATTCTTTTTTACTAAATTATGTAGCTGAGTATTTTCAAATGAACTTGAGTCACCAATTTCAAGATGAATAATATCTTTACCAATATTTTCAAGGTTTTTAGCTTTTTGCAAAACCTCGAACATAGGTTGTGGTTTTATTTTTTTTGATCTATTTGAAATCCTATTTACTTTGTTCCAACAAATAATAGTCCACGAATCATTAAACCCACTACCTATTATTCTTTTCTTATATGTAACATTAACTTTATTCGAAGCCTCTAAGTCAAATAGGTCTTTAAAATAGCCATTTAAATAATTTCTTTTAGTTGAATAATCGTGTGCTAATTGATCAAATAAAGTATTTTGATAAAGCTCTAAAGTTGGCTCAATATGAATAAAATCTACGTTGGACTGGGATAGAAAAAAATTTAGCAGCTCTTTGTTTTGCGAACCAATCTGCTCCATGCTGCACCATGTTAATACGACACTTCCCGGTTTAATCTTAAAATTATGATCGAGATTAAAATAATCAAAAGTGCTTCCGTTAAAATTATGTGATCCAAAACCCATCTTATCTTTATTAGCTTCAATATGCTTGATAATTTTAACGGTTGGGTCAACCCAATCTGTTACGTAGAAGTTTTTATTCTTTAGTCTCTGAGCAAATGCAACAATATTATGACAAGGTCCTGCTCCAAACTCGTAGATGTCGTTATAGTTACCTAAAAAATTTTCCGCTAAAATTGCTTGAATAATTGATAAAATTTTGGCTTCAAACATATGGTCTTCTGGGAGAATGTAATCACCCTGAAGCCTCATTACAGACCTTCCTCTTCTATAATAATGTGGTAGCAACTTATCTATATCTAAATCACTATTATAAAAATCGTCAAAATTTTCACCCCAACCGTTTTCCCAAGCTGGTTTTCTGGACTTACCTGAGGGAACAATAGTCTCATCTAGAAAATTGATGCATTTTAAAATATGTGCATCCCTGTCAGCCAAATTTAGATTATCGTAGTTAAGATTAAAGTTCTCAATCAAACTAATAATTTCATCTGATAATTTTAAATCAAATAGGTTGCTTATCTGTTCTTTATTTATTTTCATAGTTAAATGTTATGAAGTTAATGGCTTCCAAACTATTAATGTAAAGCCTTCAAACATTAAGCCTCCAAAATTTAGTCTCTTAACCTTTAATAATTTAATTTTTCCGGACTTATCCATAGCTTCTAATTTGGGTATCATGCCCTCACTGTAACCTCTTTTTCGATGAAATTTTATTGCTAAACTATCTACAAGGTTTTTCTCATCAGTCATACCATCAAAACCAGGAACAATATAATGAAAAATTAAAACCTTTCACAGAAAATCTAAAAATTTATTATATTTACTGGCTATCTGTTCGATTGCTCCAAAAGTACAGATAACTGATGATTCAGGAATATTATAATCAGGATCCGGTTCAATAAAATTAAAGAGACTAGCAGATAAATTGTAATCATAATGCTTTGCTATATTGTTAATTAGATCAACTGCAGTTTGAACAAAATCAGACCCATAAATATTTTTATCTGGGAATCTTCTTGTAATTGGAATTAGGTGAAACCCAGAGCCAGAGCCAAATTCATGTATATTTTTATATGGTATTAAATAATTTTCACAGATATAACTTCGCATAACATAACTGAAATTTCTTTCAAAATTAAAGTCATTTGGTTTTACAAAATCTCCATTTAGCCTCATAACCTCACTAGGTCTTATGAACTTGGGAGTAAAAGCATCCTCACTATTGTTTTCATTAAATGCTGTAAGGTTTTCTCCCCAGCCTTTATTCCAAATATCCGTTCTTATAGGCGATCCAATTTCTTGTATGTCAGTCTTGATTTTACCTAGAACTTCATGAATGATTTTATCTCTTTCTTCCTGGGTACATTTTTTATAAGAAAAATCATATTTTCGTATAACTTCTTTTGTTTTATCTGTAATTTCTGTTTCATCGCAACCAAAATGCTGAGAAAACTCTTTTATATCTTCCTCTTTTTTTTCCTTTGAAAATATTTTTTTATTAAAAAACAACTGTTTCACCACCGTCTACATGAATTGAGGCCCCATTGACTAAACTCGCAGCCTCTGAACACAAAAAGGTAACAACATTTGCAACTTCCTCGGTTGTTCCAAGGCGCCCTAATCGAAATTCTTCATCTAGTTTTTTTTCAAACGCGACGGGATTATTTTTCATTTCTTCCTCCCAACCAGTATCAGCGATAAATATTCCACCAGGAGCAACACTATTAAATGTTATTCCTTTTCTAATAAAGCCTTTATTAAGAGCAAAATTTTTCATCAGAGCAGTCTGAGCTGTCTTTGCAACATTAAACCAAGGCCTACCCCCGCCCTGTATTCCATAAATTGAGGTTATAGTTACAACTCTTCCCCATTTTTTTTCTTGCATTTTTGGAATAAAAGCTTTTGAAAATCTAATAGCTGCTGTTGTATTTTTGGCATAAACTTCTTCCCAAACTTCCTCGCCAGTTTTTAATACGTCCTCACTCCCCCATCGACCTCCGCCACCCGCATTATTTATTAATATGTCAATACGGCCATATTTTTCAATTACCTTATCAACAAGTTTTACTCTATCATCGTGTTTAGCAACATGACATTCAATAGAATCAGTTTTTAATCCAAGTTCGTTGAATTCTTTAGCAACCTGATCAACAGCCTCTTGTTTTCTGCTGCTTACTATGACTGTAGCTCCAAATTCTGCTAATCCTTGTGCCATTGCCTTACCAATTCCTTTAGAAGATCCTGTAATTACAGCCACTTTATTATTTAAATCAAATTTTTCTTTAATCATATTATTATTTTTTAATTAGCCCAAAATATATATTCGTCAGTTTTATTTACTTTTTCATCCAAAGTTTTATCTATAAAAATAGGCCAGTCAAGCAAACTAGGCCATATAGGTTTAACTTGTTCAGATAATTTATTACTCAATATTAATTCAAGTTCATTTAGTTTCTCAATATCGGATTCAATTAAGTTTATTTTTTCTATCGGATCTTGGTTTAAATTATATAACCATTCTTGATCCTAAAAAGATCTATAACTCCAACTTCATTTCCTTTATTTTCTAAAACTTCTGACACTTTCATTGCCCTTGATGTCATTGACCCAGTAGATATTATATTAACTTTTTTCACTGGCTTTAGAATACTAAAACAATTATCTATTAAATTTTTTTCACTACTAAGCTCAGGGAAAGGGCCCTTATCCAATCTAACAAAAGTTGGTTTTTCTGACTCAACCGCTAGCTTCGCGCATAATTTTGCGGAGAAGGTTTCCCCCGGATTCAATATCTCCATCTCTGGGAGAGATGCTAGTACATCAACTCCTTGATTGTCTAAAAATTCTTGCTGATTGATTTGAATAAAATAATCGTTAGATACAGGAGAAATTATATTAGAGTTATACTTAATATTAAACTTTATTTGTTCGAGCTGAATTTACTAGGAAGGAAGATATCCCATAAATAATAACTTTTTTCCCGCAAGAAGCCAAACCGGCAGCAACATTCACCATATTCTGCTCTGCAACACCAATATTTATAAACCTATCAGGATATTTTTCCTTAAATTGCCGTAGGCTATAAATATCCATATCATTTGTTATGAGGACAATATTTTTATCTTTAGATGCTATTTCATAAATTTCATCAAAAAATGCGTCTCTAATATCTATCATATTTATCCATTTTTAATTTTTTCGCTAAGCTCTATTCTTGCTATTTCTAGCTCTTTACTCGATGGGATTGAATGATGCCATTTTAATGAATTTTCCATGAATGACACTAAGTGTAACCTTTACTGTATTTGCAAGGATCATTGTTGGTTTTTTATTATTTTTTGCTTTATTCAATGCTTCTAATATTTCTTCATAGTCATGTCCGTTTATCTCAAGAGCAACCCAGCCAAGAGACTCTACTATTGCTGCATAATTTCTAAAAATACCATCATCTTCAAGAACTTCTGTTACAGAAAGTCTATTTCTATCAATAATTCCTATTACATTTGATATGCAATGATCTCCCGCAAAAGCAATAGCTTCCCAAACAGAACCCTCAGCCATCTCTGCGTCACCCAAGATTGTGTAAGCATGAAAACTTTTATTGTTCATTTTAGATGCCATAGCTATCCCACTTACAACTCCTAACGCATGGCCAAGTGAGCCTGTATTCCAGTCAACCCCAGGAACGGATATATCTAGTTGCGCGCCTAACCCACCATTCTCTCCGTAACTATTAAGTGCATCTTTAGTGATAACTCCTAAATCTTCTAGAATTACATATAAAGCTAAACAAGCATGGCCTTTACTTAGAATAAATCTATCCCTTTCATTTCCTTCAAAGTTGTTCGCATTAATATTTAATACATCTCCGTAATAAAGTGCGACCAATAAATCTAAACAAGAGTAGGTGCCCCCTAAATGTCCTTTTCCTTTAAGAACAGCCAATTCTAGGACCTCTAACTTGATCTTATTTGAAATATTTATTAATTCAGATGTATTCATATTTAAAAAAAATTATTAACTTGATAACTCTGTTTCAAGATAGGGTTGAATGATTTCCTGCATCGAATCACATACTACTTCAACAAAAACTGGGCCTGAACTAGCCATTATCTCTTTAAGTGACCCATTAACTTCATTAGATTTTTGTATGCATTTGTATGGGATTTCAAATGTTTTTGCCACTAGCTCAAGATTAAGCATTTCTGCCCCTGTTTCATCATCCGAGCCAATCCTCCTGCCATCAAAAAACTTATCTTGCCACTTTCGCATTGATACATAGCCACCGTTATTTATTACGAATAATTTTATATTAAATCCATAGTAACTAATAGTCTTAAGTTCCTGAATATTAAGCTCCAATGACCCATCTCCAGTTACCGCTAAGATTTGTTTTTTGGGGCAAGCAACAGCTGCGCCAATTGCTAAAGGAATTGATAAGCCCATTGCAGCATAAGCAGCTGAAGTTACTTCCCTTTGATTTTTTTCAAAATGATGAAACTGCTGAAAATCAACTATTTAAAAGAGATGTAAATGCAGATTTTATTCAATTTCATTTCTGTGTGAAAGGCTCAGGATCTTTTGGTTTTAATAACGGAAATTACAGCAAGCATAGGATTTCGCTCTTTTAGTAACTGACAAGATTTTAACCATGATGACCAATCTGGCATTTCGGTTACTTTTAAATCTGCAAGGAATTTATCGATGAATAAATTTACATCGCCGCAGACTTTCATATCTAATCTTTCTTTATGAAATTCAAGTTCTGCTGGATCAATGTCAATCATAATAATTTTTGAATTTTTATCAAAATGATCTAGGTTTTCTCCTGCCAGTGGTGCGGCTAATCTGCACCCGAGGACTAATACTAGGTCTGCAGAAGATAGTAATTCTTTAGAGTATCTTTGGCCTCTTCTCCCTACTTGTCCTAAATTTAAATCATGAGAATACGGCAAAATATCTTGTCCTAGCCTTGAAAAGGCTACAGGCAATTGGAGTTGATTTATTAGTTTATTAAACTTATCAAGAGACTTACTTTGCCTTAAACCATGCCCGCCTAAGATTAAAGGTTTTTTTGACTTCTTAAATAAAGAGAAAATATCTTTTATTTCATCTGAGGTTGTTAATACATCAACCTCAGGCACAAAACTTTCCAAATTATCTGGATTTATCTCTGCATATTGAACATCCATAGGTAAGTCAATCCACACAGGACCTGGCCGCCCACTTGTTGCTGCATGATAAGCTTTTTCTAAGTGATACCTGACTGTACTAGGATCTTTAATAGTTACCGCATACTTAGTCATCGGCTCAACAACAGGCACAATATCAAAACCAGCCGTTCCAAAACCCCTAACTTTATTTATAGAATCTTCTTTAGGTATTTGATCTGTTGGCGATTGCCCTGATAGCACCATTATTGGGGCAGAATCAACCCAAGCTTCAGCAAGACCAGAAACTGCATTTGTAGCTCCTGGGCCACTTGTAACACATACAATTCCAAGTTTCCCAGTTAATCTTGCGTAACTTTCCGCCATCATAGGTGCTGCAGCTTCATGCCTTGCACAGTAATATGTTAACTGGTCATATTTTGCAATTGCGTCGTTAATATACATAGCTCCATTTCCAGTCAATAAAAATATACTGTCAGAACCCTTCTGAACAAGGAAGTGCATAATATAATCAACGACTCTCATACTTTTTTTTCTCATACTTTTTTTTCATCCCCCTAATTTAGCATTTTGATCAACTTAATATCCATAAATGTGATTATTTGAAGTAGTTTTGTTTTTTAAGGTGTTCGTCAGTATTTTCTTTATACCAATCCCAGGTATTAGAAAGGCCTTGCTTAAGTGATATTTGTGGAACAAAACCAGTTGTTTTTGATGCGTGGGTCATATCCATTATCCTCCTCGGAAATCCAGAAGGTTTTTCCACATCAAAAAATGCTTTAAATGGGGTAACTTCCTGCAACGTTTCAACTAAATTTTTAATTGAAATACCATATCCACACCCAAGGTTAATTGGCTTACCACCGGTACCATTAATACATGCAAAAATAATGCCTAATGCCGCATCAGTTGCATGCAAAAAATCTCTTTCTGACGAACCATCTCCCCAAATTTTAACCGGGTCATCTCCTCTATGAACCCTTGCTATCAAGGATGGAATAACCATGGCATTTTGTTCGTCAAAATTATCGCCAGGGCCATAAATATTAGAGGGCCTTACTATTGCAAAATTATCCATCTTGTATTGAATTTGATAAGCATTAATTTGCATCTCTGCCATTCTTTTAGCCCATCCTGGAAACATATCCATTGGCGGTATACTTAAATCATCATCGCTTTCTTTAAAAATTTCAGCAGGTGAATATGCTCCTATAGAGCTTGTATAAAGTACCTTTGAAGCATTGTTTCGTCTAGATGCTTCTAGCATATTTGTATTCATCATGAGTAATGGAACAAAAAAACTTGCAGGCTTTTCTTTTGTTACCACTACTGACCCTTTAATCCCCGCCACATGAAATACATAGTCAACACCATTGGTGATATCCAGACAAAAACTTAAATCAGATAAATCACCTTTAACATAAGAGGCTCTTGAATCTGGCTGTAAATCATCTAATGAAACACTTGTAACCGAACAATCATGATCTAGTAATATTCTAACCACCTCTCGACCAATCATTCCGGTCCCTCCTGTTACGACAGCTTTTTTTCCAGATAATTCGTTAACTATATTTTTTGGTAATTCTATAGATATATTATTTGTACTATTCATGCTTAAAAAGGGCCTTTAAAGTGTTTATAAAAATCAGTCATTGATTGTTTTGGTGGTAACTCAATATCTTTGTCTAAAAGACTTGCCACGTCAGAAACAATGTCTCTAACATCAGGATAATACAAATCTTCTAATGCCTTTGCGGTAGGGCATGGTGCTGGCTGCATACCCAATGATTTAATTGGTTTCTTTAAAACACTTGGATCTTTTTCCGCAATAATTCTTGAGATTTCAGCGGCGACTCCATAAGGAATCCATGACGTGTCTGCAACCAATAAACGACCAGTCTTTTTGACGCTATTAAAAATTAACTCATGATTTGGATTTGATATTGAGTGAAGATCAATAACCTCAACCTCAATACCTTTTTTTGATAAATACTCTGCGGCTCTGGAGGCTTCAAGAGCCATAATAGAGGTAGCTACTATTGTGACATCTTTTCCAGGACGATCTATTCTGCTGTCAAAAGGATTAGCAGATTCTATCTTTTGATTATGCTCAAACTCTAACTCATACATTAACCTATGCTCAAAAATAACAACAGGACCACGATGATTTTTTACAGCGTGCCTGTAACTTTGTAACACTGATTGTGGGTTAGAAGGCATTAAAACAACCATTCCTTTTCAGTTATAGTAAAGATTGGAGGCTTTGTGAATGCTGTGCGCCTTGTCCCCAGCTTCTACCTATGACCATCCTAAATAATAAGGGGACTTCAAATAAGCCACCAAACATATATCGGTACTTTGAAGCCAAGTTAATTAATTGGTTAAAAATTAGTAAACCAAAGTCTGCTCTTATATGAGTATTTATTGGGTACATACCATTTAAAGATGCTCCAATACATATCCCTGCAACAGCATCTTCCGACAGTGGTGTTTCAATAACTCTATCTGGATACTTTTGAGAAAGCCCAGATGTAGTTCCCCACATTCCTTTAAAATCAGTAATTCCTTGGCCAAGGATCATAGACTTCGGGTCCTCCATTGCTTCCGACATCGCTAAAGTAAGGGCTTCTCTATATTTCATTTTTTTATCAGTCATAATTAGATCACATCAGTTAAAAGGTCATCAATACTTGGGTAAGGTGAAGATTCAGCAAACTCAACTGCCTTATCAATTTCACTCATAATTTTTGGTGTAAATTTTTCTACTAAGATTTTATCAACGATTAATGGGTCTTTTATCTTCCATTTATTTATATCAGCTTCCGATCGGTACCCATTATCATAATCTTCTCCGGGCCCTACATGCTCTTTATAACGACACGTGTAAACCTCAACCAATACTGGGCGGCGGTTAACCCTTACCTCACCCAAAGCCTCAGAAAATATAGCACCTAAGCCCATAAAGTCTGTGCTGTCTTTTCCTTTGAAGGTTTTAATATTATATTGTTCTGCATGAGGAGTAACAGAATAAGATTGACGTTCCTCTAAAGTCGTATGAACAGCTAGCTCGTTATTTTCACACACAAATAATACAGGTAAATTATGTAGGGAAGCAAAATTAAGTGACTCGTGGTAGACGCCTTGTTCAGTAGCGCCATCACCAAAAATACTTACAAAAATTCTATCCTCGCCCCTAATTTTAGAAGCTAATGCCGCTCCCACTGAATGAGAGATAGTTGAACCTACAACCGCAGATGCACCCATGGTGCCATTTTCTGGGTCAGCTAAGTGCATTGAGCCAGCCTTACCTTTTGATAACCCCGTTCTCTTTCCATAGAGCTCAGCAAATAGTTCTGGTAGCGGACCACCTTTTGCTAGATAACAAGCATGGCCACGATAGTTAATAAAAAGCCAATCATCTTTTTTTAAATGATCGCACAAGGCAACTGCAACTGACTCCTGACCTATTGAAAGATGAACTGGGCTTTGTATTTTATCTGAAGGATAAAGTTCGATAATTTTTTCTTCCACCAACCTAATTCTTATGTCTACCATACAGAATTTTTTTAGTGTTTAAAGTTATTTTTTTGCATTATTTCCCTGTTGAGTGACTAACCAGCTGGTGATTTAATAATTTATAAAGTTTTACTTTTAACCAAAATTGGATTATAAAATTCTACTTCTCTTTATCCAAACTAACATCAAACCCATGATTCTTTAAAATAACATTTTGTTTTGCCTCATCAAGATCATTAGTAATCATTTCATTAATTAATTCATCCGCATCCACATGAAGCTGAAAATAAAATACTTTTAGCTTTAGACGAAGTTCAAACTGGTGATATTATTAGGTCTGAAATAAAAAGAGTCTACTTTTACAATAACATCTCCTACATTTATGAACGGTGCGTCGCTTCCATCATTTTTTACAACAGTACCTATCTCTTTCTCGCCCTTACCACTAAACTCCAAGCTTAATCCTAAAGCCTTAGCACTTCGAATCACAAACTCTCTAACTGAAACCTGAATACCAGTTGCGATAACAAAGTCATCTGGCTCATCTTGCTGCATCATCAGCCACTGCATTCGAATATAATCTTTTGCATGTCCCCAGTCTCTAAGAGAATCCATATTTCCCATAAACAAGCAGTCTTGAATTCCTTGTGCGATATTAGCAAGTCCTCGAGTAATTTTTCTGGTCACAAAAGTCTCGCCCCTTCGCTTTGACTCATGATTAAATAAAATTCCATTACAAGCAAACATTCCATATGCTTCTCTGTAATTTTTTATCCAGTGAGCATATAATTTTGCAGCAGCATAAGGGCTTCTTGGGTAAAAGGGAGTGTTTTCATTTTGCGGAGTCTCCTGAACCTTACCATATAACTCAGAAGTCGACGCCTGGTAAAATTTTGTTTTCTTAGAGAGCCCTAATACCCGAATTGCCTCTAAAATTCTAACAGTTCCGACAGCATCAATATCTGCCGTGTATTCTGGTAACTGAAATGAAACCGCAACATGACTCTGGGCTGCTAGGTTATAGAGCTCATCGGGTTGAGTTTCTTGAATTATTCTTATAAGGCAAGTTGAGTCAGACAAATCACCAAAGTGTAAAATAAAATTCCTATGATTAATGTGCCAATCTTGATGAAGGTGATCAATTCTTTTGGTATTAAATTGAGAGGCTCTTCTTTTGATTCCATGAACCACATAACCCTTCTCAAGAAGAAATTCTGCTAAATACGACCCGTCTTGACCAGTAATGCCAGTTATTAATGCAACTTTTTTCATCTTAATACACCTAATCTCTTCCGTAATTATCTTCCATACGAATGATATCATCCTCTTCTAAGTATTTTCCAGATTGGACCTCAATAATTTCTAAAAAACTCGGTCCTGGGTTACTCAGCCGATGAGCTTGGCCCTTCGGGATGTATGTTGACTCACTCTCTAATAATGTAATTAGTTCTTTGCCATTAACAACCTTAGCAATACCCCTAACTACCACCCAATGTTCCGCACGATGTTGATGCATCTGAAGACTCAAACTCGCCCCAGGTTTGACCTGTATCCTTTTTACTTTAAAGCCTTCGCCGTAATCGATATTGTCATACCAACCCCATGGCCTATGAACTTTTCTATGGGTACTATGTTCTTCTCGACCACTACTCTTTAATTGTTCCACTAATAATTTAACATCTTGGCTTTTACTTTTATCGGCAACTAATAAAGCATCATCCGTTTCAACTATGATTAAATTTTCAACGCCAAGAGTGCCGATAAGCCTTTTCGTAGAATAAATTAATGAATTTTTAGTTTCCTTAATAAGTGAGTCACCAAACGTTACGTTTCCATACTTATCAACCTTATTGGATTGAAAGAATGCTTCCCATGAACCCAAATCATTCCAGCCCGCCTTAAGTGGAATCATCTGAATATCAAACTCTTCTGAATCAGGGCACTTTTCAATAACAGAAAAATCAATTGAGTCAGAAGGGATGGATTCGTATAATTTACAATCTGGTCTAGTAAATTCTCCGTCAACGCTTTTTCTCAACCAAGCCTCATTGGTACTTGAATAAATATCCGGTCTAAATTGACTAATTGCTTTTAACCAAACACTTGCTTTGACAACAAAGATTCCACCATTCCAGAAATAATTCCCCGCCTTAAAGTACTCTCTTGCCTTAGCTAAATTTGGTTTCTCGACAAACCTTTCAACACTAAATTGCCCAAAGTCTCCAATATTATCGCTAGTTTTTATATACCCATAACCAGTATTTGGTGTATTTGGCTTAATCCCCAAAATAACAATAGAATTATTTGTCGCTGCTTTAATCGCTGACTCTAAAGTTTTAGTAAAAGCTTTATCGTCACTTATTGTTTGGTCGGCAGGAACAACAACCAAAATTGGATCATGGCTGTTAGTTTTTGCCTCAAGTGCAGCAAAAGTAAGGGCAGGTGCTGTATTTAAACTTGCTGGTTCTAGCAAGATTTTTACTTTATTTAGACTCATGCGCTCTAACTGATCAAGAACCAGAAACCGATGCTTTTCATTCGTAACCACAATAGTGTTATCTATCGTAATAGCTTTATTATTAATATTAACAATTCTATTAATTGCATCTTGAAATAAGCTTTTAGATCCAGATAAATTCAGAAATTGCTTTGGGTATTCCTCTCTTGATAGTGGCCAAAGCCGTGAACCAGATCCTCCAGATAATATAACTGGACTTATCTTTTTTCTTTCATTATTATTTTTTTAGATTTAACTTTATTTTTAAAACTAAAAAATTTAATATACGAATTAAATATTTATAATAGTTAAGAGGCTGAGTAATTCCCCTAATTAATTGCTTGAATATTCTTGGTGAATCAATAATTTTCTCATAAAGAAAAAATCCATTTCCTCGCCATCGGCCTCTAGGTCCCTGGGAGAACTTTAATAAATTAACATTATCAAAAGGTTCAAATCTGCTTGATCTATCTATCACAGTTTTACTATTTTTTACCCATAAAGAATGTAAATACCCCATGTCAATCTTATAATAATCTACACATAAAGAGCCACCCTGAGAAGCTGCCTCTCTATCTTCATTTAAAATCACTTTACTCATTACAACTTTTCCACCGATCGAATACAAACGCATTGCTATATCTAAATCCCCCATGATAGCAATAAAATTTTTATCCATGCCTCCGAGTTTGTTATAAAGGCTCCTCTTCATTAAACCACTAAGTGGCATTAATGGTGACTTAGGATCTCCTTTTATTAACCAGCAGGATTCCACAGGAAGCAATTTATCATCCATCGAGTACCTACAAGAAACAATTATTTTTTCACTTTTATTTCTTAAGAATGTCTTATAAAGCTCATCTATCGGGTGCTTTGTTTTAAATAAGCAGTCATCAGAAATCTGTATAATAAAATCTCCAATTGCATTTCTAGCTGCAATCTCAAGACATTGAATAGGCTTTACGGCAGATTGAATGAAACGAAAATTTTCAGGTAACTCATAGTTTGGCTTATTAGGTCCCACAAAAATAAACTCAAGATCAACTAAGGAAGGTTTACCAAAATTATTATAGATACTCATCCAATTATCAGTTCTATATGCTGAAGCAACCAAAGAAACGACTGGTTTATTTATTTTTTTTACTAATCTTTTTGCTGGTTTAAAAAAAATATCTGAATTATTATTCGACATATCCTGCCATCACTTTAATAGGTGTTTTATTATTCGAATAGCATAATTTAAACACCTTGATATGGTGGTAATTCCTCTAACCATTTTTTTTAAAAATCTTGGTGAATCAATAATTTTCTCATAAAGAAAAAATCCATTTCCTCGCCATCGGCCTCTAGGTCCCTGGGAGAACTTTAATAAATTAATGTTATCAAAAGGTTCAAATCTGCTTGCTCTTTTTAACACAGTTTTACTATTTTTTACCCATAAAGAATGTAAATACCCCATGTCAATCTTATAATAATCTACACATAAAGAGCCACCCTGAGAAGCTGCCTCTCTATCTTCATTTAAAATCACTTTACTCATTACAACTTTTCCACCGATCGAATACAAACGCATTGCTATATCGTAATCCCCCATGACAGCAATAAAATTTTTATCCATGCCTCCGAGTTTGTTATAAAGGCTCCTCTTCATTAAACCATAAAGTTGCACGAGGGGTGACTTAGGATCTCCGTTTATCAGCCTTTGGCCATCCAGGGGTACCAATTTATCATCCATCGAGTACCTACATGAAACAATTATTTTTTCACTTTTATTTCTTAAGAATGTCTTATAAAGCTCATCTATCGGGTGCTTTGTTTTAAATAAGCAGTCATCAGCAACCTGTATAATAAAATCTCCAATTGCATTTCTAGCTGCAATCTCAAGACATTGAATAGGCTTTACGGCAGATTGAATGAAACGAAAATTTTCAGGTAACTCATAGTTTGGCTTATTAGGTCCCACAAAAATAAACTCAAGATCAACTAAGGAAGGTTTACCAAAATTATTATAGATACTCATCCAATTATCAGTTCTATATGCTGAAGCAAATAGAGATACTAGTGGTTTCTTTTTATTCGAGATATCCTGCCACCCCCTTAATAGATAAATTAATTAAAATAATTAGTCTTTTTTTGTAATTATTTGTTCATTAATTCTGCCTGAGCATATTTGGTTATTTATGATTTAATTTACCTAGTAATCCAATTAGATTTAAATAAAAATACTTGAATCATTAAATAAATAAAGCATGTAGTAAGAACAAAATAAGATAAAAATAGAGCGGTAAAATTACCAACGTTGGCCCACAAAATAATTCCAATAATATTAAGGGCAAAGAAGATGTAATTAAATTTATTTACTCGCTCTAGTCCAAATCTAATCCCAAGTAACGGATAACCCAATAACTTTATAAAAGCTAATAATAGCCAAATAATTATCGTTACTTGAATAACATTTACAGCCAACAAGTAAGATGGCCCAAAAAATATAGAAATTATTTTATCTGTAATTAAACAAATCTATGATATTTAAAAATTGAGTAAATATAGCTAATTTTATTCGTTTGTTATTTTTAATACTGGAACCCTCGCTAAGCCTTCTTAATAAAAATACTTCGGGTAAAATATTTGTAAAAGCACCGCCAGCTCTTAATCCCTGGTCAGCTAAATTGAATATTGCGACTTCAATAGGGCCTGCAACTGAAATCAAAAACAACCCCCAGATAGAATGAAATTGGTTTGTAATTGCTCCACTTAAAAAGAAAGGAACAGAATTTTTAAACCTTGTCTTTAACTTTCTTAAATCAAACTTACGTATATTTCTTAAATAAGGTTTTACAAAATACAAACCCCAAATAGTAGTTATTAAATAAGTTATTCCTTGTGCAGTTAGAACCCAGTTCATACTTGAAGAATCTAAAACTAAAAAAAAAATAATTACTAAATATAGAAGCCTTCCAAGTAAAGATGGTAAAGGTCCTGCTTTATATTGTGCCTGAAAATACCATAAAGGATTAAATGCCCCGGCTATAACTGCAAAAACTAAACCGCCACTTCTTAGCTGTGAATCTTTAATTAAGATGCTAATTGAATAATTGCAATGAATAAAATGATAAAAAATAAAATAATGGCTTTGATTATGTTTACATCAAAGAACATACGTCCTAAATCTTTTTTATTATTTGCATCAGACGATTCTTTAATTGCCGGAATACCAAAACCCCATTCTGTTAACATAAAGGAAACCTGAAAAATAATCATTGCAACAGAAAGCACCCCAAAATCTTTTATCCCTAAGCGATATGCCACAATTGGAAGTGCTATTAGAATAGAGATCTGATTGATAAGAACTATAAGTGTTCTTGCGGATAAATTTTTCCAAAAAAGCATCGGGTTTGTACTTATTTAATCTTTTCCAAATAAGTCACGAGTGAAAACCTTTTCAGAAACATCTCTTAAATCGTTATGCATGCGATTAGATAAGATTAAATTACTCTTTTCTTTAAAATCACTTAATTCATTAACCAATTTTGATTTAAAGAATTCCTTTTCCCCAATTAATGGCTCATAAATGATTACTTTTATTCCTTTAGCCTTAATTCTTTTCATTATGCCTTGCATACTTGATTGACGAATATTATCTGAGCCCGATTTCATCGTAAGCCTATACACCCCAACAACTTTTGGGTTTTTCTTAATAATTTGCTCGCCTATAAAGTCTTTCCTAACCGAGTTTGCGCTTGTAATTGCTTCAATTAGTTTTTGAGGAACATCCTTATAGTTAGCTAATAACTGACGTGTGTCTTTGGGTAAGCAATATCCTCCATACCCAAATGATGGATTATTATAATAATTTCCAATCCGGTTGTCGGCACAAACACCATCAATAATATCAATAGTATTTAACTTATGACTCATAGCATAAGAATCTAACTCATTAAAATATGCTACTCGCATTGCTAAATATGTATTTGCAAACAATTTTGAAGCTTCTGCCTCAGTTGAGTTAACTAATAATATATCTATATCATTTTTAATTGCACCTTGACTCAACAATTCTGAAAATATTTTAGCCTCTTTCGTGGTGTCGCCAACAACGATTCGTGATGGATATAAATTGTCATAAAGAGCCTTACCTTCTCTTAAAAATTCTGGAGAAAAAATGATGGCTTTAGACTTATACTTATCCCGCATACTATTAGTAAATCCGACAGGTATTGTAGACTTTATGATAATTGTTGCTCTAGGATTATCAGTTAATACATTATGGATAATACTTTCTACGGAGCTCGTATTGAAATAATTAGTAGCCCCATCTATTTCCACTTGGTGCAATTCCAAGACTTTTGTTGTAATATGTAATTTGTCCAGAATACCTACTAAATATTTTCTTTCGCACTACACATAACAACGTGTATAAATAATTTTTAACTTTGTTCATCTTTAACTTAATTTTTTCTTTATTAATATCTCATTGCAATAACTTTATTTTTTTGAGCAAGAAGTAATGCATTTGATATACCCACATAACCCATGCCTACAACGACTATATTATATGGAAAGCTGCTGGCTTTAGCATAATTCTGATTCTAATATCTCACAAATAATTTGACCAATAGCAATATGCATTTCTTGAATTCTTGCTGTTGTTTGACTGGGAACAATTATTGCGTTGTCACATAAAGGTAATGCTTCTCCACCACCCTTTCCTAAGAACCCTATTGTATTAATTTGCATACTTTTAGCTTGCTTGATTACATTTAAAACATTTTGACTTTTACCTGACGTCGAGATAGCAACAAGAATATCGCCTTTTTTCCCCAAGCCTTCTAATTGCCTTGAAAATACTTTATCGTAACCAAAATCATTTGATATACATGTCAGGACTGCGGTGTCTGAAGATAAAGAAACAGACCGTATTGGTTTACGATTTTTATCATATCGTCCTATAAGTTCTGCAGCTAAATGTTGGCTGTCACTTGCACTCCCTCCATTACCACACCAAAAAATGGTGCCTCCATTTTGCAAAGTTTTAACTATTAATTCTGCGCAAGAATAGATTTCATCAATATAGCTATTATCTATAAGCTTTGCTACCTCAAGGTGTTCTAAGAGATGATTTTGAATGGTTTGTTTATTGATCATGAATTTTCTCCTTGAATCTCTTTTTTTAATGTGTTTAAACATAAGCCATTGCAATCTTTTTTTGATAAATTGGGGCTTACCGAATTTGGCCAATTAATCTTAATTCCTGAATCATTCCATGCGAGCGTTACCTCGGTCTCAGCATTATAAAAATCAGTAGTCTTATAAAAAACTGTTGCGGTATTTGATGTAACTTGGAATCCATGAGCAAAACCTTCTGGGACATAAAAAGCTTGAAAACTTTCTGAAGTCAAGGTGACACTTAATGAATGCCCAAATGTTTTAGATTCTTTTCGTAAATCGACAACTACGTCAAATACAGCACCTTTTATTACTCGTACTAATTTACCTTGCGCGAAAGGTGGGTTCTGAAAATGCAAACCTCTTAACACTCCCTTACTTGAAAGAGACTGATTATCCTGAACAAAATCCAAATCTAAACCATTTTTAACAAAGGATTCTTCATTCCAACTCTCAAAGAAAGAACCAATATCTTTGATTGATTGGTTAAGATTTATCGATAATTTTTTAAAGTCCATTTATTTTTTTTCAAGTAATTTGTTTAAATATTGACCATATTGATTATGCTTATAAGGCTTAATTATTTCCGTGAGCTGATCAGCATCAATCAATCCGATACGAAATGCAATCTCCTCCGGGGAAGATACTTTTAGCCCCTGGCGATTTTCTATTGTACTAATAAACTGACTTGCCTCTAACAAAGAATCATGAGTTCCGGTGTCTAACCACGCAAACCCCCTACCTAATACTTCAACTTTTAGGTTATTCGACTCCAAAAAAGCACTATTAACTGAGGTTATCTCTAACTCTCCTCTAGAGGAAGGTTGCACTTTTTTGGCAATTTTTACCGCTTTATTGGGGTAAAAATAGAGACCCACTACTGCATACTTCGACTTAGGGTTAGCTGGTTTTTCTTCAATAGAGATCACATTATTGTTGTCATCAAATTCTGCAACACCATAATGTTGCGGCTCTGAAACTTTATAACCAAAAATAATCGCTTGCTGCGTTTGTTTGACCAGCTTTACGCTGTTTTGTAATGATTCAATAAAACCATCGCCGTAGAAAATATTATCCCCTAACACTAAACATACATCATCATTTTCTATGAAGTCTTCTCCAATTATAAAAGCTTGTGCTAGGCCATCAGGCTTTCTTTGCTCACAATACTCAATCTTTAAACCCCACTGACTACCATCCTTTAATAATTTTTTAAAAAGAGGTAAATCACTAGGGGTTGAAATAATTAAAATTTCAGTAATTCCAGTCAACATTAAAGTTGATAGTGGATAATAAATCATAGGTTTATCGTAAACTGGGAGTAATTGTTTAGATATAACCTGGGTGACAGGATAGAGTCTTGAGCCTGAACCGCCTGCTAGTATTATGCCTTTTCGCAATTGATTAATTCTCCATTAAGATAATGCTATCTATAACCCTATTAAGCTCATTCTTCCATGAAGGAGGGCTAATATCAAGCAACGATTTTAACTTTTGATAAGATAAAACAGAATTTTTTGGTCTTTTTGCTTTTGTAGGGTATTCATCTGATTTTATTGGTGTTAATTGATTAAATTCTAATTTTTTTTCATAAGTTTTTTTCTAGGTATTAAATAAATAAAAATTGTTGATTGTTGACTCCATCGCAAACAACATGGTAGGTTCCGTAACAATCATTTTCTTGTAATTTATTTAAAATTTTATGGGTACTTTTAGCAATCCATCTACTTGAAGTAGGACTTCCTAATTGATCACTTACAACGGTAAGCGCTGATTTATTTTTTGCTAACCCTATAATCGTTTTTACGAAATTATTTCCATGGGGACTGAATACCCAACTAGTTCTTAAGATCAAGTGTTTTGGGTTATTTTCTCTAACAGCTTTTTCTCCTTGAAGCTTCGTCGCTCCATAAAAAGAAATAGGATTTGGTATGTCTTCTTCCTTGTAGGCAACACTCTTACTTCCATCAAAAACATAGTCAGTTGAATAATAAATCATTGGAATACCGAGAATATGAGTTTTTTTAGCCATAATCTCTGTAGCAAACTTATTGATACTTGTTGCCAGGATATTTTCATCTTCAGCTTGATCAACTTTAGTGTACGCCGCGGCATTTATTAAACAGTCTGGATTAACATCATCAATCATTTGATTGATTAGCTCACCCCTTTCAAGATTTAATTCGTCTCTACCTAATGCTACCAATTCATAATGATTGGTTAAGGCCTCACATAAAGCTTGACCTACTTGTCCATCTTTGCCGAATAGTAAGATTTTTTTAAGCTTCATTTTATATGATGTTAATTACTAATTAATGCTCTTAACCCACTCAGAGTTTTCTAGGTACCATTCAATAGTTTTTTTAAGTCCAATATTTACGATTGGCTTCCAAGCTAAATTATTTTTAATCTTTTCAGCATGCTTCCTAGTCTAGTTTCATATCATTTTAATATTCAAGTTAGGTAAGACTTTTTTTTTTTGGTCGAAGGTGGTCTAAAGAATTACAAATCTCAGTTACAATATATAAGTTTTCACGTTCGTTACGTCCACCAATATTATAAGTTTCTCCTAATTTACCTTCCTCTAATACCAGCTTAATTCCCTTACAGTGATCGATAACATAAATCCAATCTCTTATGTTTTTCCCATCACCATAAATTGGTAGAGATTTATCGCTAAGAGCATTCGATATCATTAAAGGAATTAGCTTTTCAGGAAACTGGATTGGACCGTAGTTATTTGAACAATTAGTGATTAACGTTTGTAGACCATATGTATGGTGCCAGGCTCTAACTAAATGATCGGAAGCTGCTTTACTTGCACTATATGGACTATTTGGCTTGTAAGAGGTATCTTCACTAAAGCCATCATCGCCATTCCTTAGAGAGCCGAATACTTCATCAGTTGATATATGAACAAATTTAATATCAAGATTTGGCTGATATTCACGACATATTTCTAATAAATTATAAGTACCAAGAATATTTGTTTTAATAAAAGCATCAGATGCTAAAATAGATCTATCCACGTGGCTCTCTGCAGCAAAATGAATAATTGCTCTAGGCTTATACTGATCGACTAAAGCTTTTATTTTACTTTTATCAGAAATATCTGCGTTTACAAAATGATGGTTAGCATTATTTTCTTGTGACTTTAGATTCGCTAAATTACCAGCATAAGTTAAAGCATCTACACTCAATACTTCTTCTTCATTGGATAAAAACCAATTATTTACGAAATTAGACCCAATAAAACCAGCAGAACCTGTTATCAATATTGTCATTCTCTTAGACTTTCTTTAGGAGGGAGCTGAAGCGCATCAATTTCTCTTTTTAGTGAATCATATTCAATTAATTTTCTTTGAAGAAAGCTACTAGTCATTCTTGCTTTTTCTGTGATTCCACCTGCTACATAAATAGCATTATAAACTGCTTTATTTTTATTATACTTAAAGTTATTAATCTTTATTTGCCCTTTAGCAACTAATGCTTTAAGACAATAGTTAATGTTCCTGAACCTGCACCAACAGTTGTTAAAGAAGTTTCAACAGCCTGGATTACCCCTTCTAACCAACCGGGACATCCAAATAAAATGTCATAAGCAACACAACTTGGGTTTTTAATTTTTAATTTTGCCACGCTACCGCCGTACTAAAACAGAGTTTTAATTTTAATATATCTACTACTTAAGTAATAATTTCTAAAAAACATTTATTTTTTAAATTGTTATGTTCAAATTTGAACACATATGATTAATGTACATTTTTACAAAAACATAGTCAACGATAAACAAATTATCTTTTATACGTTATAATCCTAAAAAATAAATTATTGAAGCTATACAAACAGCCTCAAAGCTGAATTAAAGAAAAAAAATGAAAAAAATACTAGAACCACAAGACCTCGAAATTGACATGTTGAAACTTTTTAATTTCTTCATTCGCAATGGAGGAATTTTTTTAGTATTTATTATAATTTCAGTAATTCTTTCGCTGATTAATCATAAGTATTCAGGAGAATCAAACGCATTTTTTACTGGAACCTCAATAATCAAACTAACAAGTACGGAAAGAAATTTCACTGTGAGTGAAATGGCTGGTGACCCAGAAGCTAATTTACTCATGGCTTCGCCTCTATTATACCAAGGTGGATTATTTGATTACCCAAAATTGAATCTTTTGAAGGCTACCATACCTGGATATGTTGAGTTAATTACTAATAATAATGTTAATCCAATTAGTGACGGTAGAAAGATAAGAGGCGATAAGAATCATGAATCCTTTAAAATAAAGAACTTTGGAGCCCTTGGAACACTTAAAGATATCAAGTGGGTCCAAGAGAACATCACAGGCACCAATGGAAGGAGTGTAGTTACTAGACGAAATTCCGTCCCCGTTTCAAATATAAAATTATTTGGTGATGATTATATTTATGAGGCGTATGAGGATGTCTATATTACAGCTAAGGGACCTAACAAAGATTCTGTTAAAGCAATTCTAGAAAATACTCAAACGGCTCTTGGGAGATTAGTACAGTACTCAGCTACTAAAAAATGGATAACAGACAATATTTATTCGTTAGTATTAGAAAAAGCCCGGATAACCCACGTTTTAGCAAAGACTCCTGGTCAAATAAAAGATGCACGGTTGCGAATTAAATTCTTAAAAAATGCCCTTGAAAAAAATCCAGAAGGAAGATTACCGACTTCAACTACAGTATATTTTAAAGGTGCCCCCAAAGCCCTGATTCCTCTTGAAACTCGTATTTTTGACCTGAGAACTCAAATAGAAGATGCTCTTTTGATCGAAGAACAACATAAAATTCGACTTAAGCTTATAAATTTGGAAGAGGAACTATTTACATTATATGAAAGTAATTTCGCTGAAAACTTTACTAGACTAACTCCGCCCGAATTTGATGTATTAAGTGGACATGTTTCGCAAAGGTTAAAAAATACTCAATTTGATGAGGTCCAGGCGCTCGAGGCTCGAGCAGTTCTTACCGGACACCTTCAAAGCTTAAAATTAGCTGAATTAATGCCAAAGATTTTTACGCAAGATCCATTTATCTCTTATACCGTTTTTTACGAAGGTTACTCTAGGAAAATCATATGGGGAGTGTTAGTTGGTCTTTTCTTCGCATTTACTTTCATTTCTATTAGATCCATCTCTAGGAATAGTGGGTTAATTCAAAATAAAAAATCAAATCATTAGTTTTATGTAATTTTAATTTAAATTCATATTTAAGTAGATTAGTTTTTATTAAGCCTTCTTCAAGCTCTATTTTTGGCTTCCAGCCTAACCTTTCTTTTATTTGAGTAATGTCTGGCTGCCGTCGAATTGGGTCATCCATGGGTAGTGGCCTGTTGATTATCTTTGACTTTGATTTTGTCAATTTGATAACTAATAATGCCAATTCTTCAATTGTAAATTCCTTTGGATTCCCTATATTAATAGGTCCAGTTAAGTCTTGTTCTGAATTCATAAAAAGATTAAAAGCAAAAATTAAATCGTCAACAAAGCAAAAAGATCTAGTCTGCTGTCCATCTCCGTATATTGTTATATTTTTATTTTTTAACGCTTGAACTATAAAGTTTGATACAACTCTTCCATCATTCAATCTCATTCTAGGGCCATAAGTATTAAAAATTCTTGCTACCTTAATATTTAAATGATGCTGTCGATAATAATCAAAAAAAAGAGTTTCCGCGCATCTCTTTCCTTCGTCGTAACATGAACGTACTCCTATTGGGTTCACATTTCCCCAGTAACTCTCAACCTGCGGATGAATGGTTGGATCACCATATACTTCACTAGTAGATGCTTGAAATATTTTTGCCCCGACACGCTTAGCTAACCCCAGCATATTAATTGCACCATGTACGGAAGTTTTAGTAGTTTGCACTGGATCATATTGATAGTGAACCGGGGATGCAGGACATGCAAGATTGTATATCTCATCCACCTCTAAATATAATGGAAAAGTTATGTCATGACGGATTAGTTCAAATTTTGGATTAGGTAAAATTGAATGGATATTATCTTTAGAGCCTGTATAGAAGTTATCCGCACAGATAACTTCATTACCTTGATCCAACAAATACTTACACAAATGAGAACCTAAGAATCCAGCCCCACCTGTTACTAAAATCTTTTTTGCCATCTCCAGCTATCCTCACACATCTCTATTAAGTTTTTTTCTGTCTTCCATTTTAATATTTTGTTTGCTTTAGATACGTCTGCAAAAACTGATTCAGAATCACCTGCGCGCTTATCAATAATTTTGTAAGGAATCTTTATCTCATTAGTTTCTTCAAATGCATTAATCAATTCCAAAACTGAAATCCCAGTACCTGTTCCAAGGTTAAAGACATCAGCACCCTTCTGATGTTCTAATTTATTTAAAGCGGCAACATGAGCCAAAGCTAAATCAGTTACATGAATGTAATCCCTTATTGCAGTTCCATCAGGTGTATTGTAATCGCCTCCAAAAACATTTACATGAGGAAAATCTCCATTTGCTACTAGACATATATATGACATTAAGTTATTAGGAATTTTATCAGGAATTTGCCCTATAAGGCCTGAAGCGTGTGCTCCGACTGGATTAAAGTACCTTAGAATACCTATCTTCCACAAATAATTGGCGTTAACTAAATCTGATAGGATATTCTCTACCATAAGTTTTGTGGCCCCATAAGGATTCAATGTTGACCGAGGGGTTTCCTCAGAAACTGGACTTTTAGGTGGATTTCCATAAACTGAGGCGGAGGATGAAAAAATAAATTTATAAATTCCTCTTTTTTGTAATGCCTCTGTCAACTTTATTGTTCCAATAACGTTATTATCATAATATAACAACGGGTCTTCAATGGATTCATTAATTGATTTGAAGGCTGCAAAATGAATCACAGCATCAATGGGATGATTATCAAGAACATCTTTAACCTTAAGCTCATCTCGAATATCAAAATTATAAAATTTAACAGTTTTACCAGTAAGCTCTTCAATTCTGCCTAACACAGAAATATTTGAGTTAATTAGCTCATCTATCGCTTTTCCATAATTATTTTCAATTAACTCAATTACAGTATGTGATCCAATATAACCAAGTCCTCCTGTTACAAGAATAGTTTGCTTTTTCATTAATTTTTTATTTTACCTTCATCTATTGGTTTTCGGTAGGGCCAAATAAATACCTAAATAAATCAAGGTGGACAGTAAAACACCAACCCAGATTCCAGTTATACTACCAAATGTTATCATAGAAAAAAGGGGTGGCATTAACCAAATTAAAGCCAAACATGGTGTAACAAAACTATTTGCAATCCAGTTAATCTTAATACTCCGCTTTAATACAAAAAATAATTTAAGGTGCAAGTGCTCAGTATCTGGTGCAAAGGGTGTTTTTTTTTGTATTAATGCCTTACGCGTAAATGAAAAAATTACCTCCATCACAGGATAAAATAAGATTAAAATTGCACCCCAAGAAGGTAACTCATCATTTCTTGCAAAAAGGTAAATAGTTAAAATACTTACAGTAAACCCCAGAAAATAGGCTCCCGCATCTCCTAAGAAAACTTTTCCCCATGGGTAATTAACTAATAAGAAGCCTGCAACTCCAGATAAAAGAACCAATGAAGCAATTAAAATTTCTAAGTCACCTTGTGTGAAGGCAATAAAAGAAATAGCAATTAAAATTGTTGAAATTGAAAAACCACTCAATCCATTAGCCCCATCAATCATATTAACGCCGTTCGCAACACCAGAGATAGAGATGGACAAAAAACTCATCTCTTAGTTTTTCAGCAAGAACCAAAATGGTCTCTGTAGTTGCCATGGCAAATTGTGGATAAAGAGGGATAATAAAAAGTAGTGCAGAAATTAAAATTGCTATCATTCGAACATATGGCTTCACATTGTGTCTTAAATCTTCAATAAGGGCGACAACAAATAATGGAATTGAACAAAGGGATATATTGGTTAAGATTGCGTTATCAAGAAAATAAGTACAAACAAAAAAAGTTGAAAAAATTCCTAACCCCCCAAGCCTTGAAACTTGCGCTTCATGAATTTTTTGAACAGCTTGATAATCATAACTATGAAAAATTTTTATATTGCTAGAAAATAATATACATAATGCAGTTGTAGAAATAAGCACAATTATAAAAACTGATAAAAACTCTAGGGCTTGGTTTAATAAATCGTTGTTCATGGACTTTTGCAATAAAGTGTTGAAGCATTTTTTCAGTAACTTGTGTATTTCGTCTACCAGCTCTTCTTCTTTGTCTTTGAGCTCTTTTTTTTGTGCCTCTAACTCTTCTTTAATAATTTCTTTTGAAGCTTTAAAATCCTCTTCAATCATTGGTAAATTTAATTTTCTTTTATCTTTATAAAATATGACTTCATACCAATAAATATACCAACAAAAGAAAACCCCTAAAAGTTTAACCGCGACCCGAAAGACTCTATTCTAACACGCGCCACTTGGAGAGTCTCAGAATGATTCCAAACCGGTTTTTAATATTAAGGCTATAACCTGTTGCCTTCTTTAGCTAAAAACAGATCGTCTCAAATATATATTATAACCTATACCATTTGGATGATTATTGCAGGTATCCTGCCAGTGTTCCATATAACTGGAGAACTAACTCTAAGTTATCTTGGTGCAGCTGGCGTGCATGAATCTTTTTTTGATACATTAACAATTGAAGTTGAAAACTCTGATGCTGTTGTAATGCAAGCTGAAAAAAATGGCTACAATATAAATGTATTTAGTAAAACACTTGTTTCAGTTTCTTTTGATGAACTTAGTACTCCTGAAGATATTGAGTTTTTATGGAAAATATTTAATAAAGAATCAGATCTTAATACGCAAAATAATGAGTAAGCAAACATAAACAGGTTTATTTTTAAGTGAACTAATAATTTGCCTCTGAATAGATCGAAAGGCTTTTTCATACTATTAGTTATAATATGCATGAATTATTTTTAAGATATGCCAGAACCAGAAATTGGAAACAATGATGTGCTAGTTAAGATTAAAAAAACTGCCATTTGTGGGACCGATATACATATTTACAACTGGGATGAATGGGCAAAAAAAACTATACCAATTCCAATGATTACTGGTCATGAATATGCTGGTGAAATAGTTGAACTTGGATCAAATGTTACAGACCTTAAAGTAGGTGACATTGTATCTGCTGAGGGCCATATAACATGTGGCTGTTGCCGCAAGTGCCGTGCTGGTGGAAAGACACCTATGTCGAAACTCCTTAGGGGTTGGCGTAAACCGTACCGGGTGCTTTTGCCGAATATTATCAGTGTACCCGCTAGTAACATTTGCCTCCTAGCCTGACACTATTCAAGTGATGACCTAGGGGCAATGCTTGATCCTCTGGGTAATGCCGCCCATACCGCCCTTCTTTCAATATGGTGGGTGAAGATGTCTTGATTACGGGTGCTGGACCTATTGGTATGATGGCTGCAATGGTAGCTAAGCATGCAGGTGCTAGAAATATTGGATGACGATAGGAATAAATACTGTTCCTATGGATATATCTTCCAAGTGCAATTAATGTTAAAAGCATGTATCAGGGGTGATATTGAAAAAATGGAATCTTTGGGGATATACGAAGTTGTTCCAGAAGACTTTGGTCTAGTAGATTTTTCTTGTACATGCTGAAATTAATGATTAATGGTGGCAACATCGCTATGCTTGCCATAATGCCACCGGGATCAGGTATTGATTGGGATATGGTTGTATTTAAAGGGTTACACTAAAAGGTATCTATGGCCGTGAAATTTTTGAAACGTGGTACAAAGGGTCGATGATGGTTCAGTCTGGCCTCCCATTAGAAAAAATTATTACCCATAGATATAACTTTACTGAGTTTCAAGAGGGCTTTGATGTTATGCGGTCCGGGAAATCAGGAAAAGTCATATTAAATTGGGAAGATTAATAAACTAGAAGGATTATCAATGAGTTTCAGTAAGACAAAACAGTCATTAGTTAAAGATTTGGAAGACATTAAATCAGCCGGTCTATGGAAGACAGAAAGACACATCAGTTCCGATCAAAAGAATGTTATTACATTGGAAGATGGAACTCAGGTTACCAATATGTGCGCCAACAATTATCTCGGTTTAGCAAACAATCAATCTATTATTAAGGCGGCAAAAGATAGTTTTGATAAATGGGGCTTTGGTATGGCTTCAGTGAGGTTTATATGTGGCACCCAAACCATACACAAAACTCTAGAGAAAAAAGTAAGCGAGTTTTTGTGTACAGAAGATACAATTTTATATGCAGCAGCATTTGATGCTAATGGAGGTTTGTTTGAACCATTCTTACTGCTGAAGATGCTGTGATTTCTGATGAACTAAACCATGCTTCCATTATTGATGGAGTTCGTTTGTGCAAAGCATCTAGATATCGTTATGATAATAACAATATGGAAGCATTAGAAGCTCAATTAATTGAAGCTACAAAAAATGAGCATCGTTTTAAAATTATTGTTACAGATGGTGTTTTCTCAATGGATGGTATTGTAGCCAAACTAGATGAAATTTGTGATTTAGCAGACAAGTATGATGCATTGGTGATGATAGATGAATGTCATGCTACTGGTTTTATTGGGGCAACAGGGCGTGGTACTTTAGAGTTAAAAAATGTATTAGGAAGAATAGATATTATTACAGGAACCCTAGGAAAAGCTTTGGGAGGGGCTATGGGCGGTTACACTACTGGTAAAAAGGAAATTATAGAAGTTTTGCGTCAAAGATCTAGACCTTATTTATTTTCAAATTCATTAGCACCTGCTATTGTAGGAGCATCGTTAAAAGTTTTTGAGATTATATCTAATGATACCTCTTTAAGAGACAAACTAGAATGGAATACGAATTACTTTAGAGAAAAAATGGCAATAGCAGGTTTTGATTTAGTTGGAGCTGATGCTGCAATAGTTCCAGTAATGCTTTACGATGCTAAGTTATCTCAGGTAATGGCAAACAAGCTTTTGCAGGAAGGTATTTACGTTATTGGTTTCTTTTTCCCTGTTGTGCCTAAAGGAAAAGCAAGAATTAGAGTTCAATTATCAGCGGCACATACAAAGGAACACTTAGACAAAGCTATTAATGCTTTTGGAGAGAGAATAATGAGCGTTTATAAAAACATATCTAAAATACTAATTAGTTTTTTTATTTTAGTTTCAATAATTACATCAGGGAACCTCCACGCTCTTCAGATTGGAGACAAAGCTCCAAACTTTAAAACACAATCAACAAAGGGGGAAATAAATTTTTACGATTGGGCTGGGAAGAATTGGGTAATTATTTTCTCTCATCCTGCTGCCTTCACCCCAGTTTGCACAACAGAATTAGCAACATTAGCCAAACTACAGCCAGAATTTGCAAAAAGAAAGGTTAAAATTGCTACCTTAAGTGCAGATTCTACGAAAGATAATCTTGATTGGATTCCACTAATCAATCAGTATAAGGAAAAATTAAATTTGAAAAGCTCACTAACTGAAAAAATCACTAATTTCGGTAAAAACAGTAATGTTGACTTTCCAATACTGGAAGATGAGAATTTAAAAATATCAACTTTATACGGTATGTTTCACCCAAAAGCAGAGCCAAATAGTGGTGTGTTTGGAAGTATGAGGAAAGAAACAATTAGATCAGTTTTCATTATTGATCCAGAAAAAAAGATTCAAACAATCTTAATATACCCAAAGAATATTGGAAGAAATTTTAATGAGATTTTAAGAATTGTAGATGCACTTAAAATTAGCAAAAAATACAAAGTGTCTACTCCTGCAAACTGGGAAAATGGTGATGATGTAATTGTTCCATCAAGCATGGTAAATGAAGCTATTGAAGAAAATTATGGGCCTTTAACTAATACCGTTGACTTTGAATTGTTCAGAACGATAAAGCAACCAGGAATGTCAGATTAAGTTAAATGAAGGAATCCAAGTGGTCCAAAAAAAACAGTAAGTATTTTAAATTAACTTACTTAACAAATTATATTATCTAATACTTCGTCTTTTTGTGTAATCTCGTATACTTTTTTATATCCAGATTCCAGGGACCTAGTAAATTTATGAATGTTGTACAAAGATGAATTTCTAATTTCTTTTTCTATCTTATTTCTAATAACTTTAACTCTTAACTCATCTTTACCAAGCTCTATTGCCATCAGTTCGTAGCTTTCCTGAGAATCAGTTATTAACTCGGAAAATCCTGCAGAAGTTAGAACGCTGGAGCAAACTCGGGCAGCAAAAGATTTCCCAGTAAACGTTAAAATTGGTAATCCAGCTAATAAAGCATCACTAGCTGTAGTATGTGCATTATAGTTAAAAGTATCAATAAACAAATCAGCACCTTAAACCTAGCTAAGTACTCTGGTCTTGGCATTTTCTGACCAAAAATAATTCTCTCTTGATGTATTTTATGTTTTGTAGCTTCTTTTAGTAAGTTTTTACGATCAAACTCATTTGTTGCGTAAAGCCACAAAACACTTCCCTCAACAGATTTTAAAATATTCATCCAACTTAAAAATATATTAGGGTTAATTTTTATCGTTTGATTAAAGCAGCAGTATACAAAACCTTTTTCAGGGAGTCCTAGCTCTGCTCTAGTGAAGACTTTAGTCGAAATTTCTTTTTTTGAATCGTTGCACTGGTAGTGGGGAAGATAAAATATATTTTCAGTATATTCATTTTGAAGATGATTAGGAATAATAACTTTATCGGCAACAATATAATCCATACACCTACTCCCCATTGTTCCTAGGTACCCTAAATAACTAATTTGTACCGGTGCTACTCTTAGAGAAAATAAATTTAATCGTGCGCCTGCAGTTAAACCCCCTAAATCAACAGCGATGTCAATCTCCTTCTGTCTAGCTAAGTCCACTGCATCTTGATCTGAGAATCTTGATATATCAATAAACTCATTATTTCTCCCCTCTTCTTTAACTGGTCTTGGTTTAAAAGAAGCTAAAGAAAAAGCAAATATTTCAAATTTTGTTTTATCATGAGTTTCAAAAAGCTCTGCAGTTAAATAACATTGCGTGCCTATCTAAATAAAAAAATGGATTTTGATTATTTTATGATTATTTTTTTTAAAGGGAAAAGTGAGGGTTCTTTCTGGATGCTGGTCTGATGAATAAATTTCAGCTGCTTTTTTTTGTATAGCTGGGTCGTCAATAAGTCTAATGCAATGGAATGGATGGGTAACCTTACTGCTTTGCTCTACCTCCAACCTAATGTGTGCAACTTCTTTTTCAAAATCCTTCCAATTACAACATTTAGCTTTTGCAGAATTATAAAGCCCAGAGATATAATCATAACTTGCATCTCTATCTATAACTTCCTTGTATGACTCAATTGTCTTGATTAATTGATTACTTTGGTTGTATGCATTCCCTAATCCAAAAAATGCTGCAATATTATTTGGGTCGAAACTAATAATACTTTGATAACATTCAATAGCTTCTTTAAATTTGCCTCCAGCCTCAAAAGCGTTGCCGCGGTTTAAATAAGCAGCAACATAATTAGGCTTGATATTAATTGCTTTATCATATGAAAATATTGCTTCCTCAAATCTCCGCAAATCAGTTAAAACGTTCCCTATATTTGTATAAACTTGAGCATAATTAGGGGCTAATTGAATGGCCTTATTAAAATATTGTAGCGCTTCAACTAACCGACCTAATTCTTTAGATAAATTTCCTTGATTAAAGTATATTTCGGCATAATCTGGTTTTATAGCTAAAGCCTGGTCATAGTAAACTTTGGCATCCTTATATTTCTTTAAAGACCTTAAGGTATTACCTAAATTAATTATACTATCAAGGTGATTAGGAAGAATTGAATGGTAATTTTTTATATGCATCTATAGCTTTATCAAACTCACCAAGTTCTTGCAAAACATTTCCCTGATTGTAGAAAGCTTCCGCATAGTCAGGTTTAAGTTTAATTGCCTTTTCGTAATCAGCGCTTGCCTCACTTAATCTGCTCAACTCTTTAAATGCATTGGCACGATTATTGTAAAATATAGCATTTGTTCCATCAATATCGATTGCTTTACTCATATAATCTACTGCCAGTTGAAAATTTTTAGATTGAGCTTCAACAACTCCAATGAGATGTAATACCTCAAAATTATTGGGAAATAAACTTAAGATTTCATTATAAGAGTCCCTTGCTTGTTCAAGACTTCCATTTTGGTGATTTTTAATAGCCTCCTTTAGTTTATTTTGAACATTAAACGCAGATGACTTTCTATTAATATTTTTTTTTGGTTTTTTTGCCACCTTAAGGCCCCTGATTATCAATCTTATTTTTTAAAATTATAGCAATATCCATCTACATATACTTATAGGCTTCATCAGCATTTGTTTTCTTTATTTGTTGATGAGCTTGTCTAACTTCATCTAAAAATAGAATCATCTTTTGAGTCATATCTTTAATAACAACTTGATCTGGATAAACGCGTTTAACATAGAGTGTTTCTGTTAACTCAGGATGGTATAGGACAAAATCACACCAGCTCCTTTGAGAGCAAGCTAGCTGGAATTGAATTTGTATGAAATATTGCTTAGGTATTGAATCTTTCTTTATAATTTGATCATGATTTTTTTGATTCAAACATTTTATCTCAATTAAACCATCATTCCCGACTAATCCATCAGGACTGCATCCAGCTGAATTGATTGAGGGGTGGTCAATAAAACCAACCAAGTCAACTTTTTGATTAATCGCCTCATAAGCTACTCTAGCATCAGATTCTAGCCTAAGGCCCCTAGCCATTGGTTCAGTGACAATATTTTTTGTTGGTGTGCCTGACAGCCTCTCTAAGGCCAACACTTTTAATAATTTAGCTCTTGATAAAGAATTTACTTTATTTGACATAATATTGTGAATGACCGAACCTGTTATCTTACCTACTCTTTGCTGATGCCAGCTTGCTGTTCCCTGCGATGTATTCATAAATTTATTTTACTAGAAAAATCAAAAAAAATAACTACTTTTAACCATCATTAACCCCTTATCAACTTAATTAACAATAATTGTAATTTTTTTTGAAATTAATGGCGGCTGATGAGGTTTATGCATATAGTCACCTAAAATTAATTGGAGCGTGTTAGTTCCTTTTTTTAGTTTAACCTCAGCTTCTGTTTGACCTAAGCCAAAATGAATTAAATTTTTACTGCCAGGTAATGGTAAATTCAAGTCTGGAAGTTTATCTAAATTAATTAACAGGTGATGATGTCCTGTATTTTTTGATATCGTTCCTGCTGGAGCCACCCCCATACCTTTAAGGCCAAAAATTATCTTTACTGGATTTGAAACTTTATCACCATCTCTAGGGGAGACTATATATATAGATTCATTTATATCTGACGGTGGAACTGCAAAAGAAGATAAAGTCACTCTCTCTTCATAATAAGCTTTAAAATACTCATGGGTAACAAAAGAAGCTAAAATAAAACCTGCGCCAAAAACTAATAAGAAAACAATTGTTGATTTAATATTTTTCATCGTCTTACCTCGGCCCCCTCTTTTCCATGCTTTCCACATCCAATAAAATCCTGCCAGAGTTAAAGCAATAGCAATAGCAATTACCCATGGGTTACTAGCTATAGCTGCTCCGCTAGCGCCAAAAATTAAAAATAAAAAGCCATTAACATAACAAGCTGGGCACATAAGTTTTATTAAATACAGTGAGTTTGATTACTTAAATTATTTAGTTAGCTAAGGATAAAAGAAAAGTGATTATTCTATAGACTTTACTAATTCTTATTACGAGTTTACCTTAATCTAAGTCTCAGTGTTACACAAATTGACATTAAGCCCGACTCAAAAACAATGCGTGTATTTGTGCGTCAACATGCGAAGGGAGTATTAGTTAATAGTCGAAGATTATAGTAATAGTAGATTGAAAAGAAAATTAATGTTATATTTTACTAATAAATTTTGTCTATGAGCTAGTTTATTAATTTTATTGAAGGCTTCTTTTATTGAAGGCTTCAAATAACAAAACATGAAAACACAAGTACAGATTAAACCTGTGTCACAATTAGCTGTTGAAGCCCATCTAAATGAAGGTGTGGAAGTAATGGTTGATAAAATTTTTGATGTTGGTGCGAGTCGATCTAAGATCAAACACGTGCTCCTTGTGAACCCGCCGGATATCGATTCGGAAAAATTTAATGCAGAAAGTGCTAAGATAAAACGTTATAAAAATTATGAGCCATATGGACTTGGCGTATTAGCAGCGAATTGTGAAGCGAATGGTATATCATGTTCAATTGTCAATCTAAACAACGAAATACTTAAAGCAGCATCCATAGATGAAGATAAATTCGACTTTACTCTTACTTGGCAGAACGCATTAAAAAAAGCGCTCAGTGAAAGCTCAGTAAAACCAGACTTAATTGGTTTGACCTGTATGTTCTCACAAACTCATCGGTCACTAATGGATGTTTCATCCTATCTTCAAAAAAATATTGATATTCCAGTAGCTTTGGGAGGCGTGCATACATCAAACTCCATCTCAGCCGAGAATATTCGTTCCAAGTTTATTGACGACTTAGATGGAGTTAATTTATTTTTTTTGTATGAGAGCGACGTCTCTTTTCTTAACTTTATTAAGTTCGTAAATAGAGACGGTGATATATCTTCCTTAGGTGCAACATTTTTTCACTACCCTGGAGAGGAAGATATATTTTACAATAAAATAGAAAGGCCGGTTGGAGCAGAATTGGATATTTATCCGCTTCATGGGCTAATGCAACCAGAAGAATTATCGCAGTGGGGTAAAGTTGGTGCCTATTGGTGGATGAAAGACAAAGATTCTCGTTTTGCTACCGTATTGTCTAACCGTGGCTGCCGTGCACAGTGTACCTTTTGTAGCGTACGTAATTTTAATGGCGTTAGTGTTCGGAGAAGAAGTGCCGTATCAGTAGTCGATGAACTAAAGCGATTACATTTTGATCATGGTGTTGATCACATAATGTGGCTGGATGATGACCTACTTTACAACACAAAAAACACTATGGAATTATTTAACGAGATAGCTAAGGCAAATCTTGACCTTACCTGGGATGCCTCAAACGGAGTCATTGCAGCGGCCATTACCGATGAGATTGCTGACGCTGCATCTAGATCTGGCTGTATTGGTATGTCAATTGGTATGGAATCGGGCAACAAAGATATTCTGAGATCAGTTAAGAAGCCAGGTGTACCGAAAAACTTCCTAAAAGCAGCAGAGATTCTGAAGAAATACCCCAATATTTATTCTCAAGTTTTTTTGATTATTGGTTTCCCTAATGAAACTTTTTCTCAAATAAAAGACACGGCAACGGTTTCCATGGAAATGGCGATGGACTGGTCTGGTATATCCACGCTTCAGCCTCTTCCCAATACTCCAATCTTTGACGAGATGGTTCTAGATGGCCAAATCGATCCAGCTGATTTTGATGAAGTACGCTATTCCGGTGGAGCATATGGCAAGAATGCAGAAGATAAAAGCCAGGGATTTTCGGACCCGATGAGCCAAGATTTCAAGAACCTTTTCTCGGGCAATGAGATTTCAAAACGGGTAAGGTTTGTAACTTGCTGGTCTACTTCTACTTGAGAGAAATCTGGATTTATAGTTAAATCTAAATTTAAACTAAACCAATTATATAAGAACTTAAAATATGTCACAGATATTGTGGCAACTAACGATGCATTTGGAATCTACATGAGGCTAAACATTCTAAATCGACATCCCGATATTGATATAAAATGTGACAGAGATAAACTTAATGAAAGACTAAGGCAGGTGGTGACGAGTGACTCGTTATGGAAAGATCGGTTCGAAGATTTCTCCTTATCCTATTGATTTAAAAAATTCAAAGTACTTATGTATTAAGTGTTTATAAGTACATCCATCAACATCAGCTAATCCATCATGACTTATTCCAGAAAAATTAATTTAAGGACAATTTATATCATGAGCTTCCAAATAAAGTAAAAAAGTTATTGAGTCATTATGGCTGAAATGGTAATATTTTTAATTAATACCTTCAGAGTAATCGCACTATTAAACCTAGAAAAGGAGTTTCTAATTAAGATGCTTAAAGATATAAAAAAAACTTTTATATTAATAATAAAAAAAACAATATCTTTTGATTCAGACCTTATTGCTGCGATTTCTTTATTTTATCGAAATCAAAGGGCTGATGGAATATTACATTATATTAACCTTAGGTTTTGTCAGTTCTTTTATAAAGTTTGCCACCCATTTTCTTCTAAAAAAAATAACCTAGGATATTTTTTCACCAAAAATAAAAACCTAGGCATGGCTTTATCAGATATTGGCAAGCACATGAAAGATAATATTGAGAATGAAAGAAAGCAAAAGAAAAAACCTAATGGATATAACGAATACGTTAGGTTGACTAATTATACTTTTGTAACATTGCCGCCACATCCGCAACAACTTCATTTTGACCATATCCCAAATGCGTTATTAAAAAAACTAAATTTCTCACTAGAAAAATCTGGGTTATTTAAAGAGTGTTCAAAAATAATTAATACAAATTTTACAGTTTCCCAACTAAGGACATGGTTGTTTTTCACGAATAATAACAAAATTGACGAACCCATTGGTAACCATTACGATATGTTGCCTCCAGGTACTTTAAAAATTATGTACTACCAAGGCAGCTTCAGCGAAAACCTTCCAGCACTCACTTTGTATCCAATAAATTCAGATCCAGTTAAGATTGTCGGCGATGACCCTATATTAATTTTTAATTCAAATGCTATTAAACATGGCGCACCGTTTCCAGAAAGGATTAGGCCTACTATAGAAATAACCTTAACACCAAGTTTAAAAAATTCGTATGAAGCTATACAGGCTGGATATATGGCTGGCACCAAATACAACCCATTCTTAAAATCAAAACCAGGTATCACTATGATGGTTACCAAATAAATAGAATTAATGAGTAAATAATAAATGGTCAAATGATAAAATTTAAAAAATTTTCACTATGTATTAATAAAATTAACATAGTTATTTTGTTGTTAATAACTCTATCTTTAGTCTTTCTTAGCTTTTTTTCAAGCCAAGAAATTAACTCAAAAAAATCATTAAGTAAGGAATTAATTGCGACTAATTCCGTTCAACTCCAGCTTAAAAGATTTAAGGTTTTTTCAAAAAAGTTTTTAATTGCTTACAATGAAAATGAATCCGTCGTTTATGCCGTTAAACGAAAAGAAGGTGGCATCCATAAGGTTTCTCTAGATCCTAAGCATAAGAATCCTCTAATCGAAGAGTTTATTAAATTACCTAAAATTAATTCAAGAGATAGTTTATTTGTTTTAGATATGTCGTTTGATAACAATGATATATATGTATCTTTTGTAGGTGAAAATTCAAAAATTGATGAATGTAATTACTTTTATCTTTATGCATATAATTTAAGGAAGGAGAATTGGAAGCAACTATTTAAATCTACCCCCTGCATACCTAAATTACCATTCCATGACATTGGAGGGAAAATTTCATTTAATGCAAATAGTATTTTTGTTTCAGGGGGTAATATTTTTACTATCCACAAAAATGAGGAATTTATTAAAAATTATAAAGATTTAATATTAAAAGACACCAAATGGAAGTGTTGTTGAGATTGATAAAAAATCTCTTACAAAAAAAGGTAATGAAGTTAATATTAATAAACCATTCTTCAAGAAATATTTTATGGGAAGCAGAGCATGGTCCAAGAGGAGGAGATGAATTAAATTTTATTAAAAATAATCAAGACTATGGTTGGCCAAATGTGACATATGGAGAAAAATATCATAAAAAAAATAAGTCAGAATTTAATACCACCTATAATAGTCATGAAGGTTATAAGAAGCCATTCCACACATGGGTGCCTTCAGTCGGAGTATCTCAGATAGGAATTATTGTCAAGAATGGTGAATTTTATAATTACTGGGATAATAGTTTAATTGTTGCATCGCTTAAAGACAGAAGTCTTTACAGGCTTCGTATTGAAGAAAATAGACTTATCTATTTGGAACGTATCTATATTGGAGAGAGGTTAAGGTCACTCATAATTACCCCCAACCTAATACTTTCATCTAGCGACAAGGGAAACCTTTTAGTTATTAAGGTAAGCAAAGATGAATTACCAGGTGGGCCATTCCCTTCCCTTAAAATTAATCCGTACAAAGATTAATTGACTCTTCTACCGCCCTATTAACAAAAAAAATTGTTACAACATTAAGAAGCCTTTTAAGTATGTCAATAATTTACCTCTATAGTTAATTAAGTTGGTATTAGCCATGTTATTCCAGCCAAGATTATTAAAACAAGAGCCAATACTATTAATAGTTTCTGAAGTTTCAATGTAGTTCTTTCATTTAATTTTTAACATTACTAACCGACATTATAATGATCAGTATAAACCTATAATTTATACTATTGTTGTCCATGTCAGCATCAAATGATGCAAATTTTTTAATCATACCTATCAATATACTTTTTATATTACGTCACCCCATTTAATTTAGCGTTTTTTTAGTCGATTTAGGTGCTCAAACCGGGCACAAATGATAAAAAATTTGCTGCCATATTTTATCTGCATTATAATATTTTTGATAAAAATCAAAGGAATTATTAGTAATTTTATTAACTAATTCTTTAGAATCAATACTAAACTGAATTGCAATTTCTAATTCTTTTTTAGTATCGTATGGGATGTAATGAACAAATGGTGCAAGCATACCATGCACATATTCACTTTTCTCCATGATCAGTAATGTTTTACAGGCAATTGCCGTATGGGTCCGCCCACCCGTAGGCCTAATGACAGAAGATCTTGCTGTCGCCTCTAAAACCGCATTAGATTCACGTACATACTTTTCAAATCGAGCTTTACTCAAACAAAATTTCTTTTCTCTGTTATGGGCCTGAATATAATGTGGAATTAAATTTACCTGGCAGTAACGTTTAGCAATAAATATATACAGATATCTTGGAATATTTCCAATTCCTGAAAAAAAAAGTGTGTCTTTCTTTTTTTTTGCTGGGTAAAATGCATACGGGTCAACCGGATATTTTACATAAATAATATTCTTAACATTGCGATTTGAAATACCAATATTACTAAAGAAAACAATATCCATAAAGCTTGCCCATAATTTAGCAACCATAAATGAATCATCTGAAAACATATCATCTAAAATACCAACAATTTTAGCACTAGTTACTGATCGCATTGAATTGACTGTATCTCTATTTATAGTGAATTCATCAAAAGAATAATTTGCATCCATAAATATTAAATCAGGACTGAATTGTGAAATTTTATGAAGTAACTTCTTTGTTTCTACTTCAAGGGTTTTGATTCTCGCTGCAGCATCATTGCCATGGGTCTGGAATGGTGTGTAACTAACTTTTTCAGCGATAAATTTATCAGTCTTGCAGCCGGCCTCTTTTGCTGTATTTATCCAGGAGGTAAAATTTCCAGAAATATTATTTTTAGAGAGTTTGACGTTCTCAGTGTAAATAAATAAAACCCTTTTATTTGATAGTAATTGTTCTTTAATGTTTTTCTTTCTATCCTTTGTATCCTTTGTATCCCTTCTTTTTATACGCTTAATAATTAAATTACTTGATTGATTTAAAATTTCGTCCTCAACAATGCTATTGAGTTCTGTAATTGAGGAGTAGGTTTTCTTTATCGGCCAAAACTCTCGGAATTTTACTTTTCTACTTAAAATAGATAATGGTAGGCCAAGCCATAAAATATTTTTTGCTAGTAAGTATGCAAGAAATCTAGTAACGTAACGAAAAAAATTACGGTATAGGTAAATTAAAAACAATTTCATTTATTTTTCAAGACTCAAATTTACTTCCTCATATGAATGCTCTCGATAATGTTTAATTAATCAAGGGTTAGTCTATTTTAATTGGTGCAGGTGGGGAGCAGTATTCGTAATTTATTTATTAAAAATAAATATATAATTAATTAGATTTGAAAATTATTTAAAATATGATTAATAAAGTTAAAATATTTAAAGGAAGTTTTTTTGTCTAGACTCAACCGATACTCTGGTCGACAAACTGACATTAAGCGAAGAAGACGCCATAAGATCACAATTTTTACGCTGTTGGAGTATACCCATAGGAATGCCCGAAGATGATAGCTTGGTGGTGAAAGTTAAGATATCATTAAGGCAAGATGGCTCATTAATGAAACCACCTGAAGTAACTGATCATCAGAGAATGAACAAACCAAGTCAAAAATATTTTTTTTAAAATCCTTTAGGACTGAATGTGCTTTCCCTCTTAGTAAGACAATCTCTATATTATTTACATGCTCCTCATATTCGTGTATGTTTTTTAGTACATTGCGGTTAGCCTGAAAGCCAATGCTATTAGCCATTTTCATCCTGTAGGAGGCATTGTTGTCTTTATCTGTTATCCATTTACCCCAAGAATCGACTAAATACAATTGAGAGTTTTTAGGTAAAAACTTTATCCAAAACTTAGTAGACCCCTCTCCAAACCAAGAGCCGATCTCTAAAAATTTTAATGGCTTACTCTTATCCTTAAATGAGTCCTCACATACCTTAGTCATTATCTCTTTCCTAGGAGCCGCAAATAAACTAACCGGGATATTTATTAGATTATATAAAAAATGAGGTGCGGAAATTGACGATATTTTTCTTATTATAGTAAATATTACACTTGTGAAAATAAAATTTATAGCATTAGCCAAAAATTTAAAAAACCCGTACCTTTTAATATGCTTAATAGATCTTTGAATCATTTTATCTCACTTATATAGGAAGTTATTATATGGAATTTTATTAGTATGGTTGGTTCTGAAGCAATTTTTTCGTATTATAACCCAAGATAATTGAATTGGACAAGGAGAAGTAGTCTAATCTACCTGATGAGCTTTTAGGAACATAGCTATTTTTATGTCTAAGCATCTATCTAATGAAGAAATCAAAGTCCTAGTTTAGGGGTTAAACTGAGTTTATTACCCTACATTTATAAATGCGCTTTTTATATTTAAGTGTAATATAAGTTGGGTGTTAACCGATAGCAGATGTAAAAAAATCCTTAATAATCAAGGGTTTATTTTTAATAATTGGTGGAGCTGGGGAGCATCAATTTCGTCTGTATAGTCCTCCATAGTTGTGTATTAAGCCAATAGAATCGCCCTACTCATAATCTTACGTAGTCCATAGTAGTCATTGTTGTATATTAAAATCTCGTGCAAAATAGTACATAAATTTGCAAAGTAAGAGTTGTCTTATTTTGTAGTTTCTTTTATAGTTGCGAAATGTTTAAGAAAAATATAATCACATTTCTGGTTTTTTTAAGTCTACTATTTAACATACAGTTAGGCTTTACCCATGACGTTGAACACATTAATCATGAGCATGGAAATTCACTCAGAAATTTTGGAGAGTAGTTCGTGATTGTAAAAATATTTTTGATATTGATATTGATATTGATTGATTGATATTGATTGATATTGATTGATATTGATTGATATTTTTTTGTCGCCTTCCAATCCAACGCACCATAAAAAACTCTTTGTAATAAAAGTTTTATTTTTTTTAAATTACTTTTTAATTGGAGTTTTTATGCGTAATGTATTTTTAATAGCCCTTATGCTGCCTGTACATCTTGTTCATGCAGATGGGCCGCAAATAGATTTGAATGATATACCGGTAACAGCGAATCCTTTTAGTTTAGCAAATGATGAGTTAGTTTCCCCTACTTATATAATGAATGGAATCACCTTGCAAAATAATAAGGATTCTTCCATAGGTAATATGCTTGATAAAGTTCCAGGCATATCTAATAGTTCATGGGGTGATAGTGTTGGACGCCCAACTATTCGAGGTATGGATAGAAACAGAGTTAAGATTCTTAATAATGGTATGGAAATTAGAGATGTCTCAAGTATGTCGGGAGATCATGCTATAGGCTTAGATGGCTTGGCTGCTGAACAGATTGAGGTTATCAAAGGACCTGAAACCATACTATATGGTGGAGGCGCGGTAGGTGGGGTAATCAACATTATTGATTATCGTATTCACCCTGAATTTATTGAGGGAGTAATTGGTAACTATAACGTAAGTGCTGGTGGTGCGAATAATGCAAAAGCTGGTGCAGTACTTCTGGATGTAGGTGCAGGGAATATTATGTATCACGTTGATCTTTATAACCGTGATACTAAAAATCTTAAAATTCCTGGATTCTCAGTATCAAAAAGGTTAGCCGATTCTGATGCCGAGTTTACAAGAGGTAAGTACGGGGATGGTACCTTAATAAACTCTTATAACGAAACTAAAGGCGGAGGTGTGGGGGCAACTTATTTCTTTGATAAGGGTTATACGGGCCTTTCACTTGCCAGACATGATCAAGAGTACGGCACTATACTTGAAGACGGTGCATATATTGATTTAGTGTCTCAAAATTTAAAGTACGTTTTTGAAAAGAATGATTTATCAGGCCTTATTAAGAAGTTTAAATTTAAGTTAAGTCACACCGACTATCAGCACAAAGAAATTGAGGGCGATGGTTCAACTGGTCTTGATTATTATGATAAAGGTGCGGACGCTAAATTTGAGGTAGCTCACTCACTGATTTCTCCATCAGGTGGTGTAGCTGGTGTTGATGTTGGTTCTTATAGATTTTCTCAAGAAACTAAACCTTATGAGCCTAATAATAATCGACAGAATCTTTCGTTTTATGCATTAGAGCGCTTCGAGGTGGGTGACCATAAATTTAATTTCGGCCTAAGGCATGATTATCAAGAATATGAAGCTAATAGCTTTACAAGTGATGATGGTGCAGCAACAGAAGGTGGAGATGAAACTGAAACAAGTTTTAATGCAACTGAAAAAACTTTTAATGCCACAAGCATTTCATTGGGAACCACCTCAAAACTTAATCAAAATTGGACTTTAGGGGCAAGTATTTCTCATACTCAGAGGGCACCATTTCATGATGAGTTATTTGTTTATGGTGAGCACCATGCTACTGAAACAATTGAGCACGGAGATCGTAATTTGAAAGATGAACGCTCCAATTCCATTGATCTTACTTTAAGCTGGGCAAACCAAGGTAATGCTTTTTCGGTCACGCCTTACATTACAGATTTTGGTAGTTACATTGCGCTGTTAAATACAGGGGTAGTTCAATACCATGAGCATGACGGGGAAGAAGAAGCATTACCAGTCCTACTCCACCAGAATGTTCCTGCTGATTTTTATGGCTTTGAATTTCAGGGTAATATAGATTTATCTGCTAATTATGGTTTAAATTATTGGGGTGACTATGTAAGAGCAAAGGATAAAAATGGTGGAAATCTCCCAAGAATACCGCCGCTTACCCTTGGTTCTGGATTGTCTTATCAATGGAATACATTACAGGCTAATATAGATGTGGAGCATGTATTTAATCAAAATAAAATTGGGGATCTTGAATTAAAGACTGATGATTACACCAATGTATCTTTAGCTTTGAATTATCAGCTCCCAATGAACAAGAATCTTAATTTTTATATTAAAGGAGATAATTTACTTGTTGTGGATGGAAATGATCCAGGCTTAAAACGGTTATTTATTCCTGCGGTGAAAGATCCTTTACGCTAGGTCTTACTGGTAATTTTTAACTTAAAATCAGCAATAAATAATATAAATTTTTTGGAAAAATTTAACTATGGAACATGTTTTAGAACTCTATATGACCAGTATAGATGGCAATTTAAGAGGTTTTGTTTTCGGATTCGTTCATGTGACGATAATGCTTCTTGGTTACTAAACTGGTTGGAGTATCAATAGGTTTTTAAAGATTTTTTCAATTGGCTATGTAGCAGGTATTTTTGGAGCAGCAATGTCTCATATCATTGCTGACTTGATTGCTAGCTACATTGATCCACATTTAAGAAATATGGTTATAGGCATTGTTCTTGGTGGAATAGTGCCCTTAATCTTTGTTCCAATACTTGAGAGATATGTAGTGAAAAGTAAGCACCATATTGTTGTTGGCGACCATGAAGATGTTTCTGAAGATTTAAAATCACATCGTTAAATAGCAGACAAATAAAATAAAAATTTTTATAAAGTATAAATTTAAAGGACAGGTATCATTTTAACTCAAGCTTTTACAGACAAAACGGCAATTAGTCTATCAATAATATGTGCGGTACATTGCCTTATTCTTCCATCTATATTGATACTACTGCCTAATTTTTTTTCCTGGCAGCTTGATAATGAGCTTATACATTTTTGGATTCTAGTGTTGGTAATTCCCTTTAGTATTTTCGGTCTGGTAACAGGGCTAATAAATCATAAAAAGTATATTTTTTTAATTTTAGGGGCGATTGGAGTCATTATTCTTTCTTTACCATTTTTAGTGAATGAAGAGATTTTAGGGGTATTTGGAGAGAGATTTTTAACATTTCTTGGCTCAATAACTGTTGCAACAGCCCATTTTAAAAACTATCGACTATGTAGACATTTGGATTGCGATTGTCATTAAATTCAAAAATCAACTGATTTAAAGTAACCCCAGCTGTCATGGTTTGTGGTGTTCCAAATTGTACTTCTATAAAATAGGAGAATATTATGATTGCAAGATTTATATCAGCGTCAATTGGTTTAGTTTTACTTAGCTCAGCATTTCGATGGATTTTAGATCCTGAAACTGCCGCAGCGGGTTTAGCCATGACATTAGTTGAAGGACCTGGAGATACGACTATGGGCATGAACACACAAATAGGAGATTTTACTGCCTTCTTTTTTACCGCAGGATTGATGGCTTGCATCGGTGCATATAGAAATCAGCATGTTTGGCTCTATACAACATTAAGCTTATTAGGCTCTGCTGCAATTTTTAGAATTTATGCAGGGTTAGTTCATGGAGCAGACTTCCTAATTAAGGCAATAGCTATTGAGGTCATTGTTTCTTTATTTTTATGTCTAAGCATCTATCTAATGAAGAAATCAAAGTCTTAATATTTTTATATAAATTACTTAAAAAAGACTTTATTTAATTAAGAGATAAATATAAAAGACAGATTCTTCTAGGAAGTTTTAAATGTCATGTGATTAGCCAAATGTAATAAACTAAATTTTACTTTTTAAATGATTTAATATTTTTTCCACAACATTTCTTAAATTTACGCCCGTTACCGCAAATGCAAGGATCATTACGTCCAATCTTTGGAGTATCCCGTGTGATTGGAGTTTTTGGCGGGCAGCAGCTTGTCTCGCTGCAACAGGCTTCATCGTCTTTAACCATTTCGTTGGGTAATTCGTCACTTCTTTCGCTCATATTTTAGGCACTCTAGAAAAAAGCCCAACAATGTTGCTGGGCTTTCTGATTAAAACTTAATTAATTAAATCTTTATTACAATGTTAAATATTACTAATTAATTATTTAGGTATGACCTACTGTATCTATTACATGAATGACACCGTTGTCTGCAACAATATCAGCTATTATAACAGTTGCATTATTTACTTTTACAGTAGTAATACTTTCACTGTAAGGTTTTTTTGTAGTATTGACGGAGATATTAAGTTCGGAACCTTGAACGGTTTTAACTTTTCCGGTTTTAACATCTGTTGCCATAACTTTTCCAGCAACCACATGATAAGTTAATACTGCACTTAATTTTGCCTTATCTTTTAGAAGTGCTTCTAAATCTGCTTTAGGAATTTTAGCAAATGCTTCATCCGTAGGTGCAAAAACGGTAAAAGGACCTGGTCCTTTAAGTGTGTCGATAAGACCTGCTGCAGTAAGAGCAGTAGCTAGTGTTTTAAAATTGCCATTAGCAACAGCTGTATCAATAATATCTTTAGCAAAAACAGAGGTTGCAAAACATAGAGATAATGCAAAAACGATAATAGTTCTTTTCATATTTGAATCCTTTAAGTTGGAGTGCTGTTAGTGAGGTTAACTGTTTCACAAAAAATATTTAACATATTGTTAAATACTAAAAGTAATATTATGAGAGAAGTAAACTTCTAAAGTTCATTATATTCTTGACTCAATCTCTTCCCCATCGCCAGACTAGGCGATTAAGAGTAGGAGTAGTAATAAAAGATAAGCCTGAAACCCTCTATTTACAGGGGTTAGCCTTATTTAATTGGTGGAGCTGGGGAGCACCAATTTCGACTGTATAGTCCTCCATAGTTGTGTATTAAGCCAATGGAATTGCCCTACTCATAATCTTACGTAGTCCATAGTAGTCATTGTTGTGTATTACAGTCTCATGTCAAGTGGCATAGGACCATGAATTTGCCCACTTAATTGTCTGGGGGTAAACTGATTTTTATTTATCAGGCTTGGCACAGGGCCTGCTTAATAAAAGATTATCGCGTTCTTCTAAACAATAATAATGTTTATTACCAGCATAAAACTCTTCTACACATTGATTAATCTCATCTTCGCTATCAACTAGTGAGATTAATTTTAAGTCACTGGTATTAATCATATTATTGGCTAATAAATCTTTTTCTATCCATTCCATCGAATCCGACCAGAATTCTTTTACCCACCAAAATAATTGGAAACTGTTGTATTTTTCCAGTCTGCATCAATGTTAAAACTTCAAATAATTCATCTAAAGTTCCAAACCCTCCGGGCATTACAACGAAACCTTGGGATAGGTAAACCAAAATTTTCTTGTAAAAAAATAATGAAAATTAAAGCTCATGTCCTGATATTGGTTAGGGGCTTGTTCATTAGGCAGATGAATATTTCAATCCAACTGATTTACCTCCCCCCTCTTGAGCACCTTTATTTCCAGCTTCCATAATCCCAGGACCACCGCCAGTAATTACTCCATATCCACCTTCAGCAAGTAGCTTTGAAACTTCAACTCCCATTTGGTAATATTTATACTGGTGTGCTAACTCCAATAATAGAAATCATTCTAGCTATTAAGTCTCCAACACTTCCTTGATAATGGGTTCGAATTCATCATTCATTATATTTTTATTATGGATAGCTAGGCACCTAAGTCTGATAATAAGTAGTGCAAGTGCATGGGTGAATGACTATTACCACAATAATTCTTTAGAAAATATTAAAGCATTTAGAGATAATTTTGATATTCCAGTTAATGATGATGAGATTGAATCATTACCTTTTTTTGAGAAAAAGTAATAAAAGGTAGGTGTACAATAAGATTAATTCAATAATATCAATAATTTAAATAATAAATACATTGGAATGTGGCTGCGTACTCAAATGCCTTTCTAATTGATGGAATCTTCTTGATGGTTTAATATTTAATATTATGATTTTTAATTTAGTCACTGCTGGTTGGGTTGCTTATTTGAACCAAATACTAGCTGATGATTTGTCTAAAATAAGTCACCGTAGACAAGTTGATATTAGTAAATTTAGAAGAGGCATTCCAAACAACTAAGCTGAAAAAGAAGAGCCACAGCCACAAGTGCTTTTTGCACTAGGATTCTTAATTACAAATTGTGAGCCCTGAACATTATCTTGATAATCAATTTCTGCACCTGTTAAGTATTGTAAGCTCATTGGATCTACCAAAAGAGTGACCGTATCTTTAACAACTTGTGTATCATCTTCGTTAGCAGCCTCTTCAAAAGTGAATCCATATTGAAACCCAGAACATCCACCACCACTAACAAAAACTCTAAGCTTTAGGTCAGGCGAACCTTCTTCCAAAATCAAATCCTTAACTTTTTTTACTGCGTTATCAGTAAAGTTAATCGGGGTAGGCATTGCTAGTTCAGCTGTCGTCATTTTTATTCTTCCTCTTCATTTATTTTTTAATTGAGCGACACATTTTTCTTAGATTTAAGGTCAGCTACCGCTGCTTTTATTGCATCTTCTGCTAAAACTGAACAATGAATTTTAACTGGAGGCAATGCTAATTCTTCAACTATCGAAGTGTTCTTGATAGCTTGTGCTTCATCCAGAGTTCGACCTTTAAGCATTTCTGTAACAAGTGAACTTGATGCAATAGCACTGCCGCATCCATATGTTTTAAATTTAGCATCTTCAATAATGCCATTTTCACCTACTTTAATTTGTAGCTTCATAACATCACCACAAGCAGGTGCACCAACCATACCAGTTCCAACTGTTGGGTCTTCTTTATCAAACGAGCCAACATTCCTTGGGTTCTCGTAATGATCTAATACTTTATCGCTATAAGCCATAATAAATTTCTCCTAAAAATTTTAATGTTCTGCCCATTCTACTTTTTCTAGATCTACACCATCCTCATTCCCTCTTACTCAGAAGGTTTTATTAAAATTCGTTCTGGTGTTGCCTAGAGCAGCATGTCCATTCGGACGATTTATATCGGCAGTGATCTAAGGTACATTAGGTTTATTTCTTACAAGGAGGAATGATATCGTCTGTAAGAATAATCACACAGTGCCTGATTAACCACAACCATTACTTTTGACTTTTCATGGAGAGACGTCTAGGCAACACCGGAACGAGCTCCCATATAACCAAACTACTCCTATAATTTATATTATTCAATAGCTTTCTATAAAATCAGGTTACCCCCAGACTATTAAGTGGGCAAATGGGTTTAATTTACATACATAGTGGCATACAAGGTGGGTAATTAATGGTGGAATATGTTAAAAAACCCTTAATAATCAAGGGTTTAATAATTGGTGGAGCTGGGGGGAATCGAACCCCCGTCCGCAAATCCTCTACAGATAGGTCTACATACATAGCTATGTTGTTTATGTTTAACTTCTACTCCACCAACAAGCAAGCGAATATAAAAGCGAGTTACCTTAGTTTAAGAAATTATTAAGTAACCCAATAATCTCCGAGTCTCTCTTTATGACGCTGTAACCCGAGCGAGTGACATATCGGGACAGCGTTTAGCTGGAATTAAGCAGCTAAAGCGTAGTTATCGTCATTTGCGATTACTTTTTTTTCTAGTTTATTTACGAGGTACCTAGAAGCCTCGGTATGCACTATTCTGCTTTGTAACCCACGTCGAAACCTGGTCAGCCCCAAAACAAGTATCTATTATACTACTTTCCTTTGTTTGTTGCGCTGATACGATTTTTCTCTCTATTCCAGTCTTTTTCTTTTTCTGTAGCTCTCTTATCATATTGTTTCTTACCTTTGGCAAGCCAATCTGGCACTTTAACATAGCCTCCCTTATAATGCATATCTAGAGGAACTAAAGTAAAGCCAGATCTTTCCACTTTACCAATTAACTTTACTAATCTCATCATTATTTAAAAGTAGTTTTCTAGTTCGAATATTATCTGGATTAATATGGGTAGAAGCATTCCCATAGGGGTAATATGGCAACCTAAAAGAAAAATCTCTCCTTTTTGAATAATGACATAGGCTTCTTTGATATTGGCACGCCCATCCCTGATGGCTTTAACTTCCCATCCTTCAAGAACAATACCTGCTTCATACTTATCTTCAATAAAGTAATCATGAAAGGCTTTTTTATTTTGGATAATGCTCATTTAATTATTTGTCATTTAAAAGTATAATTGTACGCTACCTATAATCTTATCATTCCATGATTACTATCAAAAAACATGCCTTAGTTTTTCACAGTAGAGAGAAAATGTTTAACCTTGTTGATCAAGTTGAGGATTATCCCAATTTTTTCCCTGGTGTGGCAAGACTAAAGTTATCGAACGCACTGAAAAAATAACCAAAGCCACAATTTTAATTAATTATCACAATGTTAAACAATCTTTTACAACTGAAAATGTTAAAATATTTCCTACAAAGATGGATATTAATCTTATCGATGGTCCATTTAAAACATTAAAAGGTGAATGGAATTTTATTGAAATTGAAAAAGATACTTGTAAAATAGAATTTGAACTGCAATATGAATTTAGTAACTATATTTTAGATAAACTCATATCACCAGTTTTTAATATGATTGCAAATACATTTATAGATAATTTTGTTGCTAAAGCAAATAAGGATTCAGATGCCTGATAAAATAATGATTGAAGTTTCTTTTGCTTTACCAAAAAAACAAATTATTATTCCCGTTCTGGTTCCTAAAGGTATTTCTGTTAAAGAAGCAATTGAACTTTCGGGAATCCTTAAAAAATTTGAAGAAATTGATTTAGATTCTAATCGGTTATTAATTTTTGGAAAACTTACAACACTTGATAAGGTCCTTAGAGATCGTGATCGGATTGAAATCTACCGTCCTCTGATTGCTGACCCAAAAGAAATAAGGCGGAAGAGAGCTGCTGAGGGTAAAGATATGAAAAAAGGTAATTAATTTTTTTTTAACTCGATTTCAGACTGACTTTTCTGTATAATTTCCTTTTGCGCGATAAGGAAAATAATATGCGTCTACCCAATAAAGCTTTAACATTTGATGATGTTCTTTTAGTGCCAGCTCATTCAAGCGTGCTCCCAAAAGATGTTTCACTTAAAAACTCAACTAACAAAAAAAATTAGTTTAAACATTCCCCTGTTCTGTCAGCAATGGATACGGTAACAGAATCAAATTTAGCTATTGCTCTAGCTGAAGAAGGTGGGTTAGGGATAATACATAAAAATCTCTCTCCATCTATTCAAGCAAGCCATGTGGCAAAGTTAAACGGTTTGAATCTGGTGTCGTTAATGATCCAATAACTATTGGGCCAAATATGTCAGTTGATGAGGTTATGAATATCACTCGTAAACATAAATTTTCTGGCCTTCCTGTAGTTGAAGATATGAAAGTTGTTGGAATTGTTACCAATAGAGACCTACGTTTTGAAACGAACCTAAAACAACCAGTTAAAAATGTAATGACCCAAGAGAAAGGCTGATTACAGTAAGTGAAGGAGCCACAAAAAAAGAAATTATGGGCTTATTGCACCAACACAGGCTCGAACGACTTCTTGTTATTGATAAAAAAGATCGATTAAAAGGTTTAATTACAGTCAAAGATATTCAAAAATCAACAGACCATCCAAATGCTTGCAAAGATGAGCATGAAAGATTAAGAGTAGGTGCAGCTGTTGGAGTTGGAGAAGATACAGATGAAAGAGTTGAGCTACTTGTTGAGGCAGGTGTGGATGTTATTGTTGTTGATACTGCTCATGGGCATTCCAAGGAGTATTAGATAGAGTTAAATGGATTAAAAAGAATTTTCCAAAAACTGAAGTTATTGCTGGAAATATAGCAACTGCTGAAGCTGCAAAATTTTTAATAAAGCTGGAGCTGATGTGTAAAAGTTGGAATTGGACCAGGATCTATTTGCACAACAAGAATAGTTGCAGGTGTTGGTGTTCCTCAAATAACTGCTATTATGATGTTGCTGAAGCCTTAAGAAGAAAAAGGAATTCCATTATTGCTGATGGAGGTATTCAGTATTCTGGGGATATTGCTAAAGCTATTGCTGCTGGAGCAGATCAGTCATGCTTAGGCAGTATGTTTGCTGGAACTGAAGAGGCACCTGGTGAAGTTGAACTATATCAAGGAAGATCTTATAAATCATATAGAGGTATGGGCTCAATTGGTGCAATGCAAAAAGGCTCTAAAGATCGATACTTTCAAGATCCGAGAATGCAAGTTCTGAAAAATTAGTACCAGAAGGAATTGAGGGTCGAGTTCCTTATAAAGGGTCTGTAATTAATGTTATTCATCAATTAATGGGTGGCTTAAAGCCTCAATGGGTTATGTTGGTGTTGGCACCATTCAAAAATGCATAAAAAAGCAGCTTTTGTTCATATTACTAATGCTGGAATAAAAGAATCACATGTTCATGATGTTCAAGATTACCAAAGAAGCGCCTAACTACCGAGTTGATAATGCAAAAAAAGATTCTGTTAATTCAGAGCTTAACTCATGGATAAAATTTTAATACTTGATTTTGGCTCACAATATACTCAACTTAATTGCAAGACGAATAAGGGAGCTTAAGTGTTTATTGTGAAATTTTTCCTTTGGATATTGACTTCAAAAAAATTAATGATTTTGAAAGCGAATGGAATTATTCTTTCAGGCGGTCCAAATTCTGTATAGAAAAGACTCACCTTCATTAATCTTGAAAGTATTTTAGGAAAAATACCTGTACTAGGTATTTGTTATGGAGCACAATGTCAATTGCAATTAGGAGTTTAAAGTGGAAATAGTTGAAGTGAATTCTAATTCACGAGAGTATGGCAGAGCACAAACTTTCATTGATAGATAGTAACTGTAAATTATTTAAGAATATGGTAATATTGATAATCAAGTTTGGATGAGTCATGGAGATACAATTACTTCTCTCCCAAATGATTCAAAACTTATTGCAAGCACAGATTCAGTTGTAAATGCAGCTTATGGCAGATTCAAAACTATATATGCTTTCAATTTCACCCTGAAGTTACTCATACTAAAGAGGGCAAGCATTATCAAAAGATTTGTAATTGAAATTGTGCTAAAGCGAAGCAGCTGGAATATGCCTAATTATGTTGAAACTGCAGTAAAAAATATAAAGAAACTGTAGGGAAAGATGATGCTTATTTTAGGGTTATCTGGTGGTGTGATTCATCCGTAGCTGCAATGCTTATTCATAGAGCAATAGGGACAATTAACTTGTATTTTTGTTGATCATGGTTTGCTTAGGCTGAATGAAGCAGAAATAGTTATGAAAACCTATAATAGAAAACTTAGGTGTAAAGGTTATTCATATCAATGCAAGAAGGAAATTTATGACTGATCTAGAGGGAATTCATGACCCTGAAAAAAAACGGAAAATTATAGGTAAAGATTTTATTGAGGTTTTCCAAGAAGAAGCAAAAAAAATACCGAATGCAAAATGGTTGGCTCAAGGCACTATTTATCCAGATGTCATTGAATCAGCTGGTGGTAAAACTGACCAAGCGCCACCATTAAAAGTCATCATAATGTTGGAGGACTTCCAGACACTATGAACTTAGACTATTAGCCATTAAGAGAATTATTTAAAGATGAGGTTAGAGAGTTAGGTATTGCTTTAGGGTTAAAAAAGAATGGTTTACTAGACACCCTTTTCCAGGGCCAGGTCTAGGAGTAAGAATTTTAGGGAAGTTAAAGAAGAATTTGCTAATATTGCAAAATGCAGATGCTATATTTATTGAAGAACTCAAAAAGAAGTGGCTGGTATGATAAAACTTCACAAGCTTTTACTGTATTTCTTCCAGTTAAATCAGTTGGTGTAATGGGTGATGGTAGAACATATGAATATGTAGTTTCTCTGAGAGCAGTAACTACAACTGACTTTATGACGGCAAACTGGGCAGAACTCCCTTATGACTTATTGGGGAGAGTTTCAAATCGAATAATAAATGAAGTTAAAGGAATAAATAGAGTAACTTACGATATTTCAAGCAAACCTCCAGCAACTATTGAGTGGGAATAATTTGCAGCTACTAACTAAACTTTTAAAGGGCAGCTAATTTGAAATATCGAGCCGAAATTGATGGCCTGCGAGCCCTTGCTGTTGTGCCCGTTATTTTATTCCATGCTGGCTTTGAGCTATTTAGAGGAGGATTTGTTGGTGTAGATGTATTCTTCGTAATCAGCGGATATCTGATTACAACAATACTAATTGAGGACATGGAAAATAATCGTTTTAGCCTCCTCAACTTTTACGAAAGACGCGCACGTAGGATTTTACCTGCACTTTTCTTTGTAATGTTGGTATGCCTCCCGTTTTCCTGGATGTGGATGCTGCCAAGTCAAATGGAAAGCTTTTCAAAGAGCCTTATAGCCGTAAGCTTATTTGCATCAAATATATTATTTTGGCGAGAGGATAATCGCTACTTCGATGGCACTGAAGAAGAAAAACCTTTATTACATACATGGAGCTTAGCTGTTGAAGAACAATACTATGTGCTATTCCCTATCTTTTTTTTCCTAGCTTGGCGTTATGGTAAAAACAGAGTGTTTTGGATGATTGTAGTGATGGCTTCAATCAGTTTGCTGTTAAGTGAATGGGGTTGGCGTAACAAAGCTATTAATATAAACGTTGCAAACTTTTACCTTGCACCCACACGTGCATGGGAATTATTTTCTGGTTCAATTGCAGCATTCATTGTGCATAAAAGAGGTGTACGGAAGAACGATACACTGTCACTTATTGGATTAATTGCAATCATATTTGCAATCTTCGCCTATGATGAAACAACCCCATTCCCTAGCATATATACATTAGTTCCAGTTGCTGGTGTTGTGCTACTGGTTTTATTTGCAGAAAAGGAATCCTTAGTAGCACGAATACTTAGTACAAAGTCATTTGTTGGCGTTGGTTTAATTAGTTACTCAGCTTACTTATGGCATCAACCATTGTTTGCATTTGCACGTATTAGACTCCCAAATGAACCTTCTGATTTGCTTATGATAATTCTTTCTGGCTTGTCATTGATTCTAGCTGTAGCTTCGTGGAAATATATTGAGAAGCCATTTAGGCGAAGGTTTTTTTTAAAAAGAAAATACAGATTTTTAATTTCTTTGATTGGAATTGTAACCTTTATTGCTGTGGGTTTAGCTGGTCATCTCAATAATGGCTTTGCTAAAAGATTGAACGATCGAGATATTATTTTTAAAAATGCTCTCTTTAATAATGTAACAGAAATATTCAATGAATCTAACCAGAAGAATTCATTTTCAAATGATAAAAGAAAAAAGCTTTTAATAATTGGAGATAGTTATGCCAAAGACTTTTTAGAAGCAGTATCCACTTCATTTGGGGAAAATTTAAGACAACTTGATATAGTGTTTTTGGCTATACCAAGGCGCTGTAAAAACGTCCTAGCTAATACCCCGTTATTGTTTGACTCAATTTTTCTGTCAGATAAACATTGTTTTGATAGCAAAGGTAGAATTGGTAACAAGGAATGGGATAATTTGATTGGCGATGCTGACTTGGTAATTGTAAGAAGTTTCTGGGATATTTTGCCTACATATGAAATGGCTCGCACCTATGATTACGCTAACGCTTTAAACCCTGGGGGTGTTTTATTTGTTGGTGCCACGATTTTTGGGAGAGATTTACCCTTCAAAGGGCTTGTTGGCTTAAAAGCCGCTAAAACTCTTACATATAGTTATGGAGTGAAAGATATTCGCCCAGATTATAATGGCTTTGCAGAAAAGTTAAGTAATCAGGATAATATTTTTCCTAAAAAAACTGAGTCAATTACATCTTATGATTTGATTCAACAGGCTAAAGTATTAATGGGGGAGAGAAATTATTTTGATGTTTTTGATTTTTTCTGTACTGAAGAAAAATGCTTGATAGTAGACTCTAATAGAAGCCCCCTTACAAATGATTTACTGCATCTTACCTCAAGCGGTGAAAGAGTTATGATGAAAAAACTGCTTCAGGATAAAAAATTCTTAAAAATATGGATGAATAATATTGGCTTTTTACCAGCTAATATCTAAACTTGCTGAAGGATGGAGGATGAAATGACCAAATATACATTGGGATTGTGCACTATGGGCAATAGCTCAGCGGCTCTCTTCGCAAACGACGTCTTAATTGCTGCTGTTGAAGAAGAGAGGTTGACAAGAATAAAAAATGATGGATCTTTCCCATTTTCTTCTATTAAAGAGGTTTTATCAATCGCCAATATTGAGATTTCTGATGTTGATCAGATTTGCGTCTACTGGGATAGATGGAAGTTGACAACAAGAACCTTCGAAACATTTAAAAAAATGATTATCAATCCTGGTAATGCCTTAATTTTATTGGGACGGATCACAGATTTATTTTTTAAAAATTCATTAATTAAAAAAATAATGGAAGTTGGAATGATTTATTTAAAATAAGAAAGCTAATTAATAAAAATTTAGGAAGATTTACCGGAAAAATTTCTTTTATTGATCACCATTTATCACATCAACTATACGCAGAGTCTATGCGTGACTGGGACACATTCGTATCACTTTCTTACGATGGTGGTGGTGAAGAGTATTCAACAATTCTTAGCGTAGTTAAAGATGGAAAGCGAAGTGTTTTAAGTCGTCATAAGTGGCCAAACTCACTTGGGCACTTCTATTCTACCTTTACTGGCTTTCTTGGTTTTAAGATGTTGGAAGGTGAGTATAAAATGATGGGACTTGCTCCATATGGTAAGAATTATTAACAAAAATTTAATATTAGAAAAAATACTATTGCTAAAGCCATTTGGAAAGTACGAGTTAAATACTAATATTTGTGACTATCACGCAGCTCTTCGCGACAGGTTTAGTAGTGAAATGAAATTATTATTTGGTGCCCCGAAGAAAAATGAAGAAGAGCCTAATCAGCATCATATTGATCTGGCAGCTAGTGTTCAGGCTGCTTTTGAAGATGCTCTTGCCCACATTCTTTCACCGGCAACTTCAATTCATCCACCAATTAAGAATTTAGTCATTAGTGGAGGTTGTGCGCTAAACGTTACAGCTAACGGTAAATTGCTTTCCAATAAGATGTTCAACCAAATAATAATACCGCCAGCTCCACATGATGCTGGATGCGCTATAGGGGCATGCTTGGCAGTTTTAGATAAAATAAAATATGAATCTGTTAGGTCGCCATACTTAGGACGAACCTGCCCAGAAAATACCTGAATCGGTTCTTCGTTAAAGGGCTTAAAAACAATTAAGGCATTAGAAGGTGATGAGCTAGTCTCTATTGCTGCCTCCCTTTTGGCAGACAAAAAAATTATTGCATGGTTTCAAGGAGGCGCTGAATTTGGTCCGCGAGCACTCGGCAATAGGTCGTACCTAGCTGATCCAAGAGATGACAAAATAAGAGATGAAATAAACAAGAAAATTAAGAAACGAGAGTTATTTAGACCTTTTGCTCCAAGCGTAACGGTGGAAGATGCACATCGGTTTTTCTGTATCTCTCAAGATAGTCCATTTATGAATATAGTCTCTGGAGTTAAAAGTGACTTTGTGCCCGCTATAACTCATATTGATAACACCGCGCGTATACACACTGTATCAAAGGAAAGTAATTTCCTCTATCATAAGTTAATTACTGAATTTGGTAAAATTACTGGAGTTCCAGTATTGCTGAATACCTCCTTCAATATTCAAGAACCCATTGTTTATTCTCCCGAAGACGCGCTACAAACTTTCATTAAATCGGGAGTCGATGCTTTAGTTATTGGACCATTCATCATAAAAAGAGGTGATATACCGAAAGGGTTAATGCTATGAAGCGATCAACACATAACAAACCAGCACTATACTATACCGTTGACTTAGAAGACTTTTCTTTCGACCTATGTAGAAGCATTGGAACCACCTCTGCGCCAGCATTAAGAACCGAAAGTTTGCGTGAAAGTTATCGTAATATTACTGAACTCTTATCAGATAATGACGAGCCAGGGTCTAATATTACTTTCTTTTGCACTGGTGTTATGGCCGACAAATATCCTGACTTAGTACGAGCGATTGCTCAAGACGGACATGAAATTGCATGTCACGGAAATTTTCATGATGATATTTGTGGAATGTCCTCAGAAGAGGTTTATACGTCTCTTCATTTAGCCAAACAAAAACTTAGTGAAATTTCACAAACTGAAATTCGTGGTTTTAGAGCGCCAAGGTTTTCAATTGAAAAAAATGACTTTGAACGACTAGACGCTATATCTCAAGTTTTTGATTATGACTCATCTTTGAGTTTTAGTAGTGATGTAGAGTTCAAAGAATGGATGGGCCAGTGCCCAATTAAATTGCATGAGTTTCCAGTACCAGTGCAGACTATTTTTTCTTCGAAATTTAATGTGAAAAGTGGCGGCTCTTACCTTAAATTATTTCCAGTTTCTGTAGTAAAAAATGCAATCTATAAATCATTAAGAAATAACATTACGCCGATTATTTACCTTCATCCGTATGACATATTTTATGGCTATAATCTACTTTTAAGCTGGCCAGAACTCAAAGGTGGTAACTCGCGAAAGTACTGGTATATTCGGCAACTACAGTGGGCCGGTATGTTTAACTGGGCACAAAAAAAGAAGCTACAAAATATTTTCTCAGAATTTAATAGCCTTGGGCGCTTAGATACATGTTTATAAACGGTTAAACATTTGGATGTTTCAAAACCGTAAAAGCTATGACAAAGAAAAAATACCTTTACCTTGCTTTATGATAGCTATTAATTTAGTGTAAAATATCAAAATATTTAGTGAGGATAACAATTGGATCCATTAACTCAAGGTGCCCTAGGGGCATCTTTACCTCAGGCACTTAGTAATAAAAAAACATTGTGGTTGATCGGTTTGTTAGGCTTTCTTTCTGGAATGGCTCCCGATCTAGATGTTTTTGTAAGATCAGAAAAAGACCCACTGTTATTTTTAGAATATCACCGACAATTCACACATTCTCTAATATTTATTCCTTTTGGTGGCCTCTTCTGTGCGACAATTTTTTATTGGTTAATAGGGAAAAAAAACCAATTAACCTTTAAGGAAACATGGATATACTGCACTCTAGGCTACGCAACCCATGGTTTATTAGACACATGTACTAGCTACGGGACCTTACTCTTTTGGCCATTTAGTAACGAAAGAGTAGCTTGGAATAATATTTCAATAATAGATCCGTTATTTACAATACCAATACTTGGTTTAATTGTAGCAGCAGCAAAAACATCAAAAAGAAAATATTCAGCAATAGCAGTAATATGGGCAATAAGCTATCTTAGTTTAGGAATCTATCTTAATAGTACAGTTGAAAAAATAGGTAAAAAAATTGCTAAAGATAGGGGTCATAAAATTGTTCGTATAAGTACCAAACCAAGCTTTGGAAATTTAATCCTTTGGAAAATAATTTATGAAACGAATGATAAATTTTATATAGATGCAGTTAGACTAGGCTTTCAACAAAAAATATTTCCGGGTGAAAATATTAATAAGATAAACCTTAATAAATCATTTCCATGGTTAAAAGAAAACTCTCAACAAGCTAAAGATGTTAAAAGATTTAAATGGTTTAGTAATAATTATATTGCGATAACTTACTTTAATAAAAATCAAATAATAGATATACGCTACTCTCAATTTCCGAATGAAATTGGAGGCTTATGGGGAATAGAGCTATCAAAAGAAAAGAGTGAAAGTGACCACATTAAATGGTACTCAACAAAACCCAACCCAACGTATACTTGGAACATAATGAAATCAATGATTTTTGAAGATTAATTATTAAAATCAGTACTTTATATTAAAAATATAATGTATATTATTTTTAAAAAATAATAAAAGAGAATAAATAGAGAGGAAAAAAATGATTGCGTGCCTAGATCTTGAAGGTGTATTGCTACCAGAGATATGGATTGAGTTTGCCAAACAAACAGGTATAGACTCACTAAAGCTTACAACCAGAGATATTCCTAATTATGATGAATTAATGAGTGAAAGAATAAATATACTAAGTCAAAATAACCTAAAATTAAAAGACATCGAAGATGTAATCTACACACTCAAGCCATTGGAAGGGGCTAATGAATTTTTAAAGTGGCTGAAGACAGAGTTTCAAGTAATCATACTTTCTGATACCTTCTATCAGTTCTCTAAACCCCTAATGAAGCAATTAGACTTTCCAACTCTTTTTTGCCATAACATAATTACCAATGATGCCGGCGTCATAACCGGTTATAAATTAAGGCAAAAAAATGGTAAAGCAGAAGCTGTAAGGGCACTACAAGGACTTAATTTTGATGTAATAGCAGCTGGAGACTCTTACAATGATATAGGAATGCTTAAGCAAGCAGATATAGGTATTTTTATGAGAAGACCTAAACAGCTTAATTAATGATCATGCAATAGAGTGGATTACAAAAAATTATAATGAATTTGAATTCTTGTCAAGGCAAGCGTTCAGGGACAATTTCACTGAATGAATAAATTAATTTACGTGTGCATTTAATTGCGACGAATTTAATTTAAATAATTTATATTTAACGTTACTGCTTTAAGGTTTCGACATGTAAAGATAACTTAAACTAAGATGAAGATATAAATAAATTTCATCTGTCATTTGATACAATATAATTAGTTGTAATGGGTAATAAAACTAATTATATGAACTAATTATTACCTAATGCTAATTACTATGTTTATCAGTTAAATTATTGAATTATATGATTATTTATGAGTAGAGCGTTTGTAAAAGAAGATGACTTAGAGCATGCTGGAATAGATATTCCCGAGAGGCCCGTTAGCTCTCTAAGCAACTATGTAACGCCTTATGGTTACAGGGAATTAGAAAAAAAAATTATTGAATTAGACATTGCTGTCACTGAAATTTTCTTAACGCACCACCATCAGGATCACATTGATGGGCTACCTGACTTACAGGACTGGCGAGCAGGCAATTCTGCAATTTTAGTTGACCCTAGCAAACAATCAAAAGATTTGATTTTATTTTCTGCTAAGGTTGATGTTTTAACAGAATCAGAGGACAATCTCACATTTGAAATTGTTGGTGAAGATGAATCTGATATACAGAAGAATAAAATAAGTTACGCCTCACCTTTAGCAAAATCTCTTATTGGTCATCGCTTAAACGATGAGGTTGTTTGGTCAAAACCATCAGGTGACACTGTGTTATTTGTCTCCAAAATTTATTACGACAATAATAAATAATCAATTTATAGAACCACTTACACAAAGGATATATAAGTGCTCATTAGTACATTAATTGAGAAGTAAGCCAGCCCAATTCCACAACGTTTCTGTAAAATTTGGTGGCGGAAATCGCTATGGATTAATTGGGGCAAATGGATGTGGAAAATCTACATTCATGAAAATTTTAGCCAAAGAATTAGATTCAACTAATGGCACCCTATCCATTGAAAAAAATGAAAGAATTGCTTGGCTAAAGCAAGACCAATTTGCATTTGAAGGTTTACGCGTCTTAGATACGGTAATGATGGGTCATGAAGAAATGTGGCAAGCAAATGAACAAAAAAATAATCTATATTCAAACCCTGATGCCACTGAGGAAGATTATATGCGTGCTGCTGAGCTAGAAACTGTCTATGGTGAATATGATGGCTATACTTAAAGAGTCCTCAGGATTAATCGTTAGTAATGTTTCGTATATCAAACGAATTACATGGTGGATTAATGAGTGATGTACCCCCAGGGCTTAAACTTAGAGTACTTTTAGCTCAAGTACTTTTTGCTGACCCAGATATTCTTACTTCTAGATGAGCCTACTAATGATCTAGATATTAATACAATTCGCTGGTTAGAGAATACTCTAAACAACAGAAATTCAACAATGATTATTATTTCTCATGATCGTCACTTTTTAAATCAAGTTTGTACCCATACAGCAGACATGGATTATCAAAAGTTAACGGTTTATCCTGGAAACTATGATGACTTTATGGCTGCAAGTGCAACTGTAAAATCACAACAATTAAAAGCGAATGAAAAAGCTAAATCACAAGTTGCTGAACTTCAAGAGTTTGTCAGAAGGTTTTCAGCTAATGCATCGAAAGCAAAGCAAGCTACATCTCGTGCTAAACAGATTGATAAGATTAAAGTAGAGGATATGAAACCCTCAAGTCGACAGTATCCATATATAAGGTTTGAGTATGCTGATAAAGATAAACTCTATCGTCAGGCCTTAACGGTAAATAAAATGGCACATAAATTTGATGAGCCACTTTATAATAACGTAAATTTTATGGTAGAGGCCGGCGAAAAAGTAGCAATTATTGGTGAAAATGGAATCGGTAAAACTACCTTATTAAAAATAATTGGTAACCTTCTTGAACCAGTCGAGGGTTCAATTAAGTGGGCAGAAAAATCAAAAATTGGATATTTTGCTCAAGATCACACAAAAGATTTTTCTTCAAATACTTCTGTATTTGATTGGATGACAGAAAATGGTTCGTCCGAAGATGACGACCAATCAATAAGAGGAATTTTAGGTAGGTTATTATTTTCCGGGGAAGACTTCAAAAAGAAAGTTAATGTATTGTCTGGAGGTGAGCAAGGGAGAATGCTTTTCGGAAAACTTATGATAGAAAAGAATAATATTTTACTTTTAGATGAACCCACCAATCATATGGATATGGAATCCATTGAATCACTCAATACGTCTTTAGATAAATTCAAGGGAACTGTTTTTTTTGTAACTCATGATCGTGAATTTGTTAGCTCTATCGCAACCCTATTTTAGAGATTAAAAAAGACAAGATTATTGATTTTTCAGGTAATTATGAGGATTATGTGAAGTCTCAAGAGATGTAACTATGTCTCTTTTTTTGAAGCTCTTTTTCTCTCATGTTCAACTAAATATCTTTTTCTGATTCTTAGTGATTTTGGAGTTATTTCTACCAGCTCATCGTCATCAATAAATTCAACTGCGTACTCTAAGCTCATCAAAATAGCAGGCACCAAACGAACAGCTTCGTCTGTTCCCGATGACCTAACATTTGTCAGTTGTTTTCCCTTAATTGGGTTAACAATTAAATCATTATCACGAGTATGAATACCAATCACCATTCCTTGGTAAAGCTTGTCACCTGGTTTTACAAACATTTTCCCTCGGTCTTGAAGTTTCCACAAGGCGTAAGCTACCGCGTCACCACCTTCTGATGAAATTAAAGCCCCATTTCTTCTTCCAGGAATTTCAGTCTTAACAGGGAGATATTCCTCGAAAACATGCGACATAATCCCAGTCCCCTTAGTCATAGTCAGAAATTCACCTTGGAACCCAATAAGACCTCTTGCAGGGATTGTATACTCAAGGCGTGTCCTTCCGAGCCCATCGGACTCCATATTTGTCAGTTCACCTTTTCGTCTTCCTAACTCTTCCATTACCGCGCCTTGGGTTTCATCTTCTATATCAACTGTTAAGTTTTCGTAAGGCTCACATTTCTTACCATCTATCTCACGATAAACGACTCTTGGTTTTCCAACTGCAATCTCAAAACCTTCTCGGCGCATATTTTCTAATAAAATAGTCAAGTGGAGTTCGCCCCTACCTGAAACTCTAAATATATCTGCATCATCTGTATCATCAACCCGAAGGGCTACATTTACTAACAGCTCCTTAGTAAGGCGCTCCCTAATTTGGCGACTAGTTACAAACTTTCCTTCCTTGCCAGCTAAGGGTGACGTATTAACCATAAAGTCCATGGTTAATGTGGGTTCATCTACGGGGATAATAGGTAGTCCTTTTGGGTTTTCTGGATCAGATAATGTTACACCTATACCAATATCTTCGATTCCTGTAACGATAACTATATCCCCAGCCTGAGCTTCTTGCACAGTAACCTTATCAAGACCTTTAAATCCAAATACTTCGTTGATTTTCCCCTGGCCAACTTTTTCGTCGCCATTCATAATAGCAACTAAAGAGCCTGCTTTTAAAATACCATTTTCTATACGGCCAATTCCCATGCGGCCTGTGTATGTTGAATAATCTAATGCGGAAATTTGAAACTGTAGAGGGGCCGATGGATCACCTGATGGTGCATCCACATACTTAAGGATAATATCGAAAAGTGGATTCATATCAACAGAATCATCACTCTCTTTTAATTTTGCATATCCATTAATTGCTGAAGCATAAACAACTTGGAAATCTAGTTGCTCATCGGTAGCGCCAAGGTTTGCAAATAAATCAAAAGTTTGATTTATAACCCAATCGCATCGAGCTCCCTGCCTTATCTAATTTGTTAATTACAACAATAGGTTTTAAACCTAACGCTAGAGCTTTGGAGGTTACAAATTTTGTTTGAGGCATTGGGCCTTCGGCAGCATCTACGAGTAAAACAACTCCGTCAACCATAGACAAAATACGTTCCACTTCACCGCCGAAGTCAGCGTGGCCCGGAGTATCAATATTAATTTTCGTGTCTTTCGTATACTACAGAAACATTTTTTGAAGTAATGGTGATGCCGCGTTCTTTCTCTAAATCATTTGAATCCATTAACTCTCCTGTATTTGTCGTGTTCACGCAAAAGGTACGTGATTGCTATAGAGTTTATCTACCAGGGTTGTTTTACCGTGATCAACGTGTGCAATAATTGCTATATTTTTAAGTTTTCTTGCATGAGTTAATATCAATCGCTAAAAGGATCTATCATAGATACTATGATAAAAAAGTTTTTAGAAATTTTATTAAGACTTTTTAATAGTAATTTTAGAAACTGCTGTTTGAGCAACGCCTCTTGCATCATCTGTATTGCTGTGAGTCACCAAGGCGACACCCATCTTCTCTTCTTGAATGATTCGGGTTTACCAAACTAGCCTAATATCAACATCTGGAAGAGATAAAGCATCTTCTATGCCTTGAAAAATAATAGCTTTAGAATCATGCTGGCCATATATCACTGCACTGGCTCCCGGACTATCCAACCGCGTATTAACTGGAAGCCCTAAGATTGCTTTAGCATGTAACTCAAACTCTGATTGCTTTTGGGTCGCCATAGTAACCATACCTGTATCATGTGGTCTTGGGCTTACTTCTGAGAACCAAACCTTATCTTTTTTTACAAATAGCTCAACCCCATAAATTCCAAGACCGCCTAAATTGATCTGTAACCTTTAGAGGCAATTTCTTGAGATAGCTTTAAAGCTTTTTCACTCATAGCTTGTGGTTGCCAACTTTCAATATAGTCTCCATTTTCTTGAAGGTGACCGATTGGGTCACAAAATATGTTTTAATCTCTCCGGATTTATTTTTTGCTCTAACAGTAAGTAATGTAATTTCATAATCAAAATCTACTTGTCCCTCAGCAATAACAACACCCTGATCTACTCTGCCTGCAGATGCTGCGTAATCCCAAGCTTCTTGTATTTGACTTTCTTTTACAATTCTTGATTGTCCTTTTCCCGAAGATGACATTGTTGGCTTTATAAAACAGGGGAACCCGATCTTGCTGATAATTGAGTCTCTAAGTTCTCCATAACTTCTTGCAAAGGCATAGGGTGAGGTTGGCAACCCTAATGTTTCAGCCGCTAGCTTTCTAATCCCCTCCCGATTCATTGTTAATTGTATAGCTCTAACACTTGGGACAATAGTAATGTTTTTATTTGATTCAATTTTGCTTAACGCATCTATATTAAGAGCTTCTATTTCTGGGACGATAAAATGAGGTTTTTCTTGATCAACTAAGGATTGTAAAGCTTCAGAGTCAGTCATATCAATTACGTGTGAGCGGTGAGCTACTTGGTGTCCAGGTGCATTTTTATAACGATCTACAGCAATTACTTCAACACCCAATTTTTGTAAAGATATAATAATTTCTTTTCCAAGCTCCCCTGCGCCTAATAGCATTACTCGGGTTGCTGAAAGACTTAGTGGTGTACCAATTTGCATAACTACCTTCTCTTTATATTCACAAGGTTATTATAGCAATAGATTAATAATCTGACATAGGACAGATTGTCTCGTCAAAATAATTTTCTACTACAATTAAAAGTCTAAACTAAGACTAAAATTAAAAGATCGCCCCATTCCTGGGACTGCTGTCCCATTAGATACACCTGTTGTCATCGTGGCTCCTTGTCCTAAATAACTACCCCCTAGCGGGTCATCATAGTGCTTGTCGAATACATTACTGACACCAAAGTTCACTTGCGTCTGATTATAGTTATAGTTAGTCCAAACATTAATTAATGTATATCCTGCAGTCTTTACTTCATTCCTAACGGTTGAAACATAATTTTTTTCGTCAACTACAACGCTCTCCAAACGATTAGTCCACCGACCTAACTGATGATTTAAAGTCAACCTAATATTAAGTGGCATCTGACGATAAAGGTCGTCTTTCGTATCATCATTTTCTCCTTTAACGTAGCTCATTATTCCACTCGTTGAAAACTCACCGTATTTAGGGGACATAGTTATCAGCTGATAGGCGCTTAAATCAAATCCATAAATTTTTGCTGATTGATTTTTAAAGCTCAAAGTACTAAACCCGTCTGATCTTGATGGACAGGTTTTACCGACTTCGCCACAAGCTACAGCATCAATATAATCATTGATATAAGTAAAGTAAGGAGTAATTCTTAGTGATTGCACGTTCTTGCTTGAGTCATGAAAGTCAGCGGTAAAGCTAATAGTATGCGACGTTTCTGGATCAAGGTCTAAATTGCCAACATACCCATTCTATCCCCATAAGTATTATTCATATTTGCAGCCATTGTCCAAGTAGACCATGTGTACCTTTCATATAAATTTGGGCTTCTGTTCTTTAAAGCATACCCCATCTCATAACTTAAAACCTCACTTTGAATAAACTCAGCCAAAAGTGAGGCGTCAATATTGTGATCAACTTTTGCTTTATTGCTAGCATTAAAACTATCGGAATCTCTTTTATAATTATGCGTCATCATGCCAGTACCGTTACTATCTTGGTAACCATAAACATCTCCAGCCTCAGACTTCACTTGCCCATACCTTATACCTAATGAGGTTAAAAGTGAGTCATCCCAAGACCTAGTCCATTCAGAAAATATATCAAACCTATCACGAGAGCCATTATTAATATTTTGAAAATCATTTGGCTGCATTATTCCCGATGTTCCAGATGCACTCCACCAGTCATCAAGGTTCTGTGAGTGATATTCAGAGCCAAAAGTAAGTAAATCTAAATTAGATAAAAATATATTTGCTTTCATAGTAATGCCTAAATTGCTACCATCTGCATTCATTGGCATCCCAGCTGCTGTGGTGTAATAATATTTCTTATCTGGTCCAAAATTATGCTGGTGGTCTGTATCTTCTTGATAAAGTCTCGCCTCCAAACCACCCCAATCAAAAATGCCTTCATAAGCTAAATTGACTTGTTGGCTCTCATTCTTTGTTGAATCCATTCGTTGATTAGGGAATCCTTGAAACGGAGTATCCTGCTGACTTAGTTTTAAGGTTACCAAATCATTACCCTCTTTTATACCAACGCTGACCATTTGATTACTTACTTTATAAGCTGATGAACCAACTTCATTTCCGTCTACCCAACCAGGTGTTCCTGATATAGGGGTGCCAGCTGCCTTAAATGCGCCACCTGATCTATAGTTTTTAGCATCCTCGTAGGAACCATTATAATTTATAAAAAAATTATCAGTAGCGAATGTTCCATCAACACTTCCACCTGAAGCTTCGTTATTACTTCTATAAAAACTACTGATTCGTCCTTTTACGATTTGCTCGGTATTATTTGAAAAATATGGCTTCACTGAGTTAATGATTACCGATCCCCCGAGGCTATCCCCTCCGAAACTAACTGGGGTTAATCCTGAAAAAATACTAATTTCAGAAACCTTATTTGAGTCTATGTAGGTAAGAGGTGAGTTCATATGACTTGCACAAGCTGCTGCAATATCCATGCCATCAATTTTTACCTTAATTCGGTCATTACTTAATCCATTAATTACAGGCATACTCGAAGCTCCAGCATTTGTGGCTGAATTAACCCCAGAAAAATAATTAAGCAGAGAGCCGCTGTCGTTAGAGTAAAGCTTATTAAAGTTTAAATCCTTACTTGTAACGGTTGCGCCATCAAATATTTGAATTCGCTCACCCATATAATCAATTACTCTTACAAAACCATGGTCTAATGCTGGTCAGCAGAAGCATAGGCTGAATAAATAAGCCCAATAAAAATAAAATTATATCTGTAATTCAAAACTAGTAATCCTTTAAAAAAAATTTGACAGGACTCTCCCTAAAATTCAATGAAAAAATTATTTAAGATGAAGGGGGTGCATTTGGATTATTATTAATGAAAAGAGTTGTTTTTTTTATGTGGCTAATATAATTAAATAGAGTAGCTTTCTTTAAAGAAAATTTTGGTAACTCAAATTCACTTTTGTCTTCAAGATTAATGTGAACTGAACTTACATTACAATACTGGCAAATCTTCCCATTATGCTTCATAGTCTTTATTAGGCGAATCTTGTTCATTAAAACTTATGATTTTTATTCCATTTACTGAACAAACGACTACTTTATTAGAAGCCTCAATATTATTAGGTTGGTCTAGTAAAGGAGTGATTGCCTGGCTAACTAAGGGAAAGAGTGAAAGAGAAATTATAGAAATAATTCCCAGACAGCTAACAATATTCTTATAATTAAAATTTACCATATGAAAATTTTAGAACTTGTAATTGATTGAAAGCCAAGCCGCCTGTGGTGATCCTGGAGCTAAGCCTTCACCTCGGAATACTTCTGATCTCGCCGTATTGCCCTCACCTGTGAATCCATTCATAAGAAGTCTTCCACCAGTATAGTAAGTTTTATTAAAAACATTAATTGCCTTAAAAGAAACTAATAATTTTTCTGTAATTTTATAATCTGCATCCATATTAACTACTGCATATGCAGGGACTTTTCCGTCGCCATTTGTCCCACCATGTTCATTATTTTCGTTTCCCATCATATATGATTCAGAAAAAGCAATAAGGGACGATCCTATTCTTAAATCAGGAAGTGGCTGATAATTTAATCTAAGCTTGTAGTTATGTTTAGGAATATTAGCTAAATAATCTCCCTTTTTTACATTAATTATACTATTTTGAGATCCAATATTTTTACCTGCATCTTCTAAGGCATCTAAAGCCGCATCAACATCATTTTTAGATGATGCACTATTTGATGAGGTTATAATTAATTATGATGAGGTTTAGTAAGTTTTAAGATCTCTAATGCTTTTTCCTAACTCTGTAAGAGCATCTCCACTGAAGAGATCATCATCATCAAAACCTCCAAAACTGTTTGCAGTTGTAACTCTTGAATCGTTACTGCTCTTAAACCATAACCTAAATCAGAATTATAAGTAGCATGCATGTATCCATAAGTGCCTGACCATGAAAATTTTTCAGTTCCTTCAATACCAAATAAACCCTTACCTCCAATATTAAAATCTAATCCTTGTCTTATTGTTTGACCAATATTTTTAAAATAACCAAGTCCATTTTGTGCATTTGTATTTACAAATTGAAGATCATCATGATTAACAGCCCTAAATATTGCCCCACTTATATCTATATTTTTTGTTTTATTTCTAAAACCCCATTCCCATGTTTTTGCAACCACATCGTCAAGCGGAGGGTCATCTGCCATTTGGGTTGGTAATGTGCATGCAATTTTTGGATTCGAGCATCCAACCTCGATTGAAGTTGGTGCTCGGTTTGATTCTCCATATGAAGCATAAGTTGAAAATAGGTCTTCTTTATATGTAATACCAAGCGTGGGATTAATCCTTCCCCAGCTCTGGATTTCAGTAAGAGAACCTTCACTCTGATCAGCTCTTCTATCTAAGTTATCTATTTCTTGGTAGTTATAACGTGCGCCCCCTGTAATGTGCCAATTCTTATTATAAGAAAAAGTATCTACAGCATATAAACCAAAAGTTTTTGTTCTACCTTGAAGGTTTGTGTTTTCCTCCTCTACTCCTGTTCCTTTAACGAGCGACCTGTCGCTATTTAGGGTAGCACCCTCAAATTCACTTTGAACAAAAGAAACTAATGAAGTTTCCGCAGTAACACCAATCGTTAAATTATTTTCATGTCCAACAAATTCCTCAGTAAAAGCTAGTTGCGCAGCTATTCCAAACTTGTCTTGTTTTGTGTTTGTTAATCTATTCTCACCCTCCATCTCATCAATTTCATCATTAGTATAATTAAAAAGAGTTATGGCATTACCGTCTATCGATACTGCACCTCCACTCACAATTGCCAAATTATCTGCGTCTAATTCAATTTCAGCATCCCCATTCCAAGTATTTCTATCAGATCTTTTCCAATATGCATTTGTGGTAAGAAGTGTTTCTTCATCAAGAAAATGTGAAGCGGATAAATTAATTTTATTATAAATATTACCTGTGTAGTCAGGAACTGTATTTATACCTGTGTTATCAGAACCATAACCATTTAAGTCTACGTTATTACTAGTATATGGATTATCAGCTACTGTTAAAGAACCGAATAAGCCTGTCCAATCACTATCAATGTTGTAATTTGGTCCTAGCACGTCAGCAAAGTTACCAACACCATCTCTTTGAATTGGATCTTGACCTGTAATAGCCGCATATCCGTGAGAATGGTTCCATGCTCTATCAAACTAATTTGCCTTCCCCATGAACCTCCAGTAAATTCAGCATTTGTACCCTGAAAAGTAGCGCCTGATTTTGTTTGGAAAGCAATAGCGCCACCTAAAGTATTTAGGCCATAAATCGGATTAGAACCTGGCACCATTTGCACGCCTGAATAAGCAAAACTTGGAAGTGTATCCCATAAAACAACATCACTAAAAGGTTGATTCTCTCTTACTCCATCAACATATACAGATAATCCTTGTTCATTACCCGCAGTAGATCCAGCAGTGTAACCACGATACCTTATTTCTTGTTGCCAAGGATTTCCTGTTGCTTCATTTACCGTAACTCCTTTAGCATTATTAATTAAATAATCTGCAATTGAAACACCTGTCTGCTCCTTCAAAGATTCGATATTTATCTCTTCAATACTACTGGGTAAAATTGTTCTATCAATTCCTAATCCTGGGAGAGGTGAAACGGAATAAACATCTATATTACCTGTATTTACAACTTCCTCAGAAAGCAGTGTTCCTGGAAAAATAAATATTCCAAATAGAAGTAATAACCAATGAATTTTTTTTAGTATTGAGCATTTTTAACAGTAATTTTTGAAAGTAGTAAAAGAAATTAATAAACATTATGATATACATGTTTTTAAAAAAATGAACCCTTAATTTACATTTTTTTCCCAGATAATATGCCAACCAACCTCACCTTCTTGAGTTTGAAAATCATAATGAATACCAAAATTTGGAACTGCAACCAACTGATCTTCAGAAAAAAATAATGGGATTGAATTTCTTTCCCATGGAGGAATCCTTGAACTTTGCAATAAATACTTTAAAGTCCTAGTAGGCTGTCTTTCTTTAGGCTTAAATCTTTCGCCGCCAACTCTATTCTGAATTCTAAGCGCGCCCACATCAAGCTTTAAAAGTGAAGCCTCTTTACCCTTTTTCTTTTTAAAAAAAAGTCTTGAATTATCAGGTAAGTTAATCTCATCTTCACCTCTCCATATCATCTCATAAGGATTCTTTTTCTCTTCTTTTACTACTAAGAAAATTTGATTCTGATACTCTCTAACAGACATTAGTGGAGATACACTTACATTAATCATAGAGTCTTTTTTAACAGAGATGATTTGTCTAAATAGTTCATCCATAGTTTTTTTATTTGGCATAGGCTGGTTATTGCGAGCCAACCACCATCTAATAAGATTTAAAACTCTTTCCTTTTGAAAGAATTCTAGCATAGTTAATGAATACCAGATTGATTATCTGAAATAATATTTTTTTGCATCCTCTTTGCAATAGTCTCGTTAAGATTTAAGCCCTCAGCAATTTACTTGCGGATCGGCTTATTGTTTGACTATATTTGGATATCTAGTTTTTATTAATGGTAAAACCTTCTTCCTCAAAAAATTCCTATCAAAATTTAAATCTTCATTACTTTCATCGACTATAAATTGAACACTAAATGTCTTCGCAAAATCTTCAATTATTTCTTTTTTTATTTTTAAAAAAGGCCGCCAAAAAAAATTTTCACTATCGTATAGCTGCATTGAGGCCAATCCCTTCAAGCCACTTCCCCTAAACAGCTGAAGCAAAAGAGTTTCCGCCTGATCATCTTGGTGATGCGCCAACACTAAAATGCCTTTCTGGTGAGCTTTAAAAACTTCATAGCGCTTTTTTCTTGCTGCCCCCTCAACACCCATTTTAAGATCTTTGGTGATATCAATTTCTTCTGAAATAAAATTAATTTTAAGTTTTTCGCACTGCTCCTCACAAAACTTTACCCAATCTAAAGAATTCTTACTTAAGGCATGATTGATATGAATAGCATTAATTGTTAGCTTAATTTAACTCGAAGAAGGCTGAGGATATGAAGTAAGACCATCGAGTCAACTCCTCCACTTAGGCCAATATCAAATACTACCGGTTTTTTTGTATCAGGAAAATGTTGCTTAAATGACTCTAGTACCTCTAAAAAAAGTACGCTTTTATTTTTCAACATCTTTAAATTGTCCAAAAGACATGAGGCGTTCGTATCTATTTTCCAAAATTAAAGCAATAGGCTCTTTTCTCAACCGATTTAATTCTTTCTTAAGTGGGGCCTTAACATTCTTCATCGTCTTCTCAATATCTCGATGTGCTCCACCTAAAGGTTCAGGGATAATTTGATCTGTGAGGCCTAGTTTTTTTAATCTTAATGCAGTAATACACTAATGTTTCTGCTGCTAAGATAGCCATTTCAGGATTTTTCCATAAGAATTGATGCGCACCCTTCTGGAGAAATGACAGAATAAGTTGCAAATTGCAACATCATTAAGTGATCCAAACATCCAAAAGCAAAAGCTGCCCCAATAATAATTCCGATAATAGGAGTTGTTAAGTCAGCATAACATATAATTTCTTGCGATTGCCTCTGATTGCCCTCTTTCCTCTGCCCCAATTCCAGGATAAGCTCCGGGTGTATCAATTAAAGTAATAATTGGCAACGAAAATTTTTCAGCTAACTTCATTACACTGAAGGCTTTTCTATAACCTTCTGGCTTTGGCATTCCAAAATTTCGTTTTAACCTTTTCTTTAGCATCTCTCCCCTTTTGATGTCCTATAAACATAAAATTATGTTCATCAATTTTTGCAATACCACATATTAAAGCGGCATCATCGCCAAACATTCTATCTCCATGCAGCTCGTTGAAATCTGTAAAAATAGAATTTATATAATCAAGTGTATAAGGTCTTTGCGGGTGCCTTGAAACTTGTGAAATCTCCCAAGCACTTAAATTATCATATATATCATGCTGAAGACTTTCTAATTTTTCTTCTAATTGCCTTAGCTCTTGGGTAATATCCAAAGATGGATGATCATTATGAGTAGTTTGAAGGCTATTAATTTTAGTCTCTAAACTCTCAATTGGTCTTTCAAATTCTAAATATGTTCGCTTCATCAAAATGTATGTTTCTAAATTATGGTTGGAGGCTAATTATAAAGTATTTTTACATTATCATCTTGAAACGATTCCACTAATCCAGAAATTAAATCTTCATGAAGAGCAACCTCCCAATCAGGTCCTAGTAAAAGCTCAACCTTTCCATGTTGATTTTGATATTCAACCTTTACACGACACTTTTTTATCTCGTGACCAAAACTGCCGTTACAGTATGGTTTTAGTAGCCCCTTCAAATCTTCTGCGCTATGATTATTGTTAAGTGAAATTTTCAATAATTGGGCCTTTGAACTTTGGATAGTAAGTAATTCATAAATCTTTGAGGCGAGCATGCTGTTACCACCAGTAAAATCGTCCACCTGAACTCGCCCTTCAACAAAAATCAACTTGTCTTCTTTTATTAGGTCGTAGTATTCATTTAGCACCTTACTACCAACAAACATGTCAATTCGGCCCTCCCCATCATCTAGGGTAACAATGGCAATCTTCCCTCTAGCTGTAAGCTTAAATTTAACAGCTGCAATAATGCCTGCAATCAGGCAAGATGATTCTCGAGGAACAAGGGCTTTTAGGTTATTTGGAATAAATTCCCTAATCATTTTTCGATAGTGGCCAAAAGGATGTCCGCTATAATAAAAACCTAGCGCTACCTTTTCCTGAGAAAACTGTGTTCGCTCATCCCATAAATCTTTTTTTTCTAGCTTAACCTCTTTACTTTCAGAGTCTCCAAACAAGCCTTCTTGCTTACTATTTTTATCTGCTTGATCTGCCACTTTTATTGCTAAATCAACACTTGCTAATAAAGAAGATCTATTTTTCTCAACCTTATCAAATGCACCTGCACGGATTAGAGATTCAATTGCCTTACGGTTTACTTTTGTTAAGTTAAGTCTGCATGTAAAATCAAACAAAGAAATAAAATTACCATTCTCATTCCTTTCTTCCAATATAATTTCAATAGCACTAAGACCGGTACCCTTGATTGCTCCAAGTCCAAATAAAATCTGGCTCGAATTTAAAGATAAAAACTTATACTCACTTTCATTAATATCGGGGGGTAATAACTCAATTTTGTTTAGTCCACAATCATCAAATAGCAAATGGACATTATCGGTATTATTCATATCTGCTGACATAGATGCGGCCATATATTCTGCTGGATAATGTGCTTTTAAATAAGCGGTTTGATATGCAATAACAGCATATGCAGCAGCATGTGATTTATTAAACCCATAACCAGCAAATTTTTCTAGTAAGTCAAATAAATCCCCAGCTTGCCTTTCATTAAGATTATTTTTAATGTGCACCAGATAAAGTTTGCTCCTTTGGGCATCCATTTCCTCAACCTTCTTTTTACCCATTGCTCTTCTTAAAATATCTGCACTTCCTAAAGATATATCCAGCGACAGTTTGCGCAATTTGCATTACTTGCTCCTGATAAACAGCAATACCATAAGTCTCCTTCAAAATAGATTTTGTCGATGGGTGTGGGTATGTTACTGCTTGCTGTCCGTGCTTTCTTTCACAAAAATCAGGGATTAGATCCATAGGGCCAGGCCTATAAAGAGCTACTAAAGCAATAATATCCTCAAAACAATCTGGTTTTGCTTTCTTAAGCATATCCTTCATGCCCTTTGATTCGAGTTGGAAAACAGCTGTGTGTTTGAGACTCAGTAATATCATAAGTATAACTGCATCGCAAGCGGAATAGTTTCTAAATCTATCTTGATAAATTCTCTATTTTCCTGAATTGTTTGCATGAACGCCATTGAAAGAATGGTTAGTGTTCTTAGTCCAAGGAAATCAAATTTAACCAACCCAAGCAGCTTCAACATCATCCTTATCAAATTGACTGACAATACCTTCGACCATCGGCTGACAATAGATAGGAGAAAATTTAGATATCTTCGCTAGGTGCAATAATACTCCGCCAGCATGCATACTCACATTTCTTTACAGCCCTTCTAACTTAAGAGCAAGATCAAAAACTCTTTGACCTCCTCCTCTTTAGCAATTCTGTTCTTTAATTTGTGATTCTTTTTTAATTGCCTCTGTTAATGTTATTCCTAGATCAGGAGGAATAAGCTTTGCAATACTGTCTACAAAAAGATAAGGGAGATCTAAGGCCCTACCAACGTCTCTGATAGCAGCTTTAGCAGCCATAGTACCAAATGTGGCTATTTGAGATACTGAGTTAGACCCATATTTTTCTTTCACATAATCAATTACGCGATCGCGTCCCTCTTGACAAAAGTCAATATCAAAATCAGGCATTGAAACCCTATCAGGATTTAAAAATCTTTCAAAAAGTAAAGCCATAAGGGTCAAGATCGGTAATACCTAAACTAAAAGCAACTACAGAGCCGGCTCCGGAACCCCTTCCTGGGCCGACAGGTATTTTATTTTTCTTTGACCAACTTATAAAATCGGCAACAATCAAAAAATATCCAGCATAGCCCATTTGATTAATCACATTTGTTTCAAAAATTAAGCGTTCGTTGTACCTAGAAAATTGCTCGTCGTAATCTACTTTATTTATATACAAACTCTCGAGCCTTTTTTTTAATCCAGATAGAGCTTCAGAAAGTAAAAAGTCTTCAATTTTTAAAGAGCCTGGGACTGGAAAATCTGGTAAATAAATTTCACCTAACTGATTTTGGACTTTAATTTTAGAAAATGAATTTTTTAATGCAGAAGGTATATCGTTGAACAAAACATGCATTTCCTTGGAATCTTTAAAATATTGTTGTGAAGAAAAAAGCTTGGGCCTTCTTTTATCAGCTAATACATAGCCATCAGCAATGCATGTTTTTGCTTCGTGCGCCATAAAATCATCTTCACCCATATATTGAATTGGGTGAGTTGCAACAACAGGGACGTCATAATTAACTGCGAAATATAAAGCTTGCTGAATGTATCTTTCCTGCTCAATTTCACGTTTATCTTTTTCATGTCTTTGAACTTCTATATAAAATCGATCGCCAAAACTGGCTTTCCATTTCAACAAAGATTCCTCGGCCTGATCTAGTTTATCTTGAAGAATATATTGCCCTACTTCTCCCCTAACCGCTCCAGACAAAACAAGAATATCTTCGTTGAATTCATCAAGCAGCCAAGCAGTTTTTACTTCAGACAATCCAAGAACAGAAAACCCTGATACTATTTTGGAAGAAATGGAAGTAGGGGTTTCAGCAGAGAACTTAAAAAAAACAATAACCATATCAGATAGAAGACAAGCCATTAAAACTGCTTGTAAATTTTCAGAGACTGGAGATATTTTACTGATAGCAGGAAAGGGTCATGAAAATTATCAAGAAATTAATGGAGAACGATCTTCTGAAGCTTTTTGAACGTAATCTTTAATTTTTACAATTCCATCAGTGATTGAGTATTCACTGTGGCATCTCAAGTGTATGAATTCGTTTTTTTCTGATTCTTGCATATTATTTTATTTTACCTTAGAAGCTTTGTTAGAAAGGTGTTAATTTAAAAATTAATATATATATTTTTTATGAAAATGACTACAGTTGCTGCAGTTAATATTGGTTGGAATACGATATTGGCGGTTTGGTTTCCAAATATTTTATTTTCTATAGTGGCTATAATTTTATATTTGCTAAGCGGGAAGATGTGAATCTATCCTCTTTTGGAGATAAAAGAAAGATACTTAATATTTTTCCCAGTATTGATACTCCGACATGCGCGCTATCGGTCAAACGATTTAATGACGAAGTAGCTAATCTTGAAAATACAATAGTATTGTGTATATCAGCAGACCTGCCTTTTGCACAAAAAAGATTTTGTGGCGCAGAAAAAACAGAAGCTGTAGAAACGCTCTCTGCCTTTCGTAACATCAGTCAGTTTTCAAATGACTATGGTGTTGCCATTGAAGATTCTAGCCTTCAAGGCCTGACTTCAAGAGCGGTCATCATACTCAATGAATCTAACGAAGTAATTTATAGTGAATTGGTCAATGAAATTACTGAAGAACCTAACTATGATCAAGCGCTCAGTGCATTACGTTAGATTTTAAGAATTTAAAAATTTGATTTACGGTTACTTCCTTTCACCATCATAATCTCAAATAACCTACAATCTAAGGCGCCGTTATAAATTGGCGTCTTTTTTGATGGCGCCAATCTCATAAGCTTTGGCATTCTCAGGTCATTGGTTAAAAAATAAGTCCTCCAACCAGCAAACTTCTGCTTTAATGTAGTTGCCCAAATTGGATAAGCTGCTCCCAATTCATCATCTTCACCTATTCTCTCACCATAAGGTGGGTTAGTAATCAAAACACTTTCACCTTCGCTTACAGGAGGATCAATTTCAGTGAAATTTTTACAGGATAGTTGAACGGCTTCAGCAAGACCAGCTTCCTTCAAATTAGCTTTTGCAACTCTAATTGAACGCAAGTCAATATCTGACCCATATATTTTTGCAAAATTTATTGGTTTAATTTTGGCTTTATACTCACTTTTTAATTTACTAAAAAGATTTGAATCAAAATTTTTCCAATGCTCAAAACCAAAACTTCTTTTAAGGCCAGGTGCTTGTTTCTGCGCAATCATTGCTGCTTCAATTAAAATTGTTCCACTACCACACATGGGATCAAGAAAATCGACCGTTTGGTCCCAGCCCGATAACATGATGATACCAGCTGCCAAATTCTCTCTAATAGGAGCCACAACACTTGATTTCCTAAACCCTCTTTGATAGAGAGCTTTTCCAGATGTATCAAGGTAAAGTTGATACTCATTTTTTTCTAAATACAAATGAATTCTTACATCAGGCTCTCTGATATCAACATCTGGGCGACGGTCAACATTACCTCTAAAATGATCACATACTGCATCTTTTATTCTTAATGTCATAAAATCTATACTTTTAAGAGGGCACTTAACACCCGTGGTACTTAATTTAATACTCTTTGAGACATCAAATAAATTTGTCCATTTGATTGCCAATGCAGATTTATAAAGATCCTCTTCATTTTCATATACTCCTTTTTCTAAACGAAATAAAATTCTAGTTGCCACCCTACTTTCTAAATTAGCTCTGTACATAGTCTCCAAGGACCCAGAGAAACTTACACCTCCATCAACCTCACTTATAGATTTAGCTTTCAATCGATTAAGCTCATCACTAAGAATTTTTTCTAGTCCCCGTGGGCAAGACGCAAAGTAATCAAATATCAAAATTATTCCTTATTAAATAAAGCGTTATCAGAGGGGTGAATGGAACTGTTTATTATTAAACGATTGAAATATACCATTAATTTAAGGTTAAACTTTTTTTCTAACGATTTTAATTTTATCTTTACTGCACTTTCTGTGAGTGATGGTAGCGGGTAATTGAATCCGAATACAATCACATTACCTGGTATTTTGTCCCCACAAGATCAAGGTGATCACGAAGTATCCATAGAATTGGAGTTTTAGGGTCTGATCCCCACAAGTTAATTACAAAGATACCTTCGTCTGATAATATATTTTTACAACTTTCAAAGTATGCAAGAGTACAAAAAACCTCAGGCAGCCCATACTCCTCAAAAGCATCTGACAAAAATAAATCGTACTTGCGATCAGTTGCTCCCACATAATAAATCCCATCGCCCTCAATTATCTGAAACCTAGAAGACTCTTGTGGTAATTTAAAAAAATGCTTTGCGATATTTATTACTTGGGGATTAATTTCTAAAATAGTAGGCCAAGCTAATATTGAATCTGATGGGAACTTTTTTCATCTCCATTCTATCACTTGATCCAACAAATAAAATTTCTGAAGGGTTATTCAAAAATAAAGTAACTAAAGCCATGGCTTGTGTGTAATCAAGTTCTAATAAATAAGGGGAATTAATATTCATTGAGCTCTGAATCGTAACTGACCCTATGTGCATAGATCTAATACCGTTAACCTCACTTACTTCAACAGAAGTATTTTTAAATAAAGAGTCATTATTTGAATTAATAGAAAATAATTTTGTAATAATATTTTTGAGATTTTTCATTATATTAATTAATTAAAGTTATCCATTTTTTGTCTAGTCGCTTCATAGATACTGGAGATGGAGTCTTTAATTCTTGCGCAAAAATAGATACTCGTAATTCCTGCAATTCCCATTGAAAATCTACAAAGCTACTGGGTACCATAAGATCCTCCTCAACATACTCCGAAACTTTTTCAATCCACTTTTGTTGAAGGCGGTTTATTTGGGCGCTCGCCTCTTGATCAATAGCTTTCCGTTGATTATATTTCTCAATACGGATTTTTAAAGCCAACAAGTATCTTGGGTAATTCCTTAAATTATTAAAAATAAATAATGGGGCTTCGTAGGGTGGCAATAAAACCTCTAACTGCTCATCAATATCATCTAGTAAAAAATTTGGTAGTTCTTTTAACTTCTCAATATTAACATTTTGCTCTCCGAAAAAATCACGTGGACTTATTTCAGATAATTCAATTATTAGTTCATTCAAAAGCAGTACATTTAAAAATATTAATACTACACTAGGTTTTCTTGTATAGCTAAAGGTTGACCAGAATTGTCAACATCAATAAAATTATTTTTCAGTAGGTCGGGCTCAATAAAAGTTTTTAAAAGAAGTGCGGATTGAATTAATTGAGGGGAAGATTTTTTAAGAGATTTAATACGGTCCTTATTTTGAAGTCTTAGCAAAGCTTTCACCCCTTTTAAGTGAAGGTATTCTGACTCATCGGCATCATCTAAAACTTTTAAATCAACTGTACTTTCTCGAGCAATCAGTGCTGGAAAACCCATTATTTTTTCATCATTCCAATTAGCCTCTACAGTTTCTGGGATATCAAAGTTAGGCCAATAGGTTAAATTCTCAACTTCAATTTCAAATTTGACCTCTTCAATGACTTCAACAACTCTCTCCTTATTTTTTTTCTGAAGCAAGGAAAGGGTTCTTGATGAATCAATTTCTAAACCATCCTCGTCCGTAATTAAATAATTTACCTTAAGATGCTGAGGAAGAAGCTCAATTAGTTTTTTATCAACCCTAAAATTACTATTCAATCTTTGGACTTAGAAGGCTTCTTATTAATTAAAATTAATGATAATGGTATGGGAATGAATTCCGTTTTTGGTAAAGGAGTAAGTTGGGTTCTGACCGGCTTGGGAAGTAATTTAAACACGTTAAGCACCTTCTCTCTAATCATCCCTGGCACTAGCCAATCAAATGATTCTTGCTTAACCTGACTCAACCCGTGATAAGGAAAACTTACGGTCAAACCATCCATGGGATGGTTTGGCTCGAAGTGGTAGCTTAAAATTTACTTGGGCATTATTTAGCTTTATTGAATCTGGGTATTGAATTCCATCAATTCTATCTGCACTTTTTTGCATCAAAAACTCTTTATTTAAGAATAGATATTTAGGGTCTTTTTTTTCAGCGCCTTTTCTCCAAAACTCAAAACCCGAGCCATTAACTATATCTTTATCAATCTTACTATCATAAAATTCATATAATACATCATGGTTAATTAAAATATCTTGGCGCCGTGACTTTGTGAAGTCCTACTTTTTGATCATTTATCCAAAGTTCTGATTCCCAATCAACAGCTCCAAAGTGAAGAATAATTTCTTTTTTTCTCCAATCCCTAGGAATCTCAAAATCTTGATGATACCATAATTCCTCATCCTTTGAAATTCTTTTCTGAACCCCTGAAAGACTGGACTCAATTGCAAATGGAACTAAAATTTTGTCATTGTAATAAGCAGGTTTTGACTCTCCTTTTTTCGTAATAGTATAATTCCATAATCCATTTAAATTTTTTGTTACGAAATAATTTTGGGCCAATTAAAAACTTAATACCTCGGGTTCCCTGGTAATAATGTTCATCTATAATTTTAAAGCCAATATTCCCTAATAACCCTGACAGAATAGAGGTGTGAATCTGCTCATATGTTGCATTTTTATCACTTGGCTTGAAGCCAAATTCTTTAATCATTTCTGATAATTGCTTATGAAGTTCTTGCCATTCACGCATCCGAGTGTAAGACAGGAAATAATTTTTACAAAAAACTCTTAAGGTTTTACTATTTTGTGATTTATTTTCTTTTTTTAAAAGCGTCCAAACTTTAAAAAACTTAAAAAACCTGAGTCGGGGTCATGAAAAATAAGGTGAGCCTGATCTGCCTTTTCAGCTTTATCAAAAGGCCTCTCTCTTGGATCTGAAATACTCAAAGCACTTATTACTACCAATATTTCCTTCATGCAATTTTGGTTTTTAGCTTCAAGTAATATGCTTCCTAATGATGGGTCAAGAGGAAGTTTGGAAAGCCTAGTTCCCATTGGAAGAATTTTAAAATCTTTATCAACCGCATCGATTTCATATAGCAATTGATATCCATCTTGAATAAATTTATGTATTGGTGGTTGTAAAAATGGGAATTCCCCAACAGGCCCTAGGTTTAATGACGCCATCTTAAGGATAACTGAAGCAAGCGAAGTTCTCATAATTTCAGGGTCAGTAAAATCAGGACGATTTTCATAATCATCCTCCTCATATAACCTAATACAAGTTCCTGGCGCAATTCGACCACACCTTCCTGCTCTTTGATTAGCTGAGGCTTTTGATATTTTTTCAATTAGTAACTGTTCAATTTTAAGGCGCGGGCTATAACGAACAATTCTTGCAGAACCAACGTCAATCACAAATTTTATACCCGGAACAGTGAGTGAGGTTTCTGCAATATTGGTTGATAAAATAATTCGTCTGGCACCATTAGTTTGAAAAATTTTTTGTTGCTCCTTGACTGGTAATCTTGAAAATAGTGGAAGAACATCAAAATTATCTTTTAACTGGTCGACTAAAAATCTCCTGATATCATGAATATCTCTTTCGCCAGGTAAAAATATTAAAACATCTCCCTTTTGCTCAAATATATCTTGAATTGAAGATAAGATTGCTTCCTCAATGCTTTCTGAAACCTCGTCACTATTAATTTGTAGCGGGCGGTATAAAATTTCAACCGGGTATGTTCTGCCTGTCACCTTTATGATGGGTGCATCATTAAAATGAGATGAAAACTTATCGACATCTATAGTTGCACTAGTAATAATAACTTTGAGATCAGGTCTCTTTGGTAATAAATTTTTAAGGTAGCCTAATAAAAAATCTATATTGAGACTTCTCTCGTGAGCTTCATCAATTATAATGGTGTCATATTGTTGAAGTAAAATATCATTTTGGGTTTCAGCTAATAAGATTCCATCAGTCATAACTTTAATAGATGTCTGGTTAGAGGTCTTATCGGTAAACCTAACCTTAAAACCCACTAAATCGCCAAGAGTAGTCTTAAGTTCGTCAGAAATTCTAGTAGCTACTGAGCGAGCTGCAATTCTTCGAGGCTGCGTATGACCGATAATTTTTTTCTGGCCTCGCCCAAGAGCTAAACAAATTTTTGGCAATTGAGTTGTTTTTCCTGATCCCGTTTCTCCACAAATAATCGTAACCTGATTTTTTTTAATCACTTGCTTAATGTCATTAGCTCTTTGACTAACAGGAAGGTCAGATGGAAATTGAATATTTGAAGGAATATTTTTAAAAATTTTTAAATATTTTTAATAATTAATATCATTATTCTATATACTTAAGTAGCTTATTAGGTGTTACCTCTGCAGCTCCATATTTTTTAAATTGTTAATACTAGAAACCAACGCAATACTTTTTCTTCCTTCAAAAATTAATTCATTTACTGCGTTAAAAACAGCATTATAATCGTCAACCAATACTTTATCACAATTTATAGAATTAACAATTCTATCAACCATTAATAATGGAATGTCATCTTCAAGAGCAGTTAGGTGTGAAAAATCTTGTTTAATTTGTGTTTCTTCAGATACAGCAATAATAATAGCATCTATAATTCAGCCTGACAACATGGTACTAAAAAAATATATTTAGCTTTTTTTGATAAGCCAAAAGAAATTGCATCATCTGTAGCAGTGTCACATGCGTGTAGCGCGGTAATCATATCTACAGAATCTGGAAAAATATCTTTGGATGCTTCAATATTAGAGGTCTCAAAAGACATATTTTTAAATTTTAACTTATTTGCTAATTGATATGTCATTGGACTCATTTCTACCTCCAACACATGCTCCCTTGTTTTTCTTTACGAACAAATCATACAAAATAAAACCTAAATAGGATTTACCACAGCCATGATCAACCATAACAAAATTCTTATTTTTATCATCTATAGCTTTAAGTACTGGCTCAATAAAGTTATATAAATGATAAACTTGTTTTAATTTTCTTCGTGAGTCCTGATTTATTTTTCCATCACGAGTTAAAATATGTAGTGACTTTAATAGCTCTATCGATTGTTGAGGTTTAATTTCTTCAATTATTTGCATAGCATTAGTTTACCTCAATCTTTATTGAGCTATACCTTTAAAGTAATGCATTTAAAATTTTAGGATAAGTAAAATGAGTATTCAGTGGTATCCAGGACATATGACTAAAGCCGTTAAAAAAGCTGAAGAAGCGATGGAATTCAATGATGTAGTTATTGAGGTTTTAGATGCTCGGATTCCTGGTAGCTCAATAAATCCGTTAATAGAGTCACTTCGCACATCAAGACAAAGGCCGCACTTAAAGATACTAAACAAATCTGATCTAGCTGATCCAGTGATTACTGAAAAATGGCTTAAGTACTTCAATCAAATACCTAAAACTAAAGCTATCAGTCTCTCAGCAAAAAATTTAAAGGAAGTTAAAAAAGTTTTGCGTTGCTGCCAAGAGATCGCTCCTCATCGAAACAGTCCAATTAAGCCACTGCGTATGTTAATTATGGGAGTACCAAATGTTGGAAAATCTACATTATTCAACGTAAACAAAATAAAAAAATAGCGAAAGTTGGAAATATTCCCGCTGTGACAAAAAATCAGCAAAGAATTGATATTAATGAAAAAATGATTTTAACAGACACACCAGGCATGATGTGGCCTAAGATTGACAATGAACTTGATGGAATTTTTCTAGCAGCCTCACATACGATTGGCGTTAATGCCTATGATGAAATAGAAATAGCATTAGGTTTATTTGATGTTATCAAAGAGCTATATCCAAAATTAATTACTTTCAACTACAAAATAAATCCTCCGTTCCCTCAAGATGAAGAGTTTCTAGCTTCAATTGCAAAACAAAGGGGCTTTATTATTAAAAGAGGTGAGCTTAATATACAGAAAGCAGCAATAGTATTTATTAATGATTATCGGCAGGGAATACTCGGAAGAGTCAGTCTCGAAACACCAGAATCAAGAAACGTAAGGTTTCAAAGTAAATCTTAGTAAGTATTAGTTTTTAAAAAGTAAAGTTGCTTTTGTTAACGAATTTTTAGTGGGCAAACAGCCATACTTATAAAAAACTTGTTTCAAAATCTTGTTGTCTGCTAAAGAATGCCATGTTTCAACTTTTATCTCACCCACATTACCAGATTTTATTGGGCAGTTTCGAGAGAACCCTGATGGCCTATTACCCCATAAAACAGAGTAGATTGATTCATATGTTTTTTGACCAATTAATAGTTTCTCAATGCGCTTAATTTCAAACCTAAATACCCAATCCGGATCACCAAAATGTGGTTGGCGCCTATCAATTAATGTGATTAATTTTGTTGAATACCCCACAGGATAATTCTTTAAATTAATATATGGAGCAAAAATTGAATAACCCTGTGGCTGCTTATTTTGCTTAATATCGTAGATTACCAAATCTTGATTCAACAATTTTTCTGTAGAAAAATTATCCTTACCCCAATCTGCAGCTAGCTCAACGGTTACTAACTCATATTTTTTATTTTCTTTGCTTAGTGTTTGAATAGAAATAGTTCCAGACTTTTCAAGGTCACCCCTTAAGCCTTCTACCTTATATTTATATTTCCGTAAATCACCCGCTAAACAAAAAATAGGAATAAATAATAATATAAAAAAAAACTTCTTAAAACTCATACAACAGTCCCCTTTTAAAAAAATTAAGTACTTACTTTACTGTAACTTAAATAAAGAAAAATCAATCTTTAATAAATTGATTAATTTTTAAGCACCCCTTATCCTCTAAACAAGGCCAATCTGATGATGGGCCACATGAATTCAATGTAATACTAGATTCTCTTAAACAGTATTTCTCGCCATTAATTATCTTAACCTCCAAACAAGCCGAATTCAATGTAAATAAGTTTAAAGAATCAATTTTGGTAGGAAATAAAGTAATGGTTTCAGAATAACTTAAATCTGCAAAAATTAAGATTAAGATTAAAAAACTAGCAGCAAATAAAAAATTAGTACTCGAGAAGAATGCTAAATGATACGATACCATCTTTGAATAGATAAAATAACCATATGAAAAAAAGTGAAAAAAATAATAGTCATATAAAATTATCAATAGTAATTTCAATTCATAATGAAGAGACTCAGCTAGCAGAATGTTTAAGTAGGCTAAATTTTGGTGATGAATTGGTAGTTGTGCTAGACAAATGTACGGATCAATCTAAAAAAATTGCAAAAAAATTTACCGCTCGTATTATTGAGGGAAGTTGGGCTATAGAGGGGCAGAGAAGGAATGCGGCAATTAATGCTTGTAGAGGTAAATGGATTTTTGAGATAGATGCTGATGAGAGAGTTCCCCCTTCTTTAGCGCAAGAAATAAAAGAAACGATTAATTCAACCAAGTTTGATTGGCACACTATTTATGTTGATAATTATATTGGCAAACATTTGGTTAGATATGGTTGGGGAGCTTATTTTGGTAAGAGCCAATATCCAGGTTTATTTAAAAAGGGATCAAAAAAATGGGGAAACCAAAGAGTTCACCCTCAATTAACATTTAAGGGTTCGCAAGGTCACGTCTTAGTTAATAGAATCGATCATTACGTCGACCGTGATATCTCTGACATGATAAAAAGATTAGATTCATATACTACTGCCAGAGCTTTAGACATAAGAAAAAATAATGACGGGGGGACTTTTAGTCACAATATCAGAAGAATTTTTTCTAGGTCTTGGAAGTGCTACGTTTTACGTAAGGGATATAAGGAGGGAAAGTATGGCTTTCTCATAGCTCTATTTGCTGGCTTATACCCCCTGCTCTCCTTTTTAAAAGCAAAGCTCGAAAAATAATAATGTCTAAAATTATATTAGCAGATGATGGAAATACTTTTGATGGAGATACTTTATCAAAAGGTCCGCTAGGTGGGGCTGAGACTGCATTTATCTCTTTGGCAGAGGCTCTTGCAAATAAAAACCATGAAGTCACGATATTTAATCGGTGTAAAAAATCAATGATTCGTAATAATGTTACATGGAAGCCCTTCGAGGACATAACATCACTAAGTTGCGACTTATATATCGCTAACCGTGGCCACACAACTCTTTCTCTTTTTCCTAAAGCTAAAACTAGAATATTTTGGATTCACAACCCAGCTAACTATCTTTTAAAATGGCGATATTTATTGAAAATTTGGAGATGGAAACCGGCCATAATTTTCTCTTCAGACTTTCATGTCAAATCCTACCCTAAATGGTGTCCAAGTGGCAAAAGAGTAAATATACCTTATGGTATTTCTTCAGCCTTTTTGAATACGCCTGTATTAAAAAAACCACCTTTACCGAGAGTTGTATTTACCTCAAGCCCACTTAGATCTCTTGACTGGTTATTAGATATTTGGGTTGAAAAAATTTATCCAAACCTGCCAAGCGGAGAGCTTCATATTTTCTCAAGTCCAAAAACCTATGGCGAGCACGGTAATGCAAGAATTGAAAAAATGAATGCTGTTCTTGATAAAGCAAGCTCAATGAAAGAGCAAGGAGTTGTTCTCAGGAAGCCTCTTCCTAAAAATAAGCTAGCATTAGAGGTTTCAAAATTTAGAGCTCTTCTCTACCTAATGATGGCAGATTCTGCAGAAGCTTCAGCTAGGAGTATTAAAAACCCAACAGCTGAAAATATTGATGCTCTTATTGAAAGAGTAATTAATAAAAAAACAGGATTTGTTGCAAAGGATGATATTACTTTTGCAAAATATGCGCTAAAGATCCTTAAAGACGATTCAATTTGGCTATCTCACCACAAAGCTGCATTAGAAAATCAAAGAAATTGGAGCTGGAATGATGCTGCAATAGAGTTTGAAAAATTAATATAAGCTCTTCAAAAAATTAGAATGCAATAAAAGTGTGCTAAATTGACGCCCTAATTCAAACTTATATTATACTTAAACAAGAATAAAAAATAATGGCAACTTATAGCCCTACAGAAATAAAAATTAATTTACTGGCTGGACTTACTGTTGCTTTGGCCTTGGTGCCAGAAGCGGTGGCGTTCGCTTTCGTTGCAGGTGTGCATCCATTGGTCGGTCTATATGCTGCATTTATTGTCGGTTTGATAACGGCGTTAATCGGCGGAAGACCAGGTATGATATCAGGTGCGACAGGAGCCTTGGCTGTAGTCATGGTTGCGTTGGTTGCACAACATGGGGTGGAATACCTGTTTGCTACAGTTGTACTAATGGGATTGATCCAAATCATTGTAGGAGTTTTGAAGTGGGCTAAATTCATACGACTTGTGCCTCATCCTGTTATGTTGGGCTTTGTTAATGGGTTAGCTATTGTAATATTCCTAGCCCAGATGAGCCAATTTAAAGTACCTGGTACTATAGTTAACACGGGACATGCAGAGTGCTTCCCATTCAGGCTTAGTCATTTCTGTCATATCTATATTTTTCCAAAAATTTGGTCGAATAGATTGCTTTGCTTTAAGATTCTTCATACTTTTTATTTCTTTTCTATAGATACTAGAACAGTTGGTGACTTAGGTTCAATTGCAGGTGGAATTCCAGAATTTAATTTTCCGATGGTTCCTTTAACACTTGAAACCTTAATCATTACATTGCCATATGCCCTGCTTTTAGCAGCAATAGGTCTTATTGAAACATTGCTTACATTAAATTTGATAGATGACATGACAGATACAAATGGGAAGCCTAATAAAGAATCAATGGCACAAGGAATAGGTAATATACTAACAGGTTTTTTTGGAGGTATGGGTGGTTTTCAAGGCGTAGGATCAGATGGAAGAATAACTACTATTGGTAGAGGGGGTTCTGATAATACAGCTGTATTTTTAGCTTCAGCTTTAAATGCAGAAAGATGTGATTGAATTAATTCCATTAGCTGCATTGATTGGAGTTATGTTTGTAGTTGCAGAAAAAACTTTCGAATGGGGAAGTTTAAGGTTATTTGGGAAAGTACCCCAGAAAGATATTTTTGTTGGTCTTCTTGTTGGGGCTGTCACTATTATTGCAGATTTAGCTATTGCAGTAATCCTTGGAGTCATTGTCTCTACTCTTATTTTTGCTTGGGAACACGCAAAAATTATTGAAGTAAAAACCTCAAAAAATAAAAAAGGCTGGAAAACTTATGAGCTTAAGGGGACGTTATTTTTTGCATCGGTGAAAAACTTTCATGAATTGTTTGAAATAAAAACCGATCCAAAAGAGGTTGTCATTGACTTTAAATTATCTAAAGTTACCGATCATTCAGCGCTCATGGCAATAGATAACTTAGCAAAAAAATATAAAGCAGCTAACAAAAAGCTTCACCTAGTACACTTAAGTCCTGACTGCTTAGATGTTCTAGAAGATGCAAAAGATATGGTAGAAATAAATGTCTTAGAGGATCCTCGTTACCATATCGCCGATAATAAATTGGGTTAAGTAATTGTTGGATTGTAAAGAAGTTATTTTTTTACCCTAAAATTAGTCAGCCTTTATCATTATTCACAATTATTTCTTTGGCGGGCATAAGCACAGTTTTCACAACTTAAATGACTGTTTGGCATTTTCTCTGAATTTAAGCAATCAATCATATTTTGAACCTGCTCATCAATCCAAGAAATATCATGCTCATAAGGGATTACTGTTTCTTCAAACTCCATTACTCCATGAAAGCCACTAGCCCCCCTATTAGCGTTCACTACCAAAAAATAGGAAGTATCACCGATAGGAAACCCCATAAGATTTAGGAGGTAGTTATAGAAGTCCATCTGAACCTTGTAGCCTTCATGATAGGGTGACGCAAGATACGATTCAGTCTCCACCGGCCTACTATTGGCCTGGGACTTATAGTCCACGACAATCAAACATTCTTTCTTGGTATCGAACCAAATATCATCCACCCCACCAGACAAAATAATATTGGAATCGTTATAGCGTGCCATCAAACCTTTACGTAATGAGTCGCGCCAATCATCCATTGCGGGGTGTTCGAATGGTAAAATATGATCAAGCCCGTACTGAGCAAATAAACGATGGGGTTTTTGATACATACGACATTCATCAAATTCTTTCTTTAAGAGGTGGTCGGTCGTCTCATTTAATGTCCACCCAGGTATACTTGGCTCAGCCAAACCTTTTACACGGTCTAAATAAAAGCAACGTGGGCAGGTAATGAAGTTACTAAACTTTCCCCTACTTAATTTAAAGTCATCCGTTTGGCCAGGATTATAAATCGAAGATGCTCGGCTACGTTTACCCTTAGCTTCAACTAATTCCAGCTTACTGTTTCTTTTTAGACTGATCATAGTAATTTACCTTATCAGAATCAACTACTTTAGCCATCAGAGAGAATGGTGCCCTCGGCACGATTCGAACGTGCGACCCTCCCCTTAGGAGGGGGATGCTCTATCCCCTGAGCTACGAAGGCAAAATTAAACAATATAATACGATATTATATATCTGTTATAACGTTTGAACTTTAAATAAAATTTATTTAATATGTTCTTTTTAATACCGATATCTAATGCAGCAATTTTAAAAGTAGCATTTTCATCTCCAAAATAATAAGGCTCTTTTGTAGATACTTTAGAAGCTAATTCCATCCCTTTCATATTTGGAATTTCTGCCAATTGCTTTTTCAAGTTATTTATATTTTCAATATCGGTAGTAATCACTGCGTTCATAGCGCCATTATCTCGAATAGGTGACAATTGGGTAGGTAGAATTAATCTATTCTCAGATATAACGAAAGATAAAATTTATATCCATGTGGTTGAAAATTACAAACAAAATGGTTGGGAACCAATTACAGCATTTAGGTCAGAAAATGACTTAATGGTTTTTCAAAGGGGGGAGAAGCACATCACAATTGAGTTAAGTGATGCGCGTAAAATTGGTCAAGAAACAAAAATAATTTTTACCTTATCATCGAAAGATAAAATCAAAATTAATCAAACTAACAAATAAATTATTTCTGAATTTTATTAAAATCTACTGGTGATTAATTTTTGAATCAAATTAATTCCAAAGTTAACACCAAACCCATTAACATCACTATTAACTGCCCCTAATCCACCCTTGCGATTACTTGATGACAAATCAATATGTAACCAAGGAGTTTTATTTTCGACAAACCTACCTAAAAATCTTGCGGCATGAATATGATCTGGTCCGCCTTCTAAGTTGCATTGCTTTATATCTGCAATCAAACCAAACATAAGTGACATAATCCTCATCAAATGGAAAGGAAGCTATTCGCTCTCCAGCTTCAGCTCCTGCGCCCACAGCCATACAGGAAAGTTCTCGTTGATTACTAAGCGCTCCACTATACCTGTCGCCCATTGCAACATGCATGCACCCAGTTAGAGTAGCAAAATCTATTATTGCATTTGGTTTTTTCCTTGAGGCTAGAGTCAGAGTATCTGCTAAGACCATTCTACCTTCAGCATCCGTATGAACTACCTCAATCGTCATTCCATTAAGCGCTTTAACTACATCATTTTGTTTATAGGCTTTTGGTTGATATGATTTTGAGCAATAGCCAACCAGCAATCTAATTTTACTGGAATTTTTGCAAGTGTTGCCGCCTGCAGAATACCTAAAACGACTGCAGAACCATTCATATCCTCATGCATGCCACTCATAAATTTTGCTGGCTTCAAGTTGTGCCCACCTGTATCAAAACATATACCCTTTCCAACTAAACTAATATTATGTTTTGCCCCTTTAGGCGAATAAGTTAAATGTACAATTGCTGCATCCTGAGGTTCGGAGCCTTGGCCTACCGAATAAAAAGCTCCTGCGCCCATCGCCTTCAACTGAGGCATTGTATACTCTCTCACCTTCCATTTATTAGCTTTTGCTAACCTCTTAACCTTTGTTCTATAGATAGAAGGAGTAAGTTGATTTGGGGGTGTCATAGTTAGCTCTCGTGCCAAAGTATTCCCAGCTATTACGGCTTCTTCTGTCAATAAATCAAGGCTTTTATCAATTCCAAATAACCTAAAATCTTTTAATTGGATCTTTTTTTATTTGATTTTTTTAATGAAGAATAAACTGAATTATAGCCAAACAAAAGTGGCGGCTTTAGCCCAAATATCTTTTAATTTATCTTCCAGACAGACAATTACATTTACACTCTCTGGGTTTTCTAATAATAAATTAGAAAACCCATTTCTTAGTAGCGCATGCATTTGAAATGTATTGATATCTTCTGAAGCTACTACCCAGCTAACAACTGATCCATTAGCTAGTTCAGTAGTAACTGCCTTTTTTTTAAGGTCATTAATTTTTTTCCCAACCCTACTGAGCTTAGCTTTTAATACGACTTCAAATGGAATTTTTCTTTGTTTTAAATCCATAATTATTAAATTATGTTTATTTTTACCAAGATATTTTTCTTCTGGAATTTTATTAATTTTACTAATTTTAATTTTCATGGGTAGCCCTATTAATTTTTTACATTAAAATCCATTGTTGTTCTTCTACTTCATCAAGTTCTTTAGCAGTAAATAATACTTGACCAAAAAGCATAAAAGTAAGAAACTACTCCTGTGATTTCAGTCAATAGACATGAATTCAACAAAATAATTCTACTTTATTTATTGAGCTGCTAAAAAATTATCATTTAGTTGCTAAACGAATTATCAACTTTTAAACAATTTCATCAAAATAGGTGCTTTTAAATATGGGTTCATTTCCAGACAGTGATATTCAAGAAACGCAAGAATGGATTGATGCTTTAAACTCAGTGATAGAAGCAGATGGGACTGAGCGTGCCACCATCTAATTGAGATGATGATAGATCAAGCAAGACGCTCAGGAACTAACTTACCATACAATGCGACAACAGCTTACGTAAATACTATTCCTAACCATCTTCAACAAAAACATCCAGGTGATCCTGGGATGGAAAGAAGGATTAGAGCTCTAATAAGATGGAATGCAGTTATGACGGTATTAAGGGCCAACACAAAATCACCAGGAATTGGCGGTCACATAGCAAGCTTTCAATCAGCAGCGACGCTTTACGATGTAGGATTTAATCATTTCTTTCGCGCCGCTAATGATTCATTTGGAGGAGATTTAGTTTATTTCCAAGGTCACTCTTCGCCTGGAATCTATGCAAGAGCATTTCTTGAAGGAAGAATTGATGAGGAACAGTTAAGTAATTTTAGGATGGAATCAAAAGGTAATGGCTTATCAAGCTACCCTCACCCATGGCTCATGCCTGACTTCTGGCAATTCCCAACTGTTTCAATGGGGCTTGGGTCCTATTATGGGTATCTATCAAGCCAGATACTTCAAATATCTTCATGATAGAGGAATAGCTGATACCTCAGATAGGAAGGTTTGGGTATTTTGTGGTGATGGTGAGATGGATGAACCAGAGTCTATGGGTGCGATAGGTTTAGCTGCAAGAGAAAAATTTGGATAACCTTATCTTCGTAGTCAATTGCAACCTACAAAGATTAGATGGGCCTGTAAGAGGTAATGGAAAAATTATCCAAGAACTTGAATCAAATTTTAGGGGTTCAGGCTGGAATGTTATTAAGGTTGTATGGGGCAGACATTGGGATCCATTGTTTGCTATGGACAAAGATGGCCTTATGAAAAAAAGAATGGAAGAATGTGTTGATGGTGAGTACCAAAACTTCAAAGCAAAAGGTGGGGCCTACACTCGAGAAGAATTTTTGGCAAAGCCAAGGCTAAAGGCTATAATCATGAATGATAAAGATATTTGGATATTTGAACAGAGGTGGACATGATCCTCATAAGGTATACGCTGCGTATGTAAAGCTTCGAAAATCATGCCAAATTATATTAGCAAAACAGTAAAGGGTTATGGTATGGGAGATGCAGGTGAAGGTCAAAACATCACACACCAACAAAAGAGTATGGATATAGAATCCCTTAAAACATTTAGAACTCGTTTTGATTTGCCAATTAGTGACGAGGAGGTTGAAAATCTTGCTTACTATAAACCAGGTAAAGATTCACCTGAATTGAAATATATGATGGAAAGAAGAAACGTTCTGGGTGGTTTTATTCCAGCAAGAAAAAAACAAGGCAATAAATTAAATGTTCCATCTATCGATGCTTTTTCAAAACAATTAGAGAGTTCAGGTGAGAGAGAAATTTCTACCACAATGGCATTTGTCAGAATACTTACTACACTCGTAAAAGATAAAGAGGTTGGTAAATATATAGTGCCTATTGTTCCAGATGAAGCAAGGACTTTTGGTATGGAGGGAATGTTTAGGCAGATTGGTATTTACGCGCCCCTTGGGCAACTCTATGAGCCTGAAGATGCGGGCTCAATGATGTTTTACAAGGAAGCTAAAAATGGACAGCTTTTAGAGGAAGGCATTAATGAAGCCGGTGCGATATCATCCTGGGCCGCTGCCGCGACATCCTATTCTGTTCATAATGTTCCTACTTTACCGTTCTACATCTACTACTCCATGTTTGGCTTTCAACGTGTAGGTGATTTAATTTGGGCCGCTGCAGATCAGCGCGCTAGAGGTTTTTTGCTAGGTGCCACTGCCGGACGGACAACGCTTTCCGGAGAAGGCCTACAACATCAGGATGGAAGCAGCCACCTAATAGCATCCACTATCCCCAATTGCCGTGCCTATGATCCTGCTTATGCCTATGAATTAGCCATTATCATGCAGCATGGCATGGTGCAGATGATGGAACGAGATGTTGATGAGTTTTATCTATTTCATTAGTAATTGAGGGATCAGAGGTATTGGGTGTTTGGGCAGAGCCAATAGGGTTACCTGAAACTGAAACGTATGAAGATGGCTTAGTTGAAATGATTGAAGAAAAAGTAGAAAATGCTCTTATTAAATCTAAAGCTAAATTACTAAAAGATGATTTTAATAGTTGAATCAAATATATACAGTGTAACCAGCTTTACTGAATTAAGAAGAAATGCAATGGATGTAGATCGATGGAATATGTTAAACCAGAAAACCAGAAAAAAATCTGTATTAAAAATATTATACGGATTAGAAAGTCCAATACTTGCTTCAACTGATTACATGAAAGCTTAGCTGAACAAATAGCTTCATTCATTCCAAATAAATTTAAAGCACTTGGAACAGATGGCTTTGGAAGATCGGATAGCCGAGAAGCTCTAAGAAGTTTTTTTGAAGTGGACAGATACTATATTGTGGTTGCAGCACTAAATTCATTAGCTGATTTAGGTAAAATTAATAAAAAATTAGTTGATAATGATAAAAAAATATAAAATTGACGCAGTTTATGAAAAAAAACTTTAGATTCTTAAGGCTATTATGGCAATAGAAGAAATTTTAATTCCTGATATCGGTGACTTCGATAGTGTCGAAATTATTGAAATCACTGTGAGCGTCGGGGATAAAATTGAAAAAGAAGATTCAATTATTACTGTTGAATCTGATAAAGCATCAATGGATATTCCATCAATCCTAATTTAGGATTAAAGAAATTAAAATTAGGTGAAGATAAGGTTAAAGAAGGAAGTGTCATGGGCTATTGGATTCAGAGAAGTAGAAAAGGAGTAGATCAAAAACTGTAGAAGTAATAAAGAAATAGAAAAAGTAACTTGCAAACAAGTAAGCCAGCTCCTGAGCCACCAGAAAAACAAGCAGCTAAAGAAACCCCAATACCTATCGGGGAAAGTGTACATAACGATGAAAATAAAACAGCACATGCAAGCCCGTCTGTTAGAAAATTTGCTCGTAATTTAGGTGTCAATCTTTCTTTTGTAAAGGGAGGTGGAAATAAAAATAGAATACTCATTGAAGATGTAGAAAATTTTGTTAAGGGTGAGTTAACTAAACCTCGGACTGAGAATATGGGAGCACAATTTGCCCCTATACCTATGCCTAATATAGATTTCTCAAAATTTGGAGAAACTGAAGAAAAAGCTTTATCTAAAATAAAAAAAATTTCAGGTGCTAATTTACATAGAAACTGGGTGACTGCTCCACATGTTACACAATTTGATAATGCCGATATCACTGATCTTGAAGTATTCCGTAAATCAATGCAAAAAGAAGCCTCTCAAAAAAATACTAAGGTTACGTTATTAGCTTTTGTAATTAAAGCAATAGTTAGTGCATTAAAATCATACCCAACTTTAATTCGTCGCTAGCTCCGGACGGAGATACACTTATATTAAAAAATTATTTTAATATTGGTTTTGCTTGTGATACTCCAATGGCTAGGTCCTGTAGTCAAAGATGCTGATAAAAAAGATATTATTGAAATTGCAAATGATTTAAGTCAGCTTTCAGAAAAAGCCAGAGAAAGGAAGCTTAAAATGGCACAAATGCAAGGTGGTTGCTTCTACTATTTCAAGTCTTGGGGGTATTGGTGGACAATGTTTACGCCTATTATTAATGCCCTGAAGTTGCAATTTTAGGAGTTTCAAGGGCATCAATGCAACCAGTTCATAATAAAGAATCTGGTGGGTTTGATCCAAGATTAATTCTTCCCATATCCTTATCATATGATCATCGAGTAGTTGACGGAGCTGATGGAGCAAGATTTACAAGTCACCTCTCAATGTTACTTTCTGATGTTAATAAGATAAATATATAAAATGACACAATTAAAAAATATTATCCTTCCTGACATCGGTGACTTTGATAGTGTAGAGGTTATTGAAATCATGGTTAGCCCCGGAGATGAAATAAAAAAAGAGGATTCACTAATTACTGTTGAGTCTGATAAGGCGTCAATGGAAATCCCTTCAGAATCTGAAGGGATTGTTAAAGAAATTAAAGTCAAGGTTGGGGACAAAATATCGCAGGGCTCAACAGTTTTAATTTTGGAAGAGAAAGATATTCAAGGTCAAGAAAATAGCTCGCTCGAATCGAAGCCGACATTAACACCTCAGTCTGAGAAAAATTCTAGTTCACAGCCGTTAAGTTCAAACAAAAAATCAGATATTGAATGTGACGTTGCAGTTTTAGGGTCTGGTCCTGGTGGCTATACAGCAGCATTTCGAGCAGCAGATTTAGGTAAAAAAGTAGTATTAATTGAGCGTTATTCGACCATAGGCGGTGTTTGTTTAAATGTGGGTTGTATCCCCTCAAAAGCATTACTTCATACTGCTAAAGTAATTACCGATGCTGAAGATACAGCTAATCACGGTGTATCTTTTGGGTCTCCCAAAATAGATTTAGAAGAATTACGTAGCTGGAAAACCAATAAGGTTGTAAAGAAATTAACCATGGGTTTAGCCCAGATGGCGAAACAAAGAAGCGTAGAAATTGTTGAAGGTGAAGGTAAATTTTTATCGCCCAATCAAATTATCGTTAAATTAAGTGATGGGTCAACAAAAATTATTGGTTTTCATTCAGCCATCATTGCAGCTGGATCTCAGCCCTCTAGAATTCCAAATACTCCTGAAGACGAAAGAATTATGGATTCGACTGGTGCTTTAGAGCTTAAGGACATTCCAAAAAAATTACTCATTATTGGTGGTGGAATCATTGGTCTTGAAATGGGAACTATATGGAGAAGACTTGGAGCAGAAGTCGAGTATAGAATTCCTGATGGATTAATTCAGGGCTGTGATAGAGACATCGTGAAGCCTCTTCACCGAAGAATGGAAAAACGTTTTGAAAATATTTGGTTGAAAACGAAGGTCGCCAATATTGAAACAAAAAAAGAAGGGGTTGTTGTTCACTTTGAAGGTGACGATGTACCTGAAAAATTGACTTTTGATCGAGTGCTTGTTGCGTGGAAGAAAGCCAATGGCCATAAAATTGATGTCTGAAAAAGCTGGAGTTAATGTTGATGAGCAAGGTTTATAGCAGCAAATAAGCAAATGAAAACAAATGTAGATCATATCTATGCAATTGGAGATATTATTGGCCAACCCATGCTTAGCTCACAAAGCAACCCATGAAGGTAAGGTAGCAGCCGAGGTTATTGCTGGAGAAAAAGTAGAATTTCAAGCTATGACAATTCCGTCAGTTGCATACACAGATCCAGAAATTGCTTGGGCAGGTGTTACCGAAGAAGATGCAAAATCTCAAAATTTAGAAATAGAAAAATCAGTATTTCCATGGGCTGCTAGTGGCAGGGCTATATCAACGAACCGAACTGAAGGTATGACAAAGCTGATCTTCGATAAAAAAACTCAAAGGATCATCGGTGCAGGAATTGTAGGTACTAATGCAGGAGAGCTTATAGCTGAGACAGTGTTATCAATTGAAATGGGAGCAGATGCTCATGACATTGGGCTATCAATTCACCCTCATCCTACTCTTTCTGAGTCAGTTGCGATGGCAGCTGAAATAAAAGAAGGAACAATCACCGATTTATACATTAAAAAACGTTAAATTATAAATAAAACATCAGTCCTTCAAAAATTAAACCGTCTTCTAATTTAATACGAGATTTCCAGTCCTCTTCAGATTGCTCATAGATTAAATTAGCATCTCCACCAGTCAATAAAATTGGCAAACTTGATGGTAGTTTTCTACAAACAAGATTTACAGCGCCTTGAATGCTCATCATTATTCCAGTTGTCACTGCATCTTTAGTATTTAAGCTTGGGTATTGACTTTTGCCTATCTCTGTATCAATTAAGTTCGTACTGTTATTTAACACTGCTAGACTAATTGCTACTCCAGGTAAAATCATACCGCCTTTAAAGTGGGCCTTACTTTCCTTGTCCAACTCAACCAAATCAATAGTAATAGCTGTACCAGCGTTAATTATAAGTAACCGTTTTTGATAGAGCTTCCATGCCCCTAAGGCTGCAATCCAACGATCAACACCTAAAGTTGTACTGATCTTCATAATCATTAATTAAATATTCATTAGAGATAGGAGTAGCCTCAATAATCGGACATTTAAACTTTGATAAAATTTCTTTAAGTTTATCTAAAACAACAGAATGATTAACATTGGAAACAATAATTTTATCAATAGATTTAATTGATGAGAAATCAATGTCCATGAATTCCTCAACAAGAATTGAATCTGTTAGTAGAATATCTTTATCATCACGTTGTTGCCATTTAATTCTAGTATTACCAATATCAATTAATAAATACATTATTTTGAATTCCTTTATTGAAATTTCGCCAGATGTAAAAAATCTCTCTCCTTTATCTGTTTGAATTACAAGAGAACCTTCTGAGCTAATATTTGAAACACGTCCTTCAACCTCTTCGTCGTTCCCTAGAATCAATTTAACAGGTCTATCATGATAAGCATGATAACTTATCCATTCATCCTTAAAACTAGAAAATTGTGTGTCTTGAAAGATAGATAAAACTTCTGTGAGATTGTTAAGTAATATACCAAGAAATTCATTTGGATTAACTTCATTGCCCAAGCATTGATTGATATCTATCGCCGGTTGATCAATCTTATTTAACTGATTTTTTGATAAATTTAAATTGATACCAACACCAATAATAGCTGCACTTTGTCCGACTGAATCTCTTTACAATCCATTGATGATATCATTGATATTAGATTATCATTAAAAACTAAAATATCATTTGGCCATTTTACAAGCGCATCATTTATACCAATTGTTTTTAAACTTCTAATCAAAGCTATTCCAATTGTCAGACTTAGTCCTGATAATGAAGCGGGGCCAAAGTTAAAGCGCCATAAATATGAGAAAGTTAAGCTCTCACCTAGCGCTGATTGCCAATGACGACCTCTCCTCCCCTTTCCATGAGTTTGAATATTTGCAGCGATACATGATGCATGTGGAATATTTTTTGCTGACTCTTTTAATAAGTAACTATTAGTAGAGTTAACAACATCTAGTACCTCAATATTTACCCGGCTAGAAATTTCGCCGAGTGATAATTTTATTTTATTTTTATCTAAAAGCTGAATGGGGTGGGTTAACTTATAGCCCTTTCCTCGAACAGAAAATATTTTAACCCCAATTTGGCCTGCGCTATCAACTGCTTTCCATACTGATGACCTAGAAACATTAAGCTGCTCTGACATCAATTCACCAGAATGAAATTTTCCATCAGATAGGATAGTAAGAACTGGAAATAAATAAAAGTTTAATTAAAAATAAAATAACATAATTCATACTCATTTTTTTATGAAGTTTAATATAGTTGGCAAAGACATGTGAGCAATAGTCAATGAACCTAAGATTGGAAATATTATCGAATAAGTATCAGAATTCCAATATTTACCATATGTAAAGTTTATAAATAGTAGTACCGGTAAAGTAAACAACACTAACCACTTTAAATCATTACGCCAATTAAAATTAGAATTAATTAATGATACATCGACAGAAAACATTGGGGTGATATCCACTCCTAATACGGGTGGTTGGCAAAACGAATGATAAGCAAAGTTATCTCAAATAACAACAATACATCTTTATTTTTAAACCAAATAATTCTTAATTTTTGCTTAAAAATATTTTTTATAATAACCCAATATATTCTGATGATACTAAGGATTAAAAGATGTTAGAGAAAGCAATACTATACCAGATATATTAAAACCAATTAAATTATAAAAAATTGAGCCAACTATATCTTTTTTAAAAAGCATAGGTAAAAAAGTCATAGAGAAGCCCCATGATAAATTGATATTGATATCATCTAATTTAATGAATTTTAAATCTGCATTGCCAAAATGAAAAACTGCCATAGTAAGTAGCATTAATAAACCAAGGATAGGAAAACTAATCCACAAAACCCAGCCTAATAAAACTAGCGTTAAATATATTCCTAGTAGAATAGCCCTTTGGGAAATTCTATTTGATCCTTTCCATATTAATTTTCCATCTAAAGCGCCATGACTAATACCAATAGAGCTTACGAAAAAAAGGGCAATCCAAATTGAATAACTTAGATAGCTATCGTCAAAATTTACAGTCGTTTTTGCCACCACAAATAATAATACAAACATGATGAAAAGAAGTTGATGTGTAATGACTTTATTCAACATATTTTTTAATAAAACTGCGAATCATTAGTTTTTTTGGCATGCCCAAGACTATAAAAAAAATATCACTTAGAGTGGGGGCATCAGACATAAATCTAATAATAGATTTTATATCGACTATTAATAATAATTTCATAAATATAATTGGTGCTTTGTTAGGCCAAAAATAACATGCCGTAAGAAAAATACTATCAAGTATTTACTAATTGCATTATTGCCTTTTTTACCAATTATCTTAATGTGTTTTTTATTTTCTTTTTTTCAACGGAATTTACCCATAAAGCAATTCTCATCATTGAATATCCTGTAGATGGTCTAGCCATCCCTGCAGATAAACCAATAGGTATATTATTTTTAATTATAATATCTCTATCCAAAATCATTGGTATTATCCCCTTCTCTTCTTTTACAGATTTAAATTTTTTATATTTTGAAAGCGATTCATTGTGTATTTTTTTAATACTAACGAAGGACGAGCTTTTTGAAAATAAAGTGGTTTCTATTAATGCATGTCTTCTAGAAAAAGGGAGGGTGTAGGTAAACTCAACATCTTTCCTATTTTTTTTGAAACTCATTAATTTTATTATTTCAGGATTAAATTTAGCAAAGTATGAAGAATGGAAAGACAAAAACTTGCTTGAGGTTTGGTGGTGAATCATACTGTTTTTTTGAAATTTTATTTCGACTATCGACTATAAATTTAGTATGTATAGTTTCCTCATTAGTAACAACCTCAATCAAATTTTTATTATTCTTAATTTTTTTTACGTCAAATCCTTTTCTATAGGTAATGTTTTTTTTACATTGGCTTAAAAGTTTACTAAGCGTCTCTTTACCATCAAAACATTCGTATGAGTATGGACTAATGTCCCTCTGAATGTTCAAACCTTCATTTGAAACCTCAACTTTACTCCACACATGCTTTGGTTTCAGATTGTATGTATTTTTAATATCAATTAAGCCAGGACCCTGCCAAACACAAAAAGTCTGATTAATATTCTTATTGGCATCTTTTTCAATCAATAGTATTGATTGATCTTTGTTATTAATAATATATCTCGATAGAAACATTAAGCTTGAAAGCCCTGCGCCGATAAATAGAAATGTTAGAGTTTACAGCCTTTCTGAGCTACAAAAGATATTAAACATTAGTTTATTATATAAAAATAATTATAAGATTTCCAAAATTGCTAAATTATCTGATGATCTATTATCTGAAGAAGCAAAAACAGTTGCTTTAAGTGATTTTTCTAATAATTATGAAATAAACTCTTTGTTGTTATGTATGTACACTTTTGATGAGAACTTATTTCAAAACACCTATTTAAAATTATTAAAAAAAGATTCATTTATAGAGATTTTCTCAAACACGTATATTCCTTTACTTAACCATTTGGGCTTATTATGGCAAACAAATTCAATTAAGCCTGCTCATGAACACTTTATATCTAATCTAATAGTTAACTGCATTGCAATACCTAAATCAATCGCATAGAGGCGCTTTTTAGTATCTTTCACCCCCAATGCATCGCAAACCATTAATCCAACAATACCCGCAACCCTATAACAATAAATAATCAATTCATTAATTGATTTTGGTTGTTTATGAGATAAATCACTCTGTTGTCCCAACATGAATTGATTAATTATATCTTTGGATGGATGAAATTTTTTTTCTAGCCCCGCAACCTCTTCTGTTATTTTATGAAAATTTTCTTTAAGATATTTATCTAATTTTTTATCATCGCTATCAACCAAATCGTCTATTTTTCTGCAAAAAGCATATATTGAAAACAACTTTAATTTAACTGATTCTTCAAGAAAAAAAGATGCCCAGTAAAAAGTCTTACCGTACTTCTGAATAATTTGGCTTTGCTTTCTCATTGATGAATTATGTTGTCGACTACTTTCGCTGAATTTAATACGCCAGGAATTCCCGCTCCTGGATGAGTGCCTGCACCCACATAATATAAATTTTTATATTTATCATCTTGGTTGTGGGTCCTAAACCAAGCAGATTGTGTCAGTATTGGTGCAATAGAAAATCCACTGCCATGTGGCGTCCTGTAATCATTCTTAAAGTCTACTGGTGTCATACAAAATTTTGAAACAGCATTCGTTAAAATACCAGGCATTATAGTTTTATCTAATGAGGTTAATATTTTCTCGGAAAAATCTTTTTTTATTTCATCCCAATTATAGTTACCTTTTAAATTTGGGACTGGTACCAAAGCATAATATGAGTCATGTCCTTCAGGAGCAAACGAAGGGTCTGTAGCTGTAGGTCTATGTAGATATATTGAAAAATCTTCGGCTAGGTGATGCTTATCAAAAATATCTTTAAGTAATTCTTTATATCTTGGACCCATCCAGATTGTGTGGTGTGCAATATCATCATACGTCTTTTTTGTACCAAAAAATAATACATAAAGGCCCATAGAATATTGTGTTAATTTTTCGGGAAACAAGCGCTTATTTCGATTTTTATCACCTGGCAACATTTGTGCATAAACAGTTGGTGGATCACCATTGCATATAATACGCTCTGCGGGGAAAAACCTGCCGTCAACACTTGTCGCACCAAAAGCTTTATTATTTTTTAACTTCGATTTGAGCGATATCAGTATCTAAAACAATATCAATACCAGCCCTTTCCATAAGATCATATAACGCTTGAACTAATTTTCCAGTACCCCCCATAGCAAAAAATACACCCCATCTTCGTTCTAAATAATGTATAAGGGCATATATCGAAGTAGTGCTAAAAGGGTTGCCACCAACTAGGAGCGGGTGAATTGAAAAGGCTTGCCTTAAGAGTGGATGTTTAATGTATTTATTAACTATACCAGAGACAGAAAAATAACTTTTTAATCTTATTAAACTTGGTATCTGAGCCATCATATCCCAAAATTTTGTAAAAGGTTTGTCTGATAATTTTTCAAACCCTATCTCAAATATAGTCTCAGCTCGCTTAAGCATCATAAGGTATCCATCAACATCATTTGGGGATATTTGATGTATTCTCTCAAGCATTTTATTTCTATCTGGACCATAATCAAATTCTGTACCATCATTAAAATGAAATCTATACCAAGGATCTAATGGTTGAAAGTTACATAGATGAATCAATATTTTCATTAAATAGCCCGAATAATTCTGTAAATAAATACGGGGCGGTTATAACTGTTGGGCCTGCATCATGGAGGTACCCATCTTTACTAAATTTTTGGGCGCGCCCACCCAGTTCGTTCAATCTCTCATACACTGAAACGTCATAACCTCTGGCTTTAAATCTAATTGCTGACGCTATTCCACCTAGCCCGCCTCCAATAACAGCAACTTTTTTCATAATATTTTGCTCATCATATTTTCTAACCTTCCCCTGACTTCATTCTTAATTGAAATTAAAACAGGTTGAACTACCTTAGGAACCCTATGAAATTCATTTTCTGCAATTTTAAGGAAGCTTTTAATAATTTTTTCTTGTTCAAGAAATAATTTTTTATCAATAAAATTAATTAATAATTTTGGGTTCTTTTGGACCTTTAATTTATTTTCCTGATCTAGCTCATCTAGAATCTTAATAAGCATACCATTAGGATGTCCTTTGTAAATATCTGTAAACATAACTTGATTAATTCCAATTAAATTCTCGACATCATTAAGATATTGATAACATAAACCTAAGTAATTTGATGCCAACTGAAGCCCATCACATTCATCGCTTGAACATTCTTTACATTTAAACATGCCCATCATTGGTAAAGCGATAAATGGTGCAGTTTTATCAATTGCAATTTTTTCATACTGCTGCCAATTAATACTAAACGGATTAAGGCTTACATCCTTAGATTGACCAAAAATTATTTCTTTAACTGAGCAAGATAGTAATTTTAATAAAATTGTTTGATGCCAGCCTTGTTCAATCTCAGTTATTTTTCTAAAGGACTCAGCAATTAGATAGTCGCCTGTACATATTGCTGCGGAAATCCCGTATTCTTTCCACAAACTACTTTGGCCTCTTCTAAGAGAGTCTTCATCACATATATCATCATGCAATAATGATGCGCTATGAATTAATTCACAAACCACTGCCCAATTTATTGCGGTTTGACTAGATAACCCTAATAGGCCGCCTGTTGCTAGAGCTAATCTTGCCCTCAACCATTTGCCCTGTGACTCTCCATGATGACTTAGCCAAGCTGATAGAAATTTATCTTCTACTTCAAAGCTTTTAGAAAATTCATTTTTAACACTGTCCAAAAACTCATGTCTGCTTCTGGCGGCGTAAAAAATTCATCCCTGTATTTTTTTTTCATAATAATTGTTTAACTTTTAAAAGAACCTTATAGTCCCATTTTTTACTTATTACCTTATTACTGATTAAGCTCCTGCATCAGATTTTCGCTGCGCAATAATATAAATCATCACACCAAACATACCAATTGAGACTACGTCAGCAACTGTATAACCAACCTGGACATTTACATACGAAGCACTGGGGTTAATCATTGGAAATAAATATACTATCGGATAGAAAGCCCATGAAATAATCAGCAACCACCTTGCATTACTTACTAACCCCTGAACATTTTTAGGCTGCCTAGAAATTGAATTTCCTAGGCCTACCGTCAAACTATAAAGAATATATGAGAATGGAATCATAGCCAGCAACCAATAAACCCATCGAGTACCAAGCTGACTTACATCAACTAAACCTTCTCCAGGGTAGCCTAAAATAACCATTAGTATTGCAGCAAAAGTAAGTTTTATCCCTCTAGAAAATGTTTCATCTTTACTTAATCGCATCACAAGAATTAGCTCAAGTAAGAGTAAAGGTACAGTCAACAACCAACCTACATAACGATAAGCCACATTAAATTCGGAGCCCGTTACAAGAACTTCTCCGTATATCAAAGTAAAGGCATCATTAAAACTTTCAAACATTCTTAGGTAGTGATAGAAGGCAATTAGACATACTAGACCTGATAGTGTGAGCGCTGTTTTATAAGCTGGGGCAACTTGAGATCGCTGAGAAAAAAAGAAAACGGTACTAGCGCCAAACGTTGCAATAGCAAAAGATAGTGAGTTATATACTAAGTTAAAACCTAATACTTCCATCTTATCCCCTTAATTATACATTTAAAAAAAACGCGCCATTTCTGACGCGTTCTCATAATTACTTATTCAAGTACTAAAGCTTTTATTAAGCTTTTGAACCTGATGTTGCTGCTGCCCATATAACTACACCAAATGCTATCTTATTAACAAAGTCAGCTAGGTTATAAACAATGTTTAGAGTTGCTGCATCAGCACATCCATCTGTTCCCGCCATGTAACCAATTGGATATATAGCCCAACCAACAGTAACAATAAGTCTTAAAGCATTAAATGCTTTTTTACTTGCAGCTGTACCCTTGCTTGCACTAATTTTACTAGCTTCACCTGCGAATACTTCATAGATGATATAAATCCAAGCCACCATTCCTACAGTGAAACCAGACCAAACACCTACAGAGCCAACTTCGCCAAGATAACCAGCTACTAACATAACTACTGAAGCAATAAGTAATCGCCAAAACACTGATACAGCAACAACTGCAATAGCAGCTAAGATTAAATAGAACTCAACAATCTGAAGCGGAACTGTTAACAACCAATCGACATATCTAAATACCGTTGGGGATGCACCAGTATCTATCCAAATACCTCTCATATAAAAATAGTGAATTGCTGCTATACCTGTAACCATTGCAGCAACTGTAAGTGATGTTTTCCATTTTCCTACAGCTCTATCTCTTTCTACCCAGAAAAAAAACGTTGCAGCTACCATTGCCGCAGATAAAAGCCAAAAGCTTACCCCGACAAAATCTTGTGGATCTAACATAAAAAATCTCCTGTTTAAAATACGTAGTTAATAAAAATTAAAAAATTTACTTTGATTTTATTTAAAAATGAGATTTTTTTAATGAGAAAATCAAATTAAATTCTTATGAAGATAACATAGCACATTTATTAACTATGTGTACTAAGTAAATTACTTAAATTATTAAAAAATAAAGTGTAAAATGATTATTAAATTATGACAAAACTCTTGCCAACAGACACGAAACAATCCAACTTTATTCGAACAGTCATCGAAAGAAATATTAAAGAAGGTCGTTTTGCAAAGAAAAAATGGAATACTAGCCCTGGAAATAAGTCTCATCATGATAAGGGGTTAATTGATAAAGCTGTAATTCGAACAAGATTCCCGCCTGAGCCTAATGGTTACCTTCATATAGGACATGCTAAAAGTATTTTTTTAAACTTTGGCTTAGCGCAAGATTATAAAGGCGCTTGTCATTTAAGATTTGACGATACCAATCCAGAAAAAGAAGATAAGGAATTTGTAAATGGCATCATAGATAGTCTTAAGTGGTTAGGTTTTGATTGGAATTTTAATAATGAATCTAATATTTACTACGCAAGTGATTATTTTTCTCTAATGTATGAAGCAGCAGAATCTCTAATACATTCAGGCCAAGCATATGTTGATCAGCAGACAGCTGAACAAATAAAAAATAATAGAGGAACGCTAACAACTCCAGGAAAAGATTCTCCTTGGAGAAATAATGATATAGATGAAAACTTAAAATTGTTCAGAGAAATGAAAGCAGGAAAGTATGAAGATGGAGCAATGGTATTAAGAGCTAAAATTAATATGGCTTCTCCCAATATGAACCTTAGAGACCCGGCAGTATATAGGATTAAGAATGTAAAGCATCACAAAACAGGAAGTCAATGGTGTATTTATCCCATGTATGATTTTGCTCATTGTAATGGACGATGTAGTTTGGAGGGAATAACACACTCAATCTGCACATTGGAATTTGAAGATCAGCGTCCATTCTACGATTGGCTACTCAAACAACTATTAAATAATAATTTACTAAACGATCCGCCTCCAAGGCAACATGAATTTTCTCGATTAAATTTAACTCATACCGTTTTATCAAAAAGAAAGCTTTGAGTTTTGAAAACAAAACTGTTTCTGGTTGGGATGACCCTAGAATGCCAACAATATCTGGCAAAAAGAAGGGGATACACTCCCAGTGGATTTAAATTATTTACGGATCGTATTGGAGTTTCAAAAGTGGACTCTTGGATTGATTACACAATATTTGAAGATTGTATGCGATATGTTTTAAATGAAACCACTCATAGGCGTGTAGCTGTTCTAGACCCAATAAAGTTAGTTATTAATAATTACCCAGACAATCAAGAGGAGGATTGCTTTGCTCCAAACCATCCGCAACATATAGGCTTAGGTAAAAGGATAATTAAGCTCACAAAGGAATTATGGATCGAGCGCAATGATTTCATGGAAGTGCCTTCAAATAAATATTTTAGGTTATTTCCTGGAAATCAAGTTAGGCTTCGATACGGGTACGTAGTAACTTGTACTGGTTTTGAGAAAGATTCTTTAGGTAATATTACAACAGTATTTTGTGACTACTTACCAAACACAAAATCTGGAACACAAGGATCTGATTTAATTAAAGTTAAAGGAAATATACACTGGGTGTCAATTAAATATGCGATTGAGGCAACAGTTGCAATGTATGACAGGCTTTTTAAAGAGGAGCAACCTGGTTCTGTAAGTAGTAATTACTTAGATGATTTAAATGAAAACTCAATAAAAAAAGTCGTAGCTAAGTTGGAAGAGAATTGTCAGCTTATTAAGCCAGGAGAGCAGTTTCAGTTTGAGCGCCACGGATATTTTATTGCAGATTTAAATTCAAAAGCCACAGATATTCAAATAAATAGGACTGTAACTTTACGAGATAATTGGCAATAACACCTAGAAACTCTTCTCTTATTATATTTCATTAAACCTTATACATAAGTAACATTCATAATTATCAGTACCTTTTGAAATATAGCCTTATATTCATTTTTCCGCTACTCACAAACTATCACTTAAAAAAAATTAAAAAAAAACCCACTCTAAAGTGGGTTTTTTAATTTAGAAGCTTGGCAGTGTCCTACGTTCGCATGGAAAAAACTACACTATCATCGGCGCAGAATCGTTTCACTGTCCTGTTCGAAATGGAAAGGAGTGGGTCCAACTCGCTATGTCCGCCAAGCAAACTTGTAAATTATTATTAACTAAAATTTGAAATTATTTTTTATAAAAATATAAGAAGAAGTAAACATTTGTATGTGTTTTGATTGCGTTTTTGCTTTAGTTTCAACTATAACCTTAGTTAAGTCTTAAGGTTATAGGATCAAGCCTCACGAGCAATTAGTATCAGTTAGCTTCATGCATTACTGCACTTCCACACCTGACCTATCAACGTCCTGGTCTTGAACGACTCTTTAGTGCACTTAAAGTGCAAGGGAAGTATCATCTTAGGGCGAGTTTCACGCTTAGATGCTTTCAGCGTTTATCTCTTCCAGATTTAGCTACCCGGCTATGCTACTGGCGTAACAACCGGTCCACCAGAGATCTGTCCATTCCGGTCCTCTCGTACTAGGAACAGCCCCCTTCAAACTTCCAACGCCCACGGCAGATAGGGACCAAACTGTCTCACGACGTTTTAAACCCAGCTCACGTACCACTTTAAATGGCGAACAGCCATACCCTTGGGACCGACTACAGCCCCAGGATGTGATGAGCCGACATCGAGGTGCCAAACTCCCCCGTCGATATGAACTCTTGGGAGGAATCAGCCTGTTATCCCCAGCGTACCTTTTATCCGTTGAGCGATGGCCCTTCCATACAGAACCACCGGATCACTATGACCTACTTTCGTACCTGCTCGACCTGTCCGTCTCGCAGTCAAGCAACCTTATGCCATTGCACTAATAGCACGATTTCCGACCGTGCCTAGGTTACCTTCGCACTCCTCCGTTACTCTTTGGGAGGAGACCGCCCCAGTCAAACTACCCACCATACACGGTCCCCGATCCCGATAAGGGACCTGGGTTAGAACCTAGACAACATCAGGGTGGTATTTCAAGGGTGACTCCACAAGATCTAGCGATCCTGCTTCAAAGTCTCCCACCTATCCTACACAGATGATATCCAAGTCCAGTGTAAAGCTATAGTAAAGGTGCATGGGGTCTTTCCGTCTAACCGCGGGTAGATTGCATCTTCACAACCATTTCAACTTCGCTGAGTCTCTAGAGGAGACAGTGTGGCCATCGTTACTCCATTCGTGCGGGTCGGAACTTACCCGACAAGGAATTTCGCTACCTTAGGACCGTTATAGTTACGGCCGCCGTTTACTCGGGCTTCAATCAAGAGCTTGCACCCCATCATTTAACCTTCGAGCACCGGGCAGGAGTCACACCGTATACGTCCACTTTCGTGTTTGCACAGTGCTGTGTTTTTAATAAACAGTCGCAGCCACCTGGTATCTTCAACCCCATCAGCCTTCGCAAGTAAATTGCTACAACCTACTGGGGCGTACCTTATCCCGAAGTTACGGTACTAGTTTGCCGAGTTCCTTCTCCAGAGTTCTCTCAAGCGCCTTAGAATTCTCATCCTGCCCACCTGTGTCGGTTTGCGGTACGGTCTCAATCTAACTGAAGCTTAGTGGCTTTTCTTGGAAGCGTGGTATCAATCACTTCATGAACAAAAGTTCACTCGTTATTACGCCTCGATATTAACTCCCCGGATTTACCTAAGGAATCTACCTACACGCTTGAACCAGGATATCCAACACCTGGCTGACCTAACCTTCTCCGTCCCCACATCGCATTAAATTGAGGTACAGGAATATTAACCTGTTTCCCATCAGCTACGCATTTCTGCCTCACCTTAGGGGCCGACTCACCCTGCGCCGATGAACGTTGCGCAGGAAACCTTGGGCTTTCGGCGAGGGAGCCTTTCACTCCCTTTATCGCTACTCATGTCAGCATTCGCACTTCTGATATCTCCAGCATTCCTCACAGAACACCTTCACAGACTTACAGAACGCTCTCCTACCATGCATATAAATATGCATCCGCAGCTTCGGTTATATGCTTAGCCCCGTTACATCTTCCGTGCAAGACGACTCGACCAGTGAGCTATTACGCTTTCTTTAAAGGGTGGCTGCTTCTAAGCCAACCTCCTGGCTGTCTGGGCCTTCTCACTTCGTTTACCACTTAGCATATCATTTGGGACCTTAGCTGGCGGTCTGGGTTGTTTCCCTCTTGACAACGGACGTTAGCACCCGCTGTCTGTCTCCCGTAATTGTACTTCTCGGTATTCGGAGTTTGCAATGGTTTGGTAAGTCGTATGATCCCCCTAGCCATAACAGTGCTCTACCCCCGAGAGTAAGATACGAGGTACTACCTAAATAGTTTTCGGAGAGAACCAGCTATCTCCAAGTTTGTTTAGCCTTTCACCCCTATCCACAGCTCATCCCCAAATTTTTCAACATTTGTGGGTTCGGACCTCCAGTACCTGTTACGGCACCTTCATCCTGGCCATGGATAGATCACTTGGTTTCGGGTCTACACCCAGTAACTAAATCGCCCTATTCGGACTCGCTTTCGCTACGCCTCCCCTATCGGTTAAGCTTGCTACTGAATGTAAGTCGCTGACCCATTATACAAAAGGTACGCAGTCACGGAACAAGTCCGCTCCTACTGTTTGTATGCATACGGTTTCAGGATCTATTTCACTCCCCTTCCGGGGTTCTTTTAACCTTTCCCTCACGGTACTAGTTCACTATCGGTCGATTACGAGTATTTAGCCTTGGAGGATGGTCCCCCCATATTCAGACAAGATTTCACGTGTCCCGTCCTACTTATCGTTACCCTAGTTCCACACACGGGCTTTCATATACGGGACTATCACCCTCTACGGCCGGACTTTCCATTCCGTTCTATTAACGCGTGTGCTAAAAATAACAGGCTGTTCCGGTTTCGCTCGCCACTACTGCCGGAATCTCGGTTGATTTCTTTTCCTCGAGTTACTTAGATGTTTCAGTTCACTCGGTTTGCTTCACATCTCCTATGAATTCAGAGACGGATACCCTTACGGGTGGGTTTCCCCATTCGGACACTTCCGGATCAAAGCTCGTTTGTCAGCTCCCCGAAAAATTTCGCAGACTACCACGTCCTTCATCGCCTGTAATCGCCAAGGCATTCACCATATGCACTTATTCACTTGATCCTATAACTTTAAAACCTAAGCCCTTTTAAACTCAAATTTTCTCGCATGAGACGATCGTTATAGTTTCTTTCTAAAGCATTGCTTAAAACAACTATAAATATAAAATTTAGATGCAAAGTGTTGATTTAGTATTTGATTTTGCAATCATTACCCATTTGAAATCATAATCTCATCACAATCTTATGATTTCTAATTTACTTCTTCCATATTGTTAAAGAACATACTAGCTAAAAAGCTAGCCTTAAACATTTAATTTAATAAACGCTTAAGGCTTACCTTTTTTATACAAAGAATTGGTGGAGGATAACGGGATCGAACCGATGACCCCCTGCTTGCAAAGCAGGTGCTCTCCCAGCTGAGCTAATCCCCCATTTTAAGTTACATATTAATTAAAACTGGTGGGTCTGGTTGGGCTCGAACCAACGACCCCCGCGTTATCAACACGGTGCTCTAACCAGCAGCTACAGACCCTAAATGGGCCAATTAATTTCTTTGTGCTAATAACAAACAACTGATAAGTGTGAATACTTAAAGAGAGGTTTTTCTCTAGAAAGGAGGTGATCCAGCCGCACCTTCCGATACGGCTACCTTGTTACGACTTCACCCCAGTCATGAATCCTACCGTGGTAATCGTCCCCCTTGCGGATAGACTAACTACTTCTGGTAAAACCCACTCCCATGGTGTGACGGGCGGTGTGTACAAGGCCCGGGAACGTATTCACCGCGACATGCTGATCCGCGATTACTAGCGATTCCGACTTCATGCTGTCGAGTTGCAGACAACAATCCGGACTACGATCGGCTTTCTGAGATTAGCTCCCCCTCGCGGGTTGGCGTCCCTCTGTACCGACCATTGTATTACGTGTGAAGCCCTGGCCATAAGGGCCATGAGGACTTGACGTCATCCCCACCTTCCTCCGGTTTGTCACCGGCAGTCCCATTAAAGTGCCCAACTAAATGATGGCAATTAATGGCAGGGGTTGCGCTCGTTGCGGGACTTAACCCAACATCTCACGACACGAGCTGACGACAGCCATGCAGCACCTGTGTTACCGTTCTCTTTCGAGCACTAAAGCATCTCTGCTAAATTCGGTACATGTCAAGGCCAGGTAAGGTTTTTCGCGTTGCATCGAATTAATCCACATAATCCACCGCTTGTGCGGGCCCCCGTCAATTCATTTGAGTTTTAATCTTGCGACCGTACTCCCCAGGCGGTCTACTTCACGCGTTAGCTGCGTTACTCATGGATTTTACTCCACCAACAACTAGTAGACATCGTTTAGGGCGTGGACTACCAGGGTATCTAATCCTGTTTGCTCCCCACGCTTTCGTGCATGAGCGTCAGTGTTATCCCAGGGGGTTGCCTTCGCCATTGGTATTCCTCCACATATCTACGCATTTCACTGCTACACATGGAATTCTACCCCCCTCTGACACACTCTAGTCTTACAGTTTCAAACGCAGTTCCCAAGTTGAGCTCGGGGATTTCACATCTGACTTATAAGACCGCCTGCGCACGCTTTACGCCCAGTAATTCCGATTAACGCTTGCACCCTACGTATTACCGCGGCTGCTGGCACGTAGTTAGCCGGTGCTTCTTGTCAAGATACCGTCATACTTACCATTTATTAAATAATAAGTTTTCTTCTCTTGCGAAAGAGCTTTACAACCCGAAGGCCTTCTTCACTCACGCGGAATGGCTGGATCAGGGTTGCCCCCATTGTCCAAAATTCCCCACTGCTGCCTCCCGTAGGAGTCTGGACCGTGTCTCAGTTCCAGTGTGGCTGATCGTCCTCTCAGACCAGCTACTGATCGTTGCCTTGGTAGGCCATTACCCTACCAACAAGCTAATCAGATATCGGCCGCTCTAATAACGCAAGGTCCGAAGATCCCCTGCTTTCACCCGTAGGTCGTATGCGGCATTAGCTAACCTTTCGATTAGTTGTTCCCCATTACTAGGCACGTTCCGATATGTTACTCACCCGTTCGCCACTCGCCATCAGAGAGCAAGCTCTCTATGCTGCCGTTCGACTTGCATGTGTAAAGCATTCCGCCAGCGTTCAATCTGAGCCATGATCAAACTCTTCAGTTTAATCTAACTTATTACTATTGTTTTCCAATAAATTGAAAAACATTTGTATCGCTTATGCTTTTTTCTCAAATTCATTTTCAAGGTTAACTGGTTATTACTAACCAGTGTGGTCTTGTCACAAATTTAAAGTGTAAGCACTTAATATTTGAGAATTAAGTTTCTTTTAAAGGAAACCTAACTTTAACCTCATCAATAAGTACTCACACTTATCAGTTGTTAAATTGTTAAAGATCGATTCGATTTTGGTTGCGGGGACAGGATTTGAACCTGTGACCTTCGGGTTATGAGCCCGACGAGCTGCCAGACTGCTCCACCCCGCGATCGATAATTTCAACGAGTTATACTCATTTTTAAAATCGTATTTTTTTTGTCGTTGTTTTGCGCACTTGTCGCAAAGAAGCGTGACTATAGCAGTTAGTTTTATCCTTTGTCAAACATTATCTAAGCTATTTTTATTTAACCAAAAGATGATTGATTTTCTTAATAAAACTAACTGGGTCTTCTAATTGCCCACCTTCTGAAATTAAAGCCTGGTCAAATACCACTGATGAATACTCATCAAAGGCCTTTCCATCCTTCTCAGCACTGAGTTTTTTAATTAAAGCATGCTCAGGATTTATTTCTAATACAGGCTTAATATCAGGTGTATTTTGTCCTGCTGCTTTCAAAATCCTCTCTAAATTACCTGAGATATCATTTTCACCAACAACTAAACAAGCTGGAGAATCTGTTAGTCTGTGTGTTACTTTTACTTCAGCAACCTTATCTCCTAGTGATTCCTTTATTTTCTCTACTAAATTCTTAGCATTATGCCTATCTTTTTATTTGGATGAACTATTTTCTTTTTATCTTCAAGCTTACCTCCCTGATTTAAATGAGCAACATTTGCAATTACTTCATTTACATTCAGGTGAAAAAACAATAATATCTGCTTCTTCAACATTTGTGGTCACTTCTATGTCTTTCTTTTTAAAAATTTCTAGATGCGGGCTGTTTTTAGCTGCCATCAAAGAATCTGCAGTAATGTAATAAATCACTTCTTGTTCAGCCTTCATTCGTTCAATATAGTCAGTCAAAGACACATCTTGTTCGTCAGATTTACTATTTGTACTAGAGAATCTCAATAAACCTGCAATTTTCTCCTTGTTAGTAAAGTCCTCAGCTGGGCCTTCTTTTAATGCCCGCCCAAACTCATTCCAAAATTTTTGGTATTTCTCTGGCTTCTTTTTAGCCAAGTCCTGCATAGATGAAAGTAATTTTTTTACGGTTCCTGATTTTATTGGTGATCGTTACTATTCTAATACAGCCCGTTTTGTAGGGTAGGTCGCTACTATCAATTACCCCTTTTACAAACCTTAAGTAGCTTGGCATTAATTTTTCAGTAGCTTCCATTATAAAAATACGATTAACATAAAGCTTAACTCCTTGATGGCGATCCCGATCATAGAGATCAAAAGGCGCTTTACTTGGAATATAAAGTAAGGAGGTATATTCCTGACTACCTTCAACCTTACTATGAAAGTGGGCTAAAGGCGGCTCTGAATCATAGGTTAAGCTTTTATAAAACTCATCATATTCTTCGCCCTTAATATCTTTCTTATTTTTTGTCCAGATAGCTGAGGCGTCGTTAATTGATTCACTCTCATCTAATTGAATTGTTTCGCCATCTTTCAATTCGGTCTTTTTCATCAAAATTGGCAAAGTAATATGGTCTGAATACTTCTTAATAATTCCCTTTAAACGAAAATCATCTAAAAATTCGCTTGCGTCTTTTTTTAGAATCAAAGTAACAGCAGTGCCTCTTAATTTTTTATCAATAGCTTCCAATGTAAACTCTCCATCTCCAGATGAAGCCCAACGAAAACCATCTTTGGTTCCAGCTTTTCTAGACTCCAAAATAACCTCATCCGCTAGAATAAAAGCGGAATAAAATCCCACTGCCCAATCAACTGAGAGTCAGATTTTTGGTCACCCGTTAAATTCGACAAGAACTCGGCGGTTCCTGATTTGGCGATGGTGCCAAGGTGAGCGATCACCTCATCACGGTTCATACCAATACCATTGTCAAAGAGGTGTCTTGCTGCCAACTCAATCGTTTCACCGGCACCAATTAGTAAGGCTGTAGATTTTGATAAGTCCGTGAATATTTGCCTTGCCAAGCTGACAGCATTTGAAATCAGCTCCCTTATGGCTATTTCTTTATTACTGTATAAAGAATGAATCATTAGCTGAAGGAGTTGCTTAACCTCAGTTTGAAAACTTAATGTTTCTTTTTTTACTGTCATGTCATATTTCCTAAATGAATTTTTTTACGGTTGATTGAATAGAATTAAATGGGGGCAAAATATTTTTTTTCAATAGTAAGGTTTTGTAATCCTTACAAACTAGAGAGCACATAAGAGGTTGCAATAAATGCAAATGTCCCGGTTACATTTGGACTCGACCCATAACCATCACAATTTAGGCCATTTATGGGAAAGTTAGCCTCACCCTTACTTGGCTTATGAATAACTTCTGATGAAAAAATAACAGGGAAATTTTTATTTATTTTTTTATTAAATATTTTTTTATTAAAATACTGACGTATTTTTGTTAGCAAAGGGTCGCCAAAAGTTTTAAAAATATTAGTGATTTTTACAAGTTCTGGGTTTTTTCTTCCTCCGGCACCTCCAACCATAAGAAACTTAATGTCTTCATTTAAACAATAATCTGCTAAACAAATTTTAACTTTTGTTTGATTTTCAAGTAAACTGAGATGCACCACGTACCATTGGAATATTTTCTTCAGTAAGGAAATCATCAATGCAAACTACGTCACAGCTTGGGTTAATATCTAGAATTCTTTCTTTCATTACCTCCACCTTTGACCCACCAGTTGTTGAATCTAAAGCATGAATTTGTCGGTTGATATTTGATTCTGCAATATGATCCATGTCAATAAGAGTAATTTTTCCTACGCCATGTCTTGCCATAGACTCTGCAACCCATGATCCAACTCCACCAATCCCTATAATACAAACATGGCTAGATTGAAACCGATTAAATTGAGTTTCTCCGAATAAACGAATAACCCCCCCGAAACGTCTTTCTGTATCTATTTTTTTACTACCCACGCTCAAGGACAACAAATGCTACAGCAATATTTTTTTCGTCAGATATAGATAAATAGCAACTCTTAATATCGAGGCTGTCGACTAAATCTTGAAGTCCTGCAGTCATTTTTATGCTTGGTTTTCCAAGAGAGTTATTAGTCACTTCAATAGATTTAAAAGTCACTGGTCCTCTAAACCCGGTTCCTAGAGCTTTGGCAAAAGCTTCTTTTGCAGCAAACCGTTTAGCTAAAAATTTTTCTTTAACTTTTATTTTACTGTAAACGGAATACTCGGAGTTATTAAGTATTTTTTTTGCAATAGCAATTGCTGGATAAATATGCCCCTTTTATTCTCTTTACCTCAACTACATCAGTACCTATTCCATAAATCATTTAACTGAGTGGAACATAATAATTCTTTTCATTTTCATAGCGAAAATTTCCCATCCTTCAAATAATGCTTCTGCAACTATTCCATGCCCTATATTTAATTCATTAATCTTTTTTAATTTAAGCAATTCTTTGAACATTTTTATAGTGTAGCCCGTGACCTGCGTTAACAATAATTTTACTTTTAATTGGATCAAGAACGGCATCATTAATTTTTTTTAATTCATTCTCTTTCTTAGTGCCTTCCTCGCAATCTGCAAAATGCCCAGTGTGGATTTCAATTATCGGCACTTCCAAAGCGACAGCTTTTTCAATTTGTCTTTCATCGGGTGCAATAAAGAGTGAAACTCTTATCCCACTATTTTTTAGTGAGTCAACAGCTTCTTTAATCCCCTCAAAATTATTAATAAGATCCAGCCCGCCTTCTGTGGTTCTTTCTTCTCTTCTTTCCGGAACCAGACAAACATCCTCAGGAAGAACATCTAAAGCAATTTTAATCATTTCGCTCGTAGGAGCTAACTCTAAATTCATTTTTGTTTTAAGAAGAGGTTTGAGCTCATAAAGATCAATATCTTGCATATGACGGCGATCCTCTCTTAAGTGCAATGTAATGCTGTCAGCGCCTGCCTTTTCCGCTTTAATGGCAGCCTCAACTATACTTGGGTAAGAAGTACCCCTTGCTTGCCTTATGGTAGCTATATGATCAATATTTACACCTAAAAATATATCCATCATTAGACCTAATTCACAAAAAATAATTCTTTACTTTTAAGGGGCTTATCCCCAAGTAAGGATTTTAATCTTTTTCGATTCAATTTTTTTAAAGTGTTCAACCCTTCTGAATTTGGAGTTACTTGATTAGGATTGACAATATTCAATAGAATTTCACCCAAAATTTTACCTTCAGTTTGTGCACTAAAACCCTGATCTTCAATAAAATCATACAGGCCATTGATTTTGATTGGGTTGCCCTCAATATCATCATTAAAGTCAAGCCCATAACCTAATTCTTGCAACAACTGATTTTCAAATATGCGAAGTGAGTATTCTTTTTCAGAGCTAGACTTTTGATCCATTTTTTTGATGAAATTCCAGTAAGCACTAAAAATTAATTCGTTTAGGTAAAAACCACAAATAAGTGCATCACCATCAATCGCTAAATATTTAGCGCTCCACTCAATGTTATGCAATGTTTTTATATCCCCATTACCTGACCAGGTAGCTTGAAGTGGCTGGAATGCCTGAAGCATTCCACGAAGTATAGAGCGCGGCCTCCTAGCCCCCTTGGCAACAACCGGTATCCTTCCGTGATGCTCAGAAAATAATTCAACAATCAGGCTCGTTTCCTTAAAATGGATAAGTATGTAAAACATAGACCTGTTGATTTTCTTTCAGAGAGGTTACTTTTACCATCCCATTAAAGTCCTAATGATTTTAGGGCTCTTACGTCATCGGCCCAGCCCGTTTTAACCTTAACCCAAGTTTCTAACCAAACCTTTCCACCAAAAAGCTTCTCCATATCTAAGCGTGCACTTTTAGAAATTTCTTTTAATCGCTCACCCTTATTACCAATAATCATCGGCTTTAAAGACTCACGATCAACAATAATGACAGCGAAAATTCTTCTTAAATTACCCTCTTGCTCGAATTTTTCAATCTCAACGGCTACAGAGTATGGAAGCTCTTGCCCTGTTAGTCTAAAAACTTTCTCCCTAATAATCTCAGATGCTAAAAATTTTTCATTTTTATCAGTAATCTCATCTTCTTTGTAGATAAAATTTTGTTGAGGTAGGAGCTGGCGAATTGATTTTAGCAGTTCTGGTAAATTACTTTCTTTTTTAACGCTAGTCGGAATAATCTCTTCAAATAACTCTAATTTACCTAAATTACCCATCAACCCGAGTAATTTATTTTTGTCTTTAAGCTGGTCAATTTTATTTATAACCAAGACTGTGGGTGTAGACTCAGGAATCATATCTAATATTTTTTTATCAGTTTCATCTAATTCATTTGGCTCTATTAAAAATAAAATTACATCAACGTCTTTTAGAGCCTGTTTAACTGTTTTATTTAATCCACGATTCATAGTATTCAAATGCTTTAACTGAAAACCGGGTGTATCAACAAAAATATATTGGGTATCATTACTTGTAGAAATTCCTATTAATTGATACCTAGTTGTTTGTGCCTTACGTGATGTGATACTTAATTTTGTTCCAATAAAGTAATTTAATAAAGTTGACTTACCGACATTTGGTTTACCTACAATTGCTATTGTTCCACACCTTCTTGCTTTTAATTTACTTGTCATTCGATTTAATCTCTATTAATTTTAGCGCTAAAAGCGCAGCTTCCTGCTCAGCAATCTTTCGGCTGGTTCCTTGTCCTTGACTCTGTATTTCTAACTTTGGAATTGAGCAACTTATTTTAAAAATCTGTGAATGATCTTCTCCCTCAATTGATACTATTTCATAAAAGGGTAAAGAAATTTTTCTTGCCTGGAGTGACTCCTGAAGAATAGATTTAGAGTCTTTCATTATTTTTTTTGGATCAATACTTTTTATTTTATCTTCATAATATTTAGAAATAAATTGATGAGACGCATCAATTCCAGCCATCCAAAAATAAAGCTCCAATAATTGCCTCAATAGTATCAGCCATTATTGAAGGCCTCCTCCAACCTGAACTTTTAAGTTCACCTTCCCCTAGCTTTAAGTAATCACTTATATTAATAGTAACTGCAATTTCACTTAAAGTTTGTTCTTTAACCAGCTGGGACCTCAGGCGACTAAGATCTCCCTCATCAATATCTTCAAATTTTTTAAACAAAAAATCAGCGATTATAAAATTGAGAATACTATCGCCCAAAAATTCTAATCTCTCATTATTTTTTCCTCTAACACTTCTATGCGTCAAAGCTAGCTCAAGAAGATATTATAATTAAACTTGTATTCTCAGCTATAACTTTTTCCAATAATTGTAATTGTTCTTTATTCATAATCAATTAATGAATCCAGTTACCTATTCGGCCAGGTTCTGAAAAGTTAAGCCAAATTATAAACGCTTTACCCACCAGTAATTCCTCAGGTACAAATCCCCAAACCCTACTGTCTGATGAATTATCACGATTATCTCCCATTGCTAAATAATGACCTTCGGGGACATTAAATTGATAATTTTCTGACGGTCTATCCTGAGTTAAAATAGAGTGTGTTGAGTCAACTAACAACTCTTCAAACTCGAGGGCACTCATAATCTGACCATCATTTGTCTCATATTTATATTTACCTTTAAATTTTAGTTCTATTGGCTTTCCATTAACAACCAACCCTTTATCAATATATTTAATTTCGTCTCCAGGAAGTCCAACCACTCTTTTTATATAATCAATAGAGGGTTTTTTAGGGTAGTGAAATACAAAAACATCACCTCTGCTGGGACTCCCTAGAGATATTAAAGTTTTATTCCATACAGGAAGACGAATGCCGTAAGCAAACTTATTAACAGCAATAAAATCACCTGAAATTAAAGTGGGCATCATAGAGCCAGACGGGATTTTAAAGGGCTCGACTATAAAAGAGCGAATAACAAAAACAATTAATAACACAGGGAAAAAACTTTTTGAATACTCAATTAAAAAATGTTCTTTTGCTTTTTTTAACCTTCTTTTTTTCTAATTTTACTTTCGAGAAAAGTTATTATTCCTGTGAATACTGTAACTGACATTAAAATTATTGCAAAAATCATTTAATCATCTACCTGTAAAATTGCTAAAAATGCTTCCTGAGGAATATCAACATTACCCACCTGCTTCATTCTTTTCTTACCTGCTTTTTGTTTTTCTAATAACTTTTTCTTTCTGGAGATATCCCCACCATAGCACTTTGCAAGTACATTTTTCCTCATAGCTTTCACAGTTTCTCTTGCAATTATATTAGCACCTATTGCAGACTGAATGGCAACATCGAACATCTGCCTAGGAATAAGTTTACGCATTCTAGCAGCTAACTCCCGGCCTCTAAAAATACTATTTGACCGATGAACTATCAAGGATAGGGCATCGACCCTTTCTCCATTTACCATAATGTCTAGCTTTACTAAATCAGCGGAACGGAATTCTAAAAATTCATAATCCATGGATAAGAGATTCCTGTGAAACCGACTTCAATCTATCAAAAAAATCTAAAACTACTTCATTTAGAGCGGCGCAGGAAATTAATCATTACTTGGCGTCCCATACCGACTGCGACTGTGACGAAGATCATGAGCACCAACAGCATAACCGGACCGACATAGTCATGAGGTAAAAGAATATTTAAATTTATTATAGGCTCTCTAACTTCATCAATTACTGAGAGGTCTGGCAAGCGCGAGGGATTTTCGATAAGATTTGTCTCACCGGTTCTAAGAAGTAATTCGTATATTACGGTTGGAGCTGTTGTAATTAATTCCATCTCATATTCACGTTCTAGTCTTTCTTGAATAATATCCATATGTAATAAGCCAAGAAATCCGCACCTAAAGCCAAAACCAAGTGCAGTTGAATTTTCAGCCTCAAAATTTAAAGAAGCATCATTAAGTTTTAATTTTTCTAATGCCGTTCTCAAAGCATCAAATTGATTTGATTCTATGGGATATAAACCAGCAAAAACTTGAGGTTGAATTTCTTTAAAGCCAGGTAATGCTTCATCTGCTTTATTTTTTGCCAAGGTAATAGTATCGCCGACTTTTGTGCTTTCTAAATCTTTAATACCAGCAATAACAAAACCAACTTCACCTGCACTTAGTGAGTCTTTTTACAAGTGACTTTGGAGTAAATACACCTACTTCCTCGCATGTGTATTCCGCACCCGTGGCCATCAAATGTAATTTGTCTTTAATCTTTATTTCTCCATCAATAACGCGAACTAGCATCACGACACCAACATAATTATCAAACCATGCATCAATGATCAACGCTTTTAAAGGTTTCTTAATATCCCCGCCAACTCATAGATTCGCCTCTCCATGGAAAAATAGCATTTTCAAAAACAGATAATGCGGTATTTGGAACTACTAAATCACTGTCAATACCAATAACATCTCCATAACCTTCACAAGTTTTACAAGCTCCGTAGGGCAAATCAATTTTGTTAAGAACCGCAACTACCTCAAGACCTTGATCTAAAGCAGTATAACAATTAGCAACTGTTTGAGCTTCAACACCTTGAGAGGCGTCAACAATTAATAGTGCTCCCTCACAAGCAGATAGTGAGCGTGAAACTTCATAAGAAAAATCAACATGCCCAGGAGTATCAATAAGATTTAATTGATAGGTTTGGCCATCTTTAGAATCATAATTTAAGGAGACACTTTGAGACTTGATTGTAATACCACGTTCTTTTTCAATGTCCATTGAATCAAGAACTTGTGAGGACATCTTCGCCTTCAAGAGATAATTTCATCAATTGATAATGATAATGTTGAGATTCATTTCTTCGGCTCAGACAAAAGTTGTTTAATAACCAACCCAGGCTCTGATAGCTTCAAGTATGTTGTAATGCCTTTGCTTATCTAAAAATGGCCTTTAAAGAATTAACACTTAATTTTATTTTTATTTATTAATGTATTTTTTAATCACTTATTTTTATCGGAATAAAAAGAGTGTCACCGTTACGATAAATTAGTATTGCAATTGTTTTACCATTAGGGGCTCTATTCAAGTCCTTGTTAAACGAATAAACAGTAGTAACTGGTGAATTGTTTAAAGCTAAAATAATATCTCCAGGTCTAATCTGCGATGAAATTGCTTTGCCTTTTACATCAACAACTAATAGACCATTTCGGCCATCTAGAGTCTTCTTTTCTTGCTTTGAGGTTGCTTTTAATACTAGACCCAACCTATTAACTTCAGCTTTATTAGATTTTTTTGCAACGATATTTTTTTTATCGCTAGGCATTTCCCCGACTATAATACTTAATTTCAACTTCTTACCTTTTCTAATGACCTCAACAGGTGCCGAAGACTTAGGTTTAGTTGTACCGACAAATTTAGGTAAATCAGACGAATTTACAATATCATTTTTATTAAACTGCAATATAACATCTCCAGGAAGTAATCCGCCTTTTGCAGCAGGTGAATTTTTTTCCACGCCGGCAACCAGGGCTCCTTTAGTGTCATTCATACCGAAAGATTCAGAAAGTTCCTTGTTAATATCCTGAATAGCAATACCTAACCAACCCCTTATAACCCTACCATTTAGCTTTAATTGCTCAGCAACATTAATCGCAACATCAATTGGAATAGCAAAAGATAGGCCCATATATCCGCCTGTCCGGCTATATATCTGTGAATTAATTCCAATAACTTGCCCATTAGTATTAAATAATGGTCCGCCGGAATTTCCAGGATTTATAGCGACATCTGTTTGAATAAATGGTACAAAATTTTCTTGAGGAAGCGCTCTTCCTTTAGCGCTCACGATACCTACAGTCATTGTATTCTCAAGGCCGAATGGAGAGCCAATTGCAGCAACCCACTCGCCAACCTTAACCTTTTCAGGGTCACCCACACTAACAGTTGGTAAATTTTTAGCCTCAATCTTCAGAAGTGCTACGTCAGTTCTTTTATCAACACCTAACAGCCTGGCCTTAAATTCTCTCTTATCAGCTAACTTAACAATCACAGTGTCAGCTTCAGCAACAACATGTGCATTAGTAATAATATAGCCATCACTCTCAATAATGAAACCAGAACCAGTGGCACTCATTTGTTTTTGTTGTGGTCTTTCACTGTTAGGAAGTCCTGGAAATTGAGGAATACCAAATCTTCGGAAAAACTCCTGCATTTGCTCCTCTTGAGGCGAAATAGCTCTATTCTGAGTGATACTTCTTTCCTTAATAGCACTAATATTTACCACTTTATTCCCTTGCTTTTCTGCTAAAACAGTGAAATCAGGTAACGTAACAGAAAAAACGTAAGGTGAAAAAAGTAAAGATATAAGTAATAATTGGAAAATTTGAAAAGCTCTCAAGACCTTGATCCTTTTTAAAATGAAAATGTAATTTTATAATACCGTATAAACTGTATGGCTTTAAATCAATGATTTAGTATTCATCTATTTATCTTTTTTTTGAGGCAAATTCAGCTCATGTCTTCGGCTTATAGTCTTAAAATTCTACAGATTCACTGAAATGTTTGACAGTACTAACAGGAACTGAGCCCACAGACATTATCTGATAGCCATTATAATATCTAGCACTTATGTTAGTTGAACCGATTCTAACTTCGCCAATTTTAGGTCTTTTATCTTTAGCTACAGGCCTAATAAATAAAGAAACGTATGCTAAACCATCGGAATACACTAGCTGATGACTAAGTATGTTTAACCCTGGAGTACGCTGCGTAATTTGATCAACCTCTTTGAATCCGGGCAAGATATTTTTTAACTTCCAAAATTTATTGATTGTAGTTGTTTCCTCTAATTTTTTTTCAATAATATCTTGTTTTTTATTATCAATACTTGGTTTGAACCAGGACAAATTTGAGCTTTGTGCGAAAGTAATGTTTGTAAAGCTTGATTGTTCAAAAACATTATTGTCCCCATCACTAACAATCATTTTTAATGGGATTGAAGTCTCCTCATCCAACCAAAAATGATAGAAATTTCTATATTTATCTAATGGCCTTAAAACTACAATTTGGGAATTTCTTCCAGCAATTCTCTCTTTATCACCAAAACCTAGCTCATAATTATTTTTCAAAATTTCTGGATTCACTGGGAAAATAGCTGGAAATAAATGCTGATTTTTTCTTTTTTGCATAATTACATCATTTTTATGGGAGTGATAAACAACGACATTCTTACCATCAGCAAGGGCTTCTCCAAAATCCCCATCAAGCATATTAATTCTTGTGTACTCATCACTCCCATACTCATCACTCCCACGAAAAGCGTGAGTAATCTCGATTGATTTAATATCATTTGAGTGCTGACTATGGAAAATGCCTTTATAACTTAATTTTTTTGATGCTTCCGCAGCTTTATTAATAATATCCCAAGGATCATCGAGGGCAGAAACAGGATTAAGTGTAAATAAAAGAAGAAAACTGATTATAATTTTGACTGTCATGTGCCTCTAATTAATCTTTTGTTTTAATGAAGTACTTCATATTTGTTGATGTTGAAGCATGGTGCGCAATAATAATGTCTTCGGGAATATCGCCTTTAGCCAAGACAGAGTTGTTTCCAGCTTTAAAGCTATCCCCATTAAATACAGTGAGCCCTATTACAAACAATGCAGCAAAGGAAGCGGCCATGGGCCAGTACTCTGATGGGGCAGTCTGTTGCCTTAAAGATTCTTTAGTAGCTAAAAACCCACTCAACTGAGTAGGTTCTTTATCGATGGCGGCCATAATCTTATTCGTTAAATTATTTTTGGATAATCGCTTGCCTTGAATTGCGTCACTAATCATTTGATAAGATTGCAGAGCTTCGCGAACATTTAAGCCTCTATCTTTTTTTGATAGGAGACTGTCTATGTCATTGACCTGTATTTCGTTGTCAAAAAGTGATGATGTTTTTTCATTCATAAGTTTAATTTCCTCTTGTTACCAACGCTTGTTAGTTTCTTCGATTAATGGTTTTAATTTCTCTGCGATGGCATCTCTGGCTCTAAAAATTCTTGATCGAACTGTGCCTATTGGACATCCCATCATTTCTGCAATTTCTTCATAGCTATGGCCATCCATTTCCCTTAATTTAAAAGCTTGTTTAAGTTCATCAGGGAGACTTTCCGCAGCATTATTTACTGTAGTAGTAATTTGGTTATTCATCATAGTTGTTTCTGGTGTTTCAACGTTTCTGAGGTCTTGTGCATCCTGGAAATTCTCAATTTCTTCGATATCAACTGCATCCATAGCTTTTGGTCTTCTGCCGAGCGACACTAAGTGATTTTTTGCGGTATTAATTCCTATACGATAAAGCCAAGTGTAAAAAGCACTATCGCCTCTAAAATTATTAATCGCTCGATAAGCCTTAATAAAAGAATCTTGCACAATATCTTCTATCTCAGATTGATCCCTGACCATTCGTGAGATAAGTCGATTTAATTTTAGCTGATACTTTTCCACTAAAATACCAAAAGCCTGCTTATCGCCTTTTTGTGCTTTTTCTACTAATTTTTGATCAATAGCTCTTTCAGGACTTATTGGGCGTGCTTCCATATTTATTTTGACTGCTTCTGAATTAACAATTGGAGCATTGTACACCTCGGATGATTTAGATACGACCTTTAATAAATTTATCATAAAATCACACTTTCTTTTATTTTTATTAGTTACAATAGCTTGACGTAATTATATAAATTAAGTTCCTAAAAAAATAGAAATGAATAAATTAAATTTTGATGTCCTTATTATTGGGAGTGGCTTAGCGGGCCTTAGTTCCGCACTTAAATTAGCTAACAAGAAAAAGATTGCAGTAATAAGTAAATCTAAGCTCATAGATAGCTCTAGTCATTGGGCGCAAGGAGGAATAGCTTCATCTTTAGCAGAAAATGATTCAACTAAGTCGCACATAGATGACACTAAAATTGCTGGCGTTGGATTATGTAAAGATGATGTCACAAAGTTTGTCACTGAAAACAGTAAAGAAGCATTGAGTTGGCTCACCAAGATCGGGGTAAAGTTTACAAAAGAGAAAAATGGGCAAGGCCTTCACCTAACTAGAGAAGGAGGGCATTCTCATAAAAGAATAGCTCATGTAAAAGATGCTACAGGAAAAGCAATTCAGGACTGCTTAATTGATTTAGTGTTAAGTCACCCCAATATCACAACTTTTGAAAATCATATTGCAGTAGACCTTATTACATCAAATAAAGTGGGTGGGAAATTAAAGCGAAATACATGCTTAGGTGCATACATACTAGACAATCAGGTAAATCGTGTATATACAATTTCAGCTTTCAATGTAATCCTTGCAACAGGTGGAGCAAGTAAAGTTTACCTTTATACAACAAATCCAGATGTAAGCACGGGTGACGGAATTGCTATGGGCTGGCGGGCTGGTTGTAAGATTGCAAACATGGAGTTTATCCAATTTCATCCGACTTGTCTTTTTGATTCAAAAGATAAGTCATTTCTGATATCTGAAACCCTAAGAGGAGAAGGCGCTAAATTAATTCTTCCAAATGGAGAAAGTTTTATGAATAAATATGACTCCAGGGGAGATTTATCGCCAAGGGATATAGTTGCAAGAGCTATCGATTTTGAAATGAAAAAAGGAGGATTAAACTGTGTCTACCTTGATATTACCCATCACCCAAAGAGTTTTATCACCAATAGATTCCCAATGATTTATAAAAGATGTTTGGAGCGGGGTTTAGATATTACAAAAGTACCTATACCGGTTGTACCAGCTGCGCACTATAGCTGTGGTGGTGTAATGACAGATCTTGATGGTCAAACTGACATTCAGCAACTATTTGCTATAGGTGAAGTTGCTTACACAGGACTTCATGGAGCAAACAGACTTGCGAGTAACTCTTTATTAGAATGCCTTGTATACGCAGACGCTGTTGCTAAGAAAATACTTAAAGATAAGTTTAGTCATAGTCTTGCGCTCCCCGACTGGGATGAAAGCAGAGTTACAGATGCAGATGAAGAGATTCTAATAACCCATACATGGAACGAATTAAGAACGTTTATGTGGAATTATGTTGGGATTGTAAGAACAAATAAAAGGTTATCTAGAGCTCTTCATAGAATAAATATGCTTAGAAATGAGGTAAATGAGTTTTATACTAACTTTAAGATTTCTCCAAATTTAATTGAACTAAGAAATTTAAAAGAATCGGTTTTAATTGTTTTATCAGCTATTGCTAGAAAAGAAAGCAGAGGCTTACATTATAGTAAAGATTTTCCTAAAACCCTAAAGGATGCAAAAGAAACAATACTAGTCCCTAAGAATTTGAAAAATTAAATTAACTAATTGAGAAAGAAATTAATTTAAAATATAAAAATAATTGTGGACATAACCTTATGATGACAAATGTTAAAATAAATTTAAAATTATAAACCGTAAAACGCCTCTAAATATTAGGACTAAAACTATGCAAATCGCCATGAATACTGTTGTAACAATGTCTTATGAACTAAAAGATAGTGATGGAAATACATTGGAATCAAGTAAGGATCCAGTTACATACCTTCATGGGGGATATGATCAAATATTTCCAAAAGTCGAAGAAGAGATGCATGGAAAGAAAAAAGGAGAAGTTATTGAAATTGGTCTAGAACCAGCAGATGCATTCGGAGAATATAATGCTGAATTAGTACAAATTGAACCTATAAGTGCTTTTCCTGGAAAAGACTTAAAAGTGGGGTTGGCTTTTGAAGGTGAAGATGAATCTGGTGATGTAATTATTTACTATGTTAAAAGTATTGCTGACAAAAAAGTTGAGGTTGATGGTAATCACCCTTGGGCTGGGCAAAGGATTATTTTCAGAGCAACGGTTGAAGATGTTCGAAAAGCAAACAAAGAAGAAACAGAACATAAGAATGCGCACGGAGAAGGTGGGCATCACCATTAGTTTTTTAAATCATCAGAGATATGTTTTTGAATTTTTTCAATTAAAAATGGGTGAATTATTGGACTTGCGGCAACAATAGGGAGGATAATTCTATATTGTTTTGAGAAAAATCACTTACAATTCCACCTGCTTCTTGAATTAATAATCCGCCAGCTGCAATATCCCAAGGAGACAATCCTATCTCCCAAAAGCCATCAAACCACCCGGCAGCAACATAGGCTAAATCAAGAGCAGCGGAGCCTGGTCGCCTTACCCCCGAAGTACTTCTAACAATATCTTCAAATATTTTTAGGTACTCAGGTAAGTGAGTAAAGTCTCTAAAAGGAAAACCTGTTCCAATTAAACAATCTTGAAGCTTTATTTTATTTGTCACCCTTATTCTTCTGTCATTTAAATAAGCGCCATTTCCCTTTGAGGCGGTAAATAAGTCATTTCGATTTGGATCATAGATAACTGCTTGAGTAATTTCGCCTTTTTGCTGAAGAGCAATAGAGACACAATACTGAGGGTAATTATGTAAGAAATTAGTAGTTCCATCTAGGGGGTCGATAATCCAAATATCATCAGCATCTTTGGATAATCCAGTTTCTTCTCCCAAAAATCCATGCTTAGGGTAAGCATCTTTTAATATTCTAATAATTTCTTTTTCAGATGCTAAATCAACCTCCGTAACAAAATCATTGAAATTTTTATTACTAATCGTGAGAGACTTAACGTCTTCAGAGGCCCTAGTAATTATTGATCCAGCTCTTCTGGCTGCTTTTATTGCTGTGTTTAACATTGGGTGCATAATAAAACCTAAATAAATTAATTAGAGACTTTTAAGAGACTCTTGATAAAATAGCACTTTACAGGGAATTAGATGCCAACCAAATCAAAATTTATAAATAATTTTAGAATAGTGCTTTGCAAAACAAGCCATCCAGGAAATATTGGGTCTGTTGCACGAGCCATGAAAACTATGGAGTTTTCCAGTCTATATCTTGTTAACCCAAAAGACTTTCCAAGTGCACATGCTAACGCTTTAGCGGCAGGTGCAGAAGATATTCTTAAAAAAGCTATAGTAGTTAGAAGCTTGGAAGAAGCCCTTAAAAATATAAACTATGTGATAGGCTTCACTGCCCGAAAAAGAGAGTTAACTCAAAAACATATGAATGTTCGCGAAGCATCAGAAGAGCTTATTTCTGTTTCTAAAAAAAATAAAATTGCTTTAGTTTTCGGTAATGAAACAAACGGATTATCCAATAGTGAAATTGAACACTGCCAGTCACTAGGTTTCATTGATGCTAATTCAGAGTACTCTTCCCTTAACCTATCTCAAGCTGTGCAAATCGTTTGTCATGAAATTAGAATGATGTCCACGTTGCCAAGCAAAAATCACATATTAAAAAGAAGTAATACAGATTACGCGTCCCATGAAGTGCAAAACGGATTTTATATTCATTTAGAACAAATGCTCAATCAACTTGGTTTTTTAAAAAAAATTCAAGCAGAAAGACTGATGCGCCGACTAAAGCTATTATTTAATCGAATAAAGATGGAAAAAGATGAGGTGAATATTCTTAGAGGAATACTAAGTGAAATACAAAAAAAAATAAAATAATAATTGATTTATCGCACTAAAATATTTAAGTTTTAATTTCGCAAATTTATATCAAAAGTTAAAAAATGAAAACTTTTAAAAAATTAAAAGAAGATATAGAAGTAACAGATAAGACTGGTAAAGCTTTAAATTTTGATAATATTTGAATTCTAAATATTTTGACAATAAAATTCCTAAAATTATTATGGAAAATTAAATTTTTTTCATCTGTTGTTGCATCTCACATATATCTCGTTTTCTTACAGGTATAGAAATTCACCCAGGAGCTGTAATTGGAAATCGTTTTTTTATAGATCATGGGATGGGTGTGGTAATAGGCGAAACAAGTATTATTGGAGATGATTGCACCATATATCACGGTGTGACATTAGGGGGAACATCCTGGAAGCAAGGAAAGCGACATCCGACACTTGAGGATAAAGTTGTAATTGGTGCGGGGGCTAAAATTCTTGGGCCAATTACAATTGGAAGAGGTGCTAAAGTTGGATCAAATGCAGTGGTAATTAAAGATATTCCTGCAGATACTGTCGCAGTTGGTATTCCAGCTCGCTTAGTTAAAGATAATTCAATTAAGACAAGTACATTTCGTCCTTATGCTGTTGCTAAGGATGAAGGTGACCCAATGGTTAAATCAGTCAACGCACTACTAGAAAAGGTCGCAAAACAAGAGAAAGCTCTTGACGATTTAAGTGCTAAGATCCTAAAGATTACAAAAAAATAACCTGCCCCATCGCTGGCAACAAATACTTGACTAAATTAGTCAAGTATTATAAAATTAATTTTATGAAATTAACTACAAAAGGTCGCTTTGCAGTCACCGCAATGCTGGATTTAGCTCTTAATGAAAACCATAGTCCGGTAAAGCTTGCGCAGATTAGTGAACGGCAATCAATATCACTCTCTTATCTTGAGCAACTCTTTAGTAAAATGAGGAAGCAGGGTTTAGTCAAAAGTGTTCGTGGCCCTGGTGGAGGTTACTTAACTGCGCTTAACTATAAAGACATTACAATTAAAGATATTATTACCTCAGTTGACGAGCAAATCGATGCAACACAATGCAAAGGTCGTGAAAACTGCAACGAAGGTGGCAGATGTATCACACATAACCTATGGGCATCTTTAAATAATAAAATCTTAGCCTATCTTGATGAACTCACCCTAGCAAAGCTAATGGAATCTCAGGAAGATAAAATGGAAACTAACACGCAGAATGTTAGTCACGAAAGATCTAACTTAAAATTTGTCAAAAGCGTTAATCTAATATGATTTATCTTGACCATAATGCTACTACGGCTCCACACCCTGAAGTGATCGAAGTAATGATGCCTTTTATTTCATCGCAACAGGGCAACCCTGCTTCAAACCATAGTTATGGTAGGCGAGCTCATACAGCCATAGAGGATGCACGTGGTAAAGTTGCCGAAGCCGTTAATGCACACCCATCTCAAGTAATATTTACAGCAAGTGGCACCGAATCTAATAACACTATTATTAATGGTATTGCTCGATCATATCCAAATACACATTTTGCTTATAGTGCTATTGAACACCCTTGTATTAGCAAACCAATTGAAGCAATTAAAAAACTAGGCTTTAAGGCTACAGAGGTTCCTGTTACAAATATGGGTTTGATTGATTTTACCAATCTTTCTCAAGACGAACTTGCCTCTATCTCGTTTCCTCTCGGTCATGATGGCCAATAACGAAACGGGTGTGATACAAAATATTGCGGAAATTGCAGATTGGGCAAGAGAAAATAAGATTCAGTTTCATACTGATGCAGTTCAAGCATTGGGTAAAATTAAAGTCGATTTTGAAGCGCTTGATATTGATGCAATGACTATCTCTAGCCATAAAATTTATGGCCCTCAAGGTATTGCGGCACTGATTTTAAATAAAAAAATTGACCTACACCCTCACCTTCTTGGAGGCGGTCAAGAAAAAGGCCTTCGGAGTGGAACTGAAAATATTGCAGCAATTATTGGCTTTGGAAAATTCTCAATGAAATCAAATAATTTATTTTGATTCGGTGAAGAAGTAAAAATACTTCAGTCTAAATTAGAAAATGCTTTAATTAAAATGGGCGCAATAATTTTTGGGAAAGATAGTAATCGTTTAAGTAATACTACTTTTTTTTCATTCAAGGACATAGATGGCTCTACTCTTCTCACTGCGCTTGATAGGAAAGGTTTTGCAGTAGCAAGTGGGTCAGCTTGCTCAAGTAATAGTGGTGAACCTAGTCACGTTTTATTAGCAATGAATGTTGATGAAGAACAAGCAAAATCAGCTCTTCGGGTTAGCTTAGGAGTTGAGACTACTAGAGAACAGATTGATGATTTTATTAAAGCTTTAAGACAGGAACTAGAAAGACTAAAACAACTAACAGCTGTTGCAGCTTAACAAATAGATTAAGGATAATATGAAAAACGAAACACAAAATATGCCAATTTACATGGATTACTCAGCAACCACTCCAGTAGACCCTAGGGTAGCTGAAAAAATGATCCCATTTATTTCAGAAAGCTTTGGAAACCCAGCATCTAGAAGTCACCCTTACGGTTGGACTGCTGAGAAAGCAGTTGAAGACGCTAGAAAAGAAGTGGCCGCATTAGTTAATGCTGATCCTAGAGAGATTAGTTGGACATCAGGGGCTACAGAATCAAATAATTTAGCGATTAAAGGTGCTGGTAATTTTTATTCTGAGAAAAGGTAAGCACATCATCACATTAGCAACAGAACATAAGGCTGTTATTGATGCCGTAAGAGAGATGGAAAGCGATTGGATTTGAAGCAACATACCTTGAACGCCTGAGCCAGATGGATTAGTTAGATATAGAAAAATTTAAGGCCGCAATAAAACCAGAAACTGTCCTTGTATTCGATTATGCATAGTAAATAATGAAATAGGTGTAATTCAAGACATTACCGAACATCGGGAATATATGTCGAGAAAATAACAATTATCTTTCACGTTGATGCTGCTCAGAGCAACTGGCAAAGTCGAAGATTGACCTAGAAAAGCTACCTGTCGATTTAATGAGTCTTTTCGTGCACACAAAACATATGGGCCAAAGGGCATTGGTGCTCTATATGTTCGAAGAAAGCCTCGAATACGTATAGAAGCTCAAATGCATGGTGGTGGACATGAGAGAGGGTTTAGGTCAGGAACACTTCCAACACATCAAATCGTGGGAATGGGAGAGGCTTTCAGAGCTTGCGAAAGAAGAAATGGCAGTTGATAATGAGAGAATTAAAAAATTGAGAGATATTTTATGGAATGGCCTCAAGGATATGGAGGAAATTTATTTAAATGGTGATCTAGATCAACGTATTCCTGGAAATTTAAATATCAGTTTTAATTTTGTAGAAGGAGAGAGTCTAATAATGGCAATCAAAGGAATGGCAGTCTCTTCAGGTTCAGCATGTACGTCTGCTAGCTTAGAGCCTAGTTATGTATTAAGAGCCTTAGGTCGTGAAGATGAATTAGCACATAGCTCTATCAGAATGACTATAGGTAAATACACTACAGAAGAGGAAATAAATACCGCAATTAATTTATTAAAAAATGCTGTTACAAAGCTACGTGCATTATCACCACTCTGGGATATGTATAAAGATGGTGTTGATTTAAAATCAGTAAAATGGGCAGCACATTAAAAATATGAGTATCACAATCACACAGACTGCTGCAAAACATGTTAATGAACATTTAATGTCTGATGCTAACGTTGGAACTGGTATGGTAGGAGCCCCTGCGTGTGGTGATGTCATGAAGTTACAAATTAAAATGGGTGAAAATGGCATTATCGAAGATGCAAAGTTTAAAACCTATGGATGTGGTTCAGCCATTGCATCAAGTTCACTGGTTACAGAAATGCTTAAAGGTCGAACACTGGACGAAGCACAAGCTATCAAAAATACTTCGATAGTTGAAGAGTTAGCACTTCCACCAGTTAAAATACATTGTTCTGTGTTAGCTGAAGATGCGATTAAGGCAGCTGTTGAAGATTTAAAATCTAAACAAAAATAATATGCCAATTTCAATGACAGAAAAAGCTGCTAGTAGAGCAAAAAGTTACCTAGACTCTAGAGGTAAGGGTGTTGGCTTGAAGCTTGGTGTAAAAACAACAGGCTGCTCAGGTATGGCTTATGTTTTAGAGTTTGTTGATGAGGCTAGTCCTGACGATCAAATTTTTGAAAGTCATGGCATCAAAATACTAGTAGATCCAAAAAGTCTTATTTATATCGATGGCACTGAATTAGATTTTGTAAGAGAAGGTTTGAATGAAGGATTTCAGTTTAACAACCCCAATGTGAAGGATAGTTGTGGTTGTGGAGAGAGCTTTACGGTTTGACCAAAAATTATTTTGAAATATTTAATCTCCCAGAAAAATTTGATATTGACCTACTAAAACTAAACAATGCTATAGAAATACAAAAAAAAATTCATCCAGATAAATTTACAACTTCAACTGAAAATGAAAAAATTCAATCTATGATTAAATCAACACAAGTTAATGATGCCTACCAAACCTTAAAGTCAACAACTAAAAGAGCAAAGTATATTTTGTCGCTTCACAAATCTGTTGAGAAAATTACGCTTCCTCCTGATTTTTTAATGCAACAAATGGAATGGGAAGAGCACATTAAAGAAAGCTGAAAAAGAAAAGATTAATGAGTTCCATAAAATGATTAAGGATAAAAAGAATGACTACTCGAAGTTACTCCAAAATCAAATTGATCAAGAAGAAGATTGGGATGCGGCAGCAATTACTGTTCATAAGCTTCAGTTTGTAGAGCAACTTGTTAATAAGATTAGTCAGCAATTACTTAATTAAATGGCCCTCTTACAAATATCTGAACCAGGCAAAAGCACAATGCCTCATGAGCATAAAAGAGTAATCGGCATTGATCTCGGTACAACTAACTCACTTATTGCCTCTGTTATTAGCGGCTCGGCAAGTATTCTTCCGCAACTAGATGGAGTCAACTTATTACCCTCAATAGTAATAGTGCTTGAAAGTGCATTAATAAGTGTATCCATACTGTTCATCCAGATGATAAAAGATATTTACATTTAATTGGTAAAAATATTAATGATATTAATATTAATAACGTCCCACTAGTACTATCTGACGGTGGAGGAGTTATCAACATCAAGACGAGGCAGGGATTAAAAAATCCAATTGAAGTATCAGCAGAGATATTAAAAAAACTTAAATTAACTATCGATAATTTAAGAGACTCAGACAAATCAATGCTGTAATTACAGTACCAGCTTATTTTAATGATTCGCAAAGACAAGCTACTAAAGATGCTGGAAAAATTGCTGGGTTAAAAGTTCAAAGAATAATAAATGAACCTACTGCTGCTGCTGTTGCTTATGGCCTTGATAAAAAATCTGCAGGTAACTTTGTAATCTTTGATTTAGGCGGCGGTACTTTTGATATTTCTATCCTTAATCTTTCTGAGGGTTTATTTGAAGTACTGGCAACACAAGGAGATGCTCAGTTAGGAGGTGACGATTTTGATCAAAAAATTGTATCTTATTTAGCACAAAAATATCAAATTGATTTAAATGATTTACCAAGTAAAAAAAATATCATACTAACAGCAAATAAAATCAAAGAATCTCTTTCAAGTAAAATAGATTTTCAAATTAATACAGAAATTAATGGTACTAAAATCAAAGAACTTTTTACCCGGGAGCATTTTAGAGAAATGGTCCAAGAACTTATAGACCGCACTATTCTTTCAACTAAAAAAGCTTTACAGGATGCAAATCTTAAACTAAATCAAATTGATGGCGTAGTCATGGTGGGTGGATCTACAAGAATGACTTGCATCCAAGAAGCCGTAAAAGATTTATTTAAACAAGATTTAAAATAAGGAGTTAATCCTGATGAGGTTGTTGCATTAGGCGCCGCAGTTCAAGCTGATATTTTAGTAGGTAATGCGAAAGATGACATACTTTTGCTTGACGTCACCCCTCTTTCATTAGGAATTGAGACCATGGGTAGTATGGTTGAAAGAGTTATTCCTAGAAACTCTACTTTACCTGTTGCTATGGCGCAAGAATTTACAACTTACAAAGACGGGCAAACTGCTATGATCATTCACGTTGTTCAAGGAGAACGAGATTTAGTTAAAGATTGTAGGTCACTAGCAAAATTTACACTTAAAGGAATTCCTCCGCTGGTTGCTGGAGCAGCAAAAATTCTAGTAACTTTCCAAGTAGATGCTGATGAAATTCCTCATGAATATTTGGTAGAATATCTTGGTGAGGTTTTGGAAACTAATCCTGTTGATATTGTATTCGTTCCTAGAGTAAATACAGTAGAAGGATTGGAACAATCACATATTGATAAATGGAAGTGGAAGATTTCTCGATCCCTCGCTGAGGCAAAAATAGATGCGGAACAATTGATTGAACTTACACAAAAAGCAATAGATGAAGATTCTGATTTACTAACAAAAAAAGAAAAAGATGAAATTTATGAAACAAAAAGAGCTCAATCTAATTACGATAAAATTAAAGAGGCGAATAAAAAATTAAATGCGCAAAGCGAATCCTTTGCTGCAAAAAGAATGGATCGATCTATTCAAAAAGCCTTAACTTTTTAGAGAAATAAAAAATTGGAATTTTAAAATGCCTAAAATTATTGTTTTACCTCATGAATTATGTCCAAAAGGCCAAATGTTTTAGAAGCTAAAGCTGGTGAATCAATATGTAATGTTTTATTAAAAAATCATATTGATATTGAGCATGCATGTGATCAAGCATGTGCGTGCACAACATGCCACGTTGTAGTTAAAGAAGGATTTTCATCACTAGATGAATCTGATGAAATGGAAGATGATATGCTTGATAAAGCTTGGGGGTTATGCCCACAATCTAGATTATCCTGCCAATCTATAGTAAAAGATGAAGACCTTACAATTGAGATTCCCAAATATACAATCAATCTAGCGAGCGAAGGTTAAAAAAAGAGCCAATCCGAAGATTAGCCCTTTTTAAATAAGGAGAGTGCTTTTCTTAAATCTCTCTAACCTAAAAACTAAAAATAATACTTGATCCTGTTGGAGTATTTAAGTTTTGGTCAACAAAATCTAAACTTATTTTTTCACCTTCAAAATCAGTATTTAAAATTATATTAAAAACTTGATGTCCTACTTCATAAAAATACCCTTGGTTTAACTAGTTGCTTCATTAGTATTTCCTGTTGAGCTCGCAAGCTTGAGGCCAGCACTTGTTGATGTAATGTCTGAAGCATCAAATTTTGAAGTCCCAGCCATTACCTCCCAAGCACCACCCCTTAAAGTATTAGCATTAAAATTCGCATTAGGCTTGATTCTATCAAACTTACCTCCTGCAGATTTTGACTTATAAGATTTTGAGTAAGATTCGCCGGTAAGCATAATGCCTACATCAACATAAAAAGCACTAATATCTTGGCTACCAGATAAGTTGGTATCATATGAAGCGTTAGCATATTCTGTTTGAAATTTTTTATTACCCTCTGCAAAAGCGAACTCTAAACCATAGCAATATGATTGATGCAATTATTGTTGCACTCAATGCGGTTTTAAAAAATTCTTGCCCTTTTCCTAATGATTGCTGTTTTATTTGATATGAGCCAGAAGAACTAAAAGCCATGTCTGACTGATGAGAGTAACTTAGTTTCTCGTCAATATCTAACGATTCCATATCTAAGTCGGAATGAGATAACTCATATTCGTAAATCTTTATACCATATTCACTATCGTCTGGCATATCTACAGACTCAACGGTATTGATATTATCTAATATGGTTAATCTTTCTTGTGTGCCGTGTAACATTATGCCAACCTCTTTACCTGCCGTAAGTGAACCATTATTGACATATGAACGTTCTGTAAAATTTAAAAAACGGGAGCTAGTTCTTTCTTCTAAGCTCATAGGCATTTTAAATTGACCCATTCTTAATTTAGCTTTTTTAATATGTTTAAATTCTAAATAGCCTTCATCAAGTTTCGTACTTGAACCGAAAGAACCAGTAAACTTATATCCATAATTTTTATTAAACGTCCCGGCCACGCCAAGATAAGCGCGCCTAATATCAAAACCATCTGCAGCTTTAGAATTAGCAGAAGTTCCTTGTGGGCTGTCAAAATTACGATAATCAAGTTGAATTCTTCCAGCAACTTTCATATTACTTTCGCCATCACCACTTTCTATTGAGAAGCCACCACCTTTTTTGAACTTAACCTTACCGCTATTATTATTCTCTGCTTCAGCTTTTTTCGATAAACGAGCAACTAATTCATCGCCTATCACGCCCTTAACAATTAGAGCATTAATTAAATCTTCTGTTGTATCAGCTAAAACCGGTGATACCACCGAAAATAATAAAGATGAAGCAACTATAGATTTTATAACCCTATTTTTCATTTATAAATCTCCTTATACATTTAAAAAAATTTTGGAACTAGGAGAATTATCTGCTTTGAATATGTCATTTCTATGACAAAAAAGGAATCGTGCTAATTAAAGTTTACTAATTAATTTAGTGTGAGCTAAAAAAAATTAAGAAAAAATAAAGTTATATAGCATCAAATTCAACAAGGCAATCATATGGAGAGACAGCAAATCCTGTTGAATAAAGATATGCAATATCTTCACTAGGTGCTTTATAATAGTTTCGATTTGTTTTTGAACGTTTAAAAAACAAACTTTTTCTACGAATTCATTATTATTTGAATTTCTATTTGGCTCTAGTATTGATGTTTCTGCATTAAAGAAAAATGAAGAAGTTGTTGAAACTTTAGCCAATGAGGTTATTGAAAATCAAATTGACAACTACTTAATAGCCCCACAATTTGAATGCCCCATGACCACGATAATTTTAGAGCCTAAATACTTTGATGAAAATTCTAAGCTGCCAATTGCTTTTCTACAGGCAACATTTCCAGCTAGGCGAACACTAAATATATCGACCTAAGCTTTGAGTCAAAAATTAATTCAAGCAGAAGTTCTTGAATCACTGCAGCCTAATACAGCTGCAAAGGGATGCTGCTTTTCTTTTATTATCTCTCTAGCTTTTGTAAGATCATAACTGATTTTTTAATTCGTTTAAGTCAATTTTTGTAGCTTTAGTGATGATCGCTAAAACTGCTTTTTCTTCATCATTCAATTCAATAGAAGGCTTTTTTTGCTCTGGTCTCATTTGAGGGAAGAATAATACCTCTTGTATGGATTGATTGTTGGTTAAATAACATTACCAATCTGTCAATTCCAATTCCAATACCTGATGTAGGAGGCATTCCATATTCAAGGGCTCTAATAAAATCATTATCAATAAACATTGCTTCATCATCTCCTTTTTCAGATAATTTTAATTGATCTTCGAATCTAGACAATTGATCAATGGGGTCGTTAAGTTCCGAGTAGGCATTGGCAAGTTCTTTTCCATTAACAAGTAATTCAAATCTTTCTGTAAGTTTTGGATTATCTCTATGTTCTTTAGTGAGAGGACTCATTTCTTTTGGATAATCAGTTATGAATGTCGGTTGGATATAATGATGCTCACATTTTTCACCAAAAATTTCATCTATTAATTTTCCAATCCCCATTGTTTTATTTACTTCAATCCCTAAATTTTTTGCAGTTTCAAATAACTCATTTTCCTCCATATTTGAAATATCTAATCCAGTATGTTCTTTAATTGAATCAAGAATACTTATTCTCTTGACAGGGTGTTTTAAAATCTCATTGTTTTATCGCCTAGTTTTACTTTGCTAGTTTGATTTCATATCGATTGAAATCTTTTCTAAAAGATTCATTAACCACTTGTATTAGTAAAGCTGCATAAAATTCACATCATCGTAAATTCAGGGTTATGTCTGACGTCAAACCTCATTCCTAAAAGTCGGTTTATTTCATAAACACCATCAAAACCACCCACGACCAATCGCTTTAAGGTAAAGCTCAGTGCGCAATTCTCAAATACATAGCGGCATATCGAGAGCATTGTGATGCGTAATCAAAAGGCCTAGCCGCTGCCCCTCCAGGAATAGCGTGAAGCATAGGAGTTTCAACCTCTAAGATAGTCCTTATGCTGTTCCATAAAAGTACGTCTCATCGAGGAGATGATTTTAGAGCGCTTGATAGGAAAGTTTTCTTTGTATCGCTCGGGTTAACAACAAGGTCCACATATCGTTGACGGTATATTTTAGTTTCTTGATCAGATAACCCATGAAATTTTTCAGGGAGTAGAGGCCGAATAGACTTTGTGAGTAATAGTAATTTCAGTGACTTCAATAGTTAGATTTCATTTGTCCTTGTTTTAAAATAGTTTCCTTTAGCGCCAACAATATCACCTAAATCCCATTTTTTAAATGCGCATAAGTCTGGGTTACATCTGAGTTATAAAGTCCCTTGAAACATAAAGCTGAATTCTCCCATGATTTATCTTGAACGGTTGCAAAACTTGCCTTACCCATAACTCGTTTTAACATCATCCGACCTGCTATAACTGACCTCATCGATACTTTTATCTTGTAAGAGTTTCTTTATCATCGTTGTCAAAAGACTCGTGTAAATCAAATGAAAAATTCTTAGGGCTAAACTGATTAGGAAATGCTAATCCACTTTCATAAGTTCACTTAACTTAGACCGTCGCTCAGCAATAATTGCATTTTCAGCTATCTTTACTGCACCATCTTTTGGTTTCTTTATTTTCGCTCAAATCATACCCCTTGCTTTAAACTTGCACTAATGAAGAGATCGAGATCCCCATCCAATACCCCTTTGGATGTCCTACGTCTCATGACCAGTTCTTACATCTTTAATTCTTGACTGATCTAAAACATAAGATCTTATTTGATGTCCCCACCCTATTTCTGATTTTTGCATCCTCAGCAGCCTGCTTCACTTCATTTCTTTTATTTAATTCTATTGCATAAAGTTGGGCTTTTAGCATATTCATTGCCTCAGCTTTATTTTTATGTTGAGATCTTCCATCCTGGCATTCTGAAACTGTACCCGATGGTATATGTGTAATTCTAACAGCAGAATCAGTTTTATTAACATTGCTGACCTCCTGCTCCAGAAGCCCTGTATGTGTCAATTCTTAACTCAGCTGGATTTATATCAATCTCTATGGATTTACATTTCTAGATTAAAACGGTAAATCGTCTCCTCCATCACTTCCAGAATCAAATGGTGATTTTCTGACTAACCTATGGATGCCAGACTCGGTTCTAAAATAACCGTAAGCATAATCTCCGGTAACTTTAATAGTAGCTCCTTTAATTCCAGCAACCTCTCCTTCTGAAATCTCTAGTACCTCAACCTTAAAGTTTTTACGCTCAGCGTACCTAAGGTACATTCTTAAAAGCATATTTGCCCAATCTTGGGCTTCAGTGCCCCCACTACCTGACTGAAAATCTACAAAACAGTTGTTTGCATCCATTGAGTTAGAAAACATTCGTTTAAACTCAATCTCCTCAACTAACTTCTCTAGCTCTTGCGTATCACTTTGAATTGTCTTTAATGTCTCCTTATCGTTTTCTGTAAAGGCTAATTCAAATAATTCTTGATTATCTCTAAGTTGACTTGAAACATTTTCAGCCTGAGTAACAATTACCTCTAAAGTCCTCTTTTCTTTTCCAATCTTCTTTGTTACTGATTCTTGGAGCGCAGCATATTTATTTGGACCAAAAACTTTAATTTTATTTTTCTTTGCATCAAGGTCAAAGGTACCCCCGAAGAGTTTGAAATTTTTTTGCGACAGTAGAAATATACTGCCTTAATAAATTAATTTCCTCTTGATCCATTCTATTCCCTTTTCAATGCATAAAAATTTAAAGTATTATAACTCTATTTACCAATCGTAATATTGTCATAAAATTGTCATAAAATTTTATTATTCTAATGATGTTTCATAAATCAATTAACCTACAGGAGCTCTATTTAGATATGAAAGAATTAACCTTAAAAAAAATTAGTGCTGCATCTCTCTTAAGTACAATAGTTTTATCAATGCCTATTAAACAAAAGTCATATTGTTAAGATTGATGGATCAAGTACTGTTTATCCAATTACAGAAGCTGTTGCAGAAGAATTTCAAGCAAAAACAGGGATTAAGGTTACCGTTGGAGTATCAGGAACAGGTGGTGGTTTTAAAAAATTCTGTCGAGGTGATACAGTTATATCACAGGCTCAAGAAGAAAAAGCAAAAGAAATTGAAAAATGTAAAGCAAAGGGAATTGAGTTTATTGAAATCCTATTGCTTTTGACGCAATTACAATTGTTGTTAATAAAAGAAATGACTGGGCGAAAGAAATGACTACAGCTGAATTGAAAAAAATGTGGGAGCCAGCTGCTCAAAGTACAATTACAAAATGGAGTCAAGTACGAGCTGGCTGGCCTAATATCCCGTTAAAACTATATGGTCCGGGTGCTGACTCTGGAACCTTTGATTATTTCACCGAAGCTATTATAGAGGAATCAAAAGCTATTCGTGGTGACTTTACTGCATCAGAAGATGATAATGTTCTAGTTCAAGGTGTAGCTGGAGATAAAGGGAGTATTGGTTACTTTGGATTAGCCTATTACGTCGAAAATAAAGATAAGTTACAGGCTGTTGCAGTTAAAAATAAAGATGGAAATTATGTAACCCCGTCTCCAGAAACAGTTATGGATGGCTCTTATAATCCTCTTTCGAGACCACTATTCATCTATCTGAATGCTACAAAAGCAGCATTTGATCCAAATGTTAAAGCATTCATTGAATTTTATATTAAACATGCGGCCGAACTTTCAGCAGAAGTCGGATATGTGCCTCTTAGTAAAAAAGAATATGCTGCTGTAAAAAAACATGTTGAAACACTTAAAACTGGGACAGGATTTAAAGGCGGGCCTACAATTGGTCTTTCTGTTGAAGAGATTCTAGCAAGTTCAGCAGCTAAGTGATTATAACTTTAAATAAAGGTTAGTAATGTAACTAAAAAAAAGCGGTGTAAATCACCGCTTTTTTTCCTAAATGATTTGTAATTTAAATTATATTAAGTATGATTTTATCTTGCTTAAAACTAACTAAAATACCTAAATGAATTCCACAAAAAATTTAACAATTAGCCCTAGGCTCGCAAAAAATTTCCGTAGGAATTTTATTGAAAGATTGATTGAGCTTGGTCTGTTATTCTCAGGAATAATCGCAGTATTTATCACTATAGCAATTTTATATGTCCTTATTTCTGAGGCTATACCTTTCTTTCAGCATGTCAGTATTTATGAATTTTTAACTGATACGGTATGGACTCCAAATTTTTCAATCAAACACTACGGGATTTTGCCCCTAGTTTCAGGGACATTAACAACTACTGGTATTGCGCTTATAGTTGCCGTTCCATTAGGGACAATTACTGCCATATATTTATCAGAATTTGCTACCCATAAAGTAAGAGAAACAATTAAACCTATTTTAGAGCTTCTGGTTGGAGTACCGACTGTAGTGTTCGGTTACTTTGCTTTAATGATAGTAACCCCTTTTTTACAAAAAATTTACCCAGATTTAAGTACATTTAACATGCTTGGGCCTGGAATTGTTATGGGCATAATGATAGTGCCTTATATTGCCTCTCTTGCTGAAGATGCTATGAGAGCAGTTCCTATGGCGATGAGAGAAGGTGCTTATGCAATGGGAGCCACTCGATATCAAACAGCAGTTAGGGTAATAACCCCTGCAGCAATTTCTGGGATTATTGCTGCATATATACTAGCTATTAGTAGGGCGGTTGGGGAAACCATGATAGTTGCAATTGCCGCAGGGCAACAAGCAAACTTCACTTTTAACCCGGTTGAAAGTGCTGCAACAATAACTGCATATATTGTTTCTGTAGCTCTAGGTGACCTAGAGCATGATGGGATTGGCTATCAAAGTATTTTTGCAGCTGGGTTAACTTTATTGATTATGACTTTATTTTTGAATATCTTAGGACATATTGCCCGCAAAAAATTCGCGGAGCGCTACTAAAAATGAAAAAAGACCTGCTTTACTTACTTACACAGTTGCAGGTGATAATAGGGCTTTTGCTCATCAGGAATTTTTGCCATATTAGGTATTTTTGTTTTAGCGTCTCTGACAATTACGCTCCTGATACTATTTTTAGATTTGGTAATCGATGGCTACCCTAGACTTAATCTTGATTTTTTTAGCAACTTTCCTTCAAGACGTGCTGCAAGAGCAGGCATTTTGTCAGCATGGGTAGGTTCATCATTAGTTTTGATTGTCACTTTTTTTGCAGCCGTCCCTTTAGGGATTGCTGCCGGTGTTTATCTTGAAGAGTATGCAAAAAAGAATTGGTTTTCTGACTTAATTGAAATTAATGTTTCAAATCTTGCAGGCGTTCCTTCCATCATATATGGTCTTTTAGCTCTAGGTTTATTTGTTTATCAATTTGGCTTGGGGCAAACTATTCTAACGGCTGGACTAACGCTAGCTCTCTTGATGCTCCCCATAGTAATTGTGTCAACACGAGAAGCAATTAGAGCTATTCCTGTTCACATTAGAGAGGCGGCATATGCTGTTGGAGCAACAAAATGGCAAGTATGCTTACAGCATGTTATACCCTATTCCTACGGAGGAATTCTGACGGGAGTAATTATTGGGATGGCCAGAGCTATAGGAGAAACTGCTCCTGTCATTACAATTGGCGCCTTAACTTTTATTGCATTTTTACCGCCGAGTCCAGTTGGGATAGAGCCTCCTTTTATTAATTTTGATTGGCTAAATGCAGGGTTTACTGTTCTACCAATTCAGATGTTTAATTGGATATCAAGACCTCAGTTAGCCTTTCATATTAATGCCGCTGCAACTGGAGCTGTAATTATTATGCTTACATTGCTAATGAATGGCGCAGCAATTAAAATAAGATATAACATTAGGAAAAAAATTAAATGGTAAATAAAAAAACAGTCCCAAAATCGAAGCATAATGAAGTTATTAAGGCTGAATCAAAGGAACTTAATTTCTTTTACGCGGATGGAACTCAAGCATTAAAAAAAGTTAATTTACCGGTTTATGAAAATAAAATTACAGCTCTAATAGGTCCATCTGGTTGCGGTAAATCAACCTTGTTACGTTGCTTTAATCGAATGAATGATCTGGTGGACTCATGTAATATTGACGGTCAAATTACCCTAGACATAGAAGTTAATGATAAAGAACTAGATGTTGTCTCTTTAAGAGAAAGAGTAGGAATGGTATTCCAAAAACCAAACCCATTCCCCAAATCATTATTGAAAATGTGGCTTATGGACTTGAAATTCAGGAGGTCCCTGAAGATAAGTGATGATAAGGTAGAAGAAGCCCTTAAAGGTGCATCTCTATGGAAAGAAGCTCAAGGACGACTTCATGACCATGCCTTGAGCTTTCAGGGGGGCAACAACAAAGACTTTGTATCGCCAGGGCACTTGCTACCGAACCAGAAATAATGTTGTTCGACGAACCTACCTCAGCATTAGACCCAATTGCAACGATGAATATTGAAGAGCTAATGGCAGGACTCAAGCAAAAACTTATCTATTTTAATAGTGACGCACAATATGCAACAAGCAGCTAGGATTTCTGATTACACTGCATATATGTACCTGGGATCATTGGTGGAACATGATAAAACTAACCAAATTTTTACAAACCCATCTAAAAAAGAAACAGAGGACTATATAACTGGTAAGTTTGGCTAACCCTTAGCTTCTTCTTTAATTTTTTTTACTATAATTTCAGCTTCTTCTTTTACATATTTCTCTAAAGCTTCCTCAAAAGCAGTTACATTAGGCCCTAAAGGGGCAATCCAGTTGCTATCATAGGCGCCCCTTACCCTTCATAACTTCTTTTGCCTTATTGATAAAAGCTTTCATTTCTGGCGTATTAAAATTAATTTTTTCTTTTAAAGGCTTTTTCATTAAAACCTGAGGATAAAGCGGAAGCTCCTGCAATGCTTGATATAAGGTTTTTTTAAAATGAAGGAGTGATAGTAAACGTTGCCTTTAAAAATAAGCCTGTTGAAAGAACTTTTGGAATGTGTTGCTTGATCCACTCTAACCATTTTTCGTGGATGCTATCATCTATATTAGCAGTTACGTTGTAAATTATCATTAGTTAACATGTTGTGATTAATTAATTAGATCGCCTCTCAATATACGATACTGATTACGAGCCTCTACAAAATGAATACTATCTTCATGATTAAAAATAATAGATTCATAACTAAGCTGTGCTTTTTCTGTATCATCAACAATAACCAGTCGATCACCATCGCCGTCAAAAGCAATACCCAGGTCTGCACCCTCAGCTACAACACGCTGCTGCAAATTCTCAGGGTGAATTGATCCGGCATTCTCATTAATATTTAAACCGTTTGGCTTATTATTAATAGTAATAACTTCTGCGCCAAGTTCAGTAAATATTTTTGGTGCTACATTGTATGTAGCGCCATGCGCGCAGTCCAGAATAATCTTTAAGCCTTTTAGAGAAAATCCACCTGAAACAGTCTTTTTACAAAAATTAATATATTCACTAGCAGCATTCTCTAGCCTCTTGGCTTTTCCTAGTAACTCCGGAGAGACAAGCTTTATTTCTTTCTCTAAATAGTACTCAATCTCCGATTCAATTTTTTCTGAAAGCTTTGTTCCTTGACTTGAAAAAAACTTAACTCCATTATCTTCGTAAGAATTATGTGAAGCTGATATAACTACACCAGCTTGAGCTCCAAGAAGTTGAGTTTGATAAGCGATTGCAGGAGTTGGCAAAGGACCTGTTAGTAAAACATCTACGCCTGCAGAAGCAAAGCCTGCTTCAAGAGCAGATTCTAAAATATACCCAGATATTCTAGTATCTTTCCCGATTACAACAGAAGGTCTATCTTGCGTATTATTATTCTGAGCTAAAACCATCCCCGCAGCATATCCAAGTTTTACAAAAAATTCAGATGTGATTGGATGCTCTCCAGTTTTTCCTCTTATGCCATCTGTACCAAAATATTTCCTTGTCATATTTTTTCTAGCCTTCATAAAATCCAAACTCACCAACCAAGGGGTAGAACAATTTTTCCTCAAGCATCATTTCTGATTTTCCTTTATTTAAAGCAACGACTGTTTCTTTAACATCATGCGTTCTAATAACTCTTGCTCCAGCAATGATGCCTTTAGCAGCCATATATGAACCTAGTCCACAAATAAGTTCCTTCTTGCCGTCTACAATTTTTTTTATCATAGACTTTCTTGAAAAACCAATCAGCAATGGAACATCATTCATTTCGAATTTATTAATTGAATTAAATAAATTCTGTTATATTCTGCAAATGTTTTACCAAAACCAAAACCAGGATCAATAAATAATATCATTAATAACCCACATCGTCTAAAGAACTTTTCCTATTTTTTAAAAATTGATTAACTTCAGAAAAAATATCTTTGTAAATTGGATTTTTCTTGCATATTTAATGGATCTCCTTGCATATGCATTAAGCATATATGTATATCAGAACTTGAAACCACATCGATCGCGCCTGGCCTTTGTAGAGCAAATATATCATTTATCATATCAGCACCATAATCAATTGCGATTTTCATTATCTCAGGCTTATAAGTATCAATGGATATTGGTATAGAAAACTCTTTTCTCAATGCAATTAAAATAGGCTCCAGCCTAAGTCGCTCCTCACTTACTGATATTGCTTCAGCACCAGGCCTAGAAGATTCAGCGCCTATGTCAATAATATGAGCACCCTCTGCTATCATTTTTTCAGAATGTATTAATGCAGAATCTATATTATTAAACTTACCTCCGTCAAAAAAAGAATCTGGAGTGACATTCAATATACCCATGACTATTGGTTCATTTTTTTTAAGGAGATTATGAATTTTAGTCATAATGAAAATAGGGGGGATTAAACCCCCACTACTTTTAAGATTTAGCCGTTGGTTGGGGCGTTATAGTAGAAGTACTTCCCCCTGATGGGCCTTTAGTATTTTTAGGGCTTGCCTTACTTTTTGATGGTTTTGGTGGTCTAACTTTTTTACCGGCCATCACATCATTAATCTGGTTACTGTCTATTGTTTCATACTCAAGTAAAGCTTTTGCCATGGCTTCAATTTTCTTTTTATTTTTTTCTATTAGTTTTCTAGCAACCTTATACTGATCGTCTAATATAGATCTAATCTCAGAGTCAACAACTTGCTGTGTTGCCTCGGAAATAGATTTGGAACCACCAAAAATTGACTCTTGGTTTTCATCAGCGTAAACCATCGTTCCGAGCTTGTCTGACATACCATATTTAGTCACCATATCTCTTGCAAGCTTTGTTGCTCTTTCAAAATCATTTCCGGCACCTGTAGACATTTGCTTCATAAATACTTCCTCAGCAATACGCCCACCAAATAGTATTGATATCTCTTCAAGCATCTTAGTCTTAAAGTTACTAAATCTATCAAATTCGGGAAGTTGCCATGTTAATCCTAATGCATAGCCCCTAGGCATGATTGTTACCTTATGAACTGGGTCAGCATTTGGCAACAACTTCGCTACAACTGCATGACCGGATTCATGATATGCAGTATTCATTCGTTCATCTTCACTCATAACCATTGATTTTCTTTCTGCACCCATCATAATTTTATCTTTAGCTTTTTCAAATTCAACCATACTTACTTTACTATTACTTGATCTTGCAGCGAATAAAGCTGCTTCATTAACTAGGTTTGCTAAATCTGCTCCAGAGAAACCTGGTGTGCCTCTTGCTATAATAGAGGGTTCAACGTCGTCAGATACAGGTACTTTTCTCATATGAACTTTTAGAATTTCTTCCCTGCCTTTGATATCTGGTAAGCCAACCATAATTTGTCGATCAAATCTGCCTGGTCTAAGTAAAGCTTTATCTAAAACATCAGCTCTATTAGTAGCACCCATTACAATTACTTCTACTTTCTATAAACCAGCCTAATCTCAACTAATAATTGATTTAATGTTTGCTCACGCTCATCGTTGCCACCACCGTACCTGCACCTCTACTTCTTCCTACTGCATCAATTTCATCAATAAAAATAATGCATGGAGAAGTTTTTTTTGCTTGCTCAAACATATCTCTTACTCTTGCAGCACCTACACCTACAAACATTTCAACAAAATCTGATCCAGAAATTGTAAAGAACGGCACCTCTGCTTCACCTGCAATTGCTCTTGCTAATAATGTTTTACCTGTTCCAGGAGGCCCTACAATAAGAACACCCTAGGGATGTTTCCCCCTAGCTTATGAAATTTTGTTGGATCTTTTAAAAAATCTACTAACTCTGCAACCTCTTCTTTGGCTTCATCACAGCCAGCGACATCAGAAAAAGTAGTTTTATTTGACTTCCATTAACTTAGCTTTGCTTTTTCCAAATGACATAGGACCGCCTTTACCAGACATTCCGCCCTGCATTTGTCTCATAAAGAATATCCATACGCCTACCAAAAGAATCATAGGAAACCATGAGATAAAAATACTAGTTAGAAAAGACTGTTTCTCTGCAGGCTTAGCATCTACTATGACATTATTTTTAAGTAAATCTGAAACCAGCCATGGGTCAGTTGGAGCATAGGTTTTAAATCGCTTGCCCTCTATCGTTTGCCCATAAATATTATTGCCATCAATCTCTACCTTAGCAATGTTTCCAGACTTTACTTGCGCCATAAATTGAGAGTAAACTAATTTGTTTTCTAGCCTAGTAGACCCAGAGAATTGATTGAAAACAGTCATCATAACGAGACCAATCCCAATCCATATTGCTATACTTTTAATTGTATTATTATTCAATATTTCACCTTTTATTTAGCTAGCTAAAATATTATATATAAATTATGTTTTAAAATTTTAATCATTTAATTTCTTTATAAGCTAGAATGAATATTTCTGAACTTCTACTTCTTGAGGCTTCTGGCTTAACTCTAATAACTTTTTTAAATAAAGTTTTAATTGATTTAATATAGTTATCAAAATCAGCGCCTATAAAACTCTTGACCAAAAAACATCCATTTTGTTTCAAATGTTTTTTAGCAAAATCCAGTGCTAATTCATTAAGATTGATAGCTCTTTGCTGATCAACCATTTTTATACCACTAATATTGGGGGCCATATCTGAAATTACAAGGTCTATATCTAAATTTAATATTCTTTTATCTAGATAAACTACATTCATTATATCCTCTAACCACAGAAAATAAACTCAGTATTTTTAATGGGAGTCATATCCAGTAAATCTACTGCGAATACTTTCCCCGAATCACCAACCAATTTAGCTGCAACTTGGGACCAACCACCTGGTGCTGAGCCAAGATCTACTACGTTCATATTTTTCTTAAACAACCTGTACTTCTGATTAATTTCAATTAATTTATAAGCAGCTCTTGATCTATATCCGTCCAATTGAGCTTTTTTTACATATGTATCAGCAATATGTTCTTTAATCCAATTTTTATTAGTTTTATTCATCTGCTATGATACCCATCAAATCATTTTAAATTTAAGAATACTCTATTATCAAATGCTTACATCAAAACAAATTTCATATTTAAAAAGTCTATCTCACAAACTAAAACCCGTTGTAATTATCGGTAATCAGAAGCTGTTTTAGGAGTTTCAAAAGAAATTGAAACTAATTTAGATGCCCATGAATTAATAAAAATACAAGTTAAAGCACATTTAAAAGTTAAAAGAGATTTAATTCTAAACTCACTATGCGAAAAAATTCGAGCAGAAAGAGTGAATCATATTGGGCGGCAATTTGTAATTTTTAAAGCGTCACAAAAATCAAAAATTACTCTACCTTAATCTAACGGATCTTAAGTAACAAGAAAATACCTAAAACGCATTCAATAAGGTAAGCAATACTTGCAATACCATACCAATTGTCAAAACGTTCTGCAAAGACCCCCTCCATAAGCTCTTTAGGTAAATCGTTAACATTTAAACTCTCTAAAAATGGATTAATACCAAAATAACTAATAGAAATAATTAGCAATAAAATAATGATTAGCCAAAAAACACTACTCTTTAAAAATGTAGCACCCGTTGACTTAAACCCAATAAATAAAAGAATAAAGGAGCTAGTTACCCCAAATAAATTCATAAATAAAAGCATATCTAATGCTATTGCAGTTGCTATATAGTTGCCAGGTATTTTATTAAACAATATAGTTGTAACCATAAGCATCGCCCATAATCCCCCTACCCACAAAGAAGTCAGAACTATTGAAAATTTTTCAAAAAAAATATTCATACTTTATATATATTTAACACTTAATATTTCAAAATTCTTTCGACCACCAGGGGTTTCGAATTCAACATCATCCTCTTCTTGCTTTCCGATTAATGATTTAGCTAATGGTGAGTTAATTGAAATTTTTTTACTTTTAACATCTGCCTCATCATCTCCAACAATTTGGTATTCAACCTCATCCTCAGAATCAAGATCCTGAATAACAACAGTCGTTCCAAATACACATCGGCCGCCTAACATCAATGACTTGTAATCGAGATAACTTAGATCCAATATCTTGAATTCTTCCTTCAATGAAGCCTTGTTCTTCTTTAGCAGCGTGATACTCAGCATTTTCAGATAAATCACCTTTATCCCTTGCCTCACCAATTTGTTGTGAAATCTTAGGTCTTTCAATAGTTTCAAGATTCTTAACACTCTTTGCTTTAATTGTCATGAGCAACTCAGAATTGTAACATTATAATTCCTAACTAAATAAATATTTGATTTTAATATAATGTAATCAAATTGAGTTTATTTTAAGACTTTATATTATGCAAGTCTTGCAGAGAGTTCACATGCAGTTCGTCAACATAGTTCATACCAATACATGCAGCTTTTGCACCGGCAAGAGTAGTGTAATAAGTTATTTTATTCTGAAGGGCATTTCTTCTTATCTCATAAGAATCTTCAATTGCTCGTTTATCTTCGGTTATATTAACTATAAAGTCAATTTCATCATTTTTAATCATATCAACTATGTGGGGCCTACCTTCAGCAACTTTATTTACAGCATGAACTTTTAATCCGCTCTCAGAGAGAACCTGAGCTGTTCCCTTTGTTGCGACTAATGAAAATCCAAGCTTGCTAAGTGACTCAGCAATATCAACAACATTCAAGTGATCTTCTTTCTTAACGCTAATGAATGCTTTACCTGATTTTGGTAAAACCATGGACGCGCCAAGTTGCGACTTAATGAAGGCCTCGGCAAACGAACCACCTGTTCCCATAACTTCCCCAGTAGATTTCATTTCAGGACCTAAAATAGGATCAACGTTAGGAAATTTATTAAAAGGAAAAACAGCTTCTTTTACTGAGAAAAACTCTTGGAGTTATTTCTTTAGTTATGTGCTGTGATTTCAATGTTTCACCTGCCATACATTTAGCCCCTATATGGCTCATCGTAGGCTTTTGCAATAAATGGTACAGTTCTTGATGCTCTTGGGTTTGCTTCAATAATAAAAACATCATTCTTTATTGCAAATTGAATATTCATTAAACCCACAACATTTAATTCCTTTGCAATCCTTATAGATTGGGTTTCAATTTCTGTAATTACTCAAGAGAGACGCTGTAAGGAGGAAGCGAACAAGCCGAATCTCCAGAGTGAACGCCTGCTTGCTCAATATGTTCCATTATGCCTCCGACCACCACATCTTCCCCATCAGAAATAGCATCTACATCAACTTCAACAGCATTATTCAAAAATTTATCCAATTAAATGGGTTCCTCAATTATAGACTATTTACAGCTTCCCTCATATATCTATTTAAATCTTTTTTCTCATGAACTATTTCCATAGCTCTACCACCTAAAACTTATGTACGAAACGGATAAAGGAAAACCAATTTCTTCTGCTAACTTTTCAGCTTCGTCTATAGTTTTTGCAATCCTATTTGGAGGTTGCTTTAACTTTAAATCAACTAGTATTTTTTGAAATCTCTCGCGGTCTTCAGCTGCGTCAATATCGTCTGGTAAGGTTCCGATAATAGGGACTCCATTCTCCTCAAGAGCCTTAGAAATCTTTAAAGGAGTTTGCCCTCCATACTGAACAATTACACCAAAAGGATTTTCCTTATACTATCTCAAGAACATCTTCTAATGTAACTGGATCAAAATAAAGACGATCTGATATATCGTAATCTGTTGAAACAGTTTCTGGATTACAATTTATCATTATTGTTTCATAACCACATTCGCATGGCAAAGCTGCGTGAACACAACAGTAATCAAACTCAATCCCCTTGCCCAATTCTATTCGGACCGCCCCAATAAAATTATTTTCTTTATTATCTGTAGGCAGTGACTCACATATTTCCTTCATAAGTAGAATACATGTAGGCCGTTTCAGTCGAAAATTCTGCTGCACAGGTATCAACTCTTTTGAAAACTAGGGTGTATATTATAGCTATATCTCTATAGCTCCCTAATTAAGTTTTCATATTCCCAAAATATCTGCAATACGACTATCAGAAAACCCTTTAGACTTAAGCTAAAAATTTCATCTATTAGGTATTAAGCAAGTCTTTCCCTTAATAGGGCTTCTCAAATCAATAAATCTTTTATTTGAGTCAAAAACCATGGATCTATCTTTGAATGCTCAAAAACTTCATCAATTGATAATCCTTGCTCTAAATGCATCGCCAGAACCAAATTCGTTCAGGGCCTGGTTCGCTTAATTCTTGATAAATATCGCCATCATGTAACAGGACATTTCATTAAGCCCATCAGAGCCACCTCAAGACCCGTAAGTGCTTTTTGAAATGATTCTTGAAAAGTTCTGCCAATTGCCATAACTTCGCCAACAGACTTCATTGCAGTAGTTAAGTTTAGAACCTGGGAATTTCTCAAAAGCAAAGCGAGGTATTTTTGTAACCACATAATCAATAGTTGGCTCAAATGATGCAGGTGTTTTACCGCCTGTAATATCATTATCTTAGTTCATCCAAAGTGTAACCTACTGCTAATTTTGCTGCTATCTTTGCAATTGGAAAGCCAGTTGCCTTGATGCAACTGAGGATCTTGAAACTCTTGGGTTCATCTCAATAACAACGATTCTCCCATCATCTGGATTAACTGCAAACTGGACGTTTGAACCACCTGTATCCACACCTATTTCCCTTAAAACATCAATCGAGGCTTACGCATTATTTGGTATTCTTTATCTGTTAAGGTAAGGGCAGGAGCAACTGTTATAGAATCTCCAGTATGAACACCCATCGGGTCTAAATTTTCAATGGAACAAATGATAATGCACATTATCATTTGAATCTCTAAGTACTTCCAATTCATACTCCTTCCACCCCAACAATGACTCTTCAATCAACAGCTCTTTTGTTGGTGAAGCATCAAGCCCTCTTTCACAAATTAAAATGAATTCCTCTCGATTATAAGCAATGCCTCCTCCACTTCCACCCATAGTAAATGATGGTCTAATTATTGCTGGGTATCCAATATTTGCTTGAACTTGAAATGCTTCTTCGAGACTGTGAGCTATAAATGACTTAGCAGAAGCTAAACCAATTTTATACATATCTGCAAATTTTTGTCTGTCTTCGCTTTATCAATAGCTTCTTTACTAGCTCCTATCATCTCGACATTAAATTTACTTAAAATACCATTCTTATCTAAATCTAGTGGCCTTAATGCAGTTTGTCCCCCCATTGTTGGCAAGAGTGCGTCAGGCTTTTCTTTTTCAATTATTTTACTAACTACTTGCCATTGAATTGGTTCGATATAGGTCGCATCAGCCATATTAGGATCAGTCATAATGGTTGCAGGGTTTGAATTTACTAAAATAATTCGATAGCCCTCTTCCATTAAGGCCTTACATGCTTGAGCGCCAGAATAATCAAATTCACAAGCCTGTCCAATGACGATTGGTCCAGCACCTATAATTAAAATACTTTTTATGTCTTGTCTTTTACTCAATTCACCTTCCTTAAATCAATCATTTTTATAAATTTATCAAAAAGATAACCTACGTCAGATGGGGCCGGGACTCGCTTCAGGGTGGCCTTGAAAACCAAACGCAGGAACATCTATTCTTTCAATACCTTGTAGAGTTTTATCAAAATTAGATAAATGAGTAATCTTTAAATTTTTTGAAAGAGAGCTAGAATCCACAGCAAAACCATGATTCTGACTTGTGATTAAAACCTTTCGGGATCTTAATTCTTGAACAGGATGATTTGCACCATGATGACCAAATTTCATTTTATAAGTATTGGAACCAAATGCTAAGAGCAATAATTTGATGACCCAAACAAATCCCAAATATAGGCAAATTTTTTTTAATTAAACTTTAATATTATCAATAGCGTACTTACATGGCTCTGGGTCACCCGGGCCATTTGATAAGAACACACCATCCGGTTTCATAGCGAGTAATTCATCAGCAGAAGTTTTAGCCGGCATTACAGTCACCTTGCAGCCTCTAGAAACTAGCATTCTTAAAATATTTCTTTTAATCCCAAAGTCATAAGCAACCACATGATATTTTTCTTTAAGATTTTTTTGAAAGCCTTTTCCTAACGACCACTCTCCCTCTTGAAAAACATAAGGACTTTTTGTGGTAACAACTTGAGCCAAATCTAAACCAACCAAACCTCCATAATTTTTAGCATCTTGGTAAGCTTTTTCTTCATTTATATCCCCCGCAATAATACATCCAGATTGACTGCCAAACTCTCTCAAATGTTTTGTTAGGCTTCTTGTATCAATCCCTGCTATTCCAATTATATTTTTTTGTTTCAAAAAATCAGAAAGGGAAAGATTTGATCTAAAATTTGAATGAATTAGAGATAAATCTCGAATAATAATACCTTTGGCATGAACCTGATCAGACTCATTGTCCTCCAAATTTATTCCAGTATTACCAATATGAGGATAAGTAAAAGATATTATTTGTCCAAAATAAGATGGGTCTGTAAAAATTTCTTGGTAACCAGTCATTGATGTATTAAAACAAACTTCACCAGTTGATGAACCGGTGGAACCAATTGAGAAGCCTCGAAACTTTGTTCCGTCTGCAAGCACTAAGATGGCCGGCAATTTATGCAAAAAAAAATCCTCGAAGTTATGGTGTCTCTAGATGAAGCAAACGGGTGGTTTATAGGCCAGACAAGATTAAATAAAGCATTAAAGAATTTTCTTCAATTTAAACTTCATCAAATTTCAGTCCTTTAGTCCTAAAACATCGAACATATCAAATAAACCCGTTTTCTTATCCCTTAAGAATTTAACAGCGGTAATCGCACCTTTAGAAAAAGTAGATCTGCTACTAGCCTTATGAGTTAACTCTACTCTTTCTCCTTCGCCTGCAAACATGACCGTATGCTCCCCAACTATATCCCCGCCTCTTATTGTTGAAAAACCAATTTCATTTTCTTTTCTTTCAAGATTCATCCACTTTAGATATTCAATAGCATCAATAATAGCAAGGCTTTTGCTACTGACTCACCTAACCTCAATGATGTGCCTGAAGGTGCATCAACTTTATACTTATGATGGGATTCAATTATTTCAATATCATAGTCGTGCTGTAAAATCTTAGTTGCTTTAGAATTTTAAGTGTTAAATTTACACCAATACTCATATTAGGAGAAAAACAAATCGGTATTTTTGTTGATAGCTCAGTTATTAGTATTTTTTCTTGATCAGAAAAACCAGTGGTTCCTAGAACATAAGCTACATTATTTCTTGCGCACAACTCAATGAACTTTAAACTAGCTTCTGGCCTTGTAAAGTCAATAACTGCATCAGCTTCCTCTAGTGATGATTCAAAATCTGAACTAATTTTTATACCTGTATTTAACCCAATTAATTCTCCAACATCCTTGCCAATCCTCCCGGATGACTCGAGATCAATTGCTGCAAATAACTCTAGTGAAGGGTCACCATGCACTTGATGTGATATTGTTTGGCCCATTTTACCGGTGGCCCCAACAACAATGACTTTTAAAGACTCTGGCATAATTAAAATCCTATACTTTCAATTAATAATTCGAAGTATCCAGGTTGATCTTCATCTGGCAAAGAGTCAGCTATATCGTCTCTTACGACGTTACCTGCTGAGTCAGATGAACTAATCACCGGATTTAGTTCTTTATTCTTAATCATTAACTCTTTATTTTCTTGCACTATCTTTGTAGAGCCAGTTGCAGACTCTCCAAAAGTAACCTTCTCTTTCACTGTGTCATTATTAACAGTATCTTCTCTTGGAAGTGCTTCTGAGTCAAACCTTACAGTTGCTTCATCATCCTCAAGACCCACCTTATTGTTTGATTCAATTACATCTCCCTTGATTTCGCTTAGTAATTCATTTTTGAAAAGTAAAACAACGTGCCTCGATTCTATTACCTTACCCTCTTTTCTCATCACATACACATAGTCCCATCTATCCTTATGAAAGCTATCTTGGATAAGCGGCGTACCTAAAATAAACTTCACCTGAGATGTTGTCATATCTGGTTTAAGCTTCATTAGCATGTCTGCATTAATTTCATTTCCTTGTTGAACTTCAAGCCTATAAGTTTCAGGTAACATTTTAATAGCCAAATTTATAAACGGTACTAAAGAGATACTAGTGTCAGTTTCGACCTCACTTGTATCTTCCTCAGAATTAGTATTGGTCCCAATTAAGGAGCAAGCTGTTAGGTTAAGTAATAAAAAAATTAAAATTAATCGCATAGATTGGGACTTTATTTGTAAACATTGATAATATAACATTTGAATTGGATGGTTATTGAATATATTTGGAGATATAAAACATGGCAGATCATATGAACCTTAAAGAATCAGGATTAAAAGCAACTCTCCCAAGAATAAAAGTTTTGGATATATTTGAACGAAGCAAAGAAAAGCATCTGACAGCTGAAGACATATACAAAGAAATGATAGGTGGTGGTGAAGAAGTTGGGCTTGCAACGATTTATCGAGTGTTAACCCAATTTGAGCAAGCAGGTTTATTAATCCGACATCACTTTGAAAGTGGCAAGGCTGTTTTTGAGCTCAATGAAAAGAGCCATCATGATCATATTGTCTGCCTCCAATGTGGACATGTCACAGAGTTTGTTAATGAATGATATTGAGAGAATTCAAGAACAAGTTGCCGAAGAATTAGGCTTTAAAATAATTGATCATTCATTATATATTACTGCTGACTGCATGAAAAAACCTTGCAGCTGCCGCTTGGGTGGAAAAGAAAATATTGATAAGTGCCACAAAGAAAATTAACTTAAAATTTCTTTAGCGTGATCAATTGTAGCTTCAGTTATTTTTAACCCGCCTAACATTCTAGCAATTTCTTCTATACGTTGATTCTCGTCAAGTAATTTAATGGCGCTTACTGTCTCATTATTTATAATTTCTTTTGTTACTTTATAGTGCTCATTCATCAGGCTTAAATCTCTTGCCTGAGTTGCAGGATTGCCGTTACCAAGATTTTGTAACAATTTTCCAACAACTTCCGCAACACCTCCTCCAATACCAACATCCACCTCATCAAAAATCATAGAGGGGACATCTGCTTCAGATATAGATGCAACCCTTATCGCTAAGCTAATTCTTGATAACTCTCCGCCAGAGGCAACCTTCTGAATTGGCTTAGAATCAGCATTCATATGTGTAGAAATTAAAAATTCAACTTGTTCATTTCCGTTAAGGCTTGGTTGAATTGGTTTTAGACTTACTAAAAAATCTGCATCTTTAAAAGATAATTGATTAAGCTTTTCTGTAATAATTTTACTTAAAGAAGTTGCCGTATTTTCTCTATTTATTGTTAATTTATTTGCGCATCGATCATACTTAACTTTTGCATCCTTAACTGCAAGAGATGCCCCTTCTTCACCTAGTAAAATATTTAATTTTTCCAATCTATGATGCCATTCTCGGCTTTGAGCTTCTAATTCAATAGGCTTAATACGGTATTTTCTACAAAAATCAAATACAGATTGTATTTTGGTTTCAATCTCATCCTGCAGCCCCTCATTAGTCTCAAGGGAATGCAAATAATTATTGAGCTCCCTGCATCAGCAGATAAGTCTATTTCTAATGAATCAATTATTTTTTTTTGAGTTTCAAGTCTACTATCTATGGCAACCATAACTTAGCTAATAATTTACTCATAGTTTTATTTAATGAATTATCATCTAACTCCAGGTTAGAGAGACATATCTTAACGCCTTCTATAAGCTCATTCCCGCTAGCAAGAATCTTGTGGTCTTTTTGTAATTTTTCCCAGCCCGAAGAACTAAAATCTAACTTTAAAAACTCTGAATTTTTGTCTTGAAGCTCTCTCAATTCTTCAACATAGTTTTCTTTATTTTTCTCAAACTCCTGATTCTCAGAATAGAGTTCCTGCCAAACTTTAAACGATAACTTTGTTTCAGCTACTTCTTTATTATGCCCAGAAAAACTATCCAGTATCTCTCTCTGTGTTGAAATCTTTAAAAGTGAGTGGTGAGAGTTCTGACTATAAATATCGACCAAGTACTCTCCTAAGGCCTTAACCTGTGAAATATTTGCTGGTATGCCGTTTATGAAGGCTTTTGATTTTCCATCGACATAAATGACTCTCCTTAAAATAAGTTCATTTTCCTCGGAATCGAATTCATTTTCAGAGAGCCACTCCTGAGCAAACTTATTATTTTTAATGTCAAATGATGCCGATATATCTGCTTTATCTGAATTCTTTCTTACCACTCCACTCTCACTTCTTTGCCCTAATGCCAAAGAAAGAGCATCTATTAAAATAGACTTTCCTGCTCCAGTTTCTCCTGTTAAAACGGAGAAACCCTCAGAAAAATTTAGATTAAGTTCACCTACAATTACGTAGTTTTTAATTGTTAAATTTTCGAGCATAAAAGCCTAGCCCCAGTTTAGTTTTTTTCTTAGCATATCAAAATAGCAATAATTCTTTGGATGCAATATTGAAATGGTTCTTTTAGCTTTGGTGACTTGAATCTTATCTCTCATATCAAGAGGAAATTTAATTTGGCCATCGATACTCAATGAAGCTTCCTCCATTTGGACAATCTTTATATCTATTTCACTTGTTGCATCAATAGCGATTGGTCTATTACTCAAGGTATGAGGATTAATCGGTACAATCGAAATCGCATCAAGGTTTGGATGTAAAATAGGCCCTCCAGCAGAGAGTGCGTATGCTGTAGTTCCCGTAGGTGTGCTTACAATTATCCCATCTGACCTCTGGGTATGAACAAACTTATTATCAATTTTAACTTCTAGCTCAATTAATCTAAGTCCGCTCTTTACCACAACATCATTTAGTGAAAATGACTCATAGATAGTTTTATTGTTTCGTATAATTTTTGTATCAAGCAACATACGGTTATCTTGTATAAATTCTCCGTCCAAAATACTATCGATAGCTTGTCGCATATTAGAAGCACTTATATCTGCCAAGAATCCAAAGCGGCCCTGATTAATCCCAATTAATGGAATATTGAAGTCAACCAAAGACCTTGCTACCCCTAGCATGGTCCCATCGCCGCCAACAATAATTGCAACATCCACTTTAGAGCCAACATCTTTTAAATCAATAGTTATGTATTTACTTAACTTAATCTGTTGTTGTGTTTTTTTTTCGATAAACAAGTCGAATCCCCTACTACTAAGATGGGTAATAAGCTCAATGATTTGTGAATGAATATCCTTCGACTCAATGGTTGACGGATATTTACCAATAATTGCAATTTTTTGTAATTTCATATCTATCTATAAAAGCTAGCTATCTTTCGTTTGAATCAGTAAAATAAAACTTATACTAGGTATTTTAAAGCAATAACAATTCAATTAACTAATTAATTACTTATTTACATGGAACTTGATAAAAGAGCACAAATTCTTTTAAAAGCATTAATAACCCATCATATTAATGATGGCAACCCAGTGGCTTCAAAAACATTATGTACAACAACTGGATTAGACCTAAGTTCTGCGTCAATAAGAACAATTATGAAGGACTTAGAGGGAGCAGGCTTCATAGCAAGTCCGCATACTTCTTCCGGAAGAGTTCCAACACAAAAGGGCTACAGATTTTTTGTTGACAGCTTGGTTTCAAAAAAAACATTAAATGACTCTGAAATACTTTCTCTTAAAAGTAATTTAGCTCCGTCAGACAACAAGGACTTAATAAACACAGCTGCCGATACACTCTCCTATCTAACCAAATTTGCTGGTGTAGTGATGATTCCCCGTTTAAAAAAATTAACATTCAAGCATATTGAATTTCTAAACCTTTCAAAAAATAAAATTCTCGTTATTATTGTGACAAATAATGGTGCTGTTCAAAATCGAGTTCTTGATACTGAAAAAGATTATGATCAAGTTGCACTAATAGAAGCTACAAACTACTTTAATGAGAATTATATGGGTTGTGATGTTGAGGATGTTAAGAGCAAGTTATTAGTCGAACTAAAATCAATGAAAAATAAAATGACTGCACTCATGAGTGCAGCAATTAAAACAACAGAGGACTGCAACCAAAATAATAATTTGATAATGGCTGGGCAACGAAATCTTCTTAATAATGAAGAACTGTCTCAAAATGTTTCAAGTATCAGAAAAATTATTGAAATCTTCGAACAAAAATCAAACTTGTTACAATTACTTGAAAAAAGCCATCAAGCTGATGGGATTCAAATTTTTATTGGAGAAGAATCAGGCTACCAAGCTTTAGACGAATGCAGCATTATTACGGCTCCTTATAAGTCCGATGGAGAGATTCTTGGGACCTTGGGAGTCATAGGTCCAACAAGAATGGCTTACGAAAGAGTCATTCCAATTGTTGATATCACTGCTAAACTGTTAGGCAAATCAATTAAATAATATAGATTAAAATATGAGCTACTTTCGACCCGAGCCTTCCTATACACATGGTGACACTCCAAAAATTGGAATCATTATTTCCAATCTTGGAACTCCAGAATCTCCTACCCCTAAGGCTTTAAGGAGGTACTTGGGTCAATTTCTTATGGACCGAAGGGTTGTAGAAATACCAAGATTTATTTGGTGGTTAATTCTTCATTTTATTATTTTAGTATTCAGGCCTTCAGCTTCAGCTAAAAAATATAAGCAAATATGGACCAATAAAGGTTCTCCATTAATGGTTAATGCAAAAGAACAAACTAGGTTATTACGAATCTTAATACAAAAAAAATATTTAGAGCCAATAGAGGTTGAGTTAGCAATGAGCTACGGACAACCATCATTTGATAAAGCTTACGACAAATTAAGATCAAAAAATTGTACAAAGATTTTACTATTTCCTCTTTACCCTCAATATGCAGCATCCTCAACTGCTTCTTCGATGGATAGTCTTTGGCGTATTTTATTAAAATCAAGGAATGTTCCTGAAATTAGAACAATTAGAAACTATCACGATCAACTTCCTTATATAACAGCTTTAAAAAAATCTGTGCAGGATTTCTGGGCAAAGAATGGCAAGCCAAACAAACTTGTCATAAGTTTTCATGGGGTACCAAAAAAATCCCTAATGCAAGGAGACCCTTATCATTGTGAATGCCTTAAAACAGGTCGGCTTTTGGCTGAATCGTTAAAATTAAAAGAGGATGAATATCAAATTTGCTTTCAATCGCGCTTTGGAAAAGCTGAATGGTTAAAGCCATATTTTACAGATATTATTAGCGCACTTGGTCAAGACCAAAAAAATAAAAAAATTCATGAAGTCGTTAACGAAATTATGAGTGACTGTCTTGAAACATTAGAGGAGATAAATATTGAAGGTAAAAATATATTCATGGAACATGGTGGACAAGAATATGATTATATTCCTGCATTAAATGCTAATGAAGAATGGATTAATGCAATGTCAGAAATAATTGATACAAATATACAAGGATGGATAGATCACAAGTGGACTCAGAAAAAAGAGAATAGTGCTTCGAACTTAACAAAGAAAATGTATAACAAAGTGAAGGCTATTTCAAAATGATAATTCTCACAGGTGGAGGTGGGATGATTGGAAGTATGATTGCTTGGCATTTAAATACACAAATGAATTTTGATGACTTTGTGATTGTTGATGATTTAATAAATGAGCAACAAGAAAATAATTTTAATAAGCGTAAGTTCATTGAATATATTGCAAAAGATGATTTAGAAAAATATCTAAGTGATAAAAAAAATATTTCCGCAGTAATTCATATGGGAGCTATAAGTGCTACCACCGAATCTAACTTTAATCGACTACTTCATTATAATATTAGGTTCAGCCAGATGCTTTGGAATTTTTGTGCCAATAAAAATGTACCCTTTATTTACGCGAGCTCAGCTGCAACTTATGGCGATGGTGAAAGTGGTTACGTAGATAATGAATCAACATTAAGCCAACTTTCTCCACTCAATCCTTATGGATACTCAAAGCATTTTTTTGATAGATGGATTCAAAATGAGATTAAAACTAAAAAATTAATTCCGCCTCAATGGTGTGGGCTTAAATTTTTTAATGTTTACGGCCCAAATGAATACCATAAAAATAGAATGGCAAGTGTGGTTTTGCATGCTTTTGAACAATTTAAGCAAGATGGTCAGATTAAACTATAAAGACTACAAAGACGGAGAGCAACTTAGAGATTTTATTTATGTAAAAGATGCAGTTAATTTTGCTAGAGTCTGTAGTAAAAAATAATAATATTTCAGGGCTATATAACGTTGGGACAGGCCAGACTGGTTCATTTAAAGAACTTGCTGAATCAGTCATCCATAATGTTAAAGGAGAAAATTCAGACATTAAGTATATTGACATGCCAAATGATTTAAGAAACAAATATCAGTACTATACTCAAGCTAACCTTGATAAAATAGAATCGTTGGGTTTTGATTTAAAATTAAACACTTTGAAAGAAGGGGTCACAGACTATGTCCAAAATTATCTTCTACAAAAAGATAGGTATGCATAAAATTGAAAGATAATCTCATTAATGTAGTTACTAATAATTTTAATGCTAAAAATAAATGGTGTTTAGTTGTTGGGGATATCATGCTTGACCAATATATTTTTGGTAATGTTGATAGAATTTCTCCTGAAGCCCCAGTTCCCATATTAAAGAAGACCTCACAAATTGAAAGAATTGGCGGCGCAGGTAATGTTGCCCTTAATCTTCAAGGGCTCGGGATCAAACCAATTTTAGTTGGTGAAATTAGTAATGATATTTCTGGCAAAAATCGCAGTAGATATGGTTAAAGAAAAATTAATCTCTAAAAAATTTTTAATTAAAACTAAAAGGCCAACGACCACAAAAACTAGGATTATGAGTGGGCAGCAACAAGTTGTTAGAATCGATGATGAAGAGCCTTCATTAGGAATAAGTAACATCGAATTAAAAAAAATATTAACCTTACTTAAAAAAAATCCAAGTGTAGTGGTTATCTCAGACTATGAAAAAGGTTTATTAACAAAACCTATTCTTCACAAAATAATACAAACTGCTACTAGAAAAAAAATTCCTGTTCTAGTAGATCCAAAAGGTAAAGATCTCGAAAAGTACCGAGGTGCTACCGCTATTACTCCAAACAAAAAAGAAGCATTTTTGCTATCAAATATTCATAATAAGGATGAAGAATTGCTTGAATATTCACTAAAAAAAATAGTAAAAAAATATGAATTTGAATTTATTGCGATGACAATGGGCGACTTTGGAATAAAATACGTAAATAGTAATAAAGCGATTAATTATCCAACCTCATCATCCAGGCAAGTTTTTGATGTATCGGGTGCTGGAGATACAGTAATATCAACACTAGCAGCAAGTATAGTTGCGGGAGTCTCAGTTGATGCAAGCTTCTCAGCGGTGAAGAAGATTTGGAAGTTGGCCACCTCCCATTAAAAATACTGAATTACTTGAAGAACTTCAAAGTCAAAAACGAGGCCAAGAAAATAAAATTATTTTAAAAAGTGTTTTATTAAATCTAATCTAATGAATTAAAAAATAAAAATAAGAAAATTAGTATTTACAAATGGTTGCTTTGATATATTGCATTCAGGTCATGTAACTTACCTAGAGAAGGCAAAATCTCAGGTTGATTATTTGATATTAGGTCTGAATTCAGACTCCTCCATTAAAACTATAAAAGGCAAAAATAGACCTATTGTAAGTGAGGCGGATAGAGCTAGAGTTCTCTGTGCTCTAGAATCAATTGATGCGGTTATTTTATTTAATGAATCTACGCCCATCAAACTCATAAAATTAATAAAACCTGATATTTTAATGAAGGGTGATGACTACAGTAAAAAAAATGTCGTTGGTGCAATTGAAATTCAAGAATGGAATGGAAAGGTAATTTTAATACCTGTTGTTAAAGGGAAAAGTACGACTAAAATTATTAATAAATTAGGTTAGATTAAATCTTTTACTTTCTCAATATAATCTAAACCATAATCGGCACAAACTTTTTCCCACTCCTCTAGATCCGTCCACCCATATATAAAAACAAAATCTAAATCATATTTTTTTGCTGTTTGAATATCATACAAGGAATCGCCTAAAAATAATGCTGGAAGAAAGTTATGATTCTTTAATTTTTTTTCTATAATCTCATGCTTTGAGCTTGGGCTTCCATAGATGCCCTCACTAAAAAATAAATCTATTTTATTTTTTTTGAACAAATATCTTATCTCCTCTTGGTCACCTCCCGATGCAACCATCCATGGAATATTATTGGTTTTGTTTTTTAGTTCAGTTAAACCTGATGTTACTTCACAATCATTAAGTAAGTGTATTACCTGATCATTTAAACTGTTAATTAATTTATTCATTGATTGCTTTGTTACTTCTTCACACATAATTTCTTTTAAAAAATACTTAAATTTGATATTACGAGAAATTCCAGTTAACTCCACATGATACTTAACAAGTGCTTCGGCCTGAATATCTGCTGGCATTTCAGATTGATTAACTTTGTAAAGATCATCGTATTTTTTTGAAATTTGAATTCCATCTGATTTTAATGCTTCAAGAAAAATTATGTCTTTTTTTGATAAAAAATACTTTTTATTTTTTTTAATCTTTTTTAAATATTTATGTAAGATCTTCTTCACAATTTTTTTTCTTAATTAATTCTTTTGGTGTTAGCCAAGTGCCACCGCATACAGGAACATTTGACAATGCTAAAAAATCTTTAGCGGTTTTAATGTAATGCCTCCGGTTGGGCAGAATGAAATATCAGCAAATGGACCTGCAAATCCTTTTAATAAATTAATGCCGCCTACGGCAATTGCAGGAAATAATTTTAAAAAATAAAAACCATCTCCATTGGCTTTCATTACCTCGCTACCTGTTGAAACTCCTGGTAGCAACGGAAGATTAATCTTAGAGCATGCTTCGCCCATTTCTGATGTATACCCAGGGCTAACTGCAAACTTACTTCCAGCAAGCTTTGCATTAGTAACATCTGCAAGAGTTCTCAAAGTACTTGGGCTAGACGCACAAACTTTTTTTGATATTTCTTCAATAGCTTTTAATGCACATTCAGATCTTAAGGTAACCTCCAAGACTTTTATTCCCCCAGCTAATAGACTTTCTGCGAGCGGAACTGCCAGCAGTCTATATTAGCTAAAACAATCACTGGTCAAAGGATCCTTACTTGTAGGTCTAGTTTCATTTTTTCTCTTTATTATATTAATTTATTTTAACCAACCCAAGTGATTGCACCCTCTTCTGCAGATAGTACATTTTTCCTCATACTTGAGAAAAGATCCCTACCTATACCTTGTGAATTTTGAGATTTTTGAGCGTCAGTCATTTCCTCTATTTTTCTTTCTTTCCAAACTTTAGAATCGATTAATACATCTAATGTACCATTAGTTGCGTCAACTCTAATTAAATCTCCAGCCTTTATTTTAGCGATATCCCCCCCAGCTGCACCCTCGGGACTCATATGAATGGCTGCTGGTATTTTGCCTGACGCTCCACTCATTCTGCCGTCCGTCACAATTGCAACCTTATATCCCTTACTTTGAATTACTGAAAGTGGTGGAGTCAATTTATGAAGTTCGGGCATTCCATTTGCCTTTGGACCTTGGAATCTTACAACAGCTATAAAATCTTGATCTAACTTTCCTTCATCAAAAGCAATTAATAATTCTTCTTGGCTATTGAAAATTAGAGCAGGAGCCTCAATAATATGCTTTTCCAATGGAACTGCTGATATTTTAATAACAGACCTTCCAATATTTCCTTTTAACAATTTCAGACCTCCGGTTTCACTAAATGGATTATCTGCTTTTCGAACAACAGTTTCATCGCCACTTTGCTCTGGTAAGTCAGACCAATAAATAGCATTGTTTTTTAATACAGGTTTTTTTGTGTAATCAATTAAACCACCGTGACTTACTGTAACTGCATCTGGATACATACAACCAGCGCCTATTAATTCCCTTATAACGAAGGCTGGCCCACCAGCTTCTTGAAATTCATTAACATCTGCTTTTCCATTAGGATATACACTTGCAAGAAGTGGTACCTCCATAGCTAAATCATTAAAATCGGTCCAATCAATAATGATTCCAGCTGCCCTTGCAATTGCAACCCAGTGAATCAAGTGATTGGTTGAGCCACCTGTCGATAGTAATGCCACCATTGCGTTAACTATAACTTTTTCGTCTATTTGCTCGCCAATCGATATAGTTTCTTCTTTCGTAATATTATTAATAATTAGTCTTACAGCTTCTTCAGTAATACTTTTTCTTATCCCTTCATGCGGATGAATGAATGCGGCACCAGGAACGTGAAGCCCCATGGCTTCCATTAACATTTGATTACTATTTGCTGTACCATAAAATGTACATGTTCCTTCACCATGATAAGCTGGCAGATTCTGAGCTAATAGCTCCTCTCTCCCCACTAAGTCCTTGAGCATACTTCTCCCTCACCTTTGATTTTGTATGTATTGTCAATACCTGTTGACATGGGTCCTGCAGGAGAAAATACTGTAGGAAGGTGGCCAAAGTGTAATGCCCCAATAAGTAATCCAGGTACTATTTTATCGCATATACCTAAGCATTAACATGCCATCAAAAGTATGATGCAACCCAATAGCCGCTCCCATCGCAATATTATCTCTTGAAAAAAGACTTAACTCCATACCAGGTTCGCCCTGAGTAACTCCGTCACACATTGCTGGAACACCACCAGCCATTTGCGCTGTTGCACCATACATGCGCGCTTCTCTTATTATTTGCGGATAAGCTTCATATGGCTTATGAGCTGACAACATATCATTGTAGGCAGTAACAACTGCTAAATTTGGTTTTTTTTCCTCTACTATCTTAAATTTATCACCTGATGGGAGAGCCGCAATAGCATGAGCCACATTTGCACAACCTAACCTATCTGTGCCACGGTCACGATTTTTCATTACGGTAAGCTTCTTAAGATACTCAGACCTTGTCTTATAGCTTTTCTCTTTTATTCTCTCTGTTATTTCAATGATTGATTGTTTCATAATATTTAAATGTTAAGTTTAGCTGACCATTATCAATTAAAAATTACAGTTAAGTCAAATCTACTTGAAATACTAACTAACGATAAAACTAAAATAAAATGAAAAAAATTAAATCTAGAGCTTGAAATTTAAAATTTCGACACCATATATGAAATTAACTTAATAATTAATAATTTACATAATGGTTAAAAAAAATACTAAATCTACTAGCAAGTCCAAAATTGACGTAAAGGATATTGAAAAAAGTAATTTGCAAAATGAAAAAATAGCAGAGCTAGAGGCGGCAGTTCTTTACGGAAAAGCAGAAGCAGAAAATGCACGTAAAAGATCTTTAGAGGAAACTGAAAAAACAAGAAAATATGCAATCGAAAAAATATGCTTAGAAATATTACTAGTAAAAGATAGTTTAGACGCTGCGATTGAGGTAGAGACTGCCACAGTAGAAAGTTATAAGGATGGAGTAGAGCTTACTCTAAAACAACTTGTAAGTATTTTTGATAAATTTAATATTAAGCCAATCGATCCACAAGATGAAGTATTTGATCCAAACTTTCATCAAGCAATGGCAATGGTGGAATCTGAAAAAACAGCCAACCAAGTACTGTCTGTTATTCAGAAAGGATATAAGTTAAATGATAGGGTCCTGCGCCCTGCGCTAGTAACAGTTTCGAAAAAAAAATAAAATAAAAAGAAAATAATAAAATGGGAAAAACTATAGGAATTGATTTAGGAACAACGAACTCTTGTGTTGCCGTAATGGAAGGACAAGCAAAAGTTTTAGAAAATGCTGAAGGAGCAAGAACAACTCCTTCAATTGTTGCCTTTATTGAAGAAGGAGAGTCACTTGTTGGGGCGCCTGCTAAAAGGCAAGCTGTTACAAACCCAGAAAATACTATTTTTGCTGTAAAAAGATTAATTGGTAGAAAATTTAAAGAAGATGAAGTTCAAAAAGATATAGGTTTAATGCCATACAAAATTATAGCCGCAGATAATGGCGATGCCTGGGTTGAAATAAAAGGTGAAAAAATGGCACCACCTCAGATTTCTGCAATGATATTGCAGAAAATGAAAAAAACTGCTGAAGATTACTTCTCAGCGATATACCCAAGCAGTAATTACTGTTCCAGCATACTTTAATGATAGCCAAAGACAAGCAACAAAAGATGCAGGTAAAATTGCTGGGCTTGATGTAAAAAGAATTATTAACGAGCCGACTGCTGCAGCACTAGCATTTGGTATGGATAAAAAAGAAGGCGACAGAAAAATTGCAGTTTATGATTTAGGTGGTGGTACCTTTGATGTTTCTATTATTGAAATATCAAGCGTTGATGGTGAACATTGTTTGAAGTTAAATCAACAAATGGTGATACATTTTTAGGCGGTGAGGATTTTGATAATAGAATTATTGATTACATGTAGAAGAATTTAAAAAAGAGCAGGGTTTAGATCTTTCCAAAGATGCGATGGCGCTTCAAAGACTTAAAGAAGCTGCAGAGAAAGCAAAAATTGAACTATCTTCATCAGAGCAAACTGAAGTAAGCTTGCCATACATAACTGCGGATGCCTCTGGTCCAAAACATCTTAATATCAAAATGACACGGTCAAAGCTAGAATCTCTAGTTGCAGATCTTATTAAAGCGATCAATTGATCCCTGCAAAATAGCACTTAAAGATGCTGGACTATCAAGTGGAGATGTAGATGAAGTTATCCTTGTTGGTGGGCAAACTAGAATGCCTAAAGTTCAAGCAATGGTAAAAGATTTTTTTGGAAAAGAGCCAAGAAAGATTTAAATCCTGATGAAGCTGTTGCTATGGGCGCAGCCATTCAAGCGGGTGTTTTAGGTGGAGATGTTAAAGATGTGTTGCTACTAGATGTCACACCGCTAAGTCTAGGAATTGAGACCATGGGTGGTGTTATGACGAAGTTAATCAAAAAAAATACAACTATTCCGACAAAAGAATCACAAACCTTTTCCACTGCGGAAGATAACCAAAGCGCTGTCACAATTCATGTCCTTCAAGGTGAGCGTGAAATGGCGTCAGGAAATAAAAGCTTAGGGCAATTTAATTTAGATGAAATACCTGCAGCTCCAAGAGGCACTCCTCAAATAGAGGTGACATTTGATCTTGATGCAAATGGTATCTTACATGTCAATGCTAAAGATAAAGCTACAGGAAAAGAAAATAAAATTGTTATTAAATCAAGCGGCGGTTTGAGTGAAGAAGAAATTAAGAGAATGGAAGATGACGCTGAGCTTCATGCTGAAGAGGATAAAAAACTTCGTGAGATTGAGGCAAAAAATCATGGTGACGGTCTTGTTGCTAGTTTAAAGAAAACTGTTGAAGAACATGGAGACAAAGTTTCAGCAGAAGAAAAAACTAAAATAGAAGCTGCAATTAAAGATAAGACTTTAAAAACAGATAAAAAAGATGAAATTGAAGCTAAAAATAAAATTTTGGTTGAAGTGTCTCAGAAACTTGGCGAAAAAATACAAGCTGAACAACAAGCGTCTCAAGCTCAACCTAAAGAAGGTGGTAAAAATAAAGAAAAAACAGTTGATGCTGAAGTTGTTGATGCTGAATTTGAAGAAGTAAAGAAAGAAGATAAGAAAGAAGATAAGAAAGAAGATAAGAAAGAAGATAAGAAAAAATAAATTATAATTATTATAAAGTAGAGGTAAGATAATTTCCTCTACTCCAAACACCCTATGGCCGATAAAAAAGATTACTACGATACTTTAAAATTACCTCGAGAAGCTTCTGATACTGAAATTAAAAAAGCTTATAAGAAGCTTGCAATGAAGCATCACCCCGATCGCAATAACGGTGATCCAGAATCAACTGAAACTTTTAAAGAAGTCAAAAAAGCTTACGATATCCTATCTGACCCACAAAAAAAATCTGTATACGATCAGTATGGGCATGCTGGCATAGATCAAAGTATGGGTGGTGCAGGTGCAGGTGCAGGTGATGCGGCGATGCTTTTGGTGATATATTTGGTGATATATTTGGCGGCGGTGGAAGACAAAATAATAGGTCCAATGTTTATCGTGGTGCTGACTTAAGGTACAACATGGAGCTAACCCTCGAGAAAGCTGCTAAAAGACCATCAATGTTCCAACTGCGCTCGCCTGTGACGGGTGCGAAGGTACGGGTGCTGAAGGTGGTGCTGAACCATCTACATGCTCAACATGTTCTGGCATGGGCAAAGTGCGTGCTCAGCAAGGGTTCTTTACTGTTGAACGCTCTTGCCCAACGTGCTCCGGCATGGGCCAGATTATTAACAACCCATGCAAGTCTTGTTCTGGCGCAGGCCGCGTCGAGAAAGACCGCTCACTTTCTGTAAATATCCCTGCTGGAGTCGAAACAGGTACACGTATTCGCCTATCAGGCGAAGGCGAAGCGGGCATGCGTGGCGGACCATCAGGTGATCTATACATCTTCATCGAAGTATCCGAACATAAACTGTTTGAGCGTGATGGCCTAAGCCTGTTTTGCCGCGTCCCTGTATCAATGAGCACCGCAGCCTTGGGTGGCAGCATCGAGGTGCCGACCATCGATGGTGGCCGTGGTCGCGTACAGATTCCTTCAGGCAGCCAAGCAGGCCGTCAGATAGTCCGATGGCACAGATACTTGGTTTAAAAAATTCAAACCGCCGCACATCGTATCACTAACTGCACTAGTAACAAAAGGCTTGATATAGCTTTGTCCTGGCTCTAAAGTGTGTAAACGGTGCTCAATGTCACCAAATTTATATAGTTGTGGTTTATTACTCATTTTTATCCCTTTTTAAGTTAAGTTAAGTTTTTCATTAAGTTCTACGACATATCCATCTGGATCTTCAATAAATGCAAGTATTCGAGTTCCAGCATTCATAGGTTTAGCTGGACTAATGATTTTGGCACCTCCAGCTTCTAGGTCTTCGCAAGCTTGGTATGCGTCATCAACCTCAATTGCAATGTGGCCAAAGGCATCACCCTGATTATATTCTTTTTTATCCCAATTATAAGTGAGTTCAATAACAGTGTCATTTTTCTCATTTCCGTAACCAATAAAAGCTAAAGAAAACTTAGCCTCTGGATAATCTTTTTGTTTATGACGGTAATTAATAAACATATTTGAATAAAAATCAATTAAAATATCCAATCGTTAACTCTCAACATTGTATGAAGTATTCTCATATACATCCTAAAATGATTAATTTCAAAGCTATTTATTAAGACCTCTAAGATAATTGTAAACTTCATTAGATAGAAATGAAGATGCATCTCCGCCAGCATTAAGAATACTCATGATATTAGAAGATGAAATACTTTTAGTGGAATCTGAGGAAATCATTATTATTGACTCTATTTTTGGATTAATTTTATTATTCATGCTAAATAAACTAGCCTCAAAATTGAAATCGTTAGTATCTCGACAAGCTCTGACTATAACTTCAGCCTTTTTTTTATTTGCAAAATCAACTGTTAAGCCACTATAGGATTCACATGTTACGTTGGGTAAACTTTTAGAAAGGAAAGATAGCATATGCAATCTTTCTTCAAGAGAATATTTATTATTTTTTAAGTTATCTTTAGAAACCCCTACAACTAAATGATCAAATAATTTAGAGCGTGTGTCGAATAGCGTGAATTATCTAAATTCATTTTCTAAATGTTCCAGGATATAATGCAATCATAATTAGTATACTTTTTATTTTATTAAATAAAAGTATGTTGCATTTAGTTCTTGTAAATATTTAAATTTTAGCAGAAATCTAGGTCGACTCAAAATAAATTAATCCATCATTAGTCAGATGTTGGCTTGCTAAATCAATTAAATCCACAGAATCAAACATTCCAAAAGGTGGGTCACAAAAAATAACATCAAACAATTCATCATTACTTTTTAAAAATTTTAAACCATCAGTTTCCAGTATTTTAGCTCCAACTGCATTTAAGTTGTTTTTATTTTCTAAGAGCTTTAAATAAGAAGATTTATTAGATTCAATAAAGGTGCAAGAAGATGCGTTTCTAGATAAAGGCTTCAAAGCCAAGCGCACCAGTGCCTGCGAACAAATCGAGGCATACTTTATTGTTTAAATCTTGCCCTAGCCAGTTAAATAATGTTTCTCTAACTTTGCCTAAGGTAGGTCTTAACCCTTTCGCTTCATGAAATGAAATACTCTTCCTCTTCCATTTTCCACCAATAATTTTTACTATGCTTTTGTAATTACTATTCACTACCAACAATAACTGTAGAAAATTTACTCATATCAACACGCCTTTGAAAAGCAGATTTAATTTCTTCAGCAGTTATTTTGTCAATTTTCTTTGTAAAAGTATCAAGATAATCTAATGGATATTTATAAAAGGCCATCATACTTACATATTCTAAAATGCTTTTATTGCTATCAAGTTTAAGTGGAAATCCACCAATCATAAAATCTTTTGCCCTTTTTAATTCACTAGAAGTTGGCCCATTTTTAATAAAATCAATCAATGATTTCATTAGATTCATATATCCATTTAACTTGATTTTTTTTTGTTTGAACCCCGATTTGAAAAGGACCAGCTTCGATGTATGGCATAAAGTAACTATAGACACTATATGCTAGTCCTCTGTCCTCTCTAATTACTTGAGTAAGTCTGGACACAAAACCTCCACCACCTAAAATATAATTTCCTAAGTATAAGCTTAAAAAATCAGGGTCTCCTCTTTTAATAATTGGGGCACCATAGTATAAATGTGCTTGTTTAGCAGGATGGTTTATTCTAATCTCTTCACCTTTTTTATCCCTCACTAAAGGAATTGATGAAACCATTTTATTCTCAGTAAAACCAAGGCTAATTTTTTGACCGATACCCTCAGCTTCTTTTTGAGAAATATCTCCAACAATTACAATTGATAATTCATTCGATAAATAATTATTTTTATAGAAATTATCTAAATCTTTTTTTATAATTTTTTCAATTGTTTGTTCTTCTTTTGGAACTTGATAATCCATAAGGATGGTCTCCATATAAAGCTTTCATAAAAGCTTTTGAAGCTATTGTTGCCGGCATCACATTTGTTTGTATTAATTGAAATATATCTTTTCTTTTTTTGTGTCAATGGTTTTTTTATCAAAATTTGGTTTATGAAGAACCAATGCTAATAAATCAATAGCTTCGTTTTTTTTATCAGATAAGGTCCTTAAACTAAATCCACTTTTATCTTGATTGAATGAGCTGTTTAATTGTGCGCCTAAATCTGTAAACTGATTAGCTAAATCTTCCTCGTCAATTCCACCCGATCCCATAACCATAAGAAACCTGTGCGATGTGTGGCGAAATATTCGTTGGTCAGTGCAAAATATCCATACACACAAATTGCCAGCAGTATCGCAAAGGCTAAATCATGATTTTCAATAAAATAGATAATTATAAACAGGTTGATTTTAATGATTCTGATTCTAAAAATAATATTTGAAAATAATATTAGTGCTGAGATTAAAATAGTTTTAATGAGCATGCGGCTTTCCTTTTAATTTTTTATTTTTATCTAGATTAAGGATTTTAAAATAACTACTGTTAAAGCATCATCATGAAAATATTTTTTAATAACTTCTTGAATATCTGTAGAGGTTACATTTTTTATATTACCAATGTAATCATCGACTATTTTATGAGAATAGCCCATTGTTTCTAATTGGCCAATTTGCATAGCAGCGCCAAAAACAGAGTCTTTTTGGTAAACTTCGCCGGCAATAACACTCGTTATTACTCTATTTAACTCAGTGTCAGTCACCCCGTTATCAACAATTTTTTTTAATTCAATCTTAAGGTAACGCTCTAAATCAACGACAGAGACTCCTTTACTAGGGGTACCATACATTTCAAATGTACTTTGGCCTCCTCGCGAAAGCATACTGTAGGATGCACCGACACTTAGTGCACTTGAAGTTTTTCTTACTAAATTTTGATTAAGTCTAGATGAACTTGTCCCCGATAATATTCCAACCAATACCTCAAGCGCAAAAGCTTCTTTATTATTTTTTATTCCATCTTTACCCAATGTAGGTGCTGGATAACCCATTTGAATATAAGATAGCTTGCTCGGTGCTTTTAAGACAGCCCTTCTAGGTCCATTTTGTTCTGGCTCAGCCTGAGGCTTTCTATTAGCAACTTTATAAGCGGGGATTTTGGCAAAATATTTTATTGCTTCAGAAAAAACTTTTTTTGTATCAACATCACCAGCAACAACCATAATGGCATTGCTAGGGCTGTACCACATTTTGTACCACTCAATTGCGTCATCATATGTCATATTCTCAAGATCATTCATCCATCCAACTATCGGTCTACCATAGGGATGAACTCTAAATATAAGGGAGTTAAACAATTCATTAACTTGGGCTTTAGGTTTATCATCAGTTCTCCATCGACGCTCTTCCATTACTACTTTTATTTCTTTTTTAAATTCCGCCTCTGTAATAACTAGATTCTGCATTCTGTCAGATTCCATATTCATAGAAACTGGTAGTTTTGATTTTTCTAAACTTCTAAGTCGCTGGAAACCAGTAAAAGCATTTTCTCTTCCGCCTGCAGCTGCGACGATTTCTGAGTACTCCCCGGGTTTTGTCGTTTTAGTTCCCTTAAACATCATATGCTCAAGAACATGTGCTACGCCTGTTTTTCCATTAACCTCATCAAGACTCCCCGCCCTATACCAAACCATTGAAACCACAACAGGTGAGCGATGATCTTCTTTTACAATTACTCTCATTCCATTATCGAGGGTGATTTCTTGTATTTCATTATCTGCTTGAGCAAAAAATGGTACCAAGCATAAAATAAACGTTAATTTTAATAAATTCAAAGTCATTCCTTTCATTTAAATACTAGTATAATAACAACATATTAAATTGACCAACAACTTTATATTAAGTTCTAACCAACATAAAAAATGTTTGAATTTCTAAAAAAATTAGTTAAAAAGAAGCCTTTAAAAAAGGTAGTATCGAAGCCAAAGCCAAAGAAGCCTTTAAAAAAGGTAGTATCGAAGCCAAAGCCAAAGAAGCCTTTAAAAAAGGTAGTATCGAAGCCAAAGCCAAAGAAGCCTTAAAAAAGGTAGTATCGAAGCCAGAGCACGGAATTTTATCTTTTTCAGATAAAATTAAAGGTGGCTTAAAAAAAACTCGAGAAAAACTTAATTCCCAGCTAACAGAATTATTTTTAAGTAATAAAATTGATGAGACTTTATACGAAGAACTAGAAACAATATTATTAACTGCAGATGTTGGTATTTCAGCAACTACAATGCTAATAAATAAAACAAGGGAATCGGTAAAAAATCAAAATGTAAAAGAAACTTCACAATTAAAAAATATACTAAAAATTCATTTATTAGAGCTACTTAAAACTATAGAAAGCCCTCTTAAAATAAGTCAAAATAAACCATTTGTAATTATGGTTGTTGGCGTAAATGGAACAGGAAAAACAACCTCCATTGGAAAGTTAACTAAAATATTCCAAAGTGAAGGACAAAAGGTATTAATTGGTGCTGGAGACACTTTTAGAGCAGCAGCCGTTGCAGCAGTTAGAATACTTGGGGCAAAACGAGTTGGTGCTCAAGTGATTCAGAGAAAAAAATGGGGACCCCAGTGCTGTTATTTTTGATGCTGTAAGCTCTGCTAAAGCAAAAAATATTGATATTGTTTTAGCAGATACTGCTGGGAGACTACCTACACAAAAAAACTTGATTGATGAAATTGCTAAAATAAAAAAAGTAATTAGCAAATGCCATCAGGTGGCACCCCAAGAAATTTTACTAATTATTGACGCAAATACAGGTCAAAATGCAATCACTCAATTGAAAGTATTTAATGAAGCTATCGGCATAACAGGATTAATAATTACAAAACTTGATGGTACAGCCAAAGGTGGGATTATTGCAGCAATTGCTAAGGACATACCCACCCCACTTCGTTTCATTGGTTATGGTGAAGGTATTGATGACTTAAAAATATTTAACGCAAAAGACTATGTTGAGGCAATGTTTGAATGATTAATTTTGAACAAGTATTTAAAAGATATCCGGGGAACTTAGACGCTCTTCAAAATATCAGCTTAAAAATTATTTCTGGAGAATTAATTTTTGTAACCGGGTCTTCAGGCGCCGGTAAATCTACTCTATTAAAGCTTATCTCGTCTGTAGAAAAACCAAGCGTCAGGATCAATTATTTTTGAAAGTCAAAATCTTTCAAGCATTAAAGATAAGAAATAATTCGGGCTCAGAAGATTGGTATGATTTTTCAAGACCCGCAAACCAGCTATACGATAGAAACTGTTTTGAAAATGTCACGCTTCCACTATATATTAACAGTATGACTAAGCATGACTCAAATCGAAGAGTTAGGGCTGCATTGGATAAAGTAGGGCTATTAAATAAAGAAAAAATGATGCCAATAAGTCTTTCTGGAGGAGAACAGCAGCGTCTTGCAATTGCAAGAGCTATTGTTTCTAGGCCGAAGCTGTTAATTGCAGATGAGCCTACAGCAAATCTTGATTTAGAATATGCTGATGAAATTATGAATATATTTTATAGCTTTCAGCAAGTTGGTGTAACAGTAATTATTTCCACCCATGAATTAGGACCTGTTATTAACCATATATAATCACTTTCATTTAAATGGTGGGCACCTAGATGCGCCTAGCGAGAAATGTTCAATTACCTTCATAACCACTATCAGGCATTTATTGGGGGCAGCCAGAGAGTTGTTAGAAATATTAACGCCTCACTCATGATGTTTATTGTTATCGGAATAACATTATGCTTACCTTGTGCGGGGCTATTATTAATAGAAAATGCTGGACAAATCTCACATAACATCGAGCATGAAGCAGAAATAAGTATCTTTCTTAAAAAAAAGGTGGATAAAGATCAAATTGATTTTATAAACCTAGCATTGAAAAAAAGCTCATTGGTAAAAAAAATTCACTTTGAAGCCAAGCTTGTTGCATGGGATAAATTACAAGCTAAATTAAATCTTCAGCCAATTTCCTCAGGGATTAGTGAGAACCCTCTGCCCGACGCATTCTTTGTATCATTAAATACTTTAAATTCAGTTCAAATTAAAGAAATGATTCAAAATTTAAAGATTATTGAAGGGATCGATAACATTGTTATCGATGGAAACTGGATAAAAAAATTAAGATCAATTTTATACCTAATTAAACTAAGTATCGGGTTCCTGGGAGCGCTGTTAATTATTGTACTAATTGTAGTTATTGGCAACACAATTCGCCTACAAACATTAACTTACAAAGATGAAATAGAGGTGAGTAAGTTAATAGGGGCAACTAATAACTTTATCCAAAGGCCATTTATGTACACTGGCTTAATTTATGGCTTAGGTGGAGGACTTATAACAGTTGGTATTTTAAAATTAATTACTTTCACCTTCAACAAGGTAGGTGATAGGTTGGAAAATATTCTTGGTACCTTGGTAACCCTTAGAGGATTGCCCCTCGAATATAATGCTTTCATCATAGTGGGTGCAATGTTTATTGGGTGGCTTGCATCATACATTGCGGCAAGAAACTCAATAAAAAAATTCGAAGTTAATAAATAACTCATTGAATATAATACATAATTTAATAAAAACTAGCACTCATATTTAAAGAGTTATGCCACAATGCATCTTTAAGAGCACTTTCTGCAGCTTTTGTATAATCTTTTCTTCGTAAGGATGTACCCATACCAAATTCAACAGCGTGAACTAGGATTGCGCCTGAAAAATACAAATGATCTCGATGCAGCCAAAAAGTTAGTTTTATCTCATCTAAAGCTAGTAATTAAAATAGCAAGGTCCTTTCGTGGATACGGTCTTCCGATCCCAGACCTGGTTCAAGAAGGAAATATTGGACTAATGAAAGCAGTTAAAAAATTTGATGTTGATCGAGGTGTCAGACTAGTATCTTATGCAACGCTTTGGATTAAGGCCGAAATTCATGAATATATATTTAAAAATTGGAGAATTGTTAAAGTAGCAACAACTAAAGCACAAAGAAAATTATTCTTTAATCCAATTGAATAAAGAAAAACTCTTCAAACTTTAGATTTAAATGAAATTAAATCAATTGCAACTGAATTAAACGTCAAAGAAGAAGAGGTGCGGGAAATGGAGTACCGGTTTAATGGCAATGAAATAGCAATAGACTACAGCGGTGAAGAGTCTGAAGAAGATGCTTACCGACCAATTTCATACCTAAAGGATAAGGCCCCTGGCCCATTAGATCAATTAGAAAAAAACGAAGTCTCGAAAAATAGTTCAAATGCATTAAAAAATGCTCTGAATAAGCTCGATACAAGAAGCCAAGAAATATTACAAGCGAGGTGGTTGCAAAATGATAAAGCGATAACACTTCAAGATTTGGCTAAAAGATTTAATATATCAGCCGAGCGAATTAGGCAAATTGAACAAAATGCTATGCAAAAAATTAAAAGCTTAATGCTGCAAAATCAATAAATACATAAAGCAAACAAAGAAAGTTTTCTGCTAAAATATCAATCTTTATTGAATAAATATTTAATGGAAAAATCACCCTCACCTAAAGAAATTAAACTCCACCAAAGCTCAAGATTACTAGAAATAATTTTTGATAATAAAACTGAGTGTATGTTATCTTGCGAATTTCTCAGAGTATATTCCCCTTCAGCTGAAGTCCAAGGTCATAGTCCTGAGCAAGCAGTACTTCAAACGGGAAAAGAAGATGTTAATATCTCAGATATAACACCTGTAGGTAATTATGCTATTAAAATTCATTTTACAGATGGGCATGATACTGGCCTATATACTTGGGAATACCTTCATAATTTAGCAAAAAACTATGAGCAGATGTGGCTGGAATATATAGGAAAATTAGATGCTGCTGGAATCAAAAGGAAATAAAATGGTAGATGATAAAAAAACTCACTTTGGATATAAGAAAATTTCTGAAAATGAGAAAGCGCCTAAAGTAAAAGCAGTTTTTAATTCAGTCGCAGGAAAATATGACTTAATGAATAACTTGATGTCAATGGGGCTTCATAAAGTATGGAAAAAAATGCTAATAGAGTCTGCTTCACTTAAAAAAAATGCAAAAATATTAGATATTGCTTCAGGAACAGCTGACCTAGCTATTGCACTGTCAAAAAAAAATAAAAGCTTTGAGATATATCAAACTGATATTAATTTATCGATGATAAAAGAAGGCCAAAAAAAAATAATAGACAATGGCATAGTGATGCCCTCTATTGCGTGTGATGCAGAGGCATTACCATTTCCAAGTAATTACTTTGATTGCGTAACAATTAGCTTTGGGCTGAGAAATATGACAAAAGAAGTTTGTCGCAATAATGATTTACGAAGTAAAACATTGCCCTCTTCTGTTGAATTCTCAGAAATATATAAACCATTAAGAAAATTATATGATTTATATTCATTTAAATTAGTTCCAAAATTAGGGAAGCTATTTGCAAACGATGCAGAAAGTTATCAATATCTTGTTGAATCAATAAGAATGCATCCAGATCAAAAGCTGCAAATTTAATGAAAGAGCAAGGCTACAAAAAAACAAGCTTTTTAAATGTTACTGCTGGGATTGTTGCAATACATAAAGGATTTAAATTCTAATGCCATCATTAAAAGAAAAAATCGCTAATCACATATTATTACAAAATGATTGGATGAAAACAGAATTGGTGGGCTTTGAAGGAAATGTAGTTCTGATAAAAATATCTGAAATTAAAATATATTTTGAAATAGATAGTTATGGTCAAATTTTTCTAATAGATAGTTATGAAAAACCAGATGTATCAATAAAGATGAATCTTAAATCATTAATTGATCAAATAACTATTCAGAAAATGTCAGGAGTTAACTTAGAAGGTAACGTTGAACTAGCAAAAAAAATTACAGATGTACTAAAAAAAATTAAATGGGATTATGAGAATGATCTAAGTAATTACATAGGCGATGCAGCGGCAGCAAGTATTGCAAAAATTAGTCGGAGCATAGTTACTAATTCGAAGAAAAATATAACCTCATTTGCTGAAACAGTTATTGAATACTGGCAAGAAGAAAATAAAATTTCTCATAGAAAAACACAGATTGAAAAATATGTTAAACAAGTTGACCTTATCTCTGAAGACGTTGATCGCGCAGAACAAAGGCTAGATTTATTATTAAAAGGTATGGATTAGATGAGTTTTATTAGATTTATTTATGTCATATTTATAATTTTAAAATTTAGACTAGATGAATTCTTTGAGTCTCGTTTTATCATTCTGATTGGGTACCTAGTCTCTCCCATTAGGGCGTTTCAATCAAACAAAATTAATAGAGCGATAAGGCTAAGGCGCGCACTTGAAACTCTTGGGCCCATTTTTGTTAAATTTGGGCAAATGCTTTCGACTAGAAGAGATTTAATTCCACAGGATATCTCTGATGAACTGTCCAAATTACAAGATCAAGTTCCTCCATTTAGCTTCAATGAAGTAAAAAAAATAATTGAAAAAGAATACTCGGGAAGTTTAAACACAGTCTTTAATGAATTCAATAAAGATACCAGAAGCAAGTGCTTCGGTTGCTCAAGTTCATTTTGCTGAATTAAAAAATGGAACTAAAGTTGCTGTAAAAGTGCTCCGTCCAAAAATTGCTTATGCAGTGAAAAAAGACATAAGACTTCTTGGCTGGCTAGCTTATATTCTGGAGATAGTATGGAGTGATGGAAAAAGACTAAAACCAAGGGAAGTTGTAAAAGAATTTTCAAAGCATACTGACTCTGAATTAAATCTTTTATTAGAGGCTGCACACTGCAGTCATCTTGGTCAAAACTTTTCTGACAAAAAATTATTGCTAGTACCTGAAGTTTTTTGGGATTATTGCAATGAGCAAGTTATGGTTATGGAAAGAATGTATGGCACGCCTATTAGTGATATAAAAAACCTAAAAAGGAAAGGAATTGATATTCCTAAACTTGCTACAGATGGTGTTGAAATATTTTTTACACAGGTATTTAGAGATGGTTTTTTCCATGCGGATATGCATCCCGGAATCATAGCAAAAAATGGGAAGTATATTGCAATGGATTTTGGCATAATGGGTACGCTTAATGAGCAGGACAAACTTTATTTAGCCAAAAATTTTGCCGCATTTTTCAAAAGAGATTATCGAGAGGTTGCAAGAGTTCATATTGAATCGGGATGGGTTCCTGCAGAAACCTCAATTGATGAATTTGAAAATGCTATTCGTTCAGTTTGTGAGCCTATATTTAATAAACCCTTAAAAGAAATTTCTTTTGGGAAGCTATTAATAAGGCTTTTTCAAACTTCCAGACAGTTTAATATGGAAATTCAACCACAACTAACGATGTTAGAAAAAATTATTTTGTGTGGAATTACTGCTAGCCCTCCAAACAAAGACATACAAAAAACCGCATTAGGATCAACCGAGAGTATAGATTGGGAGTATCATAAGGAAGTAAGTTTAGTAATTAAAAACTTAAAAAAAGAAGGTGTTCACATTTGGAGTATCGAGCAAACTGAGAATTCTAGTAAACTAAATAAATTGAAAATTTCAAACAACCTTAAACATGCTATTATTTTAGGGAACGAAGTAAAGGGCGTGTCTCAAAATGCTATAGATTTGTCGGACAATGTTATTGAAATTCCTCAGTTAATGAACTTGTAAATTATGTCTGACATTTTTTACAGAAAAAACTTGAGCGCTGCCCAAGCTTCAATTGAGTTATTGGGGTTTTACACTTTAAACATGGCTCATTTTCTCGTCCATAGACTTTATGTTCATCTTGGAAGTATCCATTTTCGCCATTTACATCTAAAAAATCATTTAAAGTACTCCCACCTTTTGAAATAGCAGCAATAATTACTTGCTTAATTGCCTTCACTAAAATTGAAACCTCCCTTTTTAAAACTCTATTTGAGCCTCTATTTGGCTTTATTCCAGAATAATATAAAGATTCACTTGCATAAATATTACCAATTCCAGATACAAATTTTTTAGCCATAATTGAATTCTTTATACACTGTTTTTTATTTTTTAATTTATGATAAAGGTACTCAACACTAAACTCGTCACTTAACGGCTCAGGTCCTAATTTTTTGATTAGCTTGTGCTCATAAGGATTTTTTTCTGTCCAATGAATTGACCCGAATCTTCTTGGGTCCCTGTACCTCATAATAACCTTTTCACTATCTCCAAAAATGATATCGACGTGATCATGTTTTTTAGGTGGCTCATTCTTCTTAGTAATACAAATTCTACCTGACATTCCTAAATGAATTAAACAAAAAGATTCATCTAAATATACTTTCCCCTACGGGATAACTTCCTTAAAACTTGATTTATTAATATTTTTTTTAGGTTTGGTAGTATTGGCCACCTAAGTGAGTAATTTCTAATAATTACTTGATTGATTTTTAGATTAAGAAGAGGAGTTAAACCTAACCTGGTAACTTCTACTTCTGGAAGCTCAGGCATTAATTAGAATCTTTTAGTTTGACATGTGGGCTCAACATTGTAAAACCCAAATCTCCTGATTTTATCAATTATCCTGCTCATGTATATAAAGTTAACTTTGGTGATTCCTGAATACGAAAAAAAGTTACTTTTTTATTATCGAGAAGAATATCAAAGCTCTTGTAGCCAACTCTAGGGTCCATTTTATAGGGTTCAACTAAGTCACTTGTAGGTTTTTGCCATGTCATACTAAGCCAATCAAGAATATCAGCTTGGATTAATTCAACACCTTTGCCCTTAGCAGTCCACTTACCATTAGTAAATAATAATTTAAGCTGACTGGCTTGCCAACTCTCTAATCTTGAAAAGTCAAAACCTTTAATATTCTCATAAGCTGCTATTGCATTTTTATCGATTAACTCTTGTGGAACAAAAGATGCTGTTTCAGAAAAGCCACCGCTAATTAAGTAGACATTATCTCCGTATCTAACATATTGCTCCTCATTCACAGGATTGTAGCTACCAAATAAAAATACTTCTTTTTGACTGTTATTTAAAAATGTTATTTTTAATCGCGGCTTATCCAAGCCATATTTCTCTAAATCGTTAGCACTTAATTTCTCCCTACTTTTTGTTGCCAATAAAGATAGAATCCTATAAACATAAAGTTCATCAGCTCTTGCGTTGTGAGGAGAAAGCATTCGCCATGAATTTTTTTCAATTTTAAAGTGTGTCTTAACTCTGGAAGGAAAATCTATCTGAATTTCATTAAAATCTGATAACTTAAAGCTACTAATTTCAAAGAGATTACTTTTTTCAAGTTCTTTCTGAGAGATACTCCATGCAAGTATTGATACCAAAATAACAACAATTAATAAAATAAGGTTAGCTGCCCATCTTCTACTCATACCTTAAGCCTTCCTTCTTCTAAACCATACAACGAATCCCAGTATCAATAATCCAATAGGTATAAAATACTGAAAAACATGAAACACTACCCAAGCAAGGAACACAGACTTACTGTCACTCGGAATTGTTACGTTAATATCTTTTAGTGGCATTGGCTGAATTGTTATTAACTGATCATCCCCAGCTAACCAATTAATTATATTTATACCAAGGTCCAAGTTACCTGCCGAGGTAATAAAGGTATTAGATAAAAATGAAGCGTTACCAACAACAACAACTCTTTGTCCTTTTTCTTCATACTTTCTTTTAAGTGCGACAGCTATGTTTATTGGCCCAGCCTTATCTTTTCCCTCAATAAAGTTTAGCTTATCTTTTTGACTTTTACCCTCAGACGATAACCAACCACTAGCGGCTACATCAATTAATTCGCTAACCTCCCAACCATTCTCATACGTTCCTTTAGCAAGCACCTCATGAGCGCTATCGAACAATGGGCGCAACATAAAATTACGTGTTATTGGGTGTTCCCCATACTTCACGCCAAATGTAATGCTTTCATCGCCACCGGATCTAAATGATGAAGGATCAATCACAGATTCTTTAGATACCAAGCGTCAAATATCAGTTTTCGAATCTGGTGCTATTTTACTCGTTATCATCAAGTAACCATAATAAATTACCGCCTGAATTTACGTAATTTAAAATTTTATTTGCTTCAACTTGACTGACATCTACCTGTGGACTAGCGATAATTAACATTGCGCCCTCTTTAGGCACAGCCTTGATAGTAATTAAATCTGGATTAGACAATTTCAATCCTCTTTTTTTAAGTTGACTACCAAAGCCACCAAGATCATTTGTTTTAATCCCGATTAGATTTTTTTCACCATGGCCATCAAGGTACATTAACGGCTTTTCATTAGATCGAGACAATCGAACCAATAAATTAGTTAGATCTTGCTCTGCAAAGCGGAGGTGCAATGCTTTCAGTTCTTTTATTATATTCAACAATAACCTCGCCATCAGTTCTTATTCCAAGTTCTTGCGCTAATTTTGGCTCTTCAATAAGGTTATAAATTAAAGTCTTAAGCCTAATGATATTGGTTTTGCAATAAAATTAACCATTCCCTGGCGAAAGGTTCACCTTTGTTTGCAGTCATCATTGCTGCAAAAACTGTTAAGATTAACAGGCTCCATCCATCCCATCAAGTATCTCTATACTTCCTTGGGTGAGCACACTTCGGTTTGCCTGTGTCATATCCTTTACATAAACAAATTGATTGCCTAAATACCCAATTAAAATAACGAGTGAAATGAAAAGTAAAACAAAGAAGCTGTTTTGAACTAAATATTGAAGCCTTAATTTTTTATTAACTTTCATAATAACTATCCACTTAACCTGTCTGAATCTAACCTTCTAACTGTTAAGGTTAGGAATGTAGTAATAAATAAAATAAAATAAATAACATCTGAACTATCAATAACACCCCTTGTAAATGATTGATAGTGCTTCGTCATTGATATGTAGCCAAACCAATGGCCCGGATCACTTGCAAAATAATTCCCCAAGACACCCATAGCAATTAATGATAGAAAAGTTGAAATAGCAGCAATAATTGGCTGGGAAGTAAGACTTGAAAAATAAAGACCCAGAGCTGAAAAGCTTGCTATTAAAAGCAATAACCCAAAAGAGTTGCCAAGTAAATATCCAAAATCAATATCAGCCCATATATTTAACGTAGCCAACATAGCAAATATATATAAAACTAAAATACTAAGAAAAATAACTAGTCCTAAAAACTTTCCCTAATACTATCTCAGTTAATGATATTGGTGCACTGAACAAGAAAGGTAATGTTTGGTTTTTTCTCTCCTCGCTAATAAGTCTCATTGTTAGCAAAGGTGTTGCGCTAGTCAATAAAAAATTAGCAATACCATAGACAGTCTGCCCCACAAAAATTGTGACACCTACCCTCTCTGCTGGCCTTACAGAACCAGACATAACCTCAAAGTATTTATTTACCCCATCTAGATACATAAATCCAAAGCCAAACATCAACAAAGACAAAATTATCCAACCCATTGGCGAAGCAAATAAGCTCTTTAGCTCTTTCCTGGCGACATTAATAATCATAAGTTAATTCTCTGGTTTACAGTCTGATTTAGTTAAGTTTACAAATTTAACATTACTTGTTATGTCCATATTAATATGATAAAGACCCCAGCCCTCTTTAACCGAAAGATTAACAATTTCTTCAGCAGGTAAGTATTTTTCTTTAAAGTGGAATCTAAACATACCATTTCCATCTTTCTCGACCTTGCTAACACTTTTTATCGCTCTTAATTTTGCTATGGTTGGTACTTTTGAAAAACCTATTAATAATTTATTTCCTTTTCTTTGCTCTTTAAGGTCTTCTACAGAGCCATGAAATACAAGGTCACCTTTATTGATAATATTGCATTCTATCGCAAATAGATTCAACTTCATGCAATAATATGGGTAGATAGCATTACACGTATGTATCGCTGACCTAATTCCTTAATTAATGCTCTAATATCTCTCCAGTTGGTTAGGGTCTAAACCACTAGTGGGTTCATCCAGAATTAAAACTTCAGGGTCGTGCACAATTGCCTGTGCAATTCCTACTCTTTGCTGATAACCATTTGATAAGTTTTCCATAATCTTTTACTCATATGAGAAAGTCCACACCTATCTTTTGCAAAGTCAACCGACTTTCTTATTTTAGAAGAAGGAACATTGTGGAATCGAGCAGCAATACTGAGGTACTCATCTACAGTAAGCTCCTTGTACAAAGGTCTCATCTCAGGAAGGTAACCAAGTAAAGCTTTAGCTTTTTTTGGCTCATCAATTATATCAATACCACAAATTTTAACCTCTCCATTAGAGGGGGCTAAGTTTCCAGTTAACATCCTCATTGTAGTTGATTTTCCAGCACCATTTGGGCCTAAAAAACCAAGCACCTCTCCCTTCTCTAGATGAAAGGAAACGTCATTTACTGCCAGGTTCTCGCCAAATAACTTAGATAAGTTTTTGACTTGTAGGGTGTTACTGCTCATAGTAATCCTAAAAATTTATTTTTAGATTTTTGAATATAGAGTTTATATTAAAAAAAAAGTTTCAAGAAGTTAATATAAAAGCAGCAGGATAAAAATCATAGTCATTGTTATTATCTACCTGGTGTATTAAATAGTTTAGAATAAATAGATAATAGCACAAGTTTTTTCTTAAAATCTAAGTAATAACAATAAATAATATGAAAAAAATAATTACCTTACTAGTTTCATTGTGTCTTTTACACTTCAATACAAGTTTGAGAGCACAAGACAATGCTACTCTAGCTTCACAAGATAAAGATATCTTTAATCCATCGTCCCCCCCACAAATTATAAAAGCCAACGCAGAGTTTATCTATAAATTTTTACTAGCGGAAGTTGCTGCTCAAAGAGGAGAGTTAAACACAGCTGGACACCTTTATTTAGATTTAGCAAAACTAACTAAAAGCATTCCACTGGCCGAGCGTGCTACTCGAATATCAGGTAGCTCACGAAATGGTCGTCTTGCTCTTGATGCTGCTAAGGTTTGGAGTAAACTGGAACCCAATTCACTTCAGGTAAAGCAAATACTTGCTGAGCTATATATTTCAAGTGGCAACCTAAGTAAAGCCACCCCTATTGTAAAAGAACTTTTAGAGCAAGATAAGGAAAGAGGAGAAGGTTTTTTATATCTAAATAGTATACTTTCAAAAGTAGAGAATAAAAAAAATGCTCTTAGATTTATTGTCGATATTGCTGAACCTTATCTGGAATCCAATGAGGATATGGAGGTCCACATGCAGCTTTTTTTGCAAATAAGAAGGATCTAGCAAATAAAGAATTAGATATTATTGAAAATATCGATTCAAAGTGGGAAACCGCAATTTTATTTCGAGGCTTTATTATTCAGCAAGATTGGCCAGAAAAAGCTGAAGCCTTTTATCTTGATTATTTAAGAAAAAATCAAACTGCGAATGAAGTTAGGCTTGAATATGCAAAAATCCTTACGAACCTAAAAAAATATGATGAAGCTAAAAAAGAATTTTTAAAGTTAGTTAATGGCTCACTTGCTTCTTCAGATATGAGTCTAACAGTTGCATTGCTTGCTATTGAGCTCGATGACAACGTGCTTGCTGAAAAGTATTTAACCAAAGTTTAGAACGTGGTTACTCGCAACCAGGGCAAATCTATATCTATCTAGCTAGAATTTACGAAATTAGGAATGATTATGATGCGGCGATGTCATGGCTTACCAAGGTGTCATCTGGGCCTAACTTCTTAGAAGCAAAAATTTTAGGTGCGCAATTTACAGCAAAGCATCAAACAGTTGATAAAGCTCTAACTCTCCTGGATTCCTACAATTCCACAGACATCAATGAAAAATTAATTATCCTCAAAACTAAAGCCTCACTTCTATTAAGTAATGACAGGGGAGAAGATGCCTATGAACTAATGAAAAATGAAGATAATAATTTTAAGGATTCAGCAGAATTCAAATTTGATTATGCGGTTCTATCAGAAAAAATGGGAAATACTTTACTTATGGAGCAGCTTCTCATTGAGGCAATTAAGCTTAAGCCAGACTATGCTGTTGCATATAATGCATTAGGGTACTCATATGCTGATCGAAATATTAATCTTGATGTAGCAAAAAGAAATATCGAGATTGCACTTTCAATTCAGCCTAAAAATCATTACATTTTAGATAGTATGGGTTGGGTCTATTATAGGCTTGGAAACAATAAGATAGCACTAGAATTTTTAAGAAAAGCCTATGCTGCTCAAGAAGACCCAGAGATTGCTGCCCATCTCGGCGAAGTCTTATGGAAAATGAAAGAGAAAGAAAAAGCTTCAAAAATATGGCAATCATCACTAAGAAGTAATCCAAATAATAAGGTACTATTAGATACTATCGACAAGTTTCGTTAAGCATAGTTACTCGACTGGAGCCTCAATGAGATTTTCTTTTATTTTAATTGTCTTATTACTTAATGGGTGCTCTTCAGTAGAACTAAAAAATTCTGAGAATATTACTTACAAGCAATATCAAAATACAAAAAAAAACCTTGAAATTTCAGAATTCCAGCTTTCTGGAAAGATTTCATTTTTTGTTGAACAAAAAGGCTTTTCCGGTTTTATTACCTGGAAATATAGCAACAACCAGAAGCTCTATATCAATCTACAACCCTTTTAATACTTTAGTATCAAAAATTACCCTTGATTCAACAACAAAAACAATAGATTTTAAACCAAATTCAAAAACCAAAAATGAAATAGAAAGTTTAATTTATAAAATATTTGGTAACAAAGAGGAAATTTTTGGTTTGAATGAATTATTGATCAATTATCCAGTACAGCTATCGGAGACAAATAATGTTTCCGTTAACCTTAATAACTGGGATATTAAATTTAAGGGGTTAATGAAGGTAAATAACATTAATATGCCTCATATTATTGAAATTGAAAAACCACCATTAGCTCTTAAAGTATTTATTACAGAGTGGGTAATATGAAAAACCAGACTATGTTGGAAAAAAATGGTTACATTAAATAACTTGCTCCTGCAAAGCTAAATTTATTTTTAAAAATCATTAACAAGCGATCTGATGGCCACCATAATCTCCAAAGTATTTTTCAGAATATTAGCTTATACGATGAAATTTATATAAAGCTGAGAAATGACGGAAAGATAAATCTTCAAAACACTGCTGTTCCAATACCAAAAGAGTTAGATCTTGGTTATAAAGCTGCAAAAATTTTACTAGCAGATACCAAAATCGGAGCAGATATTGTGATTGATAAAAATATCCCAGTTGGGTCCGGTCTTGGAGGTGGTAGTTCAGATGCCGCAACTATTTTAATGGCTCTAAATTCTTTAGGCTCAATCAACTTTAAAAAAAATAAACTAATGAAGCTAGGATTAAAACTTGGAGCAGATGTTCCATTTCTTTGTTTTAGGCAAAAATGCAATGGGTGCATCGGGTATTGGAGAGCAACTAGCTCCGTTGATATTCCTGAGTCCACATTTTTTATTTGCACACCAGATCTTTCAATCTCAACACAATCAATTTTTAACTCATTTGAATTGACAAAACCAACAATTCCGTTGAAAATAGCGACCTATTTCGATACTGAAAGCTATGACTCAGCTAAAAATGATTTAGAGGGTACTGTAATTAGAAAACATAAAGAAATAGCTGACTTATTATCATGGTTAAAGAACTTCGGTTTTGCAAGAATGTCAGGATCTGGTTCAAGTGTATTCATTAAAGTTAAAGATGAAGATGAAGCTAGATTAGTTGATAATGATAAAGGTAAACCTAAAAATATTAAAAGTTTTATTGTAAAAGGGCTTTCAGCACACCCTTTTAATTACTGTTAAACTATTGGGGAGTCGCCAAGCTGGTTAAGGCACATGGTTTTGATCCATGCATGCGAAGGTTCGAATCCTTCCTCCCCAGCCAATATTAGAGGACAAACTTTTGAATAATAAAAAGGTGAAGGTACTTGGGGTAATGCTGATAAAGATCTTGCAAAAGAAGTTACCACTAAAAAGTCTTATCTTAGGTAAAGCTTCTGTTGGAAGTTTTAGTGATGGAGAAACAATGGTTGAATTATTAGAGAATGTTCGAGGTAAAGATGTTTTTATTATTCAATCAATTTCATCACCTGCTAATGATAATTTAATGGAAATTATGGTAATGGTTGATGCCTTAAGAAGGTCATCAGCTGCAAGAATTACAGCAGCTATATCCTTACCATGCTTTTAGAACTTGGTCAGCGATTGTCACTAGAGTTGCAATAACTGCAAGTTAGCAACCATGCTGACAAGTGTTGGTGTAGACCGACTTACTAACGAATGGACCTCCACTCTGATCAAATACAAGGTTTTTTTGATATTCCTGTAGATAATATCTATGCAACGCCAGTATTGCTTGAGGACTTAATTAAACAGAACTATAAGGATATGGTTATTGTTTCGCCAGATGTTGGTGGTGTTGTCAGAGCTCGTGCGGTTGCTAAAATATTGGGGTCAGATTTAGCGATAATCGATAAAAGACGTCCAAAACCTAACGTATCAGAAGTTATGAATATTATTGGTGATGTAAATAATAGAACATGTATTATTGTTGATGATATTGTTGATACAGCGAACACCTTGTGTGAAGCCGCAGCTGCATTAAAAAAACAAGGCGCAAAAAAAGTAGTTGCCTACGCCACGCATCCTATTTTTTCAGGGAAAGCCATTGAATCAATTCAATTGTCTGAGCTTGATGAAATTGTAATTACTGATACAATTACGCTTGAAAAAAATGCTCGAGGCTGTGAAAAAATAAGGCAGCTGTCAGTTGCTAAAATTTTAGCTGAGACAATAAAAAGAATTAGCCACGAAGATTCTGTAAGCTCGTTATTTATTGATTAATATAACCGCCTCATAAGAGGCTCTTAAACTCCATTACAGGTCTGGTCGCGGTCTGCAATGGCATAACTTTGGAGACTAAAATGTCTACTGATTTTACATTACATGCGAAAGGTCGCGAAGACACAGGGAAAGGTGCGAGCCGCCGCCTGCGTCGTCTGGCCGGAGAAATACCTGCAATTGTCTATGGTGGAAAGAAAGATCCCGCCAAATTGACTCTTCTTCACAAAGACGTGGTTAAAGCGCTAGAAAATGAAGCGTTCTACTCTCACATTGTGTCTTTGAACATAGATGGCTCATCTGAAGATGTGATTCTTAAAGATGTGCAGCGTCACCCTGCTAAGCAGATTGTTTTGCACGTTGATTTCTTGCGCGTCAACAAATCAACCAAACTGCAAACCAAAGTACCGTTGCACTTTACCAATGAAGATATCTGCGCAGGCGTTAAGATTGGCGGCGGCATAATTGCCCACACCATGACTGATCTAGAAATTTTCTGTTTGCCTAAAGATCTTCCTGAGTACATCGAAGTTGATATGACTGCTGTTGAAATTGGGCAGAATGTCCACATTTCAGATATTAAACTGCCTAAGGGTGTTGAAAGTGTTGCTCTAAGCCATGGTCCTGATCATGACTCTATCTGTAGTTCACTATCAACAAGCCAAAAGAGATAGTCATAGAAGATGCGAGCAGCGCCTGAAGCTCCAGCAAAGTGCAGATGATTCAGAGGAGCGCAGGCGAAGAGTAATGCTTCTACAAAGTCAGACTCTTCAGATTCAAGTGATGGCAAAAAAGAAGATTCAAAGAAATAGCTCAACTAAGATGCACACCACTAAACAGTGCACAAGGCTAGATAGATGGGCGGCATAAAATTATTCGTTGGTCTCGGCAATCCAGGTGAGTCCTATCAAAATACCCGGCATAATGCCGGTTATTGGTGGATAGACTTCATATGTAAAAATCATCGTTTAGCTATGCATGATAGTACAAAATTCTTTGGTGCATTCGGTAAAAACACAGAAGACAGTAATTACTTTGTACTAAAACCAAAAACCTTTATGAATGACAGCGGTATATCAGTAGCTGCTTTCACAAAATTTTATAAAATAAAACCAGAAGAAATTCTTATTGTTCACGATGAGCTCGATTTAGAGCCCTCTAAAGTTAAATTAAAGCTTGGAGGAGGTCACGGAGGGCATAATGGGTTAAAAAGTATTATTTCATCCCTTCAAAGCAATAATTTCTGGCGATTAAGGATAGGAATTGGTCATCCAGGTGAAAAAAGCTTAGTCAGTAATTATGTTCTTAAAAAACCAACAAAATCTGAAGACTAATTGAAGATTCAATACTTAATAGTTATAAAATTTTTGCACTACTTGAACAAGGGTCAATTTGATAAAGCAATTCTTAAATCTTCACTCAGCTTAAATATTTTGGAATTTATTATATGAAATGTGGCATTGTAGGGCTCCCAAACGTAGGTAAATCAACACTTTTTAACGCTATTACCAAAGCTGGAATTGACGCTGATAATTACCCATTTTGCACTATAGAACCTAATGTAGGTATCGTAGAGGTACCAGATCCTAGGCTCACAGAGCTTGAAAGAATAGTTGCTCCTGAAAAGACACTACCAGCCATAGTTGAATTTGTTGATATAGCTGGATTAGTAGCAGGAGCGTCAAAGGGAGAGGGATTGGGTAATAAATTTTTAGCGAATATAAGAGAAACAGACGCAATTATGCATGTTGTTAGATGTTTTTCTGATGATAATGTGGTTCATGTATCTGGAAAAATTAATCCCTTATCTGATATAGAAACCATAAACCACATGCGTGCAGGATCAGAAGGTAGAACAAAAAGCAATACAAAAAGAGTCTAAGAAAGCTATATTAGAGACTTAACTTGAAAAATTATTAAATATTTACAAAAAAGTTGAAGAAACTTTTAATGATGGTAAGTTAGCAATAAATTTAGGCTTAGATGAGGATGAACATACTGATTAAGCCACTTTGCCTAATCACAATTAAACCAATAATGTTTTTAGCAAATGTAGATGAAAATGGTTTTAAAGATAATTCATCCCTAGATGAATTGAGCTCTTATGCTCAAAAGCTTAAAATCATTTAAAAGTCAGTTCGAAAACTTACAATTCGAAAATGATGAAAAAAAATTATTTCTTTCAGAGATGGGTTTAGAAGAGCCCGGCCTTGATGCATGATTAGAGGTGCTTATAAATTATTAAACCTACAAACTTATTTTACTGCGGGTGAAAAAGAAGTAAGAGCCTGGACTATTGATGTTGGTGTACTGCACCTCAAGCTGCTGGTGTTATACACACAGATTTTGAAAAAGGCTTTATTAGAGCTGAAGTAATTAAATACGATGATTATGTGGCTCTAGGTTCTGAATTAGCCTGTAAAGAGGCGGGCAAGTTAGCTGTCGAGGGCAAGGAATATATTGTTCAAGATGGCGATATAATGCACTTTAGATTTAATGTTTAAATATTAGGAACTTTAATTAAGAAAATATAATCTCACGTTAATTAATCATATGGTGATGTAGCTCAGTTGGTTAGAGCGCAGCATTCATAATGCTGAGGTCGAGAGTTCAAGTCTCTCCATCACTACCATTTTATTATTGAGAGTAAGTAAAAAAAACCTAGTAAAAAAAATAGTTATAATAATTTCTATAATTAAAAGTAAACTGGTTTCTTATTGGAATTCGGATGATAAACTTCAACAACTTCACGATGAATTTATTGAAAATACAGTCTCTAATTTTTATTTACCCTTAGGCGTAGCTCCTAATTTTATTAAATTTATCTTTAAATAAAATTATATCTTCTTAATAAAATGAGTTAAAATTCAACTATTTTTTAAAAGGACTTCTTTTTATCCAATTTTTAATTCTAAGTCTTTTTTGATCACACTTCCAAAAAATCATTTATTGCTGATCTAAAATCTTTATTTGCAATGAAATGGTTGGAAAAAGTTTTAAATGGCTTAAAACCTCTAGCCAGTTTATGCTCGCCCTGAGCGCCACCCTCAAATTTATATTTATGATTTATAGCCCAATCAATAGCTTGGTAATAGCATAATTCAAAATGAAGGCTAGGGACATACTCTAAGGCACCCCAATAACGGCCATAGAGAGTATCAGACCCAATTATATTTAATGCGCTCGCTATATTCTCTCCGCCCCTACTTGCAAAAATAAAAACTAATTTGTCAGGCATTGATTCAAATAATTTTAAAAAGAATTCTTTGGTTAAGTAGGGAGAAGAGCCATGAAGCTCATAGGTTTTGCAATAACATAAATAGAAAAAATAAATATCTTCCCTCTCAATTTCATTTCCAGTTTTTACAATTACCTTAATACCACTTTCTAAAACCTTTCGCCTCTCTTGTTTAATTTTTTTTCTCTTATTATGTGATAAGTCTGACAGAAAATCATTAAATGATGGATATGATTTATTTTCCCATTTAAACTGGACCCCCTCTCTGTGCAACCAACCCATATTTTTAAATAAATCAGAGTCTTCTTTCTCAGGAAATAAAATGTGACATGAAGAAATCTTATGTTCTATCAAAATTTTTTCTAAGGCCTTAATCATTAATTTTTTTATTTCAGAATCTTTTGATACTATTCTTTTACCAGTAATTGGAGTGAATGGAATCGCAGAAATCATTTTCGGATAGTAGCTCAAGCCATGTCTTTCAAACGCTTCTGCCCAGGACCAATCAAAAACATATTCTCCGTACGAATGACTTTTTAAGAAAACTGGCATAAAACCAACCACTTCTGCCTCTTTAGTTGCGACTATTGGAAAAGACTTCCATCCTGTCTCGCCCCCAATTGATTTTGAAGCCTCCAAGGCCTCAAAAAAACATAAGTCTAAAAATGGGGATTCGATTAATAAATTTGTTAAAGATTTTTTAAGCTGGGTGTAACTAGGGTAAGAGGTTATCTCAATCATAGGAGATTGAGTCTAGTAATAATTTTGTATTAAGTAAAGAACTATAAAGACTTATTATCAGTATTAACTGAATTACTACCTTCAAGTGTGGCGGCAGGATCTTTTTTATCGTCCTCGGCAATTTTAGTGCCCGATGAATTGCTATCTTGGTCAGATCTCTCCTGATAATTTTTTGCTAAAATTGACATTTCATCCAATGTAATTAAATTATCATTATCTGTATCAACCTCTCTAAATTGTCTCGCTACCTGTGGTAAGCATTGAGTTGTCTCGTACACGTCAAGAGTTTGATCATTATCTGAATCGCAGGCTAAAAAACGCTCTTCTACACTATCAAGCATTTCTCTCTTTTTTTGTTCGTATATTAGATTGTATTGCTTATTTGATCCAGAAAATATTGACAATGCCTCATGAATTCCTTCTAAATCAGAAGATTCAGTATACTTTTGGTCATCTACTACCTGCATATTATCTGCTTTTACTTCAGCAATAGAATGGCCGTAAGCAAAAAAAACTAATGATAACAGTAACTTAGTATTTAAAAATTTACTCAAATTCAATAATTAAAACTTTTTAAACTGGAAGGATATTTTCCTACCTGAATGTTAACGGAATATTACAAAAACATATGATTTTGTAACAAAATTGTAACTATTAAAGTATGCGTATAAAGAATAATTCACCTGATGAAGGAATAATTATAAAATTGTAGAAAAATACTATGAGTGAAAAAATTCAAATCTTTGGCGCTACCCCATCGCCTTATACTCAAAAGATGATATCACAGCAACAACTAAATTTTTGTGAAGACGCATTTTAAAGTTTTGCGCAAATATAGGTTTTAAACTTAATTATTTTAGATTTAATGATGCCTGACATGAGTGGTCTTGAAGTACTTAAATATTTAAAAGGTGATCCCCTTAATATCTTTTAACTGCCAAAGGTGAAGCAAGTGAAAGAGTTGAGGGTCTAGAAACTGGAGCGGATGATTATCTACCTAAACCATTCGAGCCTAAAGAGTTAATTTTAAGAATTAAAGCAGTACTTAGGAGGCAAAATGCCCCTAAAATAGAACCAAAAAATAAATTAATTAAATTTGGGGCTTATGAATTTGATACAGGAAGCAGAAGTTTAAGTAGAGATGGGAAAAATATTTCTATTACTGCTGGAGAGTTTGATCTCCTTAAAGTATTTACCGACCACTCAAAACAACCTTTATCTAGAGATAGAATAATGCAACTAGCCAAAGGGAAAGAGTTAGATGTTTTTGATAGAAGTATTGATGTACAAATATCAAGGATTAGAAGACTTATAGAGGATAATCCTAATCGCCCCCGTTACCTTCAAACAAAATGGGGTTATGGGTATATTTTTAATCCTGACGGCGAAATATTATAATTGAAATTATTCCCAAAAAAATTACTTACAAGATTTGTATTGCTTATTGCGGCACTTCTGGTTATAAGTCAGCTTTTTTCTCTTAAAATATTTGATCTATACGAAAGAGAGCCTAGAGCAGAAACGTTAGCTGTAGAAATTGCAACGATTGTTAAATTTACAAAAGCATCTATTTCAGCAGCCTCCCCTAATAAAAGATTGCAGTTACTTAATGAGCTAGATGGAACTGGAAATGTAAGAATTTACCCAGCTAATTACTTTGAAAAAATAGAGCCGATACCAGAAGACCCATTTCTTGAACTAGTTGTTAGCAAAATTGGCAAAAAACTTCCGCTGGGAACTCTGATCGCAGTTAATCACTATGGAATTGATGGTATCTGGGTAAGCTTTGATATTAATAACAACCCTTTTTGGGTCTCAATACCGAAATCAATTGCAGACCGTCCCTTCCCTTGGCATTGGGTTGGTTGGGGAGCAATTATTGCTATTCTTACTCTGGTAGCAGCGTACGCAACAACTAAAAGAATTAGTAGACCTATTAATAGATTAATAGAAGCTGCAGATCAGGTCAGAAAGGGTCATGCTGTAGATAAATTACCTCTTGATAGCGTCGATGAATTCAAGGAGCTCAGCATAGCATTTAACGAAATGATAGATAATCTTGCAAAGATTAATAGCGAAAGGCGCTTTTTACTTGCAAGTGTATCTCATGACATCAGAACCCCACTAACAAGAATTAGGATTGCTACCGAGATGCTTCCTGATGGCACTGAAGAGCTTAAAAAAAGTATGGAAGAAGATATGCAAGAGCTTAATGAGATATTAAATCAGTTCCTTGATTTTGCCAGAGGCTTTAATGATGAGCCAAAAAATCCTGTCAATATAGGAAGGTTATTGAAAGAAATTCAAACTAAACATGCTCGTATGGGACAAAATTTCACATTAAAAAAGAAGAATATAAAGAATATGTAAAAAAAATTATTTTTAGATATTAGGCCTCTTGCTTTTCAGAGATGTTTAGATAATCTTATTAATAACGCATTTTATTACTCAAATGACAAGGTTCTGGTTCAGGCCACCCTTAATGAAGAGTCTTTATCAATAAGTATAATTGATAAAGGTCCAGGTATTCCTGAGGATCAAAAGGCACAACTTCTTAAGCCCTTCGAAAGAGTTGATGAAGCCAGAGGAAATGCAGGAGGCTGCGGGTTAGGCTTAACAATAGCTGACCGAATAGCAAAATCTCATGATGGAAAACTCGAACTCATAAATATAAAAAAAGGTGGGTTAGAAGCAAAAATAACCATACCTATAATCAGCGCATAACATTTACTTAAACCAATTAAGTTTTTGTCTTAAATTGACGACCTCCCCAACAATAATTAACGCTGGAGATTTTATGTTTGCCCTAGACACTTTTGACCTTATGTGGCTTAATTTTCCAATAATCACTTTTTGCTTACTAGTTGTCCCACTCTCAATAACTGCAACAGGAGTATCTTTCTTCATTCCGTTTTTTATAAGGTTAAAAGTTAAATCAGCTAAACTTAATAAGCCCATGTAAATAACTAAAGTTTGTTTTTCTGAAACCAACATAGGCCAATTAAAATCAATCTTTCCTTCCTTAAAGTGACCCGTTAGAAATAAACAACTTTGTGCAAAATCTCTATGTGTTAATGGTATGCCTGCGTAGGCTGAAATACCATTTGCTGCTGTAATTCCTGGCACTACTTGGAAATTAATTTTCTCCTTCATTAGGCATTCAATTTCCTCTCCGCCTCTTCCAAAAATAAAAGGATCACCGCCTTTTAAGCGCAAAACTTTCTTGCCTTTCTTCGCATATTTTATTAATAATTTATTTATTTCTTGTTGACTGAGGGTGTGCTGGTCTAACTTTTTGCCTGCATAGATTAAATCTGCATCCCTTCTAACTAACTCAAGCACTTCACTGGAAACTAAATTATCATAGATACAGAGATCGCACTTTTGCATTAACTGAAGAGCTCGAAGTGTTAATAAATCTCTTTCTCCAGGGCCCGCACCTACTAGATAAACCTCTCCTAACTTAAGATTAGATTCTTTTATTAACTTTTTAATTAATTTATTATCAAATATTATTCCAAACTTAACTATATCAGATAAATATAGACTTTCAAAGAACTGTTCCCAAAAAAACCTTCTCTTACTGACTAGTTTTATTTTTTCTTTTATCAATTGTGCTATGCAAATTGACGATTTAAACAGAGGAGAATGGGCTCAATTAGAACAATTTTTTCCCTAATTTTTCTTGCTAAAACAGGAGCCTTGCCAGCACTAGAAATTGCGATTACTAAAGAATCTCTTTCGATAATAGAGCCCATTGTAAAAGTACATAAGCTTGGTTGATCAACAACATTTATTAAAATATTTTTTTTCTTTGCTAATAAAGAAAGTTTTTTATTTAATTTAATATCATTTGTAGCTGCAATTATAATCATGGGATTATCAACATCAGCCTCAACAAAACTTTTTTTAATTAATTTAATTGAATTAGACTTAGCTAAACACTCAAGCTCCTCACAAAATTGTTTTGCGATAATTTTTATTTCTGGTTTAACTTTAATCAGTAGCTTTACCTTACGAAGTGCAATATCTCCACCCCCAATTACCAATACTGATTTTTTCTTAAGATTTAAAAATATTGGGAAATTTTCCATAATAAAATGTTACTCTAATAATCTACATATATACATATTTAATAGATTTCTTCAAAAAAAGCTATAATTACTGACTTTAAAAAAAATTAATTTATGAGCAAAGAATTTTTTATCAAAACTTTTAGTTGTCGAATAAACCAATATAATTTTGCTGCATAAAATATTGACAATAAATTCATGAAAACTGAATTAAGGCTACCAGAAAATGATAATAAAAAGTTAGCGAATCTTTGCGGAGTTCTAAATGAAAATATAGCGCAAATAAGTGCTGGATTAGCCATCGAGATTAACAGAAAAGGAGCGCTTTTTACATTTTCAGGTCAAAAAAAAAATATCGAACTTGGTTCGCAACTAGTTGAAAGTTTTTATGCGAGAGCAAGTAGATCAATAAGCCCTGAAGACATTCAATTAAGTTTGGTTGAAGTTAATAAAATTGATAAAAAAGATATGAAAAAATCCCCACAACTTATTACACTTAAAGATGAGCTTCAAGGGCAAGAATCAACAAGATTACATGAGAAGAATTTCAAAATATGAACTAAATTTTGGAATTGGCCCAGCTGGAACAGGTAAGACATATATAGCAGTGGCTGCAGCAGTAGATGCATTATTAACTGATAAGGTTCAAAGAATAATCTTGATTAGACCTGCTGTTGAGGCTGGTGAGAAGCTCGGGTTTTTTACCTGGTGATTTATCTGAAAAAGTAAACCCATATTTACAGCCAATATATGACGCTCTTAATGAAATAGTTGGAGTTGAAAGAGTAACTAGGCTGATAGAAAAGAAAGTCATTGAAATAGCCCCGCTTGCATATATGCGAGGAAGAACATTAAATGATGCATTTATAATATTAGATGAAGGTCAAAATACTACTATTGCTCAGATGGAAATGTTTTTAACAAGATTAGGAAAAAATTCAAAAGCAGTCATAACAGGGGATGTAACACAAATTGATTTGCCCAATGCTTTTTCTGGATTAGTACATGCATTACCTTTGATAAATAAGATTTCAGGTATAAGTTAGTGAGCTTCAGCTGATGTTGTAAGGCATCCGTTGGTCCAAAAAATTATTAATGCCTATGAAAAATTTGATAGCAATTAAGCAAAATATGAATATCAAAAATAATATTAAAATCTATATACAAGACACTCTTCACAAGAGAAATAAAGTAAAATTGAAGGATTGCTATGATTGGCTATCCATTGTTTCAAATAAAAAAACTGAACTCACTATCAGGATTGTTTCTGAAAAAGAATCTAAAAAATTAAATATGAAATATCGCAATAGAAATTGTGCCACCAATGTTTTATCATTCTTGATTGAGAGTAAGCCACTTATGGGCGACCTTGTCTTATGCCATTCAATAATAAAAAAAGAAGCAAAATTACAACAAAAAAAAATAATCGACCACTACACTCATTTAATTATTCATGGGTATTTACATCTTTTGGGGTACGTCCACGAAAATAAAGTTGATGAAAAAAAAATGGAAGCTAGAGAAAAGAAAATTTTAAAAATATTAGGGATAAAAGACCCTTACCTAGGGTTTTAAATAAAATGAAAAGTAAAAAAATGCAGCTTATAAAAAAAATAAGAAAATTTCTACTTAACCCCGGTGACAAGGGGCAACTTGCAGACATACTAAAATCTGCTTTTGATAAAAATATACTAGATGCAGACTCATTGATGATGCTTGAAGGAGTTCTCAATGTTTCAGAAATGCAAGTGCGCGATATTATGATTCCACGTTCGCAGATGGATGTTATTGACATCCAAAAGCCGTCTGGAAAGTTTATTCCTTTTGTAATTGAAACTGCCCATTCAAGGTTCCCTGTTATCGAAGATAGTATAAACAACGTAATTGGCATTCTTTTGGCAAAAGACCTACTAAAGTTTAATACTGATAAAGAGTTTGAAATACGTGACATGTTAAGACCTCCTAATTTTGTTCCTGAATCTAAGAGACTAAATGTTTTACTAAAAGATTTTAGAACAAATAGAAATCATATAGCTATTGTTGTAGATGAATACGGCAACGTTGGCGGCGTTGTGACTATCGAAGATGTCCTTGAGCAAATAGTCGGTGAAATCGAAGATGAGCACGACGTGGATGACGACAGCTTTATTAAGAAATTCGACGACCATAATCACATCGTTAAGGCGCTCACGCCAATTGATGAATTCAACGAGTATTTTTCCACAGATTTAGTGATCAAGAATTTACTACTATTGGTGGATTAGTTATTCATAAATTTGGGTATCTACCCGAAAAAGATGAAAAAATATCATTTGATGGATTTGATGTAACAATTCTTAGAGCTGATAGCAGGAAAGTTTATACAATTTTAATTGATATTAATTTGCCAGAAACTAAAGTCTAATACTTTGAACTTTATTGAATTTAAAATGCTCTACTTATTTTATTTAATAGGATAATCTTATGAAATATATTGCAAGTCTATTTTTTCTACTACATATATCAATGGGTCACACAAATCATCATGAAATCGTTCAAGATGTTGAGAAGGAACTCCTAATTACAGAAATACCGACAGAATATCGTGAGTTTGTTAGTGTTATTGGGCTTTTAACACCTGAAGAAATAGTAAACATTATTGGTGATCCTGCAAAAAAACTAGATCTAAAAATGAAATCTTCAAATGAAGTTATTGCAAGTACTTGGTATTACCACAATTTAAATACCGATGAAAATGGAAAGTACTTTCCAACCACAGAGTTAGATATAATTGATGGCTATGTTGAGTCAGTAGTTTTCATGAACGAAGTTGATGAAAATTCAAAATTTGAAGGTCAAAAATACGAGGTTGATAGACCTGAGAATATGTTTTAAAGCTAGTCCTTCTTAATTAATAAAGTTAAAGTACTATTTATTTTAATAAAACTTTTTAATGCAATTACACTTGGTAATTTCATATAAATACCTCACTATGTTTAAGTATTAGACATCTTACAACAAGATTACTTAACTGATTTTTATCCATTAATTTTTTTTACAATAACTAGCCTACTTTATATAACGAATAGTAATGGCTCAGAAAATATTAAAAGCTTCCTATATGGGAGCGGTTTTTTTATTTTTGGTATTTACTGGATCTATATATGCTTACAAAAATTCGGAGGTATGCCCTCCCTGATGGCAGTTTTTTCAACATTAGCTTTATGTTTATATCTTGCTCTTTTCTTTTTGCCCTTTTCTTTATTCAAGAGAAAAAAATACTATTTATTTTATTAATACATTCTTTACTTTAATTGAATTATTAAGAAGTATGGGTTTTTACAGGATTTCCTTGGCTTTATGCAGGCTATAGCCACACTGACACCTGGCTGAACGGCTGCTTGTCATTTTCATGCAAGTAAAAATAGTTTAGTAGGTCTTTCATCTGTTTTATTTTTTAAATTTTTCAAAAAAGATTCCGCTAAAGTATTATTACTAACCGTGCTTATATCTATTTGGGTGGGTGGACAATATCTTAAAGGTATTAAATGGACAAAACCCAAAGGTGACCCTTTCAGCATCTCCCTTATCCAAGGAAATATTTCACAAGATAAGAAGTGGGATAAAAGTATGATTAATGCGTCCTTGGATCATTATCAAAAGTTAATTTTAAGCAGTGACTCATCACTAATAATCTTACCGGAAACATCTATGCCGATTTTATTTAAGGACTTACCTCAAAAATTTTTACAAAATATCGAAGACCATACTTTCCACAACAAAAGTAACGTTATTTTAGGAGCCATTGAATCGAGTAATCATGGGTTTTATAATTCAGCATTTTTAATTGGGAGTGAGCAGGCACAAACATATAGAAAAGAGCACCTAGTTCCATTCGGCGAATTTATACCTTTTGAAAATTATTTAGGTTATTTTTATGAAAATTGGCTGCATATTCCCTTTAATAGTTTACAGAGAGGTTTATCAAGCAATGCTCCAAAATTTTGGGTCAACGATACATCTATTGCGGTAAATATATGCTATGAAGATGTTTTTGGTAGTGAGATTATAAAACGCTACGACGGTAAGGTTAGTTTGCCCAACCTTTATGTGAATATAAGTAATGATGCTTGGTATGGGAAATCAATTGCAGCCCAGCAACACTTACAAATATCTCAAGCTAGGTCAATTGAGACAGGAAAGATGATGGTAAGGGCTACAAACACAGGTGTAACCGCTTTTATTGATGTTGATGGGAAGATTTTAAAAGAATTACCGCAATTTGTGTCCGGTATATTAACTCAAACGGTTCAAGGGTATGAAGGCCGTACTCCTTACACTTTTTTTACCAACATCCCAATTTTTATAATATCTATTTCAATATTATTATTTCCAATTTTTTACATTTATTTCATTTTCATAAAAAAAAAATTAAATAATTTATTTCTTAATATCTAATTCTTTGAGGTGGCTTAAAAAAGCAGTAAAATAGTACATAACTTTAAAGCTAAAATTATGAACCTTGTTTCCAAGATATTATATTGCATCTCCAAACTTATTGGGCTCAGCAAGGGTGTGCTATTTTGCAGCCATACGATATGGAGGTTGGCGCAGGGACATTTCATCCAGCAACTACTTTGAGAGCATTGGGTCCAAAACCTTGGGCTGCGGCTTATGTCCAACCATCAAGGCGTCCAACAGATGGAAGATATGGTGAAAATCCAAACAGGTTGCAACATTATTATCAATATCAAGTTATAATCAAACCTAGTCCAAAAAACTTTCAGGAATTATATTTGGGTTCATTGAGTGCAATTGGAATTGATATGGAATTGCATGATATTCGATTTGTTGAGGATGACTGGGAAAGTCCTACATTAGGAGCCTGGGGGCTTGGCTGGGAAGTCTGGTGCGATGGTATGGAAGTATCACAATTCACATATTTCCAACAAGTTGGTGGGCATGACTGTAAGCCTGTATCTGGTGAGCTTACATACGGGCTTGAGAGATTAGCAATGTATGTTTTAGGTGTGGATCATGTAATGGACATGCCATTTAATTCTCCTGGTTCAATTATTGAATTAAAATATGGAGATGTATTTCGTCAAACAGAACAAGAGTATTCAAGATGGAACTTTGATGTAGCAGATACGAGTATTCTACTTCAACACTTTGAAGATGCAGAGGCTGAATGTAAACATATTCTAGGCGAACCTGAAATTGATCCTAAAAGTGGAACACACATTTAATTTACTGGATGCGAGAGGAGTTATAGGTGTCACAGAAAGAGCTGATTATATCGCTAGAATTAGAAAAATTTCCAGAGAAGTTGCTAACTCTTATCTTCAAAGTAGAAAAAAACTTGGGTTCCCTCTTGCTGACTCCGAACACTCAAGGGAAGTAATTAATTCATTAAATAAAAAAAGTGATAAAAGATGAAAATAGAGAATCTTTTAATTGAATTGCTTACAGAAGAACTCCCACCAAGTTCACAGAAGGAGCTGGGTTTAAAATTTTCTGAGTTTATTGCAAGTAAACTAGGATGTACTGAAATCCGTGCGGTACAGTTAATTAAGTTTTTATTCAACCCCTAGGCGAATAGGTGCAAGAATAAATTTAGTTAAGGAGCAAGCTAAAATAAATAATATTTTAATAATACCAGGATCAGATTTTGGTTTTGATGAAAATAAAAAACCGACACAAGCTCTTATAAAAAAACTTAATTCATTAGGCGAGTCATATAAAGATTTAGAAAATATTGTGCAAAAAAAAGAAAGGGATGAAGAGGTACTATTCCTTCAAAAAGAATTTGTTGGTGAGAAACTTGAAAATGAACTTGCCGAAATCATTACTAAAAGCCTCAATCAATTACCAATTAAAAAAATGATGACATATCAGCTTAATGATGGCTGGACAACAGTAAATTTTGTAAGGCCTATTAAGAACTTATTAATAATGCATGGGAGTAAAACTCTTAAAATAAAAGCTTATGGAATGGAATCGAACAATCAGACAATAGGTCATAGGTTTGACTCAGACCTTCCTTTAATAAAAATTGATCATGCTAATAATTACGAAAAAAAGCTATTAGAAATTGGAAAAGTTATTGTTAATTTTGAGAATTGTAATACTTTACGAGGTATTTCAGTTGTGAAATACCTTTCTTCACAAGATGATAAATTTAAAATAATTGAAGATGCATCCCATTCAATTGGAGCATCATTCGGTGGAGTCACCTAATATACTAATCGGGGAATTTGAAGAAAAATTCTTAAAAATATTGATAATTATCTTAAATCCTTTGAAATCAAATCAAAAGTATTTCTTTTTCCATCTTCATCCAACTAAAAATACTTTGTCCCTAAAAATACTATCTTCCTAAAAATACTAAAAATATTATTGAGGGAAACGAAAAAGTAATCCGTCCTAGATTAGCTGATGCTCAATTCTTTTTTGATCAAGATAAAAAAGAAGGGCTAGAGTCATTTGCAACTAAACTTTCATCAATTATTTACCATAATAAGCTAAAACATTAAGAATTTCTAAAATCTCTAATTTCTTTTCAACTCATTTTAATGTAGATGCTTCTGTAGCAAAAGAAGCAGCTCTATTGTCCAAAGCAGATTTAGCTTCAGAAATGGTTGGTGAGTTTCCAGAACTTCAAGGAATTATGGGTGGATACTATGCCAATTGAACTTAACGAAACAAGTGAATTTGTAAATGCTATTGAAGATCATTACAAGCCAAAATTTTCAGGTGATTCACTACCAAGAGATACATTTGGTAACTATGCTGCTTTAGCAGAAAAATTTGAAACTCTAATTGGGCTTATTTTCTATTAATGAGATTCCTACTGGTGACAAGGATCCATTTGGATTAAGAAGAAATGTAATAGGTATTATAAGAATAATTATTGAAAAAAATATTCCCCTAAACTTTATAGAAATTATTAATAAATTTATTCCTTCAGAAAATGAGCGGGAAAAATTATTATTAATTAAATTTATCTATGAATACGAATATAAATCTAAACTGGCTAAGAACATTTGAAGCTGCTGCAAGGTTGTCTGGGTTTTCCGCTGCAGCAAGAGAACTTGGATTGACGTTCATTTACAAAACTAACCCAATCACAAGATTTAGCTTCTGCTAACAAACGGGTAAGAAATATCTTAAAGAAGTATGATGAAATCATAATTGAACCTGTCAATACAACCCTTCTTGAAGAGGAAGCTGAAATTGAAAAGGTTTCTGAATCAAAAATACAAAAATAAAAGCATCTATTGAAAATAAAGACTTCTTTAAGGCTTTAGATATTCTTGTGGAATTAAAAAATCCAATTGATAATTTTTTTGACAAGGTCATGGTTAACGCAGAAAATAAGAAAGTAAAATCAAACCGTCACTCACTTCTTAACCAACTCTATTTAGCATTAAATAGTGTTGCAGATATTTCAAAATTAATTGGCTATAATAAGGCTGTATTGTTTGATAGAGATGGTGTAATTAATATTCCTTACTATAGAAATGATATTTCCCATGGGTTCCTATTCCAGGAAGTCTTGAATCAATAGTAAGGCTTAATAAAAATGGATTTAAAGTTGTTATTGCTTCAAACCAGGCTGGGATTGGTAAGGGTCTTTATGATATGGCTGCACTTAACGGAATTAACGAAAAGATTTCTATTACATTAAAGGCATTAGGTGGTCACATTGATAAATTTTTTTATTGCCCTCATACCGACCAAGATAACTGCGCATGCAGAAAACCAAAAACTGGATTATTAAATCAAATTAATGAATACTATAATGTCTCTTTAAAAGACATACCAGCAGTTGGCGACTCTCAAAGAGATTTACTCGCTTTCGATAAAGTTCAAGCTCAACCAATACTAGTAAAAACAGGAAACGGGGAGCAAACAATTTTGACAAATCAATACCCTAAAAACACCTGGATTTTCAATAATTTAAGTGATGCATACCGTCAAGGTGATCGCATAAAAATAATTGCTGAGATTTTACTAAATTAAAATTTAAAGGGATGGTATTTACTGTCCCTTTTTTTATCCTAGCAATAATGACTTTTCCATTTACAGCAATTTTGAGATACAAAATTATTTAAATTGTAATATTTAAATATTATTTTGGCTAAAATTTCGTAAGTTAAATTTAACTAAAGCGTATCTCCATATCTTTCCCAAAAAATTCTTTTATGATTCTCTCAAAACATCAGTCAGCATGGGAGACACTAGCATTTCAAGAAATATTTCCGCCGCAAGTCTGGGTATTAAAAAGAGAGTTACTGTGGATCCCTTTTTTTGGTTGGGGGCTAGCAATGACTTCGCCAATAGCAATTAATAGAAGTGATGGTAGAAAATCATTAGAGCATATGCTTAAACAAGGACTAGATAGAGTTAAAAAAGGGTTCTGCATCACAATCTTCCCAGAAGGTACAAGAATTAAACCAAAAAAAATTGGAAGGTATCATATAGGCGGAGCATGGCTTGCTACTCAAGCAAACTTAAATATAATTCCAGTTGCTCACAATGCAGGATTTTATTGGCCAAAAAATTCATTTATTAAAAAGCCAGGTGTAATACAGGTTTCAATTGGGCCAGTGATAATTACAAAAAATCTATCTGCAGTAACAGTTAACAGAAAAGCAAAAGAATGGATTGAGAATGAGATGCTAAAACTTAATGTTTAATTTTATTGTAAAAAAGAATATTAAACTGCAGTTTTCTGATGAAAAACCAATTATTTATGAATTGATTAAAAGAAATAGAAAGACAATATCAATGAGGGTTACTGAAAACGGACTGACAGTTAATGCTCCCTTACTAATGTCTCAAAATAGAATCAATGAATTATTAAAAACAAAACAAAAGTGGATTGAAAAAAAAATTTCACTTGTGTTATCTGTTCCTAAAAAACTCGTCGTAAAAAATAAAGAAAAATTCAAATTTTTAGGTAAGCAAATTGAAATAATTTTAATTAAGTCTGATAGTTTAAATATTATTTGGGGTAAAAATAATGCATTATTTTTTTGAAGCCTCAATTGCTTGCGAATCAAGTTTTTGTTTTAAAAATTGGATTAAGAATAGAGCACTAGAATATTTTAACCAAAGAGTGAAAGAAATTTCTAAAGAGCATGACTTATCGCCACGTGCAGTTTTTTTATCAAATGCAAAAACAAGATGGGGAACTTGCAATAGTAAGAGTGAAGTGAGATTAAATTGGAGGTTAATTCAAGCGAGTCCGTCAGTAATTGACTACGTAATATGTCATGAATTGGCTCACCTAAAGTTTATGAATCATTCAGATCAATTTTGGGCTGAAGTTGAAAAATTATGCCCCAAATTCAAAGCTGATGAAAAATTTCTTAAAGAAAGGGGGCTGGAGCTTTACTCAATTGACTAAATTAGTTTAAGAATATCCTCAGCAATTAAATTTGGTGGTGACCCGTAAGGGTGCCTAATCCTAACCCTACCGTCCTTACCAATAAGGTATATTCCTGATGAATGGTCCACTGTGTAGCTACTTCCATCGATTACTTTTTGAAAGAATACCTTATACTGCTGTGCAACCTTTTTAATATCAGCTTCCTTCCCAGTTAGACCAAGAAATGCTTTGTCAAATGATGGAACATATTCATTGAGTACCTCGACTGTATCTCTTTCTGGGTCTACGGTGATAAATAGAACTTGTAGCTCATTTTCATTTACCCCTAATTCCGCTTTAATTGCTTTAAGTTCTAACATTGACGTAGGACAAATATCTGGACAGTGTGTAAATCCAAAAAATATTGCAACAACCTTTTCCCGAAAATCAGCTATTGACCTGTTATTTCCATTATGATCAGTCAAATTAAAATCAGAATCTAGGTTAGCTAGTGTAATATCTGAGCCATTAAAGTTAGACTCATTTGTTTTTGAACATGCAACAATTAATGCTATTGCAATGATAATTAATAATTTTTTTTTCATAGTAAATTTCTCAAATGTTGTTTTTCATTTTATCATGCTAAGTTAACTATATTGAAGATGAGTAAAAGATAGAATTTTATTATAACTAAAGGAATATTATGGCACTTCCACAATCAATGGATGATAGAGACGGGTTAATTTGGTTTAACAATAAGTTTGTTCCGTGGCGGGAAGCTACCACACATGTCTTGACACACACACTTCACTATGGATTAGGTGTTTTCGAAGGGGTTCGTGCTTATGAAACTAAAAAAGGCCCGGCAATCTTTCGCCTCGATGACCATACTAAAAGATTATTTAATTCAGCTCATATCGTAGGAATGAAATTACCATATGACTTTGCGACAGTTAATAAAGCTCAATTAGAGTCAGTAAGAAAAAATAATTTAAAATCTGGCTATATAAGACCAATGGCATTAAAGAATTTAGAAGAAATGGGTATTTCAGCAAAAGCCTTAACTACAAATATGATTGTTGCTGCATGGAGTTGGGGTGCATATATGGGACAGGAAGCCTTGGAGTTAGGTATTAATGTAAAAACCTCCTCTTTCTCAAGACATCATATCAATAGCACAATGTGTAAAGCTAAGGCAAATGGTAACTATATGAACTCCATATTAGCCCATCAAGAAGCTACTGCTGACGGTTACGATGAGGCATTATTACTTGATACCCAAGGCTTTGTAGCTGAAGGTACTGGAGAAAATATATTTATTGTTAGGAATGGGCAGCTAATTACCCCTTCGTTAACATCCGCTCTTGAAGGAATCACTAGGGAGACAGTAATAACTATAGCTAAAGATTTAAAGATTGAGGTTATAGAGCGCAATATCACTCGTGATGAAGTTTACTCTGCTGATGAGGCTTTCTTTACTGGTACAGCAGCAGAAGTGACCCCTATAAAAGAACTTGACCGAAGAAAAATTGGTAAAGGCAAAAGAGGTCCCATGACTAGAGAAATTCAATCCATATACTTTGATACTGTTAAAGGTGTTAATAATACCTATGAAGAGTGGTTAACTTTTATTGATTAAGATACTAGGGCCAATTACTATAAAACTTATATTGGCCCTGTCAATTTTAGCAACAATATAGTTGTAAAAAACTTGTAATATGATTGCTACTATTAGACCAAATTGAATGCTTTATTTCTGAGTCGCAACTCTGAAGCTGATACTTAAGTAACTTTCTCTTCACTTCAGCCGCCACAGCTTGTCCAGTATCAATAACCTTAATTTCTGGGCCTAACATTCCCTTAATCAAATCACGGATTAATATATAGTGCGTGCATCCTAAAACTATTGTGTCTATTTTATTTTTCACCAGGGGCTCTAAAAAGGTATGAAGCAAAACTTTAATTTCTGCTTTGTTTTTTTTACTACCTATATCTCCTCGTTCAATTAGATCAACAAGCCCGTGACAGGCTTGGGTATAAAATTTCACTTTACCTGAATAGGTATCAAGCAACGATGAGAATTTAGCACTCTCCAAAGTACCTGATGTAGCCAAAACCCCTACTCTACCTAATTTTGTAGCTATAGAGGCGGGCTTTACAGCTGGCTCCATTCCAACTATCGGGACGTCATAAAGTCTTCGTAACTCTCTGATAGCATTAGCGGTAGCAGTATTGCAAGCGACTACTATAATTTTACAATTTTGATAATTGATTAAAAAATCAGTTACTGTGACTGACCTCTCGATTACTGATTTAGTAGTCATGCATCCGTAAGGAGCATAAAGTGAATCAGCAATATAAGATAAGCTCTCATTAGGCAATAATGAATGTATATCCGACATCACTGACAAGCCGCCAATGCCAGAATCAAAAATACCAATGGGTGAATTATTTGTCATTTATCAATTATAAGTTATAAAAACGTTAATTAAACTAGGTTAAGGTAGAATATGATAAAGGAAAATTATGGCGAATAGGCTAACAAAAATATACACAAAAACCGGTGATGAAGGAAAAACCGGACTCGGTGATGGAACTCGTGTTGAAAAATTTAGCGCTCGAATTGAATGCTTAGGATGTGTAGACGAACTCAATTCTATTATAGGTTTAATTCTCACAGAAAATGTTCCACAAACACATATCCTGAAAAAAATTCAGCATGATTTATTTGATATTGGAGGGGAGTTATCTATTCCAAACTATAAAAAAATCGATATGAGGAAAGTTAGCTTTCTTGAACAAGAGCTTGATCAAATGAATGCCTCGCTGCCACCCCTAAAAGATTTTATATTGCCGGGTGGCTCCAAACCAGCAGCCTATACTCATTTAGCTAGAACAGTTTGCAGAAGGGTTGAAAGAAACTTTATTTAAATTAAGTAAGTCAGAAAAAATTAATTCAGCGTCTCTTAAGTATATTAATCGACTCTCTGATTATCTTTTTGTACTTGCCAGGTTTATAAATAAATCTAATGGAGTGAAAGATATATTATGGGAAAAAAGTATATGACAAACATAATCAATGAATAGTAAATATTTTCAAAAAATTCTAGCTATATTTAATTTAATTTTATTTTGCCAATAAAATTAATCATAAACTAATAAGTGACAATGCATTGACTGTAATTGATAATTTGAAAAAGAATAATTTTGAAGCATACATAGTAGGTGGTGCTATCCGCGATATCCTAATGCATAAAGTACCAAAAGATTTTGATATAGCAACAAATGCTACCCCCGATCAAGTGCGCTCAATTTTTAAAAAATCAAGAATTATTGCATTTAAGATTTAGATTGGTTCACGTTATTTTTGGTAGGCAAATTATTGAAGTTTCAACATTTAGAACAAGTCCAACTCAAAAAATACAAATGTCTAATGGCGTTTTGAAAGATAACGAATTTGGAATAATTGGAAAGATGATGCTTCTAGAAGAGATTTTACAATCAATGCATTGTATTACAACCCACATAACAAAAAAATAATTGATTTTTATAGTGGCTTAAAAGATATTAAAAATAAAAAAATAAACCTAATTGGTGATCCAAAAACTAGGTTCAAAGAAGATCCGATTAGGATATTAAGAGGATTAGTGGAATGTACTCCTATCAAATAAAAATTTCTGAAAAAAATAAAATTCAAATTAAAAATTGTAAAGGAGATCTTGCAGTAACTCACTCGAGATTATTTGATGAACTAATGAAATTTTTTTTTACCGGTCATGCGCTTGATAGTCTCGCCATATTTAAGGAATATAATTTAAGTAGTATTTATTTTCCAGTCCTAGATAAACTTGAGGAACAAGAAGAAATCTTCTTAAAAAAAGTTCTGAAAGATACAGACCAAAGAGTTTTAGAAAATAAATCAACTAACCCTGGCTTCTTATTATCAGTTTTTTTATGGCATGATGTTTTGTCATTCTGGAAAGACAATAATAAGAAGAAATATGCTCATCCTTCGTTAGGGCTTAATGATGCAATCCATCAAACTATGGCTAAACAAAATAAAATATTTGCACTTAGTGCTACTAATCTCGATGTCAGAAATCTGGAGACTTCAAATTCGCTTTAATAATACGTCAAAAAATAAAATATATCGCCTTTTTACACACCCTAGATTCAGAGCTGCATATGACTTTATGTTAATTCGTTCAGAAAGTGATCAATTTGATAAAAATTTAAGTCTTCATGGTGGACAAATTTCATTGATGCAGATGAACCAACAAAACAAAAACTAATAATTAATAAATCAAAAAAAAAGCATGGCTAATATTTACATCGCCCTTGGAAGTAATTTAGACAATCCAGTCGATCAATTAACAATTGCAATCTCGACTATTGCAATGGCTTCTGACTTTAAATTATTAGACAAATCTTCATTTTACGAAACTGCGCCTATTGGTTTTACTGATCAACCAAATTTTATAAATGCTGTTATTAAAATTACTTCTGATCAATCACCGCACGATATACTTTACGAACTTCAAAGGATTGAACATGCGTCCGGAAGAATTAGAATAAAAAAAAATGAGCCAAGAACACTGGACCTAGATATTTTATTGATTGATAATCTAGTTTTAGATACTCCTACATTAATCGTACCTCATCCAAGGATGCATGAAAGGCTTTTTACATTAATGCCATTACTCGAAATTGACCCAGATTTTTCTATGCCAAATTTTGGGTCAATAAAAAAATTGGCTTCTTTGATAACTTCACAGCTAATAACTAGGATTGACAGTTGAATATATTCGATAAATACTCATATATTGTTGTTGAAGGTCCAATTGGTTGTGGAAAATCTACACTAACATCACTTCTTGCGGAACAATTTCATGCAAATATTTTTAACGAAAAAGCGGAAAGAAATCCTTTTTTACCCAAATTTTATGAGGATATGAAGCACTATTCATTGCCTACACAACTTTTTTTTCTTTTCCAAAGAGCTAACCAGTTAGAGGAGCTTAAACAAAAAGATTTTTTTAGAAATGGTGTGGTTGCTGATTTTTTCTTACAAAAAGACCCGATTTTTGCCAAATTAAACTTGGATGAAGAAGAGCTGAAGCTTTACAATCAAATATATCACCATTTAAACCTTAAGGCGCCAGTGCCTGACTTAGTTATCTATCTTCAAACGCCGGTTGAATTACTAAGAAGTAGAGTAGAAAAAAGAAATATACCTTATGAACAAAGAATATCTACTGAATATTTAGAAAAAATTGCTGAGTCTTACAGTAATTATTTCCACAATGAACACAAATCTAATGTCTTAATAGTCAATAATGAAAACATAGATCTACTAAAAGATAAATCTGCATTAAATATGATGATCGAAAGAATCGAAGGGATCTCGAGTGTTAGGGAATACTTTAACCCTAAGGTTTTCTAAAAATGGCTGATATCAAAAAATTACTCACAAAAAATAAGCTTGCAATTATTACCTGTTACGACGCTTCTTTTGCAAAATTAATGGAATTTATAAAAGTTGATGCCGTTCTAGTTGGAGATTCTTTGGGACTAATGATTAAGGGTGAAAATAATACGCACAAGGTTACAATTGAAGAGGTTTGCTACCATACAAAGTCTGTTAGAAGGGGAACTGATTCATTGCCAATTATTGCTGACATGCCAATTGGTTCTTTTGCAAACAAAAAACTAGCACTTTTTAATTCGTCCAAGCTGATAGAGGCAGGAGCAGATTTAATTAAAATAGAAGGAGGTCTTGAGGTTGCTAATACCGTGGAATTTTTAAATAAGAATGGTGTAGCTGTTTGTGGGCACATTGGCTATATGTGCAAGCAACCTTAAACAATAAAAAAAAATATAATGTAAAAGTTATAAAAAAAGAAGCTGAAACACTTGTAAAAGCTGGAGCTAAGATACTTGTCCTGTCAATGCTTCCAACAGAAATCAATGAAGCTATATCAAAAAGTATAGATATTCCTTTAGTTACCTACCGCTCCGAATCAAAAGGTACCGGCGAAGTTGAAATTCTTTACGACCTTCTGGGCATTTCATCAAAATTAATTGATAGCACATCAACAGATAATGCTGAAAGTTACTCTAAATTAAGCTTTAGTTCTCTCAAAGATTTTGTCACGAAGGTTCACAATAAAACTTAATGATCACTATTAAAAGCCCTGAAGAACTGAATCAAATTTTAAGTAATGTTAATAATATCGCTTTAGTTCCAACGATGGGAAACCTTCATAAAGGTCATATTGAGCTAATAAAGGCGGCACAGAAAGTTTCAAAAAATATCGTCGTATCAATTTTTGTTAACCCCATTCAGTTTGAATCTCAAAAAGACCATCAAAATTATCCAAGATCATTGGCGGAAGATAAAAAAATACTTAAAATACTTAAGGTAAATTTTTTATTTACCCCAAATGCCCATGATATCTACCCCAACCCCTCCAACATAAAATATAAATTACCTGAAATTAGTAATGAATTATGTGGGGCCTCAAGACCCGGTCATTTTGTTGGAGTAATTACAATAATTGAAAAACTATTTGATTTTTTTAAACCTAATTATGTGGTTTTAGGAAAAAAAGACTATCAACAACTTTACCTTATAAAAAAATTTATATCCTCAACATGTTCAATTATTTCCATTGAGGTTGAAACTGTTCGTGAAAAAAATCAATTAGCACTAAGTTCGAGAAATAACTTAATAAAACCAGAATTAAAAGATAAAAGCTTGAGTTCAGTAATTGCCAATCATTTTATAAAAATAGTTGAGCAACATTATGATGATAAATAAAGATTACATGTATATGTCCATAGATTATGGTGTCAGTAAATTACCTGGAAATACGAAGGCAGCTTGACCTAAAAAAACCAGTTCCTGGTGACACCGATTTAGTGGCTTTAGGAGCGGCAAAATTAGGAGAAGTCAGATTAATAGATAACATAGAATTTTGCATAGAATCGTCTAACTGATTATAATGACGGAAAATAATTAATTAATATCAAAGAAACAACTTTAATTAGAATTAAAATACCAAAGTTAATTAACTAAACGAGGAGAGTTACCCACTCTGAACTTGAGTACGAGGGGTCTTGTGCAATTGATATCGCTCTCCTAAAAGAAGCAAATATATCTGAATATGAAAAAATATCTATTTACAATATTACAAATGGAGAGCGGCTTGTAACTTACGCATATTAGCAGAGCCTGGAAGTGGAATTATATCTGTTAATGGCGCTGCAGCTCATAAAGCTAATCCTGGAGATAAATTGATTGTTGCCACTTATGCTGATTATAATGAAATAGAACTTAAGAAATACCACCCTCAACTTGTATACGTTGATGAAAGTAATAAGATCACAATTAGTAAAAATTCAATTGATATTCAAGCTGCATAAAAAATAAATTTTGACTTCAGTTACCACTATTAAAAAAAACGTAATCCATGCATTAGAGGACATAAAAGCCTTCGATATTGTAGCTCTTAACGTTAAAGATAATACGGCAATAACAGACTTTATGATTATCGCAAGCGCAAATTCTTCAAGGCAGACCAAAGCACTTGCTGGTAGTGTTAAGGAAAAAATGAATGCTCTTGGTGTTCAAGTTTTAGGGGTCGAGGGTGAAAGAGAAGGTGAATGGGTTTTAGTCGACCTTGGCGATGTTGTTGTTCATATTATGACGCCAACCACAAGGGCATACTTTAACCTTGAAGAATTATGGACAACATAACTAAAGCTACAAGGCTTTGAAAATTAAAATTATTTCAATTGGAAACGTCCTCCTAACTGGGTTCAGGAATATTAACCTGATATCCATCGACTACCCCATTTGGGTTTCAAATAAAACCAGAGAAGAAATTTAGTACTATAGAGATAAAGAAGAGTTCAGAAGCAAAAAATATTCTAAATTATATCGATAAAGATTTCGTTATTTGCTTAGAGGAATCTGGGCTACAAAGTACATCAAAAAAACTTGCGGAAAATTTAACTAAATGGAAGGAGTCACATTCCAGTATAGCTTTTATTATTGGAGGCTCTGATGGGTTAAGTAAAAAAATATTAGAACTAAGTGGCTTCAACCTAAGTCTATCTAAAATGACACTTCCACACCAACTTGTAAAAATTATATTAATCGAGCAAATTTTTAGAGCAAATTCAATTAATACTAATCACCCATATCATCGTGAGTAATAATATTACTAACAGCCTTGTGTGGTTTAGAAGAGACCTCAGGCTATATGACCATAACGCTCTTTTCCAAGCTTTAAATAAATCGAAAGCAGTATATTGTTGCTTTATTTTTGATATCAAAATTTTAGATGGACTAACAAACAAAACACACAGAGACGATTACCTACAATCTAAAAGAAATAAAATCTGATGAATTTAAAGAAGTGAATAAATCATTTGTACAAGGCTTGTTTTATATAAAATGGTATCTTTAATGAAAAAATATAAATGTAGTGATTTGTTTTTAAATAAGGATTACGAAAATTACGCCATTGAAAGAGATAAAAAAATTGATGGTGAGTTAAAAAAAATTGATATCAAATTGCACCAATTTAAAGATCAAGTGATATTCGAAGAAAAGATCTACTTGATATTGAGGGATTGCCTTCAACATATGGATTTACTCCCTACAAAAATAATATTGCAAAAAAAAATTCTTTAATTGAATCTTATTCCAATAAATTCTTTTAAGAAAAATTTAGCAAAAGCTTTTGGTAAAAAAAATCTAAGTGATAAGCGAAATAGGCTTTGAAAATTCAAATCTATTGTCAATGAATCTACCAATTGGAACAAAAGGTGGGTTAGCCTTAATTGAAGACTTTAAAAAAAGAATAAAGAATTATAATCAACTAAGAAATTTCCCAGGTAAAAAAGGTGTTTCGTACCTTTCTGTTCACAATAGATTCGGTACTGTATCAATAAGGCATCTTGCAAAAATAGCACTTGAAAATAGTTCAGAGGGTTCTTCGACTTGGCTAAACGAATTAATATGGAGAGATTTTTATTTTCAAATACTCTCAAATTTTCCTCACGTAGACAGCGGTAAAACATTTAAGCTCAAGTACGATAACCTTAAATTTGAAAATGATGAGAAAAAATTTGAAGCTTGGACTAGTGGTAAAACAGGGTTTCCGATTGTTGATGCCGGTATGCGTCAATTAAATTCTACTGGATTTATGCACAACAGAGTTAGAATGGTAGTAGGTAGTTTTTTATGCAAGCACTTATTAATAGACTGGCGATGGGGAGAAGCATATTTTGCTGAAAAATTACATGACTATGAAATGGCAAGTAATATTGGTAATTGGCAATGGGTTGCAGGTCTCAGGCTGTGATGCACAACCGTATTTTCGAGTCTTTAACCCCACCCTCCAGTCAGAAAGATTTGATCCGGATGGTAATTTTATTAAAAAATATGTTCCTGAATTAGACTCACTTAGTAAGAAAGAAATACATCAACCATCACTTTTTTTTGATAAATCACCAAGTACTTTTCCCGTTAAGTTAGGCGTGAATTACCCCTACCCAATAGTGAACCATGCAGAACAAAAAGCTCGTGCTATAGCTTTATTTAAGAATAATTAATTAATGTTGCTTAAATGCAACAAATTTTATTTAAAGCACAAAATTCTGAATTTTCTGTGCTGTGAATACAACAAATTAAGATATAATGACCCTAAATTATGCATACATATCTTAAAAAATTCATTAGCTTTTTATTACTTTCTCTTTTAATTGGTTGCGCAACTGGAACCAGTCCAAATGATCCGTACGAAAAATTTAATAGAGGGGTTTACCAATTTAACGACACACTAGATTCGGTTATTCTTAAACCTGTTGCCACTGGGTATAAGACTGTAGCTCCGGAATTTGCTCAAAAGGGAGTCGATAATTTCTTTAATAATATTCGAGATTTTATAACCACAGTAAATGATATCTTACAATTTGAATTCAATAATGCTCTTAATGATGGCGAACGTGTAGCTTTAAATTCAACTGTTGGATTACTTGGTTTTGTAGACGTTCACTCCATGAGCGGCGGTGAAAGAAGAAAAGAAGACTTTGGGACTACATTAGCCTCTTATGGCTGGAAAAGTAGTAATTATTTGGTTTTACCTTTCCTTGGTCCGTCGACGTTAAGAGATGGAACTGGAACTGCTGTTGATGCTTTATTTATTGATCCTTTGGGCTACATAAATGATGTTAAGCTAAGAAATCAATTGATGGTGTTAAGAATTATAGATTCAAGGGCATCATTACTCGATGCATCAAACATCCTAGACGAAGCGTCTTTAGATCCGTATGCATTCCAAAGAGACGCCTACCTCCAATACCGAAACACTATGATAAATGGGGAAGATTTATTAATTGAATACAATAAATATTTAGATTTTGTCGATTCAGACGAAACTCCCGAAAATTCTACTTCAGTAGAAAGGGTTTCTTCAGCAAATTAATTTGAAGCTACAGTCATACTTTCGATTAAAATTGAACCAGTATATTTTGACCCATTAAGGTACAAGTCACCACCAACACCAACAATACCCATAAGCATATCCTTCATGTTACCTGCAATAGTAATCTCTTCTACAGCGTGCTTAATTACGCCTTTCTCGACCCATAAACCCGCCACACCCCTTGAGTAATCTCCTGTAACTATATTTAATCCTTGTCCCATTAATTCAGTAACAATAAGTCCTGTATCCATTTGAGCTATTAATTTATCTAAATTTTCTACTGACGAATTCGCTATTAAGTTATGTGCCCCTCCAGCATTGCCTGTGGTTTCCATACCCAGTCTTCTGCCACTATAAGTTGATAAAAAGTATCCAGATAAATACCCCTTGTCCACCACCACTCTAGGTTGAACCATTACCCCATCGTCATCAAAAGAGGTGCTAGCATTTCCGCATAACTGAAAAGGATCTTCCTTAATTGTTAAGATACTAGATGCCACCTTACTGTCCAATGAGTTTAACAAAAAAGAAGTTTCTCTAAATAGATTGCCTCCAGAAACTGCGGATACTAATGCAGATATTATTGATGGAGCAACTGGTGCTTCGAATATAACCGGATAACGACCAGTTTTTATTTTTGCAGGTCTTAGTCTCCTTAAAGCCCTTGATGCCGCATCTTGCCCTACATCTTTTGTTGACTTTAAGTTTTCAAATTTTCTAGATGAAGAGTAGCTATAATCCCGCTGCATACCAGATTTGTCTGAAGATATAACTGAGCAACTTAAAGAATGTCGAGATGAAGGAAAGCCACCTAGAAACCCATTAGAGTTGGCATAAACAAAAAGGCTTTCAGAAGTATTGATACTAGAACCTTCAGAATTTTTTATTTTATCGCCATAAGATAATGCACTTTGCTCGCAATCAGTTGCAAGCCGAATCATATCTTTTTGGTCTGCCTCCCACGGACTATGTAAGCCAAGATCCTTAAATTCTTTAGCAAGTAATTCTGGTTTGGCTAACCCAAAAGCGTTATCTTCTGACGTATATCTTGCAATGTCACAAGCAGCTTCGACGCATGAATTAATAGAATCCATACTAAAGTCTGATGTTGATGAAGAGCCGCGTAATTTATTAAAGTAAACAGTTATAGAAATACTTTTATCTTTATTTAATTCAATAGTTTCTACAGTACCCATTCTGACCGATACAGATGTGCCTGTTCCAACACTTATATCCAAATCATTAAAATCATTTATACCTTTGCTAAAGCTAATATCTCAACGGCAATCTCTGAAAGATCAGCTTTAGTATAATTTAATATTCTTGTAGGCATAAAATTTACTTATTAAAACTGATATCATACAGAATCATAGTCGCGATTAGGCATTAAATGTAATGGAAAATTTAGATCAGAAAGAAATCATAAGTAAAACAACTCTAAAAAAAGAATCCAAAGATATAAAAAAATTTGGAGAAAAATATCTAGTTGATCCAAGAAGTATTAAATAAATTTAACTTCCCCGCAGGTATTTATGAAGCAATTAATGAGCTTAAAAATATTAAATCCAATTCAGCTAAGAAACGGCAGGTTCAATATTTAGGTAAGCTTCTTAGAGCGATTAATATGGTTGACGCTTTAGAGACAATGGAGAAAATTGGTTTAAATCCAAGAAAAGAGATTCAAAAAAATCATCTTATTGAAGAATGGCGAAATAAATTAATTAGTAATGATTCTGAGTTAACAAATTTTATATCACAATACCCGGACATAGATATTCAACTACTTAGGCAGCTGATTCTAAATACTAAAAAAGAAATAAAAAACGATAAAGGCAATAAACATTCTCGCCAATTATATAAATTAATAAGGCCTTTTTTTTCTTAGCCTATAGAGCCACCAAGACCTTATTTATTTGACCATTCCTTTTATAGGTTACCTCAACTTCTTTGCCTTTATTTAATCGAATCACTTTAATAAGGTCATCTGGAGTATCAACCTTAATGTTATTGATTGAGTTTATGCTGTCATTTTTTAAAATCCCCGCTTTGTGAGCAGGAGAATTTTCTATCACAGCTATGACTTGAACTCCTTCAATAGCTTTTTTGTCTTCCCCTCCTTTTAATTTAATAAAATGAGTGCCAAAGGTTGGCTTAGGTAATTTCACCCAGTAGGTAGTATAAAAATCAAACCGAACATTTGGGTCAGCTAAATCTGATTCTGTAATTTCAATTTCTGTTACATTACCAGTGGTCTTAAGTCTATTTTCAGCGATGGCTTTTTGTCTTGCCGCCTTGAACTTCGAGGCTTTACTTGAACCATTTATTTGACGGTCATACATTAAAACTAAATCAGCTTTTATTTTTTTACCAAAATCAACAGCTAATGAATGAGGTAAGTTTAAAGATGTGAACCCAGAATAGCCCATCAAATCATAGCAATTATTACAGACTGGGTTCCTTTTCGAAGCAAGGTCATTGATTTTGGTTGTGGCGATGGCTCTTTACTAAAAGATTTAATCAATACAAAAAATATTTGTGGTTATGGTGTGGAGATTGATCATCAGATGATCGATAAATGCATCGAAAAAGGTATATCAGTTATTGAAAAGGATTATTCATAAAATTCCTTTGTGAAATGTTAATATAAAAATTTAAATTATAACTATGTTGACCCATCAATGACAAAAAGATTCATTAAGATTGGATTGGTATCTATAAGTGATCGCGCATCATCAGGTATGTACAAAGATGAAGGATTACCGCAGTTACAAAACTGGCTTAAGGAGGCATTAAAAGAACAATTTGAGTCATTTGAAATTATAATTCCAGATGAACTCGAAATTATAAAATCTACTTTAATTGAAATGGTTGATAACAAGCAATGCGACCTAATCCTTACAACTGGTGGAACTGGTCCGTCAGAGAGGGATGTAACACCTGAGGCTACATTAATTGTTGGTGACAAAGAAATGCCAGGGTTTGGTGAACAAATGCGTCAGATTAGTTTAAATTTTGTTCCTACTGCAATCTTATCAAGGCAGGTAGCTGTGATTAGAAAAAAAACACTTATTATTAATCTCCCAGGCCAGCCCAAATCAATTGTTCAGACTCTAGAAGGGCTAAAGGATACAAAGAATAATACTTTGGTTCCTGGTATCTTTGCCGCAGTTCCTTATTGTCTTGACCTTATTGGAGCTGCTTACATAGAAACAAATGAAGCTATAGTGAAATCTTTTCGTCCTAAAAAAAAATAACATGCAATTAGAATTCTCAATTATCAGTAAGTATTTTGATATTAAAAAAACAAAAGCTTTTAAAGGTATTGGGGATGATGCCGCCCTTTTTATAAAAGATAAAAAGTATTATTGGGCAATATCAACTGACACCCTCAACGAAAAAACACATTTTTTACCTCGCACAAGTCCCTTTAACTTAGGGTGGAAATCTTTAGCTGTCAATATTTCGGACATTAATGCAATGGGTGGCGATGCTAAGTTTGCTCTCTTAAGTATCTCACTCCCTGAAATAAAGGAGTCCTGGATAAAAGAATTCTCAGAAGGTTTTTTTAGCTGTGCAAAAAAATATGGAATTGACTTAATAGGAGGCGATACAACGAAAGGGCCACTTTCTATAAATGTTTGTATATTAGGTCAAGTAGAGAGAAAAAATACATTACTTCGGTCAAATGCAAAACCTCAAGATGATGTTTGGGTTACCGGTGAGGTAGGTCTAGCAGCATTAGGGTTAGCAGCTCTTGAAAGCAAAGTTATGATATCTCCGCATTTGAGAAAAAAAGCTATTAAGGCACTAGAGGTCCCGAAAATATACCCATCAATAATAAAGAAATTAGCTAAATTAAGTAATGCAGCGATTGATTTATCTGATGGATTAATATCTGATCTTTCCCACATCTTAAAATCTTCAGGGGTTGGAGCAGATATAAACCTAGATGATTTACCAATGAATTTATGGATAAAAAAGAATGGCTACTACGATTTCGGACTTAATGGTGGTGATGACTATCAGCTAATCCTAACAGCTCCTAAAAAAAATCGGATAAAAATAAATAAACTCAACGCCCTCCCATCCATTAAACTTTCAAGAATAGGGGCGATAAAAAAAGGAAGTAAATTAAATATTTATGCTTAGGTTTACATTAAAATCAAAATAAAAGGATTTGTACATTTTGCGTCCTAATAAATTATTATTTAAAGATGTGTCCGCTTTTTTAGCCCTGGGATTTGGAACTGGACTTTATCCTCATGCTCCAGGTACTCTAGGTACATTGGTTGCTTTACCAATATTTTATTTAACATTACTACTCCCTACAAATATATCTTATATTTTTGCTGTTGCACTTTTTTTTATTGGTATTTATGTTTCCAACCATACCAGTCAAATATTAAAGATTAAGGATCCCAGTTGCATCGTAATTGACGAAATTGTTGCATTTCTTATTATTCTTTTGTTCCTCACACAGCACTTGCTTATTTTGGAGCATTCGCGCTATTTAGATTATTTGATATCTGGAAACCTTGGCCAATTTCTTGGGTGGATAAAAATATAAAAGGAGGTTGGGGTATTCTATTCGATGACTTGCTCGCTGGACTCTTTGCAGGTTAATTATATATAACGTAATAAACTATTATGTTTGATAAAGAAACATATAAGCTGGCAGAAGTCCTCGGAAGGCAGTGTCTTGATAAAAAAATAGTTCTTGTTACCTCGGAATCATGTACAGGAGGTCTTCTAGGTCAAGTTATTACAAGTGCCCCAGGAAGCTCTAGTTGGTTTGACTGTGGGTTTATTACCTACAGCAACAAATCTAAAATTAAATGCTTAGGAGTTAATAAAGAAACAATAAGTAGGTTTGGAGCTGTAAGCCAAGAGACGGCTAATGAAATGGCTATTGGTGCATTAAAAAAAAGTGAAGGAAATATTAGTATTAGTATTACTGGAATTGCAGGGCCGTCTGGTGGAAGCAAAACAAAGCTGATGAAGATTATATTATTCCATTTGGTAAAACTGCAAATGAGATTATTTTAGAGCATAGAGCTAAACTTATAGGTAATAGAGAGCAAATAAGAACAAATGCCCTTCTATTTTCACTAAATCAGCTGCTGACACTTACCTTATAGTATCAAATGTGGAATAATTAGCTGTTAAATTAATAATCAAAGGCAATTACTTAAATGGATGAAAATAAGAGAAAAGCATTAGACGCCGCATTAGCTCAAATCGATAAACAGTATGGCAAAGGATCGATTATGAGAATGGATGATACTTCGGTTGTTGAAGGTATCCAATCTGTATCTACGGGATCTTTAGGGCTTGATATCGCTTTAGGGAATCGGTGGGCTCCCTAAGGGAAGGGTTGTCGAGATTTATGGACCTGAATCATCAGGAAAAACAACTTTAGCAAATGAAATTGCTCCAAATGTCAAAAAGCCGGTGGGATAGCAGCATTTATTGACGCAGAACATGCTTTTGATCGTTTTTATGCTGAAAAATTAGGTGTTAATGTTGAGGATCTATTAGTGTCCCAACCAGATACTGGGGAGCAAGCATTAGAAATTGCAGATATGTTGGTACGAAGTGGGTCAGTTGATATTGTAGTAATAGATTCTGTTGCAGCATTAACTCCAAGAGCTGAAATTGAAGGTGATATGGGTGATTCGCATATGGGATTCAAGCCAGATTAATGTCACAAGCGCTTAGAAAGCTCACAGGCTCAATTACAAAATCAGGCTGTATGGTTATTTTTATCAACCAATTAAGAATGAAAATTGGTGTAATGTTTGGTAATCCAGAAACAACTACAGGTGGTAACGCTCTTAAGTTTTATGCATCAGTCCGACTTGATATCCGAAGGATTGGCGCCATTAAAAAAGATGACGAAGTTATTGGAGCAGAAACAAGGGTAAAGGTAATTAAAAATAAAGTCGCCCCACCTTTTAGGAAAGCAGAATTTGATATGTTATACGGAGAAGGAATATCTCTCGAAGGGGAAATTATTGATCTGGGAGTCAACTTAGACTTAGTTGAAAAATCAGGATCATGGTATAGCTATAAAGGTGAAAAAATAGGTCAAGGTAAAGATAACGTAAGAGAATTCCTTAAAGGTAATCCAGACATATCTAAAGATATAGAAAACCAAGTAAGAGATAAATCAAGTATATCTGCTGAAATAAATACGACACCAGAGTCAGAAGAGGGAAATAAAGATACTGAAGAATAATGCTGATAAAAATATAGGGTTGTTAAAAAAAAGAGCCCTATACTATTTAGGTAAACGGGAGTATTCGCTAATGGAACTAAATAAAAAAATTAACCCTTACGCTGCTTCACTTAAAATACCAAATCAAGATATAAAAAATTTACTTGATGAGTTGGTGGAGAAAAGTTGGCAATCTGATATTAGATTTACCGAACAATTTATTTTTTCTAAAAAAAATAAATATGGTTTAAGAAAGGTTGCACACGAGCTAAAGTTAAGAGGCGTTGATAGCCGCCTGATCTCCGAGGGGCTTAGCTCAGTTAAGTCTGAAGAATTTTTATTAGCAAAAAAAATATGGAGTAAAAAGTATAATCATTTACCAGAATCTATTGAAGAAAAAACAAAGCAAATTAGATTTCTTCAAAGCAGAGGTATTGAATTAGATCTAGTACTTAAAATCCTAACTGGCAAATCACCTGAAACAACATGACAAATAAAAAAATACTTTCAACTCAGGAAATCAGAGCATTATTTTTAGACTTCTTTACTTCCAAAAAACATTAAAATATTTACAATTGCGGCTGAAAAAATGACCCTTCCCTAATGTTTACTAATGCTGGAATGAATCAATTTAAAGATACATTTCTAGGAATTGAAAATAGAAAGTATTCAACTGCTACCTCTAGTCAAAAATGTGTTCGTGCTGGTGGGGTAAACATAATGATTTAGAAAATGTTGGCTATACAGCTAGGCACCATACTTTTTTTGAGATGTTGGGTAACTTTAGTTTTGGAGATTACTTTAAGAAAGATGCCATTCTTTACGCCTGGGAACTTTTGACAAAAATATACAATGTTCCAGAAGAAAAATTGCTTGTTACAGTCTACAAAGATGATCAAGAAGCTTATGATATATGGTCAAAAATAATTGGTCTCTCAGATAAAAAAATTATACGAATCGGTGACAATAAGGGATCAAAATATGCTTCTGATAACTTCTGGATGATGGGTGATACAGGTCCTTGTGGGCCTTGCACCGAAATATTTTATGATCATGGTGATCATTTAGCTGGGCCCTCCAGGATCAAAAGATGAAGAAGGTGATCGTTATATTGAAATTTGGAATTTAGTGTTTATGCAATATAATCGATCATCAGAAAGATAAAAGAATAGACTTACCAAAACCATCTGTAGATACCGGTATGGGTCTTGAGAGAATAGCCGCAATTCTTCAAGGCGTTCATTCAAACTATGAAATTGATTTGTTTCGCACAATTATTCTCAAAGTAATGGAAATTACTAATACTAATGATAGTAATCACCCGTCTTTAAAAGTTATTGCGGATCATATTCGCTCAACAACATTCTTAATTTCAGATGGCGTAATACCTTCAAATGAAGGGAGGGGTTATGTGCTAAGAAGAATTATCAGAAGAGCTATTCGTCATGGATACAAATTAGGCAGTAGGGATGCTTTCTTTTTTAAACTAGTCCCTACTCTGTTAGATTTAATGAAAACGGCTTACCCAATTAATGAAATTAAAATGAAAGCAATAATGAGTGAAATAAAATTAGAGGAGGAGCGATTCTTTGAAACTATTGAGAATGGAATGCTTATTCTTGAAGATTCGATAAGAGATATTGTTAATAAAAAGAAGTATATACTCCCTGGCACCCTAGCGTTTAAGCTCCACGATACATTTGGTTTTCCATTGGATTTAACTGAAGATATTTGCCGAGAAAATAATTTAACTGTAGATGATAAAGAATTTGAAAAAGAAATGGGAAGTCAAAAAAGTAGAGCTCGTGCAGCAGGTAAATTTACAGGCAAGGTTGTGCTTGATTATGAGGGAAAAGATACGATATTTGTTGGGTACGAACAGACTAAAGCTCAAGTAAAAATTGATGGGATATTTAAAGACAATAAACCTAATACAGAAATTCATGAAGGTGATAAAGGGATTATAATCTTAAATAAAACTCCTTTTTATGCTGAATCAGGTGGTCAAGTTGGAGATATTGGAATAATTAAAAGTAATAGCTTTGAATTTGTTGTAAGTGATACCTATAAATTCAATAAAATTGTAGCTGGGTAGTTCATATATCCAGTAACCTGGAAAAATAAATTTAAAAGATAGCATGACAAAATACCAAGACCTAGAACTAATATAAAAAGAAATCATTCAGCTACCCACCTTCTTCATAAAGCTCTAAAAATTATTCTTGGCGATCAATTGTGCTCAAAAAGGTTCTCTTGTTGATAGTGTAAAAACACGTTTCGATTTTTCACACAACAAAGCACTAAGCTCTAAAGAAATTAAAGAAGTAGAGTTAATTGTAAATTCTGAAATTTTACAGAATCAATCAACGCAGACCAGACTTATGAAAATTGAAAAAGAAGAAGCTGAAGGCGGAGAAGAAGTTGGTGATAATTGATGAAGAAGGTGATGTAGATCCTGCTGCTGAAGATGGAGCTGGTCAACCTGCTGAAGAATTAGAAGATGAAACTGAAGATGTATCTGAAGTTGAGCCAGAAGGTGAAACTGAAGAAGCTGAAGCTGGTGAAGGTGATGAAGAAACTGAAGGCGAAGAAGGAGCACACGATCCATTAGAAGCTTACAAAAACGAAATATCATCTAAGCTAGATGCATTAGTTGAAGCTGCTCAAGTAAAAGAAAATGAAAATCCTGCATTTATGACTTAAATCGAAGATTCAGGTTCTATACAAGAAGCTTACAACACACTAAATGAAGCTATGCATAAAAAATTATTCATTGTTAGCAGAAGTAATTGAGCATCAAAGAGCAAACAATAAGAGAAATGATTGATAAATTAAAAAATATTGTTAAAAGTGCCGTTATAATATTATGCTCTACTAATGATGATAAAGTTTCTTTCGCTGTAGGTGTAACAGATAATTTAACAAAAACAATAGACGCAGGAGTGATTGCAAAATTATTAGGTGAAAAAGTTGGTGGCAAAGGTGGTGGGCGAAAAAATATGGCAATGGCTGGTGGAAGTAAAATTAAGAAAATTCCAGAAGCAATGAGTCTTATCCAAGAAAATCTTACGAAATAAAATATAAATTATGGCAATAATTGTTCAAAAATTTGGAGGTACATCTGTCGCGAATCCCGAAAGGATTAAGAGATAGATTTAGCCATACAGGTTTCCGGCAAAATGATAGTAATGACAGAAGATAAAGTCCATTTCGATACACCAAATAAGCTTATTAAATTAGGCTGTTTTAATACTTTATTCCCTTCAGAAACCATACAGTTTAATAAGGATTTGAAACGTTTTATATTGAGAGATTAAAATACATTAGTTACCTTTATAAATTCATAAAAATTCTTACAAAAAAAATGAGCGAAATTTTCATACCTCTTTTATTATTAATTATTGGCTTTGCCACAGGTGCAGCTGATAAAGATGGCAATATTACAACATTAGGAAGAGGCGGTTCGGATACAACTGCAGTAGCATTAGCGGCAGCTTTAGGTGCAGAAGAATGTCAAATTTATACTGATGTCGATGGAATTTATACAACAGATCCAAGAGATGGTTCAGTGAGAACGACATCTGAATCAATAACATTTGAAGAAATGTTAGAGATGGCTAGTCAGGGGTCCAAAATTCTTCAAACTCGTTCTGTTAGAAATGATGAAATATAAAGTTAAATTAAGAGTTCTATCAAGCTTTTCAGCTAATGGAGATGGAACGGTTATTACTTTTGAGGAAAAAAAGAATATGGAAGATCCAGTTATAACAGGAATTGCTTTTGTAAAAGATGAAGCAGAACTTACAGTGTTAGGAGTGCCTGATATGCCAGGTGTAGCTTATCAAATATTAGGTTCAATTAAGAAAATATGATGTAGATATGATTATTCAAAATATAGGACAAGATGGTTTAATAGATTTGACATTCACTGTTCACAAAACCGATATGACAAAAACCTTAGATATTCTTGATAAAAAAGTAAAGGCTCATGTCAATGCACGAGAAATATACCGAACAATGAAATTGCAAAATTATCTATAGTTGGTGTCGGTATGCGTTCAAATCCTGGAGTTGCAAGTAAAATGTTCAGAACTCTGGCAGAAGAAGGTATTAATATCAGTGCTATCTCAACAAGTGAAATAAAAATTTCTGTGATATTGGAAGAAAAATCGTTATAAGCAGTAAAGCGCTTCATAAAGCTTTGAGTTAGATAAAGCTAAAACTAAATTGATTTTTAAAAAAAATAAGGTTATTGTAACGGAAAAATAGGAGAGCTGGCTGAGTGGTCGAAAGCACTTCCCTGCTAAGGAAGCATACGGGGTTAACCTGTATCGAGGGTTCGAATCCCTCGCTCTCCGCCATTATTGGCCCGATATAAAGTATAATTTTTATATAAATCTAAATATTTAGATAAAGAATGGGTGAAAAAAAGCAAAGTAATCAAAAAAGAGTTCTTACTGGTATTACCACAAGCGGAATACCTCACTTAGGAAACCTTTCAGGCGCAGTTCTTCCGGCTATTGAGGCGAGTCGAGAAAAAAGTGTTTCAAGTTTTTTATTTTTGGCAGACTACCACTCACTCATTAAAAATATAGATCCAGCATTAACCCACTCATCAAGCTTTGAAATCGCAGCTTGTTGGTTAGCTTGTGGAATAAACCCTAAAGAAGTTACTTCTAGTATGACAATCCGATGTTCCTCATATTTTTGAATTAACATGGATTCTTAAATTGCTTAGCTGCAAAGGGTTTGATGAATAGAGCTCATGCATACAAAGCAGCTGTTGCAGAAAATAATAATGCAGATTGATCCTGATAAAGGAATTACTATGGGACTTTATAGTTATCCTATATTAATGGCAGCAGATATACTCATGTTTAAAGCTGATATTGTTCCAGTAGGTCAAGATCAAAAGCAGCATATAGAGATGACAAGGGATATAGCTCTAAGATTTAATCATTATTATGGAAATATTCTTTCATTTCCAGAAGCAATGATAGATGAAAAAAAAGGAATTATACCCGGTAGTGATGGGAGAAAAATGAGTAAAAACTAGGAAATTTAAAGGAAACATAATGTCAAAGAAATTAAGAAAAGCAATTGCTGCCGGTGAAGTTGAAAATACAATGGAAAAAAGAGATCATTGGTTTAACGAATACCATGACATGCCTGAGTTAGGTATTACAAAAAAGAATATGCTAATGGTATAGCATGGGGCAAAGCCAAAGAAGAATTATTTAGTTTACTTGATGAAAAAATTACTCCATTTATTATTCTTCTCGCCTTTAATTTTGATAGGGCAACAGACCTTAATTGATAGCATAAATGTTAATGGAGTTTACAAAAGGTAAAACAGCGATAGTAAGTTCACTTATGGAATTAAAGAGTTTAAATAAAAGACGTCCTAATTCATTTCTTTTACGTGTCTTTTTTGATGCAAAAGCAGATGAAATTTCTGATATTTTTTCAGGTGGTCCTAATGTAAATATTGCAGATTTAGTATCAATGCTTTCTAAGGTAGCCCCTATGCATTCAAACAAGTGGAAAAATATTAAATTTTAAATCTTTTCTTATTTCATTTCTAATTAGTTTGCTATAAAGATTATCTTAGTTCCTAAAAAAGAAATGTGTGGATGTTTTGAGATTGAATTTAAATATTCAGAGACATTTTCTCCAAAAGGAGATTACGTTGAATCGAAAGATTATAAGACAAAAGCTTTAGAATGGGCTACACTAATACTTGATGAAAAAAATGAACTTAGCATTCAACATTTATTAATTATAAATGATTCCATGGTTATTAAGCATTGGAGACAAGATTGGGAATATGAAAGTGAAAAAACACTCGATTTTGTGGCAAATAATACTTGGAATATAAATAATATTTCAAAAAAGGAAGTAAAAGGTCAATGGGCCCAAAAAGTCTATTTGGATAAACAAGGGAGACGTCATGGTAAATGGGTTCATTATTTGGAATCAGGTATGGAGAAATCAATGATCACTTACACCCATGGCTCACGAGAAGGTTCAGTAAGAGATGATTATGATGTGATTATTGGAATTAATACTCAGACTATTACTCCGACGGGGTGGGTTCACGAACAAAATAATAAAAAAGTTTTATTAAATAATGGGCAAGAAGTATTAGCTAAAGAAATAGGTATAGCTAGGTATGAAAGAATTAAAAATTTCAACTGGGATGCAGGAAATGAATATTGGGATAAAACTAATATATTTTGGGCGCAGGTAAGAGAAACTTGGAATAAAAAGTTAAATAACTCAAAGGTTTTTAAACTCAAAAATGAAGTAAACGGGGAAATATTATTTAGTAAACTTTTTATGTTAGCTGATCAATTTGCTCAAGGTGAGAAGGAAGCAACAAAGAGTATCCAAGCTATTGTAGATACTCATTCTAAACAGTAGATGAAAAAATGAAGATCGCTATTATTGGTGCTGGAATTTCAGGAATTATTGCAGCTAAAACAGCAGCACAAAATAATCTAAAAACACTCAGGGGTGGGTGGGAGAATGGCTACACGTCTCTCTAGTCCATATGATTTTGATCATGGAGCCCAATTTTTTACTGCTAAAAGTTTAAATTTCAAAAACTTTATTGAGCCATTGATAAAAAAAGGTATTACTAGTATGAAGATGGAATTGTTGAATTCAAAAATAATAAAATTTTAAGAAATATTACCTGGGATTCAGAATTTCCACATTATGTTGGCGTTCCTGGGATGAATTCAATTTCTAAATATTTATCAAAATTGATTAAAATTAGAGGCAAAAGTTAATAAAATAATTAAAAATAGTACCAATAGTTGGCAATTACTTGACGATAATAAAAATGATTTAGGAAGATTTGATTGGGTTGTATCTACCGCTCCTGCGGTTCAGTCTGCAGAAATACTTCCCAAATTCTTTAAGTATCATAGCGATTTACTTAACAGAAAAATGGTTGGTTGTTTTTCATTGATGCTTGGATTTAAGAAAGCACTACCATTGTCATGGGATGCCGCGCTTATAGGCGATGCTGATATAAGTTGGGCTTCAGTTAATAGCTCTAAGCCTGGGAGAATGAAACCATTCTCTATGTTAATTCACTCAACTAACGCTTGGGCTGAAAAGCATTTATCTGATGATCATCAAAGTGTTATTTCGCATTTAAATAGAGAGACTACAAGAATTATCAGTCACGATACAAGTCAAGCTGATTTTATCGATCTTCATGCTTGGCGATACGCAAATATAACCAAGCAAAATAAATCAGATTTATTGATAGATTATGATAATAGACTTGCCTCATGCGGTGATTGGTTTATTCATGGGAGAATTGAAAGCGCTTTCGAGGCCGGCTTTATGATGGCAAAAGAAATTAAGAAAATATTAGAATAAAATATTCAACTTTTTACAATGCTACACCGGCATTATCACCGGCATTGAAATCATCAATTTTTTTAACTTTATTTTTAGTATTTTTAAACTCTTCTATGGCAGCTGATGAACCCGAATTTAATTTAGCTTTTAAAGATAATAATCTTGAAATAAGGGAATATGAACCAAAAGTTATAGCTCAAATTTCTGTGATAGGTGGTTTTGATGAAGCATCATCTAAAGGATTCAAAGTACTTGCAAACTATATATTTGGAAACAATAACGGTGCTGGTGGTAGCTTAAAAATTGATATGACAGCGCCTGTTGTAATGCAGCCTTTATCAGAGCTGATTGATATGACAGCGCCTGTTATAACTGAAGGTGAAAATACAAAATGGAAGGTATCTTTTATAATGCCAAAAAAGTACACATTAAATACACTACCAAAACCTAATGATAAAAATATAAAAATTTTTAGTGATTGGCCGACGATACCACAACTATATATAAAGGGAGTAGTTCGAGAGTTAAGCTACAACAAACAGGCTAGACTACTTTATAATTTTATTGAAAATAAAAATTTAACAACGCTTGGTCCACTTCAAATTGCTAGATACAATCCACCATGGACATTACCGTTTTTTCGACGTAATGAATTAATGATCAGGATTAATTAAAAAACATAATAAACGGTAAAGCTTTTATTAAAATAATAGCTTTTTATTTACTATGCAGCAGGTGCTTTCTCTTTCTTCGGCTTACCTTTAGACTCTTTTCTTTTGTCGCGACTACCCATTTTAAATTTCTCCTAAAATAATGTTTATAAGCAAGTATACAGATTAATCCTTTATTTTCTTAGATTACATTAACTGATTCATTGGCCAAAAGCTTGAAATATACTAAACAACAAACTGAGCTACCCCATCCTTAAAAGAAAAATCAATATCATGATTTTCGGTGATAGTAATGAAAACGTTTTCAGGCTTTATTTGTAGCCTATCACTTAAATATTTAACTACCTTTTCATAAAAAGCTTGCTTTGATTTATTTGACCGTCCAGACCGCATAACTAGGTGCATCATCACTCTATCTTCCTGCCTACCTTGATATTGCAAACAATCATCAGGTAATTGGTTTATCACTTGATATCTATCGTCGTCTGGAAAAGCCATCGTTTCAATAACCGCCTCATTCACACTGTCAGAAACTTTTTTTATATAATCCCTGCCCTTTCCCTCTAAAATATTAACTGTAACAAACGGCATAATTTATCCTTGTTAATTAGTAAATTTATTAGGTTGATTATATCCTAGCTTTTTTATAACCTATTCTTTTTGAATCATCACAAAAAAATATTACTGAGCTAATTAATAACGTTTACCAATCTTTAACTTCAAAGACTTGATATAATATCTTAATAAATTTAAATACATAATTGTATTAATTATTTTTTCAGGAGGAATAAAATGAGTCACACCATATCAAGATTTATGACCTCTTTTTGCCTTGCGCTCACCAAACCTTTGAAGCCATACAGGAAAGCAATAACAAGAGCCCTTATTTCAGAAAATATGTGTCAAACATGGACAGTTAAAACTAAAAACAAAGAAATAAGATTTAATTGCCCAAGTGCCAGATCTCTTCATGATATCGCTACTCTTGATGACAATGAACCAGAAACACTCAACTTTTTAAATAAGTTAACAAACAAAGATGTTCTATGGGATATTGGTGCAAATGTTGGTGTTTTTACAATATATGCTTCAAAAATAAATAAAACACAAGTTGTTGCCTTTGAACCTTCAGCTTCAAGTTACGCCACATTAATTAAAAATATTGAAATTAATAAAACACAAATAGAAGCAAAAAAATTACATAATAAAAATAAATTAAGTTATTTGTTCATGGAAAATACTGAGTCTGGTCATTCGATGCACTCGTTTGATAACAACAAGAATGCGATGGGCAAAATAAAGACTTCTTTCAAGCAATCAGTTCTTGGCTTTACTATTGATCAATTTTTTCAGCAGTTTAAACCCCTGCCGCCTACTCACATAAAAATTGATGTGGATGGGAATGAATTGTTAGTCCTAAAAGGTGGAGAAAAAGTAATAAAAAAATATGTAAAATCTTTTATTATTGAATTTTCAGTTTTAAAACTTATAATTTCAAAGTATTTAAAAAATCATTTTAAAACACCAAATGTGGTGACTGCAAATTCGGATGTTGACTATAGAAATAAAATATTTATTAAAAAGTAATGATTTTTCATAAAAATTTAAAAAAAATTAAAGATATAACTCTAAAGCTAAATAAAGTTCTGGATTTGGGTGGAGGAAGACACGTTCTACCCTACGCAACTCATGTGGTTGACTTAGAGCCGCTTGACTCGTATCTAGTTTTGGACCCAATTGATCCAAATTTTAAACCAAGGTTTAATAAAAAAACGTGGTTAGTTAAAGATGTTTGTAATGGGTCACTTCCGTACAAAGATAAATATTTCGATTTTTGTTTTTGCTCTCATTTACTCGAAGATATCAAAGACCCCATAAGTGTATGTAACGAGATAATGAGAATATCCAAATCTGGCTATATTGAAGTTCCTTCAAGACAAAGGGAAATATTTGCTAAAAGCAGATTCTTCAAAATTAAATCTTTTTTTGGTAAGATGCCTGAAATTGGCTACTACCACCACAGATGGTTTGTTGAACTAGGTAGTAATGAATTAATATTTACCCCCAAAGACGGCAGAATTTATCAAGATAAGAAACGATACATAACCAGATCTGAGTTAGGAAGAAAGATGACGGATGATGAAAGTGCAATCTTTTTATTTTGGCATAAATCTTTTTCAGTTACAGAAAAGTTTATTGGTAATTCAGAGGAATTAGCAGAATTTAAGGCTGCTACACTAAAGAAACTAACGGGCTAATAAGCTATCCTTCATCATAATTCCGTGCTTAATTGACATAACTAGTAATACTCATACAATAAGAGCTATAGTTCACACACAACTTTTATATTAATTAAAAAGAAAAAATAGGAGGACTTATTGTGGCTGAAAAAAAATCAAAAACTAATTCAATAAATACCTTATTAACTCCAAGTCACGGCCCAGATAAACAATCAAAATCAAACATTCAAAAATGGCGTGAATATGCTGAAAATATTCAATCAGATGCAAGTAATAATATTCTTGGGCAAGAAAAAGCAATAAGACTGATTATTATTAGTTTATTTGCAAGGGGTCATGTATTACTAGAAGGGAGGGGTAGGAGTTGGAAAAACCACTCTTTTACAAATTATCACAAAACTAATTGGCGGAGAATATGAGCGAGTAGAAGGAACAGTTGATTTAATGCCAAATGATATTATTTATCATGCATCAATAAATGACCAAGGAAAACCGAGTATATCTAAAGGCCCCTACTTAAAAAAGGAGAAGATTTATCAATTTTCTTCTTTAATGAAATTAATAGGGCAAGGCCACAAGTTCATTCCTTGCTTTTGAGGGCAATGGCAGAAAAATCATATAAGTGCATTTAATAAAGATATTTATTTGCCTAATATGGTTGTTTTTGACTAGATCGAACTTATTTAGAAAAAAATGAAACCTTTGAAGAGCCTTCTGCAGCTAGAGATAGATTTATGATGGAAATCTCAATTCAAGCCCCTAGGAATAAAGAGTTACGTGATTCAATAATATTCGATAGTAAATTTCAAAATACGGCTAAATTAGTAGAAGATATTCCAGCGCCTAATTTTGACTGTAAAGAGCTAAATTCAGTATCGGATGATATTCAGAATGCAATCCAAGCTAGTGAACACATAAAGAACTATGTTGAAAATTTATGGCTAGCTACCGAAGACCCAAAGAAATTCGATATAAATATTAAAGAGGTTGAAATTAATACTTCATTGTTGCAGGAGCTAGTCCAAGAGGAATGATTATGCTAAACCAGCTGCAAAGGTTAATGCATGCTGTTCATAGATCTTACATTGAGCCAAATGATATTAATTTATTTTGTATATTTGTCTGATAGTTCTAGGAAATAATCCAATTTATGAAAATAATAAAATAGAATTGCTTCGACAATTCTCAAACGAAATTCTATTAAAAGTTCCAACGCCAGAAATAGGATAATAAATTGAAAAATGGAATATTTTAATTATTCGATATCATGGCGATCAAAAAATTATCGGTATGGAAATCACTTGAGCTCAAAGATAGGTAATGATTTTGAATACAGTGGCTCCAAAAACTTTCAGGTACTTGCGATTTAACAAGACTCGATATTAAAAATTCAATTACAGACCCCTATGAAAATATATTTGTTAAGACTTACAACCTAAATAACCCGAGAATTAGCATGGAGAGATTATTGGCAATTGATTTGGATTGAAAAAAATAAATCAATACTTAAGGAGTTATCTACGATAATTGCAAGGTCAGCAGTTGAGCAGGGAGATATGTTTAGTATGCTTTGCTATAACGATTACATTATGAACAAGAATGTATTGGAGCCTGGTAATAACCTTCAATACATTAATCAATGGATAAATAATATTAACTTTGACTCAGATAAAACATCAACCAATGCAGCAAAAGAAGTGAGCAAGTATTTACCAGAAGAAAAATCTCTAATATTTTGGATATCAGACTTTCATGACCCTTTAGATAAAATTGAGAAAATGCTTAATCAATTATCAAGTCATCATGTAATACCTATGTTTATTTCGTCTGAAGGTGAAATCAACAAATTACCGAAGTACGGGTTTAGGAAATTTGTGGATTCAGAATTAAATTTAGAGCATGAAGTATTTTTAAGGCCAAGCATTAAGGATAAGATACTTAAAGACTATAAAGATATAAAAGAGAAAATATTTCATATTTTTTCAAAAAAGCAAATAAAACAGATTGTTGTTAATGAAAAAATAGACATAAACGATATAACGAATATCATGTTTTCCTTATTTGTAATTTTAACACTTTTTTAGTATTTTATAACTTTACTGTATCAGCAGAAACCTACGATACGAACAATTCAATTATCAACCTAAAGTATGGATTTAAACTCGGTGATTTAATTATTGTTCAAGACGAAATAATTTCAGATAAAAAATTTGGAAATTATACAGTAAATCTTGATGGAGAGAGTTTTAGTGGGAATGCAATGTAGATCAAACAAAATCTATTAATAAGCATATATTTACAAATAAAATAACTTATCAAATTTATTTAAAGTTATGCTATCTCTATTGTGTTCTTAACTTCATATAAAATAGATAATAAAATTATATCAATGCCAAAACAATCATTTTGGTTCACTAGAGTCTCTGAAGCAAAGCTTAACAACATACTAATAAACTCGGTTGGGCAAAAAAAACATGCTCCAATAATTGTGGGTAAGATTTGCTTAGCCGTATTCAAGGTACATCGGTTGCTAAATTAGAATCACCTGATGATATTTTATTGAACGCAGTATTAATCAAACAATTTAATGATCGCCAAATAGCAATCGATCCAAAAGTTATAACATATCTTTTAGAACGAATGGAAAGATCATTTGCTTCGATATCTTATTTAGTAAATGAACTGGATAAAAATGCACTAAAAATAGGCAAGCCAATATCAATTAAATTAGCACGTAATATTCTAGACTCTTATTTTAATGATGCCATAATCAATTAAAATATTTGTTGATCAAAATTTGGACTCTAATTCTACAATGAAAGCAGATTTTTTAAATAATGCTATTGAAGCATCAAAAAAAAATTCTCAGAATAATTGAAAGAAAGATATAGATGTCTTTTATTAATCACTCTGTTTATTTATTGCAACAGTGTGTTTTATTTCATACAGTATCTGATGTATTTCTTATTAGTAATATAAGTATATTTCATGAGGATAGTTTTTCAAAAAAAGTAAACATAATAAGTAAAGCCATTATGTCTTTAATTATAATTGTCTCGATCTTAATTCTTGAAAGTCCAACTTGTCTAATCTTACCTAAATCAATTAGTTTTTGTAATTGATAGAAGTGTAAGTATGTCAAAACCTTTTATTGGTGACGATGAGAATAAGTCAGAAATAAAATCAGTTGCCACAAGAAGAATTTTAAAAAGTTTTATTAAGAATCGTCCATTAGATATGATAGGAATTGTTGGTTTTTCAAATTCAGCTTTGTACGGGTCAAAAATAACAAAAAATAGAGACTATACCTACGCCGCAATCGATGCAGCAACAAGGTCATCTGTAAATCAGACAAATATTGGTTCAGGAATTACCTCTGGGCTATTTATGTTTAATGAAATTGAGACTACAGGATCTCAAGCACTCGTATTGTTATCAGATGGGGCAGGTAAAATATCAAAACGTGTAAAGAATAGAATAGCCAAAATTTTTTCTGAAAAAAAAATTAATTTATATTGGATAATTATTAAAGAGCCAAATGATGTTAGTTTATTTTCTGGTAATACATACGTTGAAGGGAGAGAACCAACAGTTATTAAATTAAACTTATTTTTTAAATCACTTAGTACTGAATACAAGGCATACGAAGCAGAAAACCCAGATGCACTATCAAATGCAATCAAAGACATTGACTTAAAAGAGAAAAAACCAATTAAGATTGAAAGAAATATTCCAGGGGAAGATTATAATCCATTGCTATTAAGGATACTATTAGCATTACTTACCATAATACTATTAATAAAAAAAATTAGGAAGTAGTCAAATGTTCATATTTAAAAAAATGTTTCATTGATTAAAAATATTTAATTATTATTTTAATATCATCCACATTTCTAGCTTTTAATGAATTTTTTAAGATTAAAAATTTAAAAAATATTAATGTTAAATTAATAAATGACGAATTAGTTATTAATGACAGTTATGAAGAAGTAAGCTTATATTCATCAGCTTACTTATTAGGTAAGCAAGGAGAATATGAGAATTCAATAGAGAAATACAATACCCTACTTAAATTATTTCCTGAATCCAGCCTTATTGATTCAATTTATTACAACATTGGAACTGTTTACTTAAAAGATGCGCTAACAAAACCATTAAGTGACGATGGGAAACTAACAATTGAGAATTTTCAAAAATTACAAAGTTCTATAATTGCATATGAAAAAGCACTTAAATTAAACCCATTTAATGAGTTTTCACAATTTTCTTTGAGTATTTTATATTCATCTATGGAAGTTACAGCTTCTAAGAAAATACCATCAGCACCTTCTTCAATATCTGATTTAGCTTCCGATAGGGCTTCCATGAAATTAAAGTTTCTAAAAATTATTAAAAATAGAAAAGAATTAATAGTTATTTTACTAAGTATTTTTTTGTGCCTAATTGCAATTAATAACCCGGTAATGGATATTAAAAAAACTATTTCCAGCTACATGTTTGTCGTTGATGTAAGTCAGTCAATGAATGCTAAGGATTTAAACTATAACGACAATATAATCTCAAGAATTAACTACACTAAATTATTACTTAAGAAAATCATTGACGAATCTAACTGTGGAAGTTTTTTTAGCATTAATATATTTGCGGCTGATAATGTTGCCTCAATAGTAGAGCCAGTCGAGAAGTGTAAGAATTATGATGAACTGATAGATACAATTGATAAGCTTGAGTGGAGAATGGCTTGGAAAGGAAATTCAAGAATAACATTCGGAATAAAATCAGCAGCGAAAATGCAAGATAGCCTTAACTTTCCATCTAAAATTCTTTTCTTTACCGATGGGGATGAGGCCCCTAAGGTTAATGCGATTAATCGAGTCAATCTGGATGATTTTAATTTAGGAGAAGAGTTAATCTTTGTTGGTGTTGGAGGTGACGTACCTGTTCCGAGGTACAATTCGAGAAATATGCTTGTTGGTTTCTGGGGTTCAGATATTTATGACTCTTTGCCTGGAGCTACAGGTTCAAGGAATATTGATAGTGGTAAAGATGACCCAGATCCATCTGTTGCAAGTGCCGAATATGATCGTTATTTATCAAAATTATATGAAGAATATCTTTTAGGTATTACATCCCAAATAAACGCTAAATACTTTAAAGGAGATTTTTCAAATAGCTTTATATATAAGAATAAATAGAAAACTACAGATTGTAGTGGAAGATATTTTGATTTATAAATCTTTATTATTTTATTATTAATATTTATTTTATATACAGAAAATTATTTGGCACTCTTCTTTAAGAAAAATTAAGCCGTTAATTAATCCAACAGAATATTTAGGAAGTATAATAAGTCATATTAATTTACTAGTTAAAGCTCTACTCTATGGAAAAAGTCAGAATCTCAAAAATTTTATCTGAATTAGGGCTATGCTCTAGAAGAGAAGCAGATAAATTTATTGAAGCAGGTGTAGTTACTAGGCCATGCAAAGGCTATGGAGTTTGAAAAAGCTCAACTGGTAAAAGAAAAAATAGAACTTAATAAAAAATTCATTTCTTGTGATTAATTCTAAAGCGACTATTATTTTAAATAAACCAATTGGATTTATATCTCATCTCGATGACGATAAAGAGTTTACACCAGCATCGAGCCTTATAATTTCTGATAATTACTTTGGGCACCAACATTCACAACACCAAACTGGCTTTAATAAAGAGGGGCTGGCTCCTGCAGGGAGGTTGGATATCGACTCAACTGGATTATTAGTTCTTACGCAGGATGGCAGAATAGCAAAAAAAATTATTGGTGAAGGCACTATTATTGAAAAAGAATATTTGGTTAGGGTTGAGGGAGCTCTTAGTGATGATGATTTAAAGCTACTTAACCACGGTCTATCATTAGATAACTACAAGCTTAAACCAGCTAAGGTTTTTTGGGAAAATAATGACCAACTAAGATTCACTTTAATTGAAGGACGAAACCGTCAAATTAGAAAAATGTGTGGCCTAGTTGGCTTAAAAGTAATTGGACTCAAGCGAATAAGAATTGGGAATGTTCTATTAGGTAATGTGCCAGTAGGTCAATGGCGATTTTTACAGGAAACCGAAACTTTTTAGTCTGCTACATTTTTACAAAATCTTTTTTTCCTCCAGGTAAATCAACTGCTCTTAAAATATTATATGTTGTTGTCATATGAAAAAAGAAGTGAGGAATAATCCATTGTTGCAGATATAAATAATATTTAAATTTAAAATAATTTTTTCTTATCTTAAACTCTATCTTTTTAGATTCAGAGCCCTTCATTTGCTCAACCTTAATCTTAATTAGAAATGAAATAGTTTTTTTAATTCTCTTCTGACTCCTCAGAAAAAGTTATTTCATTATCTTTAAATGAAGGGGCTTTAACATCGGCTAACCTACCTAATCCTAACCTAACCATATCGGGTCCAATGCCTAAAGATATGCCAAAATGGATGGCATCAACCATTACAAATATTGATTTATCAATTTTTCTTTTCTCTGCATCTTTTTCCGCTTTTAATAAAATACCAGAAAGAATATTAAGGTTATTAATAAACATTGGTACTGAAGTTTCATGCATCATTGAAGACATAAAATAATACTCCCTAAAATTAACTTAATAAAATACATAAATTCCCTATATATAAAATAATTATATCTGCCACGATGCAAAATTTTTTTCTAATTTACCACTGGGGTGTTTGGTTATACTAACTTTAACAGCTATTATTATTTTTTTTTATTATTTTGGGAACTAAGGCTAGTATCTAGAATCATAATTACTTATATAAATAAAATAATAAGTCTACTTGGATTTGTAACTTAATGTATAAAAGTATAATAAGATTCCTTTTGGTTTTAGTTTTAATACCAAATTTAGTTTATTCAAATAAGAGAGATGCTATGGAAACTGTCTATTTAGCTGGAGGATGTTACTGGGGCCTTGAAGACTTAATAAGAAATATACCTGGGGTCGAAAAAACTCAAGTAGGTTTTACTGGTGGCCTGGTTAAACACGTCTCTTACAAAGAAGTTTCTAATGGTAATACTGGTCATGCAGAAAGTATTAAAGTCGTTTTTGATAATGAGCGTCTTACTTTTGACAACCTTCTTTTTGAGTTTTTTAGCATGCATAACCCCACAACAGTAAATCAGCAAGGTAACGATATTGGAAGCCAATATAGGTCTGCTATATTTTATTCAAATCAAAATCAAAAAGAAATTTCAAATAATTCCTTGATATAGTTAATCAATCAAAAAAATGGGATAGTCCAGTTGTCACTGGAGTCGTTCCTTTTACTGAATTTTACCCTGCTGAAGATTCTCACCAAAAATATTTAGTCAAAAATCCAAACGGTTATAGTTGTCACTTCGATAGAAAGTTTGATTTTACTGAATAGATATATAGAAATACTCACAAATCAGGTAAAATAAATTTCAAATTTCAGGAAAAATAATAATGGAAATTAGTAATTAACATGCCTTCAAAATTAATAGCAATTCTATCTATTATTTCTTTATTATTTGGCTGCTCTCAACTAGGTCCTGATTTCATGGAGACAGGAAGGAATGAATACAACAAAGTATTAGCAAATACTAATGACGAAGAAACACTTCTTAATCTAGTAAGACGTCGTTATGCAGACAGTATTGCTGTGCTTGAAGTTAATAGTGTTTCTACTTCTCTAGAGTGGAAAAAAAATATTGGTATTGTCGCTAAAATTTTTGATGGTGGTTCTGATGTAAATAATGTTGGTATTACTGGAAATGGTTCCTACAGCGAGAAACCCACGATCACCTACTTACCCCTTAGGGGCTCTGATTATGTTAAAAATGTATTAAGCCCTATTAAAATAGACACCATATTACTGTTAGCTAGGTCGGGCTGGGCTATTGATAGAATATTACGACTTACTGTGAACAAAATTAATGGTATCAATAACGCGTCTGAGGCTTCAGGTCCCACACCATCCATAGCGCCTAAATATAAAGAATTTAAAATTATCGCAGATCGTATTAATGCCTTGCAAGCGTTAGATGCATTTAGTTTTGGCTACAGAGTAGATGGAGATACAAATAGTTTAGGGCTCATTGTGGTATGGAAATCATTGAGCACTCAATAGTATAAATGAACTCTTTCAATGAAGAGTTAGGCTGTATTAAAATTCAAATCCCAATTATAAATAAATCTAATGGGCAGATTACGACAGATTCGATTGAGTTTAATGTAAGGTCACTTGCAGGGATCCAGTTCTTTTTATCACATGGTGTCATAATCCCTGAAGAAGATCTAATGAAGGGTCGCGTACAAATAACTAAAACTTCAATGGGTGAGTTATTCGATTGGAATAATGTTTTATCAGGTTTATTTGTTGTTCATTCATCAAAAGATAGGCCAACTGATTCGGCAAAGGTGCTGTCAATACCGAGGCTACTGGTTCTATATCAGGGATTCAATGACATGGACAGCTAAATATACTTTAATGCTCTTGAATCAGATTGACTGCACTGCAATCAGGTGAGATTGAAAGAAACCGGTCCCAGCATTAACGCTTCCCGTATCTCAATAATAACTTCGTATCAATTTATTAGAGCACAAATATAAGTGATAATACCGCGTCACGCGCCCGTAGCTCAGTTGGATAGAGTACTTGGCTACGAACCAAGGGGTCAGGAGTTCGAATCTTCTCGGGCGCGCCAATTAATTTACCGCGTGCGCCCGTAGCTCAGTTGGATAGAGTACTTGGCTTCGAACCAAGGGGTCAGGAGTTCGAATCTTCTCGGGCGCACCAATACTAGATTTATATCTTTAATATTTCAGCTGCTTTATCCGGATTGATTTCTGATATTAGCTTCATTAACCGATCGGTTTCATTAGAATCTTTTGTATTGACCGCGATTTCAAAAAGCTCAACAAGAGATTCAAGATGGTTTGAATTCAAACGGTAGGATTTTGTTAGAAATAATTTTGCGAAATCTAAATTATTCATTTTTTTCTGCGCAAACCCTAAATAAAACCATGCATCCGAATTTTCTTCGTTGTCCTGCGTCCAAATCTTTCGCAATCTGTTTCATTTTTCCCCAATCCTCTTGCTGCATAGGCATGATTACTTGCATAAAAAAAGGTTTTTCTTGGTCAGGTAAGCTCCAAAATGGAGCTGCATTACTTACTAAATTAGTTTGTGGTGCTGTATTTAGTAACTTATCTATCCATTCAACTGGTAAGCAATAAAAGTTTCCATATCGCCTCCCTGGACTTTTAAATGTCGTTATACCGATAAGGTTAAAATTTAAATCAAATAAAGCTCCTCCACTTGAGCCAACAGTAAAAGCCGCGGATGTTCTTATTATATTACTGTCATAAAATGGATATAACCCCTTTATCCTTCCATAGGAAGGAAGCGGTATTGGACTATCATTAGGGAATGTTAATGCAAAAACTTTATCTTCATACTTAATATTTTCAGAACTTCCGATACTAACAGCAGGTAATGGAAGATTTTCAAATTTTAATATACATAAATCATTTTTCCAATCTGCGTAGACTGCTATAGGGACATATTTTTTGAATGTTTTTACAACATTAACTCCTTTTGAGTCCGCAAATACATGACAATCTGTTGCTACATGGTTTTTCTTAAAAACAACTCCAGAACCTGTCCCAGTGACTCCGTCCCCATATGTGACCCAGATATGAACCATTGACTCGCTTAGCCCAAAAAGTTCAGATTGTGCTGGATAAGAAAAGGTATTTTGTGAAAATAGTATTAGTGCTAATAAGAGTGTTTTTTTTATATTATTCATACCTTGTTATGAGTCAAAAAGTTTAATAAAATTCCATGCTATTTTATTTTTTTAAATAAAATTTTAATAAGTCCATAACAATTTCATAGTTGTAAATGATAATGATTCGTATTATCGTTTAAAAACAATTACTTAAAATAGTTTGTGTACTAATCATTTGTGTGCTAATAATATTAAACCTGCTTAAAATAATGGAAGAATTAACCATAGATTTAAGCTTTTTTAAATAAATAAGGGATTAATTATGAGTAAAAATATCTATATAAAATTGTTATCTTCATTAATGGCAATTTTTATTGTGGGATCATTTTCAACGTTTGCGTTAGCAGGTGGTGAAAGTGAAGAATCACATTTATACTCAATTGGGTGGTACTTATAATATCGCTCTAACAGTGGATTGGTTGGTAGATAATATTTATGTAAACAGGGCATTAAATAAAAATCCTGCATTAAAAGCAGTTCATGATGCAGCTCACACTAAAGTTGGTTTTAAGGTGATGTTAACTAACTGGGTTGTAGAAAGAACTGGCGGTCCTAAAATTTACCAGCCTGATGAGTTTGGTCGTGGTAAAAACATGAAAGAGTCTCACCCCCACCTAAATATAACCGATCGAGAATTTGATATTATTATGGTTGAGTGCTTGCAAACATTCTATGCATTCAATGTTCCTGATTATGAAATTAGTCAACTAATGGGTGATCTTCAAAGCTTCAGAAGCGATATAGTAACAAATCCTATTGCAGGCTATAAGAGTCCTTACAACAGTCCCTTCAATGGTATTAAGTAATTTACATAAACCATTAAAATAAGGGTTTAACTTTAAAAAAGGCTATGTAAACATAGCTTTTTTTTATTTACACTGTTTTAATAAAATTTGGTCTTCTGCGTTTATTTCCATAGCATCAGTTAAGTCATTTAATGTAGCCTTAAGCCTCTTAAACTCAATTTCTGAAAGATGAGTCTTACATGCAACTTTATGCTGGATATCTGCAATGCTTTCTTCAAGGGCTAAACCCTCTTTTGTTAACTTAATTAAGACAACCCTCTCATCGACCTTAGAGCGTTCACGAGCTATAAAATTAAGAGCTTCTAGTCTTTGGAGAATTGGAGTGATTGTTGGTAAATCAAGCTTTAAAGCAACTCCAATTTCTGTTGCTTTAATGCCTTTAGTTTTGATATTAATTGTGGAACAACTTCAGAAAGCATCTCCTACAATTTGAATTTATATAAACATCCTCTCCATCACAAATAGCATCAGCCTCTGCTTCTATAGCTCCATCAAGATAATTATCAAGTAAAAGATTATTGTTGGGTATTTTAGACAAGTTCTAAACCTAACAGAAAAAATTGGTAGGGAGTGCGAGGATCGAACTCGCGACCATCGGATTAAAAGTCCGGTGCTCTACCAGCTGAGCTAAACCCGTCTCTTCGCCCAAGAATTATCCAGTAATAACGTTGTCTGGTCAATCTAATAATTAAATTTAATGACTAATTCATTCCTGGAAGTTTTCCAGATAACCCTCTCATTAACTTTCCAATACCACCTTTAGAAAACATTTTCATCATTTTCTGCATTTCTACAAATTGCTTTAATAACTTATTGACATCTTGAACTTGAACTCCTGAACCATTGGCTATCCTGATCTTTCTCTTTGCTTTAATGATTTCAGGTTTTGTCTTTTCTAGCTTTGTCATTGAATTAATAATTGCTTCGATTTGTATTAAAGACTTGTCGCCCTCTTCAGGGTTAATTTTACCTGCTGCTGCTGAAATCTGAGAGGGCATTTTATCCATCATTGCACCAACTCCTCCCATTTTTTTCATCTGGGCTATTTGGCTCTTAAAATCATCTAGATCAAAATTCTTACCTGATTTAACTTTCTCGGCTAATTTCTCAGCTTCTTTTTTATCAACATTTTTTTGTGCTTCCTCAACCAGCCCTACAATATCTCCCATACCCAATATACGAGATGATATGCGCTCAGGATAAAACGGCTCCAAGCCATCAATCTTTTCGCTAACACCAATGAATTTTATAGGTTTTCCTGTGACGTATCTTACCGATAAAGCTGCACCCCCTCGAGAATCTCCATCTACTTTTGTAAGGACAACTCCAGTCAAAGGTAATGAATCATTGAAGGCCTTAGCAGTATTAACAGCATCTTGGCCTGTCATAGCATCAACAACAAATAAGGTCTCTGAAGGAGACAGTGTCTTATGTAATTGTTTTAATTCTTTCATCATCTTTTCATCAATACCTAAGCGGCCAGCAGTATCAAAGATTATTAAATCAAAGAAATGTTTTTTTGAGTACTCTAGAGCGTTAAGTGCAATTTTATTAGGCTTATCTTTGATTGATGAATCAAAACACTCAACCTCTAAATCTAATGCTAATGTTTTCAGTTGTTCTATAGCAGCTGGTCTATAAACATCAGCACTAACCAATAAAACTTTTTTCTTTTTTTCTTTAAGTATTTTAGCTAACTTAGCAGATGTAGTGGTTTTCCCTGATCCCTGGAGACCAGCCATTAGTATAACAACAGGGGGCTTAGCAGCAATATTTAATTCTGAATTTTCAGACCCCATGAGACTAGTAAGTTCATCCTGAACAATCTTAATAATCGCTTGGCCAGGGGCAACGCTTTCTAGGACTTCAGCTCCTAGAACCTTCTCTTTAACTGTATTGATAAAATATTTAACTACAGGAAGTGCAACATCAGCTTCAATTAATGCAATTCTTACCTCTCGCATTGCATCACCAATATTCTCCTCGGTAAACCTTGCTTGGCCGCGGATTGTTTTAATTACTGACTGAAGGCGCTCTGTTAAATTTTCAAGCATAAAGTTTATTAATTTGTTAATTGTTGAAATGGATAATGACCTTTATCACTTAATTAAAAATTTAATAAATATGAACTACTGGATTTTACTAATAGCCTCTATATTTTTTTACGCAATACCATCTGTTGCAATTATTTTCAATTTAGCCAAACCAAACACACGAACAATTAAGAAATTGATAGGCATAGGCATATTATTCCATACATTTTTTATTTATATTGCAACTTTTTCAAACGGTTTTAATTTGAATTTTGCCAACACTTTTTTAATTATTACTTTATTCATTATCTTAATATCTTTAATCCTAAATCTGCAAGCTACGCTTAAAGGTTTAGAACTATTTTCTCTTGTTCCTGCAATTTTTATACTTGCTTGTCACCCGATATTGCAGCAAGATCATTACGTTATTAACTATTTATCAGTAAATGCAACTATTCATATTATGATGGCAATAATTTCATATAGCTTGCTTGCTTTTGGAGCAATTTTGTCATTCTTTTTATTGTGCTTTGAAGAAAATCTTCATCCACCAAGACTAACTTCCCTTATTTTAAAGAGTAACCTATCACTATTAAGTATGGAGTCCATTTTATTTAAATTCTACTGGATTGGCTTTACACTTCTTTCTCTAACGCTTGTTTCAGGATTTTTATTTTCTAATTATATTTTTGGTAATTCAATTATATTGAATCATAAATTAGTATTTTCATTATTTGCTTGGTTGTCATACGCAACGCTGTTATTTGGAAGGATAGCCTATGGTTGGCGAGGTAAAAAAGCGATAGTTATCTCCTTGGTAGCTTTTGCATTTCTTTTCCTAGCTTACCTAGGGACTAAGTTTGTTTTAGAGGTTCTTCTTAAAAGATAATCAACGTAGATTTATTGACGGCCATTTTCTTTTCTTTGCTAAACTCATTAATTCGTCATCAGCATTAACAACGACAGGATGACTGACTTTCTCCAATAAAGGTATGTCATTTTTAGAGTCACTGTAAAAGTATGTTTTATCAAAATCAGTTAACTTTAAGCCTTTATCAGATAACCAGCTTTCCAACCTTTTTATCTTTCCTTCCCTGAAGGATGGAATCCCGCTTACTTTCCCTGTGAATTTACCATTAACTTCTTCTGGATCAGTTCCAATTAAGTCATTTATCCCAAAAAGAAGTCCGATGGGTTTAGTGATATAGCTACTAGTGGCTGTGATAATTAATAACTGGTCTTGTAAATTTTTATGCTTACTAACTAATGCGAAAGATTTTTTTGTTATCATTGGCAAAACAACGGTGTCGATATACTCAGCTCGTAGTTGATCTAAAATTTCTCTAGAGTTATCTTTTAAAACCTTAAACTGAAACTCTGTAAATCTATATATATCTAATTTACCAGCCTGATAGTCTTCATAATATTGTTGATTTTGCGCTTCATGAGAGATGCGATCTACAATTCCTTTTCTACTCAAAAATAGACCCCAATTATAATCAGAGTCGCCATCAAGCAAAGTATTGTCAAGGTCAAATATAGCTAAATTCAAAGGAAATCCTATTAAACCTGCGGGTGTTCTCGCTCGTGTTTAGAAAAGTTTATTTAAAGCATTCATGTAAGCTTTAGCAGAAGCAAAAACAATATCTGTATCTGACCCCTGGCCATTCACAATGCGGCCACCACTTTCAAGCCTAACAATCACTACACCTTGGGAATCTGTGCCAGAAGTAATATTATTAACTGAAAATAAAAGAAGCTCTGCACTTGATTTCACTACCAGTTCGATTGCTTTAAATGTTGCATCAACCGGACCGCCTCCTTCAGCTTTTGAAGAATGTTTTATTTCATCCACTGTCATTACAATATCAGAACAAGGTGCTTTTCCAGACTCTGACGTAGATTTAAGTGATACCAACTTAAACCTATCAACTGATTCCGTAATATTTTCTCTACCAACTAATGCATGAATATCCTCATCAAATATTTGAGATTTTTTATCTGCTAACAACTTAAACCGATTAAATGTTTCATTTAATAGCTCTTCTGAATCTATTTGAATACCTAAGTCTACTAATCTAGTCTTAAATGCGTTTCTTCCTGAAAGCTTTCCAAGTGAAATTTTATTAGCTCCCCACCCCACATCTTGAGCAAACATAATCTCATAGGTTTCCCTGTGTTTAAGAACTCCATCTTGATGAATCCCAGACTCATGCGCAAAAGCATTTGCCCCTACAATTGCTTTGTTAGGCTGGACAGGGTAACCAGTTATTGTAGAAACTAATTTTGAAGTTGGCACTATATGCACTGGGTCGATTCTTGTCTCAACATTTAATAAATCATTTCTAGTTCTTATAGCCATTACAATTTCTTCAAGGGCGGGCATTTCCGGCACGCTCTCCCATTCCGTTAATAGTCAAATGCAAACCATTTACACCAGCAGATAATGAATTGGCAACTGCCATCCCAAGATCGTTGTGACAATGAGTAGACCAAATAACATTTTTTGAATTAGGAACTTTGCCGATTAGAGTCTTTATTCTTTGCCCCCAAAATTCTGGTACTGAATAACCCACTGTATCTGGAACATTAATTGTCTTCGCACCCGCTTGAATTACGGCATCGAATACCTCTATAAGAAAGTTAATATCAGATCTCACAGCATCTTCAGCTGAAAATTCAACATCATCTGTATACTCCAATGCCCATTTAACAGCCTCAACCCCCCTAAAGGGCATTTGCTTATATCTCCACTATTATTGTTATTTTCCATATGAATTTTACTTGTGGCAATAAAAGGTATGTATTCTTTTATTTTTTGCTGGCTTAATTGCAGCCCCGGCTTTAACTATATCTGCTTCAATAGCTCTAGCAAGAGAGCAGATAGTAGCTTTTTCAATAGTTTTAGCAATAGCATTAATTGAATCAAAATCCCCCAGGAGATGCAATTGGAAAACCAGCTTCTATTATATCTACTCCCAATCTTTCTAATTGCTTTGCGATTCTTATTTTTTCTTCTTGAGTCATAGAAGCGCCAGGGCTTTGTTCGCCGTCTCTTAGCGTGGTATCAAAGATAATTAGCTTATTATTTAAGGAATTCGTCATCCCATATCCTTTCTTTATCTTTTAGCTTTTTTCTCAAGTAATCATAAGGTCCCGAAAGAGCATATCCAAATGAGATCAGGAAAATAATTTCAGCTGGGTTATGTGAAATTATTCCAAAAATTAAAACAATAACTAAGATTGCTACAAACGGCTGACTTTTTCTAAAATTAAGATCCTTCCCGCTGTAATACTTTAAATCAGAAGCCATCGAAAGAGCTGTAAAAACAGTTAAAATCCAAGCAAACCACTGCATCTGGAAAAAACCCAAAAATGTATCGTTACCACTTATGCCATTATCGAATGATATCCAAATAAAACTTGCAAGTAATGTAGCTGCAGCAGGAGAAGGTAGACCAGAAAAAAATTTCTTATTATCTAAATCTAGCTTTACATTGAATCTTGCTAGCCTGAAAGCCGCGCATGTACAATAAACGAAAGCTGCAATCCAGCCTAACTTACCTAATGGATTTAAAGCCCAAACATATATTACTAAAGCAGGAGCTACTCCAAAAGATACCATATCAGAAAGACTGTCATACTCTGCACCAAATGCACTTTGAGTATTTGTCATTCTAGCTACCCTGCCATCTAGCCCATCTAAAATTAAAGCGACAAAAATTGCAATTGATGCGTGATCATATGCTCCATTCATTGACTGGACGATTGCATAAAAACCAGCAAATAAGGCGCCGTTGTTAAAATATTAGGCAATAAATAAAAACTTTTTTTGCCTATAGGTCTTTTTTTATTTTTTCGTTTGTTGTAAAAATATAAGAACTAAATTTTATCTTTCAAATGATATTAAACTTTCAATTGAAAAATTATATCTATAATGTACTTAAATTTAATTACTAATTATTATTTATTAAAATGAAATTCAAACTTATTACACAAGATAAAGAGGCTCGGTCAGGCTTGATTACCTTACCAAATGTCATAACACAGAATGTTATGGTGATCAATGTGAGAAATGTGGATCAACTTTAAGTCCTGAAGAATTAAAAAATATAAACACCGATATTATTCTTGGTAACACATTTCATCTATGGCTTAGACCTGGTATGGATGTAATAGATCAACATAAAGGGCTTCATCAATTTATGAGCTGGGACAGACCAATACTTACTGATTCTGGGGGCTTTCAAGTTTGGAGTCTTGGAAAAATGAGAAAAATTTCAGAGGCAGGGGTAACTTTTAGATCACCGATAAATGGGGATGAAAAATTTATGGGTCCAGAAGAGTCTATGAAAATCCAAAAGATACTCAATTCAGATATTGCGATGATTTTTGATGAATGCACCCCTTACCCTGCAACCTTTGAAGAAGCAAAAGCTTCAATGCTGCTGAGTCAAAATTGGGCTTACAGAAGTAAAGATACGTTTGAGGGTAGTAAAAATGCATTATTTGGAATTATTCAAGGCGGTATGTTTGACGATTTAAGAAAAGAATCTTTATTATACTTAAAGGGTATAAATTTTGATGGTTATGCAATTGGTGGTCTATCAGTTGGTGAGCCCAAAACTGAAATGAAGAGAATAACAAAATTTATTGCGCCACAAATGCCAAAAGACAAACCAAGATACCTTATGGGAGTTGGAACTCCAATAAATTTATTAGAAAATATAGCATTAGGAGTTGATATGTTTGATTGCGTTATGCCAACTAGAAATGCTAGGAATGGCTGGTTATTCACTAGATTTGGTGATATCAAGCTAAAGAATGCTCGTTACAAAACTGATTCGCTTCCTTTTGACCCTTCCTGTCAATGCTACACCTGTAAAAACTTTTCTAGATCTTATCTGCATCATTTATTTAGAGCACAAGAAATATTAGGATTAAGGCTTAACACAATTCATAATTTATTTTTTTATAAAACATTTATGAATGAATTAAAAATGCAATTGAAAATAATACTTCTAAAAATATAAAACAAAGTTCTTAAAAACCCGTAAGTCTAGTGAATAGAGGCTTAACTTATGATAGAATCATGCTTTTTTAGAGGATATATATTGTGAACGAAGGACTTGCTAATCTTTTACCATTTATTGTAATTTTTGTATTATTTTATTTTATGTTAATCAGGCCGCAAATGAAGCAAGCAAAAGCGCATAAGTTGATGCTTGATGAATTAAAGTCTGGGGACGAAATATCAACAAGTGGAGGTATCCTTGGAAAAGTTACCAAAATTAACAATCAATTTGCCATTGTCGAAGTCAGTAAGAATGTCGAATTAAAAATTCAAAAACAAACTATCCAAACAAAACTTGAAAAAGGAACTATTAAATCAATTTAGATTTTAATATTCTCAATAAACTTTAATGAATCAATACTCAAGATGGAAGTACTTTTTAATCTTACTTACAATAGGTTTAAGTTTAATCTATGTCACTCCAAATTTTTATGGCGAATCTTATGCAATCCAAATAATGCCACTCAAATCAGGTGATAAAATAGAGTCATCTGTTTTAAAGATAGTTGAATCAAAATTAAACCTAGAAAATTTAAATAATAGGGGTTTAATTTACGAGCCATCGAGCATTAAAGTAAAACTTGAATCTGCTGAAGATCAATTAAAAGCCAAAACTGTTATTGAAGATAGTCTGGGCAATCAATACGTGGTTGCCTTAAATTTAATTTCTAATTCTCCCAATTGGCTCACAAAAATTGGGGCACTTCCAATGTACTTAGGTTTGGACTTAAGGGGTGGGGTTCACTTTTTAATGCAAGTTGATCTCACAACAGCCTTAGAAAAAACAACAGGTGGATACCTTAGGGATATAAGAACTGAGTTAAGGAAAGACCGGGTCGCATACTATGATGCTAAAAAAAATAATGATGTTATACAGATAAAATTTAAAACAGATCAAGACCTTAAGGATGGTAAAAATATTATCCGCGATATTAATCCTGATTTTGACTTCAAGGAAATGAAAATTAATAATGAACAATTACTTAAAATTATTATCAGTGAAAAAACTAAAAAAGAAATCAGAGATTATGCGGTTGGTCAAAACTTAATGACCTTACGAAACAGGGTTAATGAGCTAGGTGTATCCGAACCAATCGTTCAGCGTCAAGGCAGCAGCAGAATAGTTGTTGAGCTTCCTGGGGTTCAAGATACTACGGCAGCCAAAAAAATTATTGGTAAAACTGCTAATTTAGAATTTAGATTAGAGGCTAATTCAAGAACATCACACCATAGAGAAGGCGGAGAATGGACAACTACCACCCGGCACTGAACTCTATTATGATCGTTCTGGGAATCCTCTCTTAGTAAAAAAAGAAGTAATTTTAACGGGGGAAAGGTTAGAGGATGCTTCCTAGTGTCGACTCACAAACTGGTCAATCAGTAGTTTCAATAACTTTAGATGGCGCAGGATCAAATATTTTCAAAGAAATAACCAGGGAAAATGTTGGGAAAAAAATAGCCCTATTACTTATTGAGAAAAATTTAATTGAAGTTATCACAGCTCCTGTAATTAAAAGTGAGATAGGTGGTGGTCGAGTTCAGATAACAGGCATGAGAAACACGCAAGAAGCTACAGATATTGCATTACTTTTACGGGCAGGTTCTCTAGCAGCGCCAATGGAAATAATTGAAGAAAGAACAGTTGGACCAAGTATGGGTAAAGAAAACATCACCAAAGGGATTCAATCTACGATATGGGGTTTTGTTGCAATTGTAATTTTAATGATAATTTACTATATGTTATTTGGGGTAATTTCTGTTATTGGATTATCAGTAAACCTATTATTTTTAGTAGCTCTGTTATCAGCAATACAGGCAACCCTCACCTTACCCGGACTGGCGGCGATTGCTCTAACTCTAGGTATGGCAATTGACGCAAATGTACTTATTAATGAGCGTATTCGTGATGAAATTAGAAATGGTAATACACCTCAGGCAAGTATTCATATGGGATATGAAAAAGCATGGGGAACAATGCGCTTTGCTGAAGAAGTAAGAAATCATTGCTGGGTTGGCACTATTTATGTTTGGATCTGGTCCAATTAAAGGGTTTGCTGTTGTTCATGTTTTAGGTATTTTAACGTCGATGTATAGTGCTATATTTGTATCTCGTGGCATTGTAAATTATCTTTATGGAAATAAGCGAAAAATTAAGAAACTTTCTATTGGTGAAATATTTAAAGTTGAGAATAATTAAATTATGGAAATTTTTAGAGTAAAAAAAGATATACCCTTTATGAGTTACAGAAAAACTTCTGTGAGCCTGATTTAAAGTATGAAAAATCAGTTTTATTTCTCTTTACGTGAAAAGATGAGCCATCGATCTTCTCAGTAACAATACACTTATTATTAAGTAAATCCATAAACATAGAAAGCATTAGATCGACTTTAGATGAAATTGATATTAAGGATTCACAAGTTCAAAATTTTGGAACTTCTAAAGATGCATTGATTAGACTTCCATTAACTGACAATTTATCAATTGCTGATTTATCTGAAAAAGTAGCAAGCGCACTTCGGATAAAAGATTCCTCAGTTGAGATTAAAAGAGTCGAATCTGTAGGCTCACAAGTTGGTGATGAGCTTTATGAAGATGGTGCACTTGCTATATTATTTGTTTGCTTGGGGATAATGGTTTATTTATGGCTACGATTTGAGTGGCGATTTGCTGTAGCAGCGATTGTTGCAAACCTTCATGACGTAATCATAATATTAGGCTTCTTTGCTTACTTCCAGTGGGAATTTAATTTAACAGTTTTAGCCGCGGTACTAGCTGTACTTGGTTACTCTGTAAATGAGTCAGTAGTAGTATTTGACAGAGTAAGGGAAAATTTTAGATCGCCAAAAATGCGAAAAGCAAAGGTTACTGAGGTTGTTAATAACGCTATAACAAGAACAATGTCACGAACAATAATGACTCACCTATCAACTCAAACCGTAGTAATTGCTATGTTAATTTTTGGTGGTGAAATTTTACATAATTTTGCTTTGGCTCTAACAATTGGTATTTTATTTGGTATTTATTCTTCAATTATGGTTGGTTGTCCTATGGCCATTTGGCTTGGCACAAATCAAAATAATTTAGCTGTAACTCAAACAAATCAAAATAAAGATAATATAGATTTATAATTAATCACTGTGATCAATATCTCACTCACGTATCAATTAATCCTCTTGGCTTCGCTGCTAATTATTTCAGCTTTTTTTTCAATTGCCGAAACCAGCTTAATGTCGGTAAACAAATATCGATTAAAACATTTAGCTCAAAAGGGAAACAAAGGCGCAAAAATAGCTGATAAGCTTCTCAAAGAGACAGATAAGCTATTAAGTGTAATATTACTTTGCAATAACTTTTCAAATGCAGCTTCAGCAACATTAGTCACAATAATTGCTGTGCAAATGTTTGGTAATCAAGAAATTATTATCATGACTGGGACATTAATTACAACATTCCTTATTCTAATTTTTAGTGAGATATCTCCAAAGGTAATAGCGGCAGCTCATTCAGAAAAACTGGCTTTAGCTTGTAGTTTTTTGCTCTACCCCCTCCTTAAAATTTTATATCCAATAGTCTTTTTTATAAATATTTTTGTTTTAGGTATATTGAAAATATTTAATATAAAAGCAAACTTTTCGGATAGTGACCTCATCAATATGGATGAGCTCAAAAGTATTATTAGCGACTCCGGTCAATTTATACCCCTTAAAAATAAATCAATTTTTCTAAACCTAATTGATTTAGAAAAAATTACTATAGATGACATTATGATGCCTCATACAAATATTGAATCCATTAGTCTTAATCAATCAAACGAAGAAATACTAGAAAAAATTACTAATTTTCACCGTAACCGAATTTTAGTTAAGAAAAAAGAAAATGATGAAATATTTGGTATTTTAGAGGTTAACAAAGTTTTTAAATTTATTATTAAGGATGGGTTGGATGCATTAACAACTGAGACTTTAGTAATGCTTATAGATGAGCCGTATTTTATACCCTCTGGAACAACCATTTATAAACAAATGCAGCTATTTCAAGATAACCAAGAAAAAAAAGGTTTAATTGTAAACGAATATGGAGAGTTTATTGGGCTAGTTACACTTGAAGATATTTTAGAGGAAGTTATTGGTGAATTTAATATTGAGCTTCCAACAAAGCAAACTAAAATAATTTTCGATAAAAATGGTTGGATTGTTGATGGAGGAATATCAATCAGGGAACTAAATAAAAAATTAAACCTCTCTCTATCAACAGACGGACCAAAAACTTTAAATGGAATTATATTAGAGTTTTTTGAAGACATACCAGAGCCCAATACTAGCTTTAAAATGAATAATATAACCTTTGAAATCATTAATGCTCAAGAAAAAATAGTAAAGAATGTAAAAATTTATCAAAAAAGATAATTGAAAAAAAACCAAAATAATTAAAAAAGCTAAAGAATACATTAAAAGAAACAAAAATAAAACCTAAACTTCCTAGTATATATAAAGTCATAATTCTAAATGATTAGTTGTACCGCTTTGGTAGTAATACAAAGAGTTTTTAATAAAATGCCTAACATTTAACTTATTATTTTTAATGAAAATATTTAATTTATTGGGATTTACAGAATATATATCAGGTGAGATTGCAGAAACTAAAATGAATCAAGTATTAAATTTATCAAAAGAATCACAACACCCCTTGCAATGTATTATAGAAAAGATATAGTTTAATTTATGATTGCACAAGAATTAGAAGTTAGTTTACATATGGCATTTATGGACGCTAGACAAAAGCGCCATGAGCTAATAACAGTTGAGCATCTTTTGTTAGCTATGCTTGATAATCCATCAGCCTCTGAAGTATTAAAAGCCTGTGGAGCAGATCTCGAGAAATTACGAAAAGAGCTTTCTGGTCATATTGAAGAAAATACCCCTTTAATTTCCGGGACAGAAGAAGTTGATACCCAACCAACACTAGGATTTCAAAGAGTTATTCAAAGAGCAATGCTTCATGTTCAATCTTCTGGTAAAAAAGAAGTTACTGGTGCTAACGTTTTGGTTGCAATATTTGGTGAAAAAGATTCTCATGCTGTTTACTTTATTGGACAGCAAGCAATAACCAGACTTGATGTTGTTAACTTTATAGCTCACGGAATAGAAAGGGTGGGTGACAACCAAGAAAAAAATCCGCCTCAAGAAGAAGCTGAGGTGAGCTCTAAAACTTCCAAGGGAATAGAAACCTACACAATAAATCTTAATAAATTAGTTGCTGAGGGTAAGGTTGACCCCTTAATTGGTAGAGACTCAGAAGTGGAGAGAGTTGTTCAGATACTATGTCGTCGAAGGAAAAATAACCCTTTGCTTGTTGGTGAGGCTGGAGTTGGAAAAACTGCTATAGCAGAAGGACTAGCAAAAAAAATTGTAGACAAAACTATCCCTGAAGTTTTGCAAAATATGGTTATTTATTCCTTAGACTTAGGTGCCCTAATTGCAGGGACTAAATATAGAGGAGATTTTGAACAAAGACTTAAAACTGTTATTAAACAGCTTAAGACGCACCAAATGTAATTGTATTCATAGATGAAATTCATACAATAGTCGGAGCAGGTGCTGCAAGTGGAGGAACGCTTGATGCATCAAATATTTTAAAACCTGCTCTTGCTAGAGGAACAATTAAATGCATTGGTGCAACAACTTACCAGGGATATGCTGTTTCTATAACAGATTTTGATGGTAATTTTACTATTTCAAAAAATAGATATTGAAGAACCAAGTGTTAAAACTACAATTGATATCCTTAAAGGTTTAAAGGTTCACCTTGAAGACCACCATCAATGTTGAAATTTTACCAGGAGCATTACGTTTATCGGCTGATTTATCATCCCGTTATATTTATGATAGATTTTTACCAGATAAAGCTATAGATGTTTTAGATGAAGTTGGGGCTGCTCAGCGTATTTTACCTAAGTCTAAACGTAAGAAGATGATTGGGGTGAATGATATACAGGCAATAGTAGCAAAGATTGCCCGGATACCAGCCAAAACAGTTAATGACACAGATAAAGATACACTGAGAAACCTTGAAAAGAATCTTAAACATGTCATCTTTGGACAAGATGAAGCCATAGCAACTTTGTCCTCGGCTATCAAAATGGGCAGATCTGGTCTAGGGCACCCTGAGCGTCCTACAGGTGCATTTTTATTTACAGGCCCAACTGGTGTGGGTAAAACTGAAGTTACGCGGCAATTAGCACATATTGGGAATTGAGCTTATTCGTATTGATATGAGTGAATATATGGAAAGGCATTCTGTATCTAAATTAATTGGGGCCCCCCCGGGTTATGTTGGTTACGATCAAGGTGGAATCCTAACAGAGCAGATTAATAAAAATCCTAACTGTGTACTATTACTTGACGAAATTGAAAAAGCGCACCCTGATGTCTTTAATCTTTTGTTACAGGTTCTAGATGATGGACACATGACGGATGGTTTAGGTCGAAAAATTGACTTTAAGAATACGATAATCATCATGACAACAAACGCCGGAGCGGAGGTGTTATCAAAAGCAAATTTTGGTTTCACTCAAAGTAAAAATTCGGGTGATGAGCAACAAGAAATCAAGAGAATATTTTCTCCGGAGTTTAGAAACAGATTAGATGACATCATCCAATTTGAACGTGCTTTCAAAGGATGTTATTTTAGGCGTTGTTGACAAGTTTTTGGTGGAGTTGCAGGTTCAGTTGGACAGATAAAAAAGTGCACCTTCAGGTCAGTGAAAAAGCTCGGGCATGGCTTGGAGAAAAAGGCTATGACCAAGAAATGGGGGCAAGACCTATGGCCCGGCTCATCCAGCAAGAGTTGAAAAAACCCTTGCTGAGGAACTTTATTTGGTAAACTTGCTAATGGTGGAGTTGAAATTGATAGTGCATTAAAAGATGATAAAATACTCTTAAAGTAACTCACAAGAAAGGCTCGCTAAATTTAGGATCACATGCTTGAATAAATTGCAATTAACTAAAGTATTAAGCCACTTTATTACATTTGAATAATGAGTATCCTCAAACAAACTAAATCTACGTTAGCGAACTGCCTTATAAATGGGAAAATAGCAATATCAGCATAACCTGGTTTATCTGAAAATAAAAAAATTTTCTTCTTAAGTCTTTGCTCAAGTATTTCAATAAAAAATAAACAATCATTAAAATTACTTTTTTTTTGAGTATCAGAATTTCCAGAGTGATATTTATAGCGATCTAACTTATCTTTAAATCTTCCATCATTTATCCTTATTATTTCCTTAACCCCTTCCAGCTCCTCATCGTCAATTTTTATAGAGGTATTATTTTTTTGTTCTGTTGCCCAATTCATAATATCTATACTTTCATCTAATATTAAATTTTTGAAAATTAAAACTGGAACAGTACCTTTTGAGCTCACTTTTAACATTTCACTTGGCTTATCTTTAAAAGATATTTCATAAATATCAAATAAGATATTTGAAACAAAAATAGCCATCCTTGCTCTCATTGCATAAGGGCATCTTCTATATGAATATAAAAAAGGCTTTAATGAGCTGCTAGTTGGTTGCTCGACATATTTCATGAACTAATCGATGGCCTTTGAAAATTAGACCAGAATAAATTTGTATTAATTCAGATCCGTATTTAATTTTTTGTTTTGCATCATCAACTGACATCACTCCTCCAACCCCAATAATAGGTATCTTTCCATTTAGCTTATTATGAAGAAACTTTATTGTCGATAGAGATTTTTTTTGTAGAGGTTTTCCAGAAAGCCCGCCCTCCTCCTTCACATAAACTGAATTAATAACTTCTTTTCTTGAGACCGAGGTATTAGTTGCAATAACTGCATCTATTTTATATTTTAATAATAAATTACATATAATATTTAATTCTCTCTCGCTATTATCTGGAGATATTTTAATTGCAATTTCTTGAATTTCTTTATTAGTTTCTGCAGAATTTAGATTAAAAAATATTTTGTCTTATTAAGCAAATTTTCTAAATACTTACCTTGTTGCAAGTCTCTTAAACCTTTTGTGTTTGGTGAAGATATATTAATTGTAATATAGCTTGCATAGGCATATGCTTATGAAAACAAATTAAATAGTCTTGTACTGCATTTTCGATCTTAGTGTTGAAATTTTTACCGATATTTATTCCTAAGACACCCTTATAACTTGATTTCTTGATATTATTAATTACCTGATGTATCCCTACATTATTAAACCCAAAGCGATTAATAATTCCCTCTTCTTCTGTTAACCTAAAAGATCTTGGCTTTTCATTTCCTGGTTGGGGGTTAGGAGTAACTGTTCCTATCTCAATAAAACCAAAGCCAAGCTTAGACAAACAATCAATATATTCCGCATTTTTATCTAACCCAGCAGCTAAACCTACTAAATTTTTAAACTTTAACCCCATAACAACCCTAGGCGAGGTCTTTGGCTCCTTAACAAAGTATAACAAACCAAACACATGGAGAAGCTTGAAAGTCTTCATTGCCAGATGGTGAGATAACTCAGGGTCTAGTTTAAATAATAATGGTCGGATAATAGAATACATATTAGGATTTTATCTTTTTTTTTGTGAGGTATTTATAATTTTCTATAAAAAATTTTATTGTTATTGAAGGTGTTCAAAAAGTATATTAACTATAGCGTTTGCAGCACGACTGTTATTAACAACTCCATCAGCTGACTCAACATAAACCTTAGATCCCTCTTCACTTCCAATTAACTTAATTCGATATCTTTTTTCACCTGACTCAAGGCCTTCTTCTTCATCAGATCCCCAAAGATCAAAATTCCAGATTGGCGTTGCCCCAGCATCGCTATCATTAAAGATTCCTAACGCATCTCCGGGTGCATTCACAGTTGGTTTTTCGTCCTCTTGCTTTTCTTTTTTATTGCTTTTACTTCTAATATCTCCGTATGGTGTAGATGTGACTCGATCATCCTCATCCATCATCATCCCAAAAGACCAAAGTGTCCAATATGCCATTAGCTTCCTCATCTTTGTCTATTATTTTCAAAATCAAGATCTTTATACTTTACATAAAAGACCCCTTCACTTCTATTTTTATCTTCAGTTACAAAGCCTATTAAATCTAAAGCAATAGAAAGCCTTCTCCATGACCTATCGAATGGGTCATCAAGTTTTACAAATACAGAGCCAGATTCTTCAACTAATTCTGCTTTTTGAATAACCTTAGGGTTTTTAAACTTCTGTTCTGCATCTAGGTCAGCAACGCCCAAATAAACCATTAGTCTTCTTAATACTTCTGAGTTGATCTCAAAATCTTTAATTTCAGTTTTTGCATTAAAAGGTACGCCATCTCCGTTGTCTTTTCCACTGCCTCCCTTATATTCTTCGATTTGATAAACATTAGTAGTGTATTGCGAGACTTGCGCATCAATAATTCTTTGCCTTTCCTCAAGCCGAGCTCCTTCGGTACCTTGTCTTCGATGTGATAAATAAATTTCAGTTGTTCCAACCTGCCTCCCTCTTTCAATACGAGTTCTAAACTTCCTCTTATCTTCTTTTCCACCAATATCATCCAACCACTTATCAAGCCTCTGACCCATCCCCATAGAATTATCACCCGTAACATCATCAGCTCTTATCCATTCTGTTTCCATTACTCCCATTCTTTTATTAACTTTCTTGATCGTGAAGCCCATGTTTTCCCAAAATGTTTCAAGGAATGGCCAGATCGTATCGGGGTCTTTTTTTATAATTAGCCACCTTAGATTTCCTGACTTAACCAAATGAATACCTTGAGGATCATCAATTACCTTGATTAATTTTGGTTTTAGTATTTTAGTATCATTGAAATCTTTATACGATGTCGCGTCGCCTGGAACACCATAAGAGCCTGAAGCTTCAAACTCAGATAAATCAGGTGGAACCTGAAGTTTTTCTGATTTTGATGAATTAACATAATCTGGAGCAGTTACTTCAGAATAAACATCTTCAAATTTCTCTGCAATAGGTTCGAATGAACAAGCAGCTAGGGTAAAAATTAAAAAAATTATAGGAAGTATATTTTTCATTCTGAAGCTTTGTAAGCATTAATTAGAGTTTGATGGTAATCGGTGTTTAACTCGACCAATGGAAGCCTTATTGAAGGCTTAACTTTACCCAGGTAGCTTAAAAGCCACTTAACTGGAATTGGGTTGGATTCAACAAACATAGCTTGATGTAATTTTTCTAACTTTTTATTCAATGACTCGGCTTGTTGTAAATTTTTATTTATTGCGTCTTTGCAAATTTGATGCATAAGTTCTGGTCTTACATTTGCAGTAACAGAGATTACTCCTGCTCCACCTTTTTTCATGTATTCAAGGAAGGACAGGTCATCACCGCTAATAAAAATAAAATCTTTTTCAACCTGATCGATTAGATAATCTATACGGCTAAGATCGCCTGTTGCGTCCTTAATCCCTACAATATTCTTATGCTCAGAAAGCACTTGAACACTTGCTGGAAGAAGATCACAGGCTGTTCTTGAGGGGACATTATATAAAATTTGAGGAATGTCAACTGAATTTCAGCTATTGATAAAAGTGATCAATAAGACCTCTTGATTTGGTTTATTGTAATAAGGTGTAACAAGAAGAGCATAAGCCCCAAGTTCTTTTGCATTGCTTTGTTAAAAATATTGCTTCTTTCGTAGAGTTTGCTCCGGTTCCAGCAATTACAGGGATTCTTCCTTGAACAAAATTAATTGCTTCTTTAATCAAGAATGTATGTTCATCAAAGTCTACAGTCGGTGCTTCGCCACTTGTTCCAACAACAACAATACCATCAGTATGGTTTTGAATATGAAAATCTAATAAATCTTTAAAGCTCGCTATATCAAGAGAACCATCAATATTCATTGGAGTAACAACTGCAACCATACTGCCTTGAAACATAGTTTTCCTTGAGATTTTATTTTATTTTACATTCTACTAGAAAGAACATTGAATTTGTTTGTTATATACACAATTTTATTACTACATTTTTGAATATATTGGCCCACTCCCTCCCTCAGGTGGCACCCAATTAATATTTTGGGTTGGGTCTTTTATGTCACAAGTTTTACAATGAATACAATTTTGAGAGTTTATTTGTAATTTATGTTATTGTTTGTTCTTTTTGAACTTCATACACACCTGCTGGGCAATAACGTTGTTCTGGAGAATCAAACTCTTTAAGGTTAAAAGTTATTGGGATGGATATGTTTTTTAACTCTAAATGGCACGGTTGATTTGCATCGTGACTAATACTACTTAAGCCTATAGAGCTTAATTTATCAAAACTATAGATACCGTCTGGTTTCTGATATTTAATTACCTTGCTATCAACAGCTTTTTTCAATGTTTCATGATCTGCAAGGTTATGCTTTAAAGTCCAGGGGAGGAAAATGTTAAATGAGGCCAGCCACATTTCAGTGCCGCCAAACAACATTCCCAACCATGTCCCATATTTTGATAATAAAGGCTTAACGTTTCTTACCGAGTTTAAATCACTCCACACCCAAGATGATTTTATTGCTTCTGGGTATGAGTTTAAAATTTTATTTGTACTAATTTGTGGATCAACAATTGATTTAAAAGCAGATTCAGCTGCAAGCATTCCGGTCTTCATTGCATTGTGTGTGCCTTTTATTCTCGGAACATTAACCATACCTGCACTGCAACCAATAAATGCGCCTCCAGGAAACGTCAATTCTGACCATGATTGAATACCGCCCTCACTTATTGCTCTTGCCCCATAGCTCATTCGCTCTCCACCCTTTAAAACTTCTTTAATTTTTGGATGAGTTTTAATTAGCTGAAATTCATCAAAAGGAGAAAGGTATGGGTTTTTATAGTCTAAGTGAACAACAAAGCCAATAGAAACCAGCCCCTCTCCATAGTGGTACATAAACGAACCACCCCCAACATCAGAGTCAAGGGGCCAACCCAAACTGTGTTGAACCAATCCTCTTTTATGTTGATTTTCTGGAATTCTCCATACCTCCTTAAAACCTAACCCATATTTTTGAGGACAATCTTTCCCTCTTAACTTAAGTTTCTTTTCAATGATTTTAGTAAGTGAGCCTCTTGCTCCCTCTGCAATCAAAGTAAACTGAGCGTGAATCTCAATACCTTCTGCAAAATTTACTGTCTCTTTGAAATCTGAGTCCCTTCCCATATCTCCAGTTGCTATACCGATAAGTTCTTCTTTATCGTTAAATAAAGCTTCTTGTCCTGTAAACCCTGAATATATTTCTACGCCTAAGTCCTCAGCTTGTGCGCCGAGCCAATTACATAAATCACCTAAACTAACAATATAATTTTCTTTGTTACTCATTAGGGGCGGGACTAGCCAATGCGGTATGTTCCAGCTTTTTTCTTTACTCAATAAACTAAATACATCTTCAGTTACTTTTGTTTTTAGGGGCGCATTCTTCTCTTTCCAATTTGGAATTAATTCATTTAAGGCAATTGGGTCAATAACTGCTCCTGATAAGATATGGGAACCAACTTCAGCACCTTTCTCAATCAAACAAACACTTATTTCTTTGCCTGATTTATGAGCTAATTGTTTTGCTTTAATTGCCGCAGAGAGTCCTGCCGGACCGCCGCCAACAATTAAAATATCGTAATTCATTATCTCGCGTTGTTTATTCATTTTCATCAAGGTATTAATGGTAAATTAACTTGGTCACTTCGTTCGAGCCCTTTTGTCATTTCCTTACAAAGTGCAAGAAATTGTTTCATACCAGAAGTTTGGTATTTTTTTTTCGGCCATAAGAAATAAAAGAATCGATTTAATTTTATACTAGGAACATCTAATGGTACCAAACTGCCACGTCTAAATGCGTCCTTAAGAGCAAGACGGGAAATACAGCCAATGCCCAAACCAGATTCTACTGCTCGCTTAATAGCTTCAGTATGCTCTAATTCTAATCTAATATTTAGATTTTTATCTTTAAAAGCTCTATCAAAAGTCTCCCTAGTACCTGATCCCTTTTCGCGAAGTATCCATGCTTCTTTTAATAATTCATCTAAATGAACAATTTTTTTCTTTGCAAGTGGGTGTTTGGGGGCACAAAAAATAGCAAGTTCATCTGCAACCCATGGTTCAACATGTAAGTCTGAGTGATTACAATCTCCTTCAATCATTCCAAGATCAAGTTCATGATTAGCTACCTGCTGAACAATTGTCTTCGTATTATGAACTTGAAGGCTTATATTACTTTCGGGATATTCTTTAAGATAATTAGCAACGAGAAGGTTGGCAAGATAATTACCAATTGTCAATGTAGCCCCAATATGCATTTCGCCACAACCTGCAAGTCCTAATAGCTTAGATTCAATTTCTTTTGCGCGATCTAATAATTCTACTGCATTTGGTAACAAATTTTTTCCTGCTTTATTTATGCTTAATGACTTACCTATCCTATCAAAAAGTTGCACACCAAATTGTCTTTCAAACTCTCCAAGAGAAGTACTAGTCGCAGATTGTGATAGACATAAAAACTCTGCTGCACGTGAGACACTTTCAGCTCTACTTACAGCCACAAATATTTCCAGTTGCCTTAATGTATATTTCATAATATGAATTTTATTAATATCATATCTATTTTACAGATATATCATTGAAATAATCAATATTTAATTGTAAATCCACACTGTATAATCTTTTCAATTAAACAGGAAAGTCAAAATGAAAATATTAGTTGCAATCAAAAGAGTTCAAGATTACAACATAAAAGTAAGGCCCAAAAGTGATGGCTCCGATGTAGATATAGAAGGCATTAAGATGGGCATTAATCCATTTGATGAGAATGCTTTAGAGGAGGCTTTGCGGCTTAAAGAAAAAAATATCGCCTCTGAAGTGGTTGTTATTTCTCTTGGGGGACCAAAAAACCAAGATGTACTTAGACATGGTCTTGCTATGGGAGCAGATCGTGCCATATTAATAGAAACTCTAGAGTCCCTTCAGCCACTTGGTGTTGCAAAATTACTAAAAGCTGCAGTCGAACGTGAAAAACCAGACTTAATTTTATTGGGTAAGCTGGCCCTTGATAGTGATGCCGGTCAAACCGGACAAATGTTTGCTGCTTTAACCGACATGCCTCAGGCAACTTTTGCCTCGGAAATTACCATTGCTGATGGTAAAGCCCAAGTCTCTCGCGAAATTGATGGGGGCACTAATATACTGGAGATGAATCTACCTGCTGTTTTAACAGCAGACCTGAGATTAAATGAACCTCGCTTTGTAAAATTACCAAATCTTATGATGGCAAGAAAAAAAGCTATAGAAACAATAAAGGCAACGGATTTTTCTGTCGATTCATCACCGCGGTTAAAGTTGCTAAAGGTATCATTACCACCTGCACGCAAGGAAGGTATTAAGGTAATAGTATTAGTGATTTATTAAAGAAACTTAATGATAAAGAAGGAATAAAACTATAACTACTAATTTAAAAATTTTAGTGCTAGCTGAACACAACGAAATTGAATTAAATGATTCAATTTATAAAACAATAACTGCAGCTCAATCCTGGAAAGGGGAAATTGATCTGTTAGTTATGGGTAAAAACACAGAAAAAGTTGCAAAAACAGCTTCAAACATTAAATGTTTAAATAATATTATACGAGTAGATGCTTTGCATTTAGAACATTTACTCGCAGAAGATGCCGCTAATATTGTTTCAAATATTGGAAAGGAATATCATGTTATTCTAGCGGCTCATACATGGTTCAGCCGAAATTTCCTTCCGAGAGTAGCTGCAATAATGGATGTTGGCATGATTTCTGATGTTCTAAAAATTGAAAATAAAAATACTTTGAACTACAGCTCCTGTTAATGCAAAGAATGTAATAATACTATTAATGTAATTCAAATACTTACAATTCATATCAGTAACTTCCAAGCTACTGAAACTGAAGGTGGTAATGCAGAAATTATAATAAATGAAGCACCACCTCCTCTAAATTTATCTGAATGGGTAGAAGATAAAGTCCAAACATCAGATAGACCAGAGTTAACATCTGCTGAGATTGTTGTTTCAGGTGGACGTGGGGTTGGGTCAGAAGAAAGTTTTGCAATTATTGAGACACTTGCAGATAAATTAAATGCGGCTGTTGGAGCTTCTCGCGCTGCTGTTGACTCTGGTTATGCTCCAAATGATTGGCAAGTTGGTCAAACTGGTGTTGTAGTTGCACCAGAACTATATATTGCCATAGGGATTTCAGGAGCAAATCAGCATGCTAAAGCTGCAAACGTTCCAATAGTTGTAGCTATTAACAACGACCCAGATGCAATTATTTTTCAGTTTGCAGATTATGGCTTGGTTGCTGATTTATTTGAAGCTGTCCCAGAGCTTACTAAACTAATATCAAATTAATAAAATTAAAGAAAGAGAAAAAAAATGAGTAGTAATAGTAAATATTCAACAGAAAAGATATTAAGTGTCCATCATTGGAACGATACTTTATTTAGCTTTAAAACAACCCGTCAGGATGGATTACGTTTTGAAAATGGTCAATTTGTAATGATAGGCTTAGAAGTTGATGGAAGACCACTTGCAAGAGCCTATAGTGTCGCCAGTCCAAATTATGATGAGCACCTAGAGTTTTTAAGTATTAAAGTTCAGGATGGTCCATTAACTTCAAGATTACAACACATTAAAGTAGGAGATGATATTTTAGTTAGCAGAAAGCCTACTGGAACTCTAATTATCCATGATCTTAAACCCGGGAAAAATCTTTATTTACTTTCAACTGGAACCGGTCTAGCTCCATTTATGAGTTTAATCCAAGATATTGAGGTTTACGATCGCTTTGAAAAAATAATCCTAATTCATGGGGTAAGAAAAATAAATGATTTAGCTTATGCTGATTTTATTGAAAATGAATTGCCAAATAATGAATTTTTTGGCGAGGAAATTAAAAAGAAGTTAATTTATTATCCTACCGTTACACGGGAGCCTTATAAAAATGAAGGTAGGTTAACTGATTTAATGAGCTCGGGAAAATTGTTTACTGACATTAACTTACCTCCTATAAATCCAAAGTACGATAGAGCAATGATATGTGGTGGCCCAGAAATGCTTAAAGACACCCAATTACTTTTGGATTCATTGGACTTTAAAGTTTCTCCTCGAATTGGTGAGCCAGGAGATTATGTTATTGAGCATGCTTTTGTGGAAAAATAGTCAGTAACTGACTCTATTGTGCGATTAAAAGAACTATAATAACTTTAACTTTATTTCTTGATTCGAAAAAATTAAATGAATACTGAAAAAAGAAATACTATTTTAATCAAAGTGTTCATCATCATTGTATGGAAACGAGGAGTGATGTAAATTTATTTTAAGACCTCCATTACTGTCTTTAATATAACCAAAACTATATTCCACTTTTACCTGTTTCCCTTTTGGATCGGTGAAGAAATAATTAATAAGCTCCCAGTTTCGAAAATCGAAGTACTCATAAATAGCATCGGTCTATACAAAAATAAAGCAAAAAATATTAATGCTACTAGTAGAATACTAGATGAGAAATATAATGGAGAAGTTCCAAACTAATAGAGAAAATCTTGAAAAGCTTCCGGGAGTTGGAAGAAAAACAGCAAATGTAATATTAAATACTATTTTTATGAGACCAGTAATTGCAGTTGATACACATATTTTTAGATTAGTGCAGGTGAGCTCAATTTTTTAAAAGTAGCTGTAGAAAAAAAACTAACAAAGTTGATTCCTAAAAAGTACTTAATTGATGCTCATCATTTATTAATACTACATGGAAGATACATATGCAAAGCATCAAACCCAGACTGCTTTAACTGTGTAATTAAAAAGCTTTGTGAATACAAGGGCAAGACTGCTGGACTCTAAAAAATACTTTGAGCTCTTTCATCAAGAGCTTTCATAATGCTTAATCGCTCATCTTCGCTCATGTTAGCCCATTCCGTTATCTCAGAGAATGTTCTAAAACACCCCCTACAAAAATCCTCTTCGTTATACTGACAAACGCCGATACATGGAGATGATATATTTACTTGATTACTCATTACTTAATGGCACCATGACAATGTTTGTATTTTTTTTGACTGCCACATGGGCATAGTTCATTTCGTCCTACTTTTTTAATTTGAGTCTTCTCTGAACTTTTTTCTTGAACCTCAGCATTCATAATTCTTTGATTATTTTTCTCATCTATACTTGATGCCTCGCTTTCATCTTTTATCTGAACCAACATAAGTACTCTCGTCGTTTCATACTTAATAGTATCAAGTAGCTTTTCAAACAACCCAAACGCCTCTTTTTTAAATTCTTGCTTAGGGTCTTTTTGGCCATAAGCACGCTCAAGCCTATTCCTAGCCTTAATCTGGTCTAATGAAGCACAAAAGAGCACCTCCAATGATGCTCAGTACTAGAACGGATACGATCTGTTCAAAGTGATGAAGTGCTTCAGATCCAGCTAACTTTTCTTTAGTAAGGTAGCTCTGGTTGGCCATTTCCTTAACTCTATTTGCTATCCCTTCTATTGCAATATCTGGTTCTTTTTTCAACCAGCTTTTTACGCTAATTTTTATGGCATAGTCTGCAAGCAATTTTTTTTCTAAAGCTATAACATCCCATTGTTCTTCGACACTATCGGGTGGCATAAAGCTATAAACGGTTTCAAGAATCACGTCTTCCCTAATTCGATTGACTGTCTCTTTTACATCTGGACTATCAAGAATATCGTTGCGCTGCTCATAAATAACTTTTCGTTGATTACTAGGGACATCATCAAACTCTAAGAGCTGCTTCCTTGTATCAAAATTTCTAGCTTCTACCTTTCTTTGAGCGCCTTCGATAGACCTATTAACCCACTTATGCTCAATTGCCTCCCCTTCGGCTAAACTTATTTTTCCATGATTGTCGCTACTCTATCTGAAGCAAAAATTCTCATTAAATTATCTTCTAACGATAAATAAAATGCGCTAGATCCTGGGTCACCTTGTCTACCAGATCTTCCCCTTAACTGATTATCTATTCTTCTTGACTCATGTCGCTCTGTTCCAATAATATGTAAGCCACCCGCGTCTAATACTTTTTGATGACTATCTTTCCATTTAGCTGAAGTTGATCAATCTTTTTCTTTTTTGGTCATTACTAATACTTGTAAGTAGCTTTGATAGCATTTATTTCAGGCTGTATATTTCCTCCTAATACAATATCTGTTCCGCGCCCTGCCATATTTGTAGCAATGGTTACTATTCCAGCATTTCCTGCTTGAGTAATAATATGCGCTTCTTTTTCATGCTGCTTTGCATTTAGAACCTGATGGTGGAGCTTTTCCTTATTGAGAAGCTTTGAAACTAGCTCAGAGTTTTCAATAGAGGTAGTGCCAACTAGAACAGGCTGACCTCTTTTAAAGCAATCTCTAATATCATCAGCAACTGCTTTATATCTTTCATTAGAAGTACGATAAATCTTATCCATTTTATCAATTCGGATTGTAGGGCGATGAGGCGGAATAATGATGGTCTCAAGCCCATAAATTGAATTGAATTCAAACGCCTCGGTATCTGCAGTTCCAGTCATACCTGAAAGCTTTGTGAACATTCTAAAATAATTTTGAAAAGTAATACCAGCGAGAGTTTGATTTTCTTTTTGTATTGTAACGTGCTCTTTTGCTTCAACAGCTTGATGTAAACCATCACTCCTAGCCTGCGTCCATCCATCATTCTTCCTGTAAATTCATCAAGTAATAATGTATATCACCATCTTTGACAACATAATCTTTATCTTTAATAAATAAATAGTGTGCTCTTAGTGAAGAATTGATGTGGTGTAACAAACTAATGTTCTCCGCATCATAAAGATTTGAATTTTTGTCTAAGATCCCGACTTAATAAGAATTTTTTCAGCATTTTCATGCCCTTTCTCAGAAAAATAACTTGGTTTCCTTTTTCATCTATCCAGAAGTCACCTTCGGTATCTTCTTTTTCTTGTCTGGTAAGCGAGGGTATAATTTTATTAATTTTTTGATATAAATTCATATATCTCTTACAGCTGACCTGAAATTATCTAATGGTGTTCTTGCTTCATCAATTAATATTGAATCAACTTCATCAACAATAGAATATGCATGTTTATCTTTGAACTAAATCTTTAGAGAATGAGCCATGTTATCTCTAAGATAGTCAAATCCAAATTCATTATTAGTTCCGTATGTAATATCTGCATTATAAGCTTTTCTTCTTTCTTCAGAGTTAGGAGACTATAATGGTCAATACAGTCAATAGTAAGACCGTGAAATTCAAATATTGGAGCCATCCATGCAGCATCGCGTCTAGCAAGGTAATCATTTACCGTTACAACATGAACCCCTTTTCCAGTTAGTGCATTTAAATAAACAGAGAGTGTTGCGACAAGTGTTTTCCCTTCACCCGTCCTCATTTCTGATATTTTTCCATCATTAAGGGCAATTCCACCCATTAACTGAACATCAAAATGACCATGACCCAATGTACTCTTTTCTCGCGTGCGAATAGAGTTCTTTAATCAAATCATCAAGTTTTACACCTTCTTTAATTTTATTTTTAAATTCATTTGTTTTTTTCTTAAAATCACTATCTTTAAGCTTATGAATTTCTGGCTCAAGTCTATTTATAAGTAACACTTTACTCGAATACTCTTTAAGTAAACGGTCGTTTCTAGTTCCAAATATACTATTAAATATTTTTTTTAACATATTGGCTTCTTATTTACTTCCTAATGTAATTGGTCGGATCAAGAGGTCTGCCCTTTAAACGGATTTCATAATGTAAATGTGGTCCAGTTGAGCGCCCTGTATTTCCTACAAGAGCGATAATATCTTTTTTATTAACTAAATCACCTTTTTTAACAAATAATTTTGATGCGTGAGCATACCTTGTTTCTAACCCATCCCCATGCTTTATAGTTATGAATTTCCCATAATTTCTTCCGTGAGAAGCTTCAACTACAATCCCACCTGCAGTAGCAATAATTGGCTCGCCATGAGCTGCACTGAAATCCAGGCCAGAATGAAAAGCTCTAACTCCTCGGAATGGATCTTGTCTCCAACCGTAACTAGAAGATCTGTAAGGAACGTTAACTGGGTAAATTGAAGGGAGTGTCTCCTTTAAAACAGATTGCCTTAGCAACATAGCTTCCATTTTATTATACATAATTTCTCTATTTTCAATTTCAATAAATAGTTTCTCAAGATGCTTATAGGAACTTTGAATATCATCATTGTCCAGGATGAATGGCCTCCCCAAACTACCCTTCACCTTTCTTTTTTAAAAGTTTTGGTAACTTCTCTTTACCAATAATTTGCTTTTTCATTACATCTTGAAGTCGTTCAGTCTGAGCATCAATTTGAAGTATCCTTGTATTTAGTTCTCCAATCTGACTTACAAACAAATCAATATTATCTGGTAGGTTCTTTTGAGTTAAACCAAGCTGAATATATTGTGCCTCAGTATCATTATCATATTTTTCAATGCTTACATACTTTCCTATTAAGAGAAAGTTAAGAGTTATTAAAATAACTAAGAAAAGTATGAAAAAACCAAGGCTTATACTTTTTGGCTTTGAAGAATTTTTACCGATAAAAATTATTTTCATTTAAATATGCTTTAGTTTTTATAAAATAATGTAGCATTATAGTATGGAACCCATAAAAAAGTTCTTGAAAGTGTATTTTTTTTCTGAACTTAATGAAAGGAATCCAAAAGTTACATTGATAAAGTAATATCAATCGATTGAGTATAGAAAGTAAAAAAATTATAGTTAATAAATCTTTTAAACTCATACTAATATTTATCCTTGTGAATTATCAAATTACCCTCATGTACTTAAGATGTATGAGGCTGACCTATTAAAGCAATTAGTTAATGAAAGCCATATAATAAAAAAAATAAAAGTTAAAGTTGCTATACCAAAGCATCAAAGAAAGAAGGCTGTTTTAAAAATTCCAGCCTCAGTCTAAGTAAATATATTGCTAATGGAAGGCCAAATGCAGTATGCGTGATCCAAAGACTTGCAAAAGATTTATTTAAAACTGAGTATGACTGAAATTATAGTATTTATTTTTTCTGGAATTTTTATAGGAATAGCTGCCGGTCTATTTGGTCTTGGAGGAGGGCTAGTAATTGTTCCAGTAGTCTCATACTCACTTATTTATTTTTCTAATGCTCCTCCAAACGAAGCAATCTTGTTGGAATAACTACCTCTTTGGCATCTATGGTTATAACTGGTGCTATGGCAATCTTCGCTCATAATAAAAATAAAAACATTAATTGAATCAACATCATTAAGAATTTTATTGGACTATTTTTAGGCTCATTATTAGTTGGTAGTATATTAAATTCATTCCCGGTACCCTTCTTAAGAACCTATTTATTATTTATACTTTTTTCATAGCTTATAAAATATATAACCATGAGCCCAATACAAATACGTCTATTTTTCCATCAAATTAACCACCAATTTTATCGGCTTTTGTTTTTCCATAATTTCAGGGTTAATTGGAAATGGGGGCGCTACTTTATTTTTTCCCTACTTAATTAAAAAACATATACCCTCAAAAATAGCTATAGGAACATCGAGTGCTTTAGGCTTCTTTATTGGATTAGGTGCATCTATAACTATTTTTATAAGTCCCTCAGACCTAGTCACAAATATTGAGCCAACATTAGGATTTATCTATTTACCTGCTATATTTTTTCTCACCATACCCAGCTTGATCTTTGTAAAACTTTCAGCAGATTTTCTTTTAAAAATACCCGAGCAACTTATAAATAAACTGTTTTCTTTGTTATTAGCTGTCATTGGTATTTCTATGCTGTTAAATTAAATATAATTTATAGCGAATCAATTACATTAATAATATTATTATTAGACTTATTGGATTGTGATATGGATTAAAAGGTGTGATAATTACGCATTAATTTTTTAAGTCTTATATAAGACTTAAAAAATTAATAAGACTTGAGTATGAAGTCTTCCCGCTGTATCAGCAATTAATATATCAATAATCAATATAGCTATTGGAGCAGCAATTCTTGCCGTACTCTATGCCGCAATAATGTCAAAGTGGATCGTAAGCTTACCAGCTGGTAACGCTAAAATGAAAGAAATCGCTGGGGCAATTCAAAACGGTGCATCAGCTTACCTAGCAAGACAATATAAAACAATCGGTTTGGTTGGGGTTATCTTTGCTATCCTTATTTACTATTTTATTGACTGCAATACTGCTATTGGGTTTGTAATCGGAGCCTTATTATCTGGCTTATGTGGTTTTATTGGTATGAATGTTTCAGTTCGTGCAAATGTAAGAACTGCTCAAGCAGCAACAAAAGGGTTGCCCCAAGCATTTGATGTTGCTTTTAAAGGTGGAGCTATTACAGGTATGCTTGTGGTAGGTTTAGGTCTTTTAGGGGTTGCTGGTTTTTATTCTTTTCTTGGTGGTGAGTCCTTAACAACTACTAAGGCTCTAAACCCTCTTATTGGCCTAGCATTTGGTTCTTCACTTATTTCGATTTTTGCGAGACTGGGTGGTGGAATTTTTACAAAAGGTGCTGACGTAGGTGCTGACTTAGTAGGTAAAGTTGAAGCAGGTATTCCTGAAGACGATCCAAGAAATCCTGCAGTGATTGCTGATAATGTTGGCGATAATGTTGGTGATTGCGCTGGTATGGCAGCAGATCTTTTCGAAACTTATGCGGTTACTATAATTGCAACAATGGTATTAGGTGCTCTTATAGTTGCAGATTCTAGAACAGGGATACTTTATCCACTAATGCTTGGTGCTGTTTCAATTGTAGCGTCAATTATTGGATGTTTCTTTGTTAAAGCTAACTCTAAAATGACAAATGTTATGCCTGCGCTCTATAGAGGTCTTGCAATAGCAGAACTTCACCTATACGTTCTATATTTCTTCTAAATCGAAGTGAATCTTTTTGAATAGCAACGTCTCTAATTTCTGCAATAAATTTATTTAAAATAGAATTATTTTGCCCTATATGATGAATGATCATATTTAATTATTTTCGATATAAAATATAAACCAGTTCAACATATTGCTAAAGCGTCTGAGACAGGCCATGCAACCAAACAACCGCAGTCAAATCTCCAAAATCAACAGCATTACCTGTTGTTGCTATTTCTACAAAATCAATAACATCTTGTGAAGCAGGATTCTACGGTATAGCAATTGCGGCTACATCCATGCTAAGCATGGCTGGTATTATTGTTGCGCTTGATGCTTATGGTCCAGTTACAGATAATGCCGGTGGTATTGCAGAAATGGCTGGTTTACCGCAAAAGGTTCGAAAAACTACAGATGCATTAGATGCAGTTGGTAATACAACTAAAGCTGTAACAAAGGCTATGCAATTGGTTCAGCTGGTTTAGGAGCATTAGTCTTATTTGCTGATTACACTCATAAATTAACTGAATATGGTCACTCTATAAGCTTTGACTTGAGTCAACCGATGGTCATTATTGGTCTCTTTATTGGAGGGTTAATACCATTCTTATTCGCTGCGATGGCAATGGAAGCGGTTGGACGTGCTGCAGCCTCAGTTGTTGAAGAAGTAAGGCGTCAGTTCAAAACAATAAAAGGTATTATGACTGGCAAAGGAAAGCCTGATTATGCTAAGGCAGTTGATTTATTAACAGCTTCAGCGATTAAAGAAATGGTGTTACCTTCAATTCTACCGGTAGCTGCTCCTGTTTTAGTTGGTGTGTTCTTAGGTCCTCAGGCACTTGGTGGTTTATTAATGGGAACAATTATTACTGGGTTATTTGTTGCAATCTCAATGTGTACCGGTGGTGGTGCATGGGATAATGCTAAAAAACATATCGAAGATGGAAATCATGGTGGTAAAGGATCTGAAGCACATAAAGCCTCAGTGACTGGTGATACTGTAGGCGATCCATTTAAAGATACAGCAGGTCCAGCGATTAACCCATTGATTAAAATTATCAATATCGTCGCTTTACTAATCGTTCCGATACTGTAATATTTATTTAAATTTAAAGCCTGCCCTTTGGGTAGGCTTTTTTTTCATGTAAATGATTAAATGAAAAAATTAAAGGACGTCCAGCATTAACTTTTAAGTCAGTTCTTTTGTAATAGGTGAGTTTTTAAGAGTAAATTCGAAACATTAAGAAAGTAACAAAGACAACCCATATTGGTATCAAACTGACAACAAATGATTGCGTTTAGAAAAGCTATAAGATAAACCTGCAATTAATAACATCCACACTGTACCGATGACTTTTGATGATGGGAAAAAAATATCTGTCTGTTCCGACCTTACATTTGAAAGACCAGAAATTTCAAAGTAAGCAATTGAGATATTAATAAGTCCTGTAATAAGAAAAGCTAAAAGGATGAGCTGTAATGCATTTAGTTTTGCAAGTTTTTTTAGCATAGTTTAATTATCATATTGTTGAAGCTTATTAAACGTAATTACTTGATTGAGTCTTTTTGCGTAATCTCCATTACCCAGTGTGGAGTAATCAGATAAACCTTCAGTTAATTTAAGGGAATCCATTTTCTTAAGCTTCGACAATTCTTCAGAACGAAGCTTTCTTAATTTCTTATATGCTTCACCAGAATTTAAGTTACGGTAATAGGATTGAATACTTTTAAACACAGAAGCAAATTTAGCTACCTCTACTTTTTTATCTCCGCGGGCACTAATTCCACAACCCTTTGAAAAACAATGTTGCCCAAAAAAATTATTTCCTTTAACTGCAAACCTTGATGTCCCCCAAGCTGACTCTAAACTGGCTTGCGCTAAAATCAAACTGTCAGGAAAATTATTGACCGTTTCTTGCAGCTCTTAATTGCTATAGCCAAATTGATAAATCTCTATTATAAAGTTAATTAACTCAGATAATTTTTTCTTTTCTTCTACTAAAGTGTTTTTTAATACGTTTTATTTGATAAGCATAAAAAAACTTCTACTCTTTTAACCTTGACAGTCTTTTTTTAGTGATAAAAGGCTATTAGCTTTATAAGAGATATTTTTTAAAATCAGGCTTTGTCTCCGCTAAGCCTTGAAAAAAGACCTTTAACAAGAATTAAAATCATTGCCCAAAAAATACTTATCTCAGTGATGCATTATACTCCTTTATTTATGAATAGTACCTCGTTGATACTTTTCTAAATCTTGTTTTTTCAATAATTTTCATTGTCTAGGTAGTTCTGGTGGTGGCGAATCTTTATCCCAGTCAGAGTTAGACTAACCAATCTCTAATAAATTGTTTGTCATAACTTAAGGAGACTACCCCTAACTGATATGAATCCTTTAACCAAAATCTAGAAGAATCTGGAGTTAAAATCTCATCCATGATAAATAATTTACCACTCCCCATCAAGTACCAAACTCAAACTTAGTATCCGCAATAATGATCCCTTTTTGTAATGCAAATTTCATAAGCTTGCTTATATAAATCTCAAGACTTATCTCACTTGAAATTTGATCTGTTAAGATCCTGTCCTATTAAATCCTTACAGTTGCTCCACTGAAATATTTTCATCATGACTCCCAACATCAGCTTTGCTTGAAGGAGTAAATATTGGGTTCGGCAATTTTTCAGCCTGCTTTCAACCAGGGAGATGCAATCCGACAAATAGATTGATCCCTCTGGTACTCTTTCCAGCCACTTCCCAGCGACATACCCGCGAACAATTAGCCTCAACTGGAATGGGTGTTAATTTCTTTACCACAACAGCTCGATTCTTAATAACAACTGAATGCCTCATCTTACTTAACAAAGGATGACGGACCTCATCATGAGTCAAGTGATTTGGAATAATGGATTCAAATCTTATTAAACCAGAAATTTGCCATGCTGTTAAAACCTGCCCTTTTTCAGGAATCGGTTCATTCATAATGACATCAAAAGCAGATAATCGATCTGTGGTGACAATTAACATTCTCTCTGCATCAATCTCATAAATATCCCTAACCTTACCTTGATGCAAAATAGAAGACTATCAAGTTCAGTGTGAGTTAAACCATTCAGATTTAGCTTTTTTTTCTAAAATTTCAATTGCAGGTAATTTTTTTCCTTCAACAAACTCTAAAAAAGCCCCTCCGCAGTTGAACATATGAAATATTTTTTTCGACTTTAAATTTTTCAATTGCAGCAATAGTATCTCCACCTCCCGCTAATGAAAAAGCATCAGACTTTGCAATCGCATCGCAAGTAATTCTGTTCCCTTTGAAAACTGCTTAAACTCAAATACGCCTATAGGCCCATTCCAAAGTATAGTTTTAGCTGACTTAATTATTTCAGTAATACCGTGCATAGAATTTAGGGCCTAAATCAAAAATCATGTCATCTGTTGGCTAACTCAGTTATATCTTTAATATTGCTGGCTCATCTTCTGTAGAATCTTTACCACAGATGACATCGCACTAATGGAAGGAAGCTCCACGTGATTCAAGTTTTTTAATAATCTTTTTCTGCTGATGGCAAGAAATCATCTTCACAAGTGATATTCCCAATTCAAATCCTTGAGCTTTAATGAATGTATTGGCAATCCCTCCACCCAAAATTAATTGGTCAACCTTATCTGCCAAGCTATCTAAAATTGAGAGCTTTGTAGAAACCTTACTGCCACCCACAATAGCAACCATAGGTGATTTTGGGATCTTTCAATCCTTATTTAAGTGCTTCAAGTTCACTTGCAAAAAAGACCTGCAGCACAGCACTCGAGCAAAATTCAGCTACGCCATAGGTAGATGCTTGCTTTCTGTGGGCAGTTCCAAAAGCATCCATTACAAAAATATCTGCTAGATCTGCATATTTTTTTGCTAAGTTCTGCATTATTATCTGTTCTCCATACATTAAAACGACAATTCTCTAGAACAACGACCTCCCGGACTTCGACATTAAATTCTCTAATTGTCCAGTCTTTATTAAACGTACTTCCTTGTTTAAGTGATTTACTTAAGTATTTGCTATAGGCTTCTAGGGAATCTCTTCAGTAAAGTGACCTTCTTTGGTCGCCCTAAGGTGAGAGGTGACCATAACTTTTGCGCCTGCATTGAGAGCGAATATTTAGATAGTAGGTAAAGATGCTTGAATTCTTTTTTTCGAGCTATAATTCCTGACTTTATTGGTACATTTAGATCAGACCGAATAAGAACTCTTTTATCTTTAAGATTAAAATCTTCAAGTTGATTCATATTCATTTATGTTATTTAGCATTCATCATTGCGACAGCAGTATCTAAGCATACGACAACTAAATCCCCATTCATTATCATACCAACCAAATTCTTGTGGTATTGAACATCCTATAAATGAATTTGTTAAGGTGGAGTCGAAGAAACATGAAGCAGATGTATGATTAAAATCAACTGAAACAAGAGGCTCTTCATTATAAACTAAGATACCTTCTAGAGGTCCTTCAGCAGCGGCTTTCATTAGCTTATTTATCTCTTCTCTTGATGTTTTTCTTTGAGGATTAATGTTAAATCTACTAAAGACACATTTGTAGTTGGGACCCTAATAGCTACTCCATCAAGCTTTCCTTGTAATTCAGGAATGATTAAGCCAATCGAAGAGGCAGCCCCAGTTTTTGTAGGTATCATTGAGGCGCCAGCAGCTCTCGCTCGACGAATATCGCTATGCATATTATCTAATAGAGCTTGATCATTCGTATAAGAATGAATTGTATTGATTAGCCCTGACTTTATTCCAACACTATCGTTTATAACTTTTACTAAAGGGGCAAGGCCATTAGTTGTGCACGAAGCATTTGAAATAACCTCATCTGAAGCTTTAAAATACTGTCATTCACTCCATAAACAATAGTTGCATCAACATCTTTTTCGCCTGGTGCCGAAATTAAAACTTTTTTAGCGCCCTGCTCTATATGAAAATAATTTGAGGTTTTTCCTCTAAAAGCTCCTGTACACTCGAAAACAACATCAACCTCTTGATCTCTCCAGGTCTAAATCTTTGGGGTTTCTAGTATTAAGGTATTTAATTTTATCGCCGTTGATTATAAAATTATTATCTGTAGTCTCAACCTTTCCTTCAAATCGACCGTGAGCAGTATCAAACTTTATAAGGTGTGCATGACTTTCAATATCCCCACGGCTACAATTAATAGCTACAACCTTAATATCAGTTCTTTTAGATTCATATATTGCCCTTAAAACTAACCTACCAATTCTTCCAAATCCAGATATAGCAACATTTATAGTCATTAAGCTTCCTCGCAAGAAATTAAGGCATCTTTAAAGATGCCTTAATTAAGTTATTATAATACTTTAAGATTACTCATTAGTCCTTAAAAAGGACTTACCTTTAAGTTAATAAGGCTTTATTAAGTAATTCTAAACAATTGATTTTACAGTGGAAACTACATTCTCAACAGTAAAACCGAAATGTTTAAATAAATCTCCGCCAGGTGCTGATTCACCATAAGTATCAATACCGACACAAGCGCCATCGAGCCCAACATATTTCTTCCAATAGTCTGTAACGCCAGCTTCAATTGAAACTCTTTTAATACCTGGAGTTAAGAACACTATCTTTATATTTAGTTTCTTGACGATCATAAGCTTGGGTACAAGGCATAGAAACAACTCGGGCATTAATTCCTATTTCCCCTAATGCTTCTTTTGAATTTATAGCCAAATCAACCTCTGAGCCTGTAGCAATTAATATTACATCTACCTTTTCATTTTCTGCTTCTGATAAAACATACCCACCCTTGCGGATGTTGTTAACTTGAGTAGAAGTCCTTTCTGTAAATCCAGTACCCTGTCGACTTAAAACTAAACTTGTAGGATTTTCTGTATTTTCAACTGCTGCAACCCAAGCTGTTGTAACTTCTGTTGTATCACAAGGTCTCCACACTTCCATTCTAGGAATAAATCTTAAGCTAGAAGTTGTTTCAATAGGTTGATGTGTAGGCCCATCTTCACCTTGACCAATAGAATCATGGGTATAACATAAATAACTCTTTGCTTCATAAGCGCACCCATTCTCATACCATTACGCATATAGTCAGTAAATATATGAAAGGTAGCCTCCAATAGGGCTTAATGCCGCCATGAAGAACCATTCCATTCATAATTGCTGACATACCAAACTCTCTAACTCCATAAGAAATATAATTACCCGTAGGGTTTTCCACTCGACATGCTCAAACTTGGGCAACTAGTTAAATTTGATCCAGTTAAGTCAGCAGAGCCTCCAACAAATTCAGGAAGAACATTGACAAAGCAGTAATGCATTTTGTGATGCTTTTCTAGTTGCCACTTTTTCTGCTTTGTATTAGCATCATTAATAAGGTTTTCAGAAATTTTCTTCCAATCAGCTGGAAGGTCTCCACTCATTCTTCTCTTAAATTCAGCAGCAAGTTCTGGGAATTCTTTAGCATAGGCATCAAACTTAGCGTTCCATTCTTGTTCACGGGCATCGCCTTTATCTTTTTGATTCCAACCATCGTACACATCTTGTGGTATTACAAAGGGGGCATGTTCCCAACCTATTTCTTTTCGGACTAATGCAACTTCATCATCACCCAAAGCGGCACCGTGACAGCCGTGAGTACCGGCTTTATTTGGTGAGCCTTTACCAATAATTGTTTTACAACAAATAAGCGTTGGTTTGTCGGTTACTTTTTTTGCCTCTTGGATTGCCTTATCAATGGCTTCTGGATCATGTCCATCCACATCTCTAATAGCGTGCCATCCATATGACTCAAAGCGAGTCGGCAGTATCATCTGTATACCATCCCTCAATATGCACCATCAATAGAAATACCATTATCATCCCAAAGAGCAATTAACTTGCCATAGACCACAGTTCCCGCTAAGGCACAAGCCTCATGAGAAACACCTTCCATCAAACAGCCGTCACCTAGAAAAGTGTAGGTGTGGTGATCAACAATATGTGCCTCGGCGATTAAATTGATTGCATAGAACTCTTTTAACAGAGATGAAGGAAGATATAGACGCTGTAGTAGTTTCTACACCAGACCATACCCATGCTCCAGTTTCAATGATGGCGATGAAAATGGATAAGCCAGTATATTGTCAAAAACCCTTAACACATTTTGTTTCTGAAGCACGTGAAATGATAAAATGGAGCCATGTCCGTTGGATAAAATAAAACGGTCACGATTAGCCCAATCAGGGTTAATAGGATTATGGTTTAAATATTTATTCCAAAGAACCTCACCAATCTCAGCCATGCCCATAGGTGCGCCTGGATGTCCTGACTTTGCTTTTTGAACTGCATCCATTGATAGTGCTCGGATTGCATTTGCTAAATCTTGTCTTGTTGCCATGTTATCTCCCTGTATTAATACCTGCTCGATTAATAGACACTCAAATTAATGTAATTAAAAAATTAATAGTGAATTATCCCCTTAAGTGGCGTTTCAATCAAGAAGTCTTCACTGAAACTTAAGTTAATTGCTTTTCCACTTAATCGAGCAACCTATACTAGAGAATTGCTCTTTTGGTCCATTTCCTGTCTTAGCTATAATTTTCATTGCTTCAAATAGGTCTCTATTGTTGTCTTTAGGTACCTCACCTCTTCCGGTAGAGTCAAAGTTGACCTCTGTATGTTAGCTTTAAATCGGAGTTAAATAAATAGAAGTCAGGAGTGCAAGCAGCATTATATGCTTTGGCAATTTCTTGTGTTCTATCATATAGATACGGAAATGAATACCTCATTTTTCGAGCATTTAGTTCCATAGCTCTAGGCCCATCTTGTGGGTACTTTTCAGCGTCATTACTAGAAATTGCTACCACTCTAATTCCTTTTGTTTTCAGCTCGTCTGCTAGCGCCACTAAAGCTTCATTAATGTGAATTACGTAAGGGCAATGATTGCATATAAACATTACCATAGTGCCATTTGGGCCTTTTAGTTTATTTAATGATTTTATAGTCTGTGTCCACTAAATTAAAATCAGGAGCGAGCCAATTAAATTCACACAAAGGTGTATTTAAGCTAACCAAATTAATTCTCCATTCTGTATGATATTTAAATTATGAATAGATTCTACCACTCAAAACCTTTGTCTATAAACCAAGCTGTCATTTTAGATGATTTCTCAGGACACCATGCTTTGAAAGTATTGAGAGTAAGATTAAATGATGACGTTGTTCTATTTAATGGTGACGGCTATGATTACAAAGGCAGGGTTACTGAAATAAATAAAAAAGAAATTGAAATTACCATCCTAACAAGTGCAAAAAAAAATCGTGAGTCGCCCCAAAAATAACATTAATTCAGTCACTTTCAACAAATGAGAAAATGGACTGGATTATTCAAAAAGCCACTGAGCTCGGTGCTTATGAAATACAACCAATCTTTAGTGAAAGAAGCATAATAAAAATTAGCCAAGATAGAATTATAAAAAAATTGGCTCACTGGAAACAAGTATCAATTTCAGCGTGTGAACAATGCTACAGAACTGAAGTTCCTCAAATCCATCAACCTAAAAAATTTATGGACTACTTAAACAATACAAGCTTTGAAGATAATGCCTTAAGATTAATTCTCGCACCAAGTGCAAGGATCAACGCAAATATTTTTCCTACAAAAGAGCCTAATAAGGTATACGTACTTATTGGACCTGAAGGTGGTTTTGACAAAAAGGAAATACAATTAGCAAATAGCTTAAATTTTGAAGCAATCAATTTAGGCCCTAGAATTCTAAGGACAGAAACAGCTCCCCTAAGTATCTTATCAATTCTGCAATATAAATATGGAGATTTTGCATAAATAGCAATTTTTAGTATAAAATATTGAGTAATTAATATTATATATCACAATTTATGCTAAATAATGTATCAATAAACATAAAAAATTTGCGTAAAAAGCACAAATTAACACTAAAAACATTAGGCAAGAAGCTAGGTCTAGCTGCTAGCAGCTTATCAAGAATAGAAAGAGGTGAGCTGAACATTAATGCAAAGTTACTTCAGAGATTAGCTGATGAACTAAACACCTCCCCTCAAGCTTTTTTTTCAGACTCTTCGTCTAGTAACAATCAAGACTCCATAAATCCATTTATTAAAAATTTTTTCTCATGTATTTATCAATCAATTCAATAAAATTATGTGGCAAGAATTTACATGCCGAAGTAGTAGATGATAATCAATTCCAATCAATTGCATATGATATTAATTTATTACACTCGCTTAATATTAATATAGTCTTAGTACATGGAATTAGACCGCAGATTGAACAAAAAATAAAAAAAGGAAATAGAAGCTCTAAATTGATTAGAAATCATAGGGTTACTGGCAGAAAAGAATTAGATCAAATAATGGAAATAAATGGCAAGGTAAGAACAGAAATAGAAGCTATGCTTTCATCAAGGCCATCAGACTCACCAATGCCTGAAAGTGACATAACCTTATCAAGTGGAAATTTTATAACAGCCAAACCAATCGGAGTAATTGATGGGGTGGATATGGAATTTACTGGGCAAATAAGAAAAGTAAATGGCAAAGCTATCACTGATAAATTAATAAATCGAGAAATCGTTATTATTTCTCCCCTGGGGTTTTCGCCAATAGGGGAGGTATTTAATTTACCTTACGAGCAGACAGCTGCTTTTATAGCTCAATCAATCAAAGCAGAAAAATTAATCTATTATGTAAGCACAAATGGAATACTAAATATTGAAGGCAAATTAATCCCAGAATTAACTACTAATAAAGCAGAAAAATTAATTGAACATAAAACATACCTACAAGCCTTACCAAGCCCCTCACATTTCATATACTGACTTTAATATACTAAAAAGTAGTCTGTTTGCTATCAAAAATAAAATAGAAAAAGTACATCTAATAAATCGACATATTGATGGTTCAATAATTCAGGAAATTTATACAGATAAAGGTGCGGGAACTATACTAACTGAGTATCCACTTGAGGATATTAGGCAAGCTAGATTTTCAGATATCACTCATATTCTTAACCTTATAGAGCCCTTAAGTGAACAAGGAGTTTTAATTAAAAGAATAGCGGGACACATTCGTGATGACATTAATTCATTTTATGTCATTGAGCATGATCATAATATTATTGGGACTGCAGCATTATATGAATACAATCAAATGATAGAAATTGCTTGCTTCGTAATTCATCCTAATTATCAAAGGTTGGGCTATGGTGAAAAATTATTAAAATTTTGTGAGAAAAAAATAAAACACTGGGTATTAAATCAATTTTTGCCCTTACAACTCAATCGGAACATTGGTTTATTGAAAAGGGCTTCAATCAATCTGATAAAAAATTTATGCCTAATGGTAGAAATAAAATCTATGATATTCAACGAAATTCTAAATTTTTAACTAAAAACCTATAAAATAATAAAATAAATGACACCTAATGCAAAAGCAAAAATAATAAGTGAATCATTACCGTATATTAAAAAATTCTTTGGTAAAACAATAGTAATTAAATATGGTGGGAACGCTATGATTGATAGCCAACTTAAGCAATCATTTGCAAAAGATGTTGTTTTATTAAAATTGGTTGGCATGCACCCTGTTATCGTTCATGGTGGTGGGCCACAAATTGATATGAGCCTAAAGAAACTGGGAAAGAAAAGAAATTTTAAGGGTGGAATGAGGGTTACAGATTCAGAGACTATGAGCGTAGTCGACAAAGTATTGAATGAAATAAATAATGAAATTGTGGGTTTAATTAAGGCTAATGGCGGGAAAGCAGAGAGTATCAATAAAAAGTACCCCAATGATCTTATAAAAGTAAAAAAATTGTTAGTCTATGATGACTCAAAACCAAAGAAAATTATTGACCTAGGTCAGGTTGGAGAAATAAAAAGTATTAATCCAGTGTTTGTAAAAAACTGCATTAAAAATGAACTCATTCCAGTAATCTCATCAATTGGAGTTGGGGAAAGAGACAAAAAAAAATACAATGTAAATGCTGATGTTGTTGCAGGTAAGTTAGCTGCGGCTATTAAAGCAGAAAAACTAATTCTACTCACAAATAAGAAACTAGATTTAGATAATGAAAAAAAACTCAGATATAGTTTTTTTTTAAAGAAATTGAAAAACTTATTAAAAATGGTTCGATAGCAGGCGGAATGTTACCAAAAATTAATTCTGCGCTATATGCTGCACACAATAGTGTAAGTAGTGTTCATATTGTTGATGGAAGAGTTGAGCATGCTTTACTACTAGAAATCCTAACAGATGAGGGTGTCGGCACACTAATCAAAGTAAAATAATTTAAAATATTGGATATTTGATCTTGATAACACGCTACATGATGCTCAAGCTAAAATATTCCCTTTAATCAATAAAAAAATGAATGAATACATAAGTACTCATTTAAAAATAAGTATAAAAAACTCCTGCGAATTAAGAAAAAAATATTGGGAATTATATGGGGCAACTTTAAAGGGGTTAATTAAACACCATAATATAAATCCGATAGATTTTCTGGAAAAAACACATTGCCTGGAAAATATTGAAAAACTTGTTGTACCAATGCCTAATTTAGTTAAGGTGCTGTCATCAATAAAGGGTAGGAAAATATTGTATACAAATGCTCCAAAAAATTATGCAATAAAAATACTTGAAGAATGTAACATTAATTCCCACTTCGATGGAAATATTTTTTCAAATTCAAATTTTTTACCAAAGCCAAGTAATGAATCAATGAAATTATTTCTAAATAAATATAAAGTAAAGGAAGCATTTTTTGTGGATGACATAAAGGAAAATCTTAAAACTGCTAGTCAACATGGAATATCAACAATATGGTTAACCAACGAAGCAAGTAATCATGCATACATTGATAAAAAAATATCTAAACTGATTGACCTGATCAAGAGCTAACTTTTCTAAGGATAGAAAGTCTTTCTTTGTAAATTAGCTCTTTAATTTCATTAGGGGTTTTCAAGGGGTCGATTTTAGATTTTAACTTAGTATATTCTTGAGTGAATTTAACAATAGTATTTTTTACTAATTCAATTTTATTATGTACCATTTTTTTATTTTCTTGCCACTCAATATTCATAAGTGGCTGACTTGATGGGGTTGGTTTAAAAACGGTTGTAATTAAAAGCATTATCATTTCCAAAATATCTAATGTAATATTTGGGCGTCTAAAGAAATCAAGTCTGTATAAAGAATCTAATTTATCCTCTACTGAAAATGATAAAAAATTTTCAAGATTCCTAGCTTCGTATTCAATACCCTTAAAAACAGTCTTTGCATTATTTGATAATTTAAAATATTCTAAATAATTAACCCTATCTGATTTTTCTACATCGTAGAAAAATGGGAGGGCAAAAATCATCAATAACTTTGATTCAACGGAAATTGGTTTAGAGGTATTTTTTAACTCATTAAGTAAAAGAAAGATGTCACATTGATTTTCCACAAAGTCTGGAAAAATAGATTTAAGAACACCACTGCTTGAAAATGATAAAAACATTTTATCTGCATGCTTTTCATTTAACCCTTTTAATATTTCAGTTTTTATTCGCTCACTCGATAAAGAACTAATTTCACCACTACCAACAATTTTTTTCATTAGTTCTTCTGTATCTTTATGAATTATAAAATCTTCAAATCTAGCAAAAAATCTTATAGACTTGTTATAAATTAATAGTAACCTTCTTTGAAAGATGAAGAAACTTTTCTAATAACTTTATTTTCTATGTCTTTAATGCCGTTATAAGGATCATAAATATTTCCATCTTCATCTTCAGCTATTGCATTTATTGTAATATCTCTTCTCATCAAATCTTCTTCAAGCGTTACGTTTGGTGACGTATAAAACTCAAAGCCATGGTAACCCTTACCAATTTTTTTCTCTGTTCTTGCAAGCGCATACTCTTCATTAGTTTTAGGATGTAGAAATACAGGAAAATTCTTACCTATAGGCTTATAGCCTAATTCAACCATTTCTTCTGGGGTGCTGCCAACAACCAAATAATCTCTATCTTTAACTGGTATTCCTAATATCTTATCTCTAACAGCACCGCCAACTAAATAGATTTTCATATTATAATTTTTTCGTTTTACTTAAGTATGCTTCTAAGGATAGCAATGAATTTATATGGAGATATGAATCATTAATAGGCGAGGTATTATCTACTTCCATTGATTTCAAATTATCCCTCGTAATTATTTTAAATGGTAATAACTCTAAAATTCTAACAAATAAATAAGATAATGATTTATTTAATGGAACTAAAATATTTTTTTTGTCCTGACTACTCTTAATAAGATGAAGAATTTCAATAAATGATAAAACATTAGGTCCACCTAAATTTAATTTTTTATTATAAGAATTTTTATCATAAAGTGTTCTCTCAATTATATGAACAAGATCTTTTACATATATAGGCTGAAATTTTGCCTTCGGGGAAATTAAAAATATTAAAGGAAGGTATTTCACCATTTTTTCAAATAGGTTTATAAAACTATCTTTGTTCCCGAATACTACCGACGGCCTTAAAATTGTCCATTCACCATCATTATAATATTTTTCAACTATGGTTTCTTGTTGTAAAACTGCTGGTCTTCCAACATCTCCACTTTGCGATACAGGTATGCCAGTCCATTGCTTTACTTTCTCTTTTAATGCAACACCTCTTTCCTTAGTGGCATAATCAGTAAAATCATCAAATTTATGAGTTCTAGATTCATGAAGTATGCCAACTAAATTGATAATTACATCTGATCCTGATATTTTTGATTGAACGTCTTTTGGTTTTTTGTAGTAAAAAAATTTTACGTTGTGCGAACCAGTGAGAGAGCTTACTTTATTTTTACTATGTGTAAAAACTCTTATTTCAATTTTTTTTTTCGGTAAATAATCAATTAACTCAGAGCCAATAAAACCAGTGCCTCCAAATATTGAAATGACTTTCATTTTACTAAATTCTTATCATTCTAAGTAAGAAGAAGGCAATTATAATAACTATTCCTACGTACATTGAATAATTAATAATTTTTTTTATTAATATTAAATATTTTTTGTTTCTTGTAAAAACAAAAAATAAGGCGAGTGTGATAGTGGTAATAAATATTAAAATAATAGCAAGTTTTAAAATTGGCGAAATCATGAGGCTACATCTAATTCTTGATTGCTAAATTCATTCTTAACCAACATATAATCTTTTGCTAATTTTGATGTATCTTCTTTGGGCTCAAATACAAATTCAGAATTTGTCCATGAATTTTTACTCTCAATTATTTTTTTTAACAATTTGATTTATTATCAGAAGCTTAGTTCTTATTATATTTTCCTAATAATGGCTTACCTAGCATAAACAAATCGCCCATCGCATCAAGTATTTTGTGTCTTACAAATTCATCTTTATACCTTAAACCATCTTTATTTATTATTTTATACTCATCTAGGACAATTGCATTATCTAAAGAACCACCTCGTGCCAAACCATTTGAACGAAGGTATTCTACCTCTTGCATAAATCCAAATGTTCTGGCTCTACTAATATCTTCTATATATGAACTTTTAAAAAAATCAATGCTTACATGACTATCTTCAGTTTTAAAAACTGGGTGCGGGAAATCTATTGTAAAATCTATTACAAACCCTTTGTGGGGCTCAAAAATTGCAAATTTATCTTCTTGCCTTGCCTCAATAGTTTTCTTACTTTAATAAACTTCTTTAGTTCTTCTTGCTCGACTAGACCGGCAGATTGAATTAAAAAAACAAACGGGCTTGAACTTCCATCCATTATTGGAATTTCAGAACCAGACAACTCTATTATTATATTATCGATTCCAGATGCTGAAAGTGCGGACATTAAATGCTCCACGGTAGCAATTTTAAACTCCTTATTGCCAATGGTTGAGCAAAGCTTGGTTTCAATTACCGCATTCGGCTCAACTCTTATTTGTGTATTATTTCGTTGATCAACTCTTTTAAAGACAATTCCATGATCTTCCTTAGCTGGCTTTAATGTAAGATTCACTTTTTCTCCAGAATGCAAACCCACCCCTGTAGCTCTCACTTCATTTTTAATTGTTCTTTGAAAAATCATTTATTATTTCTTAAAAAAGTTGGAATATCGTACTTATCATCACTATTTGAATCGAAAGCATTTGTTTCATCGCTCTCTTCATTGGGTGAAAATACATTCAATTCCTTTTCACTCGCGGCCTCATCATCAGCCCCATCATCTACAATACTTTCTGAGGGACTGAAGGAGGTAATTACATCATCCTGAATAGTATGGTTATTTTGAGACAATCCAGTTGCAACCATTGTCACCCTTAAGCTATTTGTCATAGTATCGTCAATAACACATCCAACTATAATGGTTGCATTACCAGCAGCATATTTTTTTATATTTTCCATAACCTCAAAATGCTCTCTCATTTTAAAGTCACTGCTTGCTGAAATATTTACAAGAATTCCTTTAGCATTATTTAGGTTTACATCTTCAAGTAAAGGGCAGGCTACCGCCTCTTTCCATGCAATTGATGCTCTTTCAGGTCCCTCAGCAAAACCTGAGCCAATAACAGCCATCCCCATTTCGCTCATAACAGTTTTTACATCTGCAAAATCTACATTAATTAAGAAAGACGATAAGAATTTTGGACTAATCCACTGCACTATTTAAAACATTATTGGCAGCCCCAAAAGCATCTACAAAATTAACGTCCTCACCCAAAACTCCCATCAACTTTTCATTTGGAATCACTATCAACGAATCAACATAATTTACTAATTCGCTGATTCCTTCTTTTGCAATTTGAGTTCTTCGGCCTTCAAAGTCAAAGGGTTTGGTTACAATAGCAACCGTTAAAATACCTAATTTTTTTGCAATTTGTGCAATAACTGGAGTAGCTCCTGTTCCAGTCCCCCCACCCATACCTGCAGCAATAAATAGCATATCAGCTCCAGAAATTGCTTCAATAATTTTTTCTTCGTCATCAATTGCGGCTTGCTTTCCTGTATCTGGTCTTGATCCTGCTCCTAGGCCTTTAGTAAGTTCTTCACCGATTTGAACAATTGTATTTGCTTGGCTTTTCTTTAGTGCTTGGAGGTCAGTATTTGCGCATATAAAATCGACACCCATGACATTTTTCTCAATCATGTGATCAACTGCATTTCCGCCACAACCGCCAACACCAATGACTTTAATGACTGCTTTTTGACTTTTTTCTATTACTTCGAATACTGACATAATTCACCTTTTAACATATTAGAAGTTTCCTTGAAACCAATGCTTCATTCTTTTAAGTATATTACTTATTGAGTTTCCATCAAATGCGCCGTCTGTATTTTTTAAATCTTCTTTTGCCATTTTTAACAAACCAACAGCGGTTGCATATCTTGGTTTTCTACAACTTCAAGTATCCCAGTCAATTCCTCTTGGTGTACCAGTTCTAACTGGCATATCGAAAACTTCTTTTCCAAGCTTATATCTAGTCCGTCTAAAAGAGATGAGCCACCTGTAATTACGATACCCGATGATATTTCATTCGCAGCTTTACTTCTAACTAATTCCGCTTTAATCTGTCCAAAGAGTTCAGTTATCCTCGGCTCTATAACCTGAGCCAAGGCCTGGGTCGTAATTTTTTTTGGGTCTCTTCCTGAAACAACAGGAATTTCAATCATCTCATTTATGGATGCCATACTTGCGATTGCCATCCCATGGTTTTTTTTTATTTCTTCTGCTGACTGAATTGGTGTTCCAAAGGCAACAGCAATATCATTTGTAATCTGATCCCCTGCAATTGGTAAAACCGCAGTATGCCTTATTGAACCGTTTTTTATAACAGCTATATCGGTTGTTCCGCCACCAATATCAACTAAACATACTCCTAACTCCCCTTCATCTTCAGTTAGTACAGCTTTGGCAGACGCTAATTGGTCTGCAATATTATTTGAACAACATCTAAACCACATCGCTTTATGCACATTTAACAATATTACGATGCAGCTGCAACAGCTCCTAGATGACTATATGGACTTTTACCTCAAGTCGAACCCCATTCATTCCTAAGGGCTCTTTAATTTCATGTTGTTCATCAAGTCATATATTCCTGATCGATAACAGATGAAGCACTTCCTGATCCGAGGGAGGTAATTGCACGCTAGCAGCTTCTAGAACCCTATCAATATCTCATTCTGGATACCTCAGTATCTTTAACTTTTCGCTATTCCATGAGAATTAAGACTGCGAATATGACTTCCAGCAATTCCTACAAATACATTTTTAATTTTTCCATCAAATGAAGTTTGAGCTTGGTCTATAGATTTTTGAATAGCATCAGTAGTAGCATCAATATTTACAACCACACCTTTTTTTAAACCGCTGGAAGGATAGGATCCCATAGATACAATCTCTACTGTACCGATGGATCAAACTGCAAAATCATACAAACTATTTTTGATGTACCAACATCTAAAATGGCTACTACTCCTTGGTCTGAATACACTAATCATAAATTTTTATCTAAATGTTTAGTTTTTTTTTATTTCTCTTGGAGTTAGTTTTTCTCACTGAAAAACCATCTCTGTACCTCAAGTCCACATACTCTATTGTACTTTTTAATTCATCAATGACGTATTTAAAATTACCAGTAAACTGATTTAATTTATTAAGAATATCAACTTTACCTAAATTAATTTTCAAACGATCAGTTGTAGTAATTTCCCATGAAAGTCTTTCGGATAACCTAATTATACTTACATACATCATTTCTTTTTCTAATATTTTTCTTATTTCTTTATATTTTAATGTTATTTCTTTTACATGGCTGTCGGATCCGAGAAATAGGGGTAGATTCTCTTCTGAAGCTGCATGAAATATTTCACCCTCTATATTGACAAGCCCCACGCGATTCCATCTCGCAATTACTTGATGCTCCTCAATAGAAACTACAATTTTATCAGGCCATTTTCTCCTGAGACTTACATCTCTTACCCATGGTAGCTTTTTAAAAGCAGACCTAATCTTATCGAGATCAACCTTAAAATAGTTACCCTGTAAGTATCTATCTGCAATTAAATTTACCTGTTCTTTATCAATATACTTATAACTATTAACTATGACTATTTCTTTGATTGGTAAGTCTGCTCTTTCTAGTTGTATGTGAATTAAATAAAAACAAAAAATTATGAAATACTCTGTAGATAAAAATAGTTATCTAGTGAATGCAATGAATTAAACATAAGCACTCTTAAGCATCTTTAAAACCAAATCATCAAATTCTATTCCCGCCTGTCTTGCAGATAATGGAACAAGACTGTGACTAGTCATTCCTGGAATTGTGTTTACCTCAATAAAGAAGATATTTGATTCTTGGTCAATTATAAAGTCTACTCTTCCCCAACCATTACAACCTAACATTTTAAATGCCTCCATCCCTAAAACATTTATTTTCTCCAAAGTATCTTTACTCAGATCCACGGGGCAAATAAATTGAGTATCGTTACGAACATACTTCGCTTCATAGTCATAGAGTTTATTTTTAGACTTAATTTCAATAACAGGAAATACTTGATTATCAATTATCGGTAATGTATGTTTGACTTCCTGTGAAGTGTTGCTACAGTTGAATCAATAGCAAATGCCTCATTAAATGCTTTAATAAAATGTTGCTTGTTTTCAATTATAGCAACACCAATACTAGACCCAGAATTTGAAGGTTTAATAATAAAGGGTAACTTACATTTCTGCACCGCAAGCTCGTAATCATCAATATTTTTGATTATTGTAAAAGAGGGTGTTTTGACATTAAAGTCTCTCCACTGACATTTAGATCGGAATTTATCCATACATAATTTTGATGCTTCACTCCATTTCCAGTATAAGGAATTTAATATTTTCCAGAGAACTCCTGAATTGAACCATCTTCACCATCTTTTCCATGAAGTACTATAAAAACACGATCAGGATTTATTTCTTTAATGCTACCTACATTATCTTTTCTGAGATCTAATTTAACAGCATCTAGACCTAATGAAATAAGCGAGTCAAATACATATTGTCCTGAAATCAAAGATATTTCTCTTTCATTAGAGGTTCCTCCTAATAAAACAGCGACTTTTTTAAATTCTGACGACATTAAAAGTTATCTCCAATAATCTTAACCTCAGTTTGTAAGTCAATATTCATCTCTTGCATAACAGTTTTATGAATATAATCTATTAAGTATTCGATATCTGAGGCAGAAGCACCTCCTAAATTTACAATAAAGTTCGCGTGCTTTTCAGAAACTTGAGCCATGCCTTTTTTTAGCCCTTCAAACCACAATCCTCAATTAGCTTTGCTGCAAAATGGTCTTTAGGATTCCTAAAGGTTGAGCCAGCTGTTGGCCAATTTAAAGGCTGTGTATTTTTTCGATGCAACAATAGTTTTTTAATTTCACAGCCAATTAATGGACGTTTCCTTGGGGGAATTTAAACCATGCTGCTAAAAAATTTTCGTTTTCTCTGCCAGTTACTTTTCTATAGCCAACTTTAAAACTATCTTTATATTTGGTTACAATTTCTCCATTAGAGGTAATCACAAGTACCTTATGAACGTAATCCCAAGTTTCCGAACCATAACATCCGGCATTCATTGCTAAAGCTCCTCCAATTGTGCCTGGGATTCCAGATAGAAAAGCTGAATTTGCAAGCCCATCTTGTGCGGCAAATTTTGATAATTTAGAGCAAGTCACACCAGCTTCTGCATATATCAGATTTCTCTCAACACGAAGGTCATTTAAACCCCCAAATGTCTCAATTATTGTTCCCTTAACCCCACCATCTCTAATCAATAGGTTTGAACCAAGCCCTATAAAAGTAAGCGGAGTTATAATTTTTTTCGATTTAATTAATTCAGACAATTTTTTTGCGTTTGAACAAATTAAAAAGTTTTCTGCATTTCCGCCTGCTTTCCAGCTGTTAAACTTCTTCAATGAAACGTTTTGGTAGATTTTATTTTTGAACATCTTACGAAGTAAAATCTCTGGCTAGTTGACTAATATTTCCTGCTCCCATAATAATCAAGATTGACCCATCATCAATTTTAGAAAAAATTAATTTCCCATGTTTTCTTTTGCTAATATAAAAAGTTTTTTTATTATTTAATTTTTCAATAATAGTTCTGGTTGAAATATTATCTAATTGGATTCTCCCCGGCTGAATAAATATCTAATAAAAATGTTCTATCTGGTACTTGCAAGATCTTTATAAAATCTTCCCAGCAATCCCTCGTCCTTGAAAACCGATGGGGCTGAAAAACTAAGTTTAATTGCTTGCCCGGAAAAGCTAATAATGTTGCTTCAAGTACAGCTTTAATTTCAGTTGGATGATGACCATAATCATCAAAGAGTGGAATAAGATAAGTGTTTACAGTTAAATTCTGGTGGTAATCAAGCTCCCTTGAAAACCTTTTAGTGCTTTTTTAATAGCTGGAATTTTAACTTCGTACTCAAGTCCTACTGCTATTGAAGCTAAAGCATTTTGTACAAAATGCTTACCTGGAAAATTTCAGGGTGACACTAAAAGTACATTTCTTATATTTTTTATCAATAACATCAAACGATGACTGTCTTTTATTTGCTTTCAAATTTACTGCTTGTATTTGAGCTTCATCTGATAACCCATATGAAACTATTGGCCTTGATATCAATGGGATAATATTATTTAGATGAATATCATCAATGCAGAGGAAAATATTCTCATAAAAAGGAACTTGGTGAATGAAGTCTACGTATACTTCTTTTAATCTATCAAAGCTCCCTTGGTATGCATCTAAATGATCTTTATCAATATTTGTAACGACAGTATTTACTGGGTTTAAATGAAGGAATGATGCGTCAGACTCGTCCGCCTCTACAACCATTAGCTCTCCGGTACCAAGTTTTGCGTTCATATCCATCGAGTTTAATCTCCCTCCAATAACGTATGTTGGGTCAAGATTCCCTTCTGACAGAATTGACGCTATTAGACTAGTTGTTGTAGTTTTACCATGTGTGCCTGCTACTGCAATACCTCTCTTAAATCGCATTAATTCAGACAGCATTTCTGCTCTTGGTATAATGGGAATTTTATTATCTAATGCAGACTTAAATTCAATATTTTGTTTAGATATTGCCCCTGAAACAACCAACACATCTGTTCCTTTAATATTTGAAACTATATTATTATTAAATATCTTAATTCCAATTTTCTTTAAATGCTTTACTGAATTTGAGTCTGTTATATCAGAGCCTGTAACTAAAAATCCTACTTTTGGTGGTTTAGTACCACAACCTGCGCCGTAAAAATGTATTTTTTTTATTTTATTTTTCATTTATTAATTAGTTGGCAAAATTTAAAAACTTACCGATTGTGCAGTGTCTAATTTATGTTGAGCATTAAGCGCCATTTTTTTACATTTTTTTCTATCAAAAAATTTTAGAACTTTAAATATTTTATCTACCCCCTCTGATTGATTAACAATAATCGTAGCACCTCTTTCTTCCAATATTTTTGCATTTAAATACTGATGATTATCTACTGCAAATGGATATGGGACTAATATGCTTGCAATTCCTGCTTGAGATAACTCTGATACTGTTAACGCGCCTGACCTTGCGATGACTAAGTCAGCCCACTCATATTTTTCTTCTATATCGTAAACAAATTTTACAACTTTCAAAGGGAAATTAACTTTTCCATAATTTTTAATCAATGACTTGTAATTCTTTACTCCAGACTGATGGGTAACAGATATTTTTTTTACCTTACTTATTAATTTAAATAAATTAGGTAGGTTATTATTAAAAAAAGTGGCCCCTAGACTTCCCCCTATTACCAATATTCTGAGAGGACCTTTTCGGTTAATAAATCTTTTATTTGGCTTAAGGACATTATTTATTTCAGTCCTTATTGGGTTTCCAATCACAGTTGCGTTGTTTAAGCTACCTGGAAAAGCACAAAAGACCTTAGTTGCTATCTTAGATAAAGCCCTATTTGTAAAGCCTGGGATAGCATTTTGCTCATGAATAATTACTTTTATTTTTAGGGTTTTTGCAGCTAGTGCCACAGGCATAGAAATGTAACCACCCATTAAAATTACCGCCATGGGTTTAGTTTTTCTGATCGCATTTAAGGCCTGAAAAAATGAGTGCAAAAGAATAAGTGGCAACTTAAACCATGTTAGCAAGCCTTTTCCTCTTATACCTTCTATTGATAAGTGAAATAACTTTATCTTTTTTAAATCAAGTAAATTATTTTCCATTCCATAAGAAGTCCCTAGCCAAAAAACGTTAAACCCATTTTTTTCAAATACATCGGCAACTGCTAAGCCCGGGTATATATGTCCTCCAGTACCAGCTGCTGCAATCATTATATTTTTAGATTTTATAGGACTGCCCTCTCATATTTTTTCTATTGTCATGGTCAATTCTTAATATAATTGCAATTGCTACCATATTCACTAACATTCCGGTTCCACCATAGGATACGAATGGTAATGTTATTCCTTTAGGGGGAATAAACCCAATAGCTGACTCCCATATTTATTATCCCTTGTATCCCAAACCATAAACCTATACCTTGTGCCATTAATGCAGAAAATGGCTTCTTATTCTGGATAGATTCTTTAGCAATTCCAAACATCCTAACAACTAGAAATGCGAATAAAATTATTAATAATAGTAACGCCAAATAAGCCAAACTCTTCTCCAATTACAGCCACTATATGATCGGTATGAGGTTCCGGTAAATAATGTAGCTTGGCAATACTTGCGCCTAAACCTGAACCGAATATTTCTCCTCTCCCTAAAGCTTGAAGTGAATTAGTAAGCTGCCAACCACTATGATATCTATCAGCATAAGGGTCTAAAAATACTTGCAACCTAACAAGTCGATACGCAGCACTTGTTATTAAATAGTAAATGATTGGGGGTGCTAAAAATATCAAGCTTATGAATATCTTGTAAGTTAAGCCGCCTAAAAAAAGAATGCCTAATGCTGTCCCTACAATAACAGCTGACGCACCAAAATCTGGTTGCTGCAGTAACAGGTAAGCAGTTAAAACAATTACAGCAAGAATCGGTAAGAAACCCTTAATAATAGTTCTTATTTGTTTTGATTTTCTCAAAACATAATCTGAAACATACATTACTGTAAATAATTTAACTAACTCTGATGGTTGAAAGTTAATTATCCCCAAAGGTATCCATCTCTGACTACCGCCGGCCTCTTTGCCAATTCCTGGTATAAGAACTATTATTAATAAAATTACTCCTATTATAAATAAAGTAGGCGCAATTTTCTGCCAGAAATATACAGGAATTAAAAAACAAATATAGCCAGAAAAAAAACCTATTAGCATAAAAACTGCTTGCCTTAAAAGATAATAATGGCTCTGGTGATCAAGAGCAGAGCTTGCGGCAGCTAATGCTATAGAGGATGAATAGACCATTACCAGACCAATACCCAGCAGAGCTAATGTTGCCCATATAAGGTTATAGTCACAAGTAGGAAGGTTATAATTTGTTTGTGCAGTAAAAATTTTCATTATATTTATAAGTTATAATTCTTCAACTAAATGCTTGAAGTCATCACCTCGCTCAATGTAATTTTGATACATATCATAACTTGCACATGCGGGCGATAGTAAAATAATATCTCCTTTTTCTGCCTGTTTAAATGCTTGGCTTAGCAGTTGTTGGTACTTCTTCGGCGGTTGTAATTTTTAATAAACTAATAGCATTAACACGGAAATAATAATTTAGGCATCACGGCCGATTAGCAATAAACTTATAGTGTTTTTTTCAAAATACTTTTTCAATGGAGATAGGGACTGATTTTTACTATCTCCCCCCGCAATTAAAAATATATTTTTATTACTAAAACTTTCTAATCCCGCAGGCGGCACCGACATTGGTCGCCTTTGAATCATTATAAAAATCTATTCCGTAAATATTTTTAATCCACTCTAAGCGATGAGGAATGCCATTAAAACTCGATAACGCGCCCTCAAACTTATCAAAAGAATTTTCTAAACATCTAAATGATGCAATTGCTGCCATTACATTTAATTGATTGTGCTCACCAGGTAGATTAAGGCAATCAATCGAAACCTTAAAGCCCTTGTCATCAATAATAAATTTCTTTTTATTGATTGTATCTATTTTGTAATTCAATCTCGATGGTTTTTTTGCTAGGGCCTTACCAAAAGACACATCATTAAAATTGGTAGGAATTTTATCTAAACTTCGACTCACGATTGTTCTCTTACTTGAATGTAATATAGCTAGTTTTGATTGAAAATAATCAAGTAAATTACTATGTATATCCAAATGATCTTCAGAAAAATTTAAAAAAATCCCAACATCTAGTTTGTTGGCGAATCCTTCTGTTTTAAAGGGCCATAATTGAAAGCTTGATAATTCAAGAATAACAATATCAAGCTCACTAGCCTTGTCTATTAAATCAAGGGGAGATTGGCCAATATTGCCAGCTAATTTTGTCCTATAACCTGCTTTTATGAATAGATGCTCAACTAGAGAGCAAGTAGTCGTTTTTCCATTTGTTCCAGTTATCCCAATAAGGGTAGCGTTAGTATGAATTTGAGTGCAAACTCAATTTGCATCTTGAGATACTAAAAGATATCATTTATTAACTTACATTGATTGAGGCACATTTCTATCTCTCTTGGATCAACACCAGGGCTTAATAAAATATGAGTTTTTTCCTCATAAAAATTAAGATTCATCTCTCCTGTATAAAAATTTTCTACCCCTAAGCCATATAATATTTTTTTTTGCTCTTCGGTAGATTTAAATTTATCGTAGATACTAACCTTAATTGAGTCGCCAGAACAATTCTTGTACTTTGTTAAATATTTTGCGCTTGATAAACCAGATTTCCCAAGCCCAACTATTAGTACATTTGAAATTTGATCATCAATAATGCAATCAGATGGTTTTTATTTCCATTAACGAATTTTAAGGCTTGCAAGACCAATAAGAACAAGCATCATTGTGATAATCCAAAATCTGACAACAACTTGCGTTTCCTTCCAACCCTTTTTTTCGTAATGATGATGAAGAGGAGCCATTAAAAAAATACGTCGCCTTTCCAAACCTGTTCTTAGTGTATCTAAAATAACCTACCTGTAAAACAACGGATACTGTCTTCAACAACAAAAATTCCTGCCATAATAAATAAAACTAATCTCCTGTCTAACAATAACCGCTAAGGTCCCGATAGCTGCTCCTATTGAAAGTGACCCAGGTCACCCATAAATACTTCAGCAGGATAAGCGTTAAACCATAAGAACCCTAAACCTGCTCCGATTAACCCAGCACAAAATATTGTTACCTCGCCTGCGCCACTATATAAGGAATACCTAAGTAAGCAGAAAATTTATATTACCAGCTAAATAAGCAATAATAGCTAAAGAACTAGCTGCAATCATTACAGGAACAATTGCCAGCCCATCTAAGCCATCAGTTAAATTAACAGCATTAGCTGCTCCTACAATAACGATCATTGCAAACGGGAAGTAAATAATACCTAAATAGACTCCATTTGCTTTAAAGGATATTAGATTAGGAATCATCAGAGTATCTAATTTAAAAACAAATAAATAGCCTAAACTACCCGCGAGCGCAAAAAAAGAATAGTTAAAATATTCCTTCTTAAGACAAAGACGTCATTCACTACATTGCTGTCTACAATGAGAATTATCCTATGCCTCCAAAGCCAGCAGATACTACTAGCAGAACCCAAATATATTCATTGGTAAGGTCCGCCCAAAGTAAAGTTGAAACCAATATAGAAATTAATATCAAACCACCTCCCATTGTAGGCGTACCCATCTTATTTAAATGAGTGGTGGGGCCATCTTTTCTAACATATTGACCAAAACTTTTTTCCCCTAACTTCTTGATATACCAATTTCCAAACGTAAATGAAATTAATAAAGATGTAATTACTGCCAATACCGCCCTCAAAGACAAATAATTAAAAACATTAAGTGCAGTAAAATCTACTGAAAGCCATTTAAATAATTCAAATAACATGTATTATTTCTCCACCTTTAATTTATTTACAATATCTTCCATTTTCATAAAACGAGAGCCTTTAACCAATACCGTTAAATAATATCCATTACCTTTAATAATTTACTTACTAGAGCATCTTTTGAATCAAACCAAAATTCTTTTTTACCTAATTGTTGCATAGTTAATTTTGTATGTCTCCCAATAGCTAAAGTAAAATCTATTTTGGCTGCTCTTGCTATGGCTAAAAAATGAAGGACAGCATTTGTAGAACCTCCCAAGTTCTGCCATATCACCAATAACTAATACCCTAGTTCCCTTCATTAACAGCAAAACATCAATAGCTTCTTTCATTGAGCTTGGATTAGCGTTGTAACTATCATCAATTATAGTTGCTCCTTTTACAGCACTTATAGTTTCAAGTCTTCCAGGAAAAGGTTTAATTTTTTCGATGCCACTCTTTATAGCATGAACAGGTATATCCAAGGCGTAACAACAAGCACACGCAGCAAGTACGTTCTGTAAATTGTGGGTACCTAATAGGTTAATCTTTACATTAAAACTTTCTTTAGGGGTAACAATTTTAATTTTACGGTCTTCTGAAGCTTTATAGCTTATTGTTGATTCCTCTAAAGAACCGAATGTTACTTTATTAAGGTTGCTTCCCCCTTCGTTTAAAAATGTAAAATAATAATCGTCACTAGGAAGTACTGCAAATTCAAGTTTATTTGAATGACTTAAAATTTCTTTTTTAGCTTCAGCAATATTATATTTTGACTTAAAGTTTTCAATATGAGCTTCGCCAATATTAGTGATTACTGCTACATGAGGTTGTGCAATTTTTGAGAGATCAGCAATTTCTCCAGCATGATTCATGCCTAACTCTAAAACAACATACTTGTGAGATTTATTTAAGTCCAACATCGTTAAAGGTAGGCCAATATCATTATTGAAATTACCTTTAGTAAATAATATTTGCTCTTCATCACAATAATTTTTTAAAATACTAACAATTATTTCTTTTGTTGTAGTTTTTCCATTGCTACCAGTTATTGCAATAACTTTTGGTTGAAATTTAACCTCGAATTTAAAGACTTCTCATCTTCAGAAAAATTATTAATGTCATTTTCAAACCATTCAGGGTGATAATTGTTCAGCTGCAATTTCTCTAACTTCTGACTTCTGTAATTCACCAATAGGGAATAAAACCTTGGATAATTGTTCTTGGGTCAATTGACACAAAAAATACGATTGGTCTTTGTTGTTATCCGCCCCGCTCAATAAACGGTGAACGGATTTACCGTCATATTTTTTAAGGTTAAATTAATTTCTTCCCCCTAGGACTTTAGATAAATATTTTTGAGCAACTTTTTTATCTGAAAATTTTATTTTTTGACCCATAATCTCTTGATATTCTTCATGGCCTTTCCCTGCAATTAAAATAAAATCATTACTTTTTGCTTGGCTTATTGCGCACTTGATTGCTTCGTCTCTATCTTCAATATTTACGTATTCAATTTCTAAGTGCCTACTAATATCTTCTATTATAATTGCTGGGTCTTCATCTCGGGGATTGTCAGAAGTGAAAATCACTTTATCACTCAGTAGAACTGCTTTTTCTCCCATTACAGGTCGTTTATCTTGATCACGATTTCCTCCACATCCAACCACAGTTATTAAATTTTCATTTCGTGTCCTTATTATATTTATAGTACTTAAAACATTAAACAATGCATCTGGTGTGTGGGCATAATCAATTACTACTGTTATGTTATTCTCTGATTGAAAAACATAAAATCTTCCTTCAACATTCTTCAATTCACTCCTAATCCTTTCAGCTTGAGTACACATGAAATCTAAAAGCAATATGCTACATGAGATATCGTATTATTTTTCCAAGCCATGGAGCGCATACTAATTTTTGTTTGTTTATTATTATATAAGAGGTCAAATTCAGTTGAATCTCTGAGATACTTAATATTAACTGCTCTCAGGTTTGCATCATTCTCTAGGGCATATGATTTTTTATGAGCCGATGGTGTTTTGAACCATAAAGGCACCGTCTCTTATCATCCAAATTCACCAATGCAAATGCTGATTTGGGAAGGAAATCAAAAAGATTGTTTTTTAGTGTCTCGGTAGGCAGCAAAAGTTTCGTGATAATCTAAATGATCTCTCGTAAGATTGGTGAATAACTTTATACTAAAATTAATAGCCGAAACTCTACCCTGCTCAATCCCATGTGAAGAAATTTCCATAACTATGTTTTTAAATTCACTAGAATTTAACTCGCTAATTATTTGCTGACAATGTATTGCACTTGGTGTTGTATTTGATAAGGGAGTTAATTTAGATAAATTTCCATAACCCATTGTCCCAACAAACCCTGATTTACTTTTAAGTATATTCAGGCAATTTGTTAGCCAATACGAACAAGACGTTTTACCATTTGTCCCTGTTACTCCTATTACATCGATTTTTTTAGATGGATCATTATAGAAGTCACTGGCTATTATTGATAAGTTTTGTCGAAGATTCTTAAGGGCTAAATGTGGTATCTTCCACTCATTATTCCATTCATAATCTATTGAGTCATATAAAATTGCACTAGCCCCGTTTTGGATTGCCTGAGGAATGAAATCCCTACCATCGTTATTTTCCCCAGGGTAGGCTACAAAGATAGAATTTTTTTCAAACTTGATACTGCTCGTTGTTAAGCTATCGTACTCATTGAAAAAATATTTTAATTTGTTGCTCATAAGGCTTTATTTGCAATAATCCCATTATGGAGTGAAGTTAGACCATCCTGAGGTATTGAATATAACTTAAGAGCTTCAGTCACCACCTCTTTAAAAACTGGAGCTGCCATAACTCCGCCATAGATTCCTCCTTTCGTTGGAGCGTGAATCATTACCGCCATGATAAACTTTGGATCTGATGCTGGTGCAATACCGACAAAAGAAGCCATATGTGTTCCATCATAACCCCCATCATAACCTCTTGCTGTTCCGGTTTTTCCTGCAACACGATACCCTGGAATTATTGCCTGATGAGCTGTTCCATCAATTGAGATAACACCCTCTAAAATCTTAAGCATTGTGTTACTAGTCATCTTTGATAATACTTTTTTACCAATAACTGGTTCAGCACTCTTTATCATGGTTAATGGCATAAGCTCCCCTTCATTTGCAAAAGGAGTATATGCTCTTACTATTTGAGCTAAACTCCCGTTTATTCCATAGCCATAGGTCCTCGTATAAAAATCAATCTCTTTCCAAGACTCATAACTTTTATGAACTCCTTTTCTTTCACCAGGAAACTCAATCCCCGTCTTTGAGCCAAAACCAAAATTATGATAAATATCCCACAAATCAGAGGGCTTTATATTGTCAAAAATCATCGTAGTTCCAACATTAGATGATTTTTGTACTATTTGGGCAACAGTCATAACACCATGTGGATGATGGTCGGTTATCGTCCTTCCACCTATTCTTCGCTTACCATCTTTAGTGTCAAATTTCATTTTTTCGTTAATAAGGTTTTTTTCCAATGCCAATGAAATACTTATAGGCTTTAAAGTTGAACCTGGCTCATAGACATCAATTAAAGCTTTATTTTTTGGTAAACTTTTTGATTTTTTGTTAAATTATTTGGGTCATAAGAAGGAAAATTTGACATAGCAATTACCTCGCCAGTTCTAGAGTCAATCAAAATTGCTGATCCAGATTTTGCCTCATGCTTATCTACCGCTTTTTTTAGGGAGCCATACATTTTTTCCTGGAGCCGACTGTCGATAGTTAAATGAATATCTTTGCCGTCTACTGGAACAACAACCTCACCTAAACCGCCTACAGTTCTTTCCTTGCTGTCCCAAATAACTTTTTTTGATCCACCTTTACCTGCTAACTTTGTATTCATGAATTTCTCAATACCTTCTTTACCAACTCCATCTGCAGTTGCCAAACCTACTGCGTGGGCTGAAAAAATATCATTAGGGTAATACCTTTTGTATGTTTTTTTTGACGTTACGCCCTTTATATTCAAAGCCATTACTTTTGATCCTGTTTTAGGGTCAAGCTGTCTTTTCAAAACAATCTCGCCACGCTTCTTTCTTTTTAGCTTTTTATCTAAATCTGCTGAAGCTTTTAATAATTTAGCTAACTTCAACAATTTTACTTTAAGTATTTTCTTGTTTTTTCCTTTTTTAGCCCTTTCTTCGTTTAACACTGGAAGGTAAACTGTAATAGAATTTACTGGAGCACTTGCTGCTAAAACCTTACCTTGTCGGTCATATATTTTCCCTCTGTATGCCGGTAAGTCTATTTTTTTATTACTACTTTTAAACCCTTCAAACTGATAGTAATCTTTCTTAATTACCTGGACATAAAAAGCTCTACTAAATAATGCAACGAAAATGGAAAGGATTACCACTAAAACTAAGCGTCTTCTTATTTTTGATAACTCAAAAAATTCATATCTATTTTTCATTCCATGCTTCATCTGCTAATCACTCTTTTCTGAAATTTATTTGGTAGCTTCATTCCTAACTGGTTTTTTGAAACCTGTTTTATTCGAGCATTTCCAGATTTACTTGATTCCTCAATTTGTAGCTTAGTTTTTTCATCCTTTAATTCTACTGTTAACCTTTTCTCTTGCTCTAATAATAAATAGCTTTGACGGTATTGATGGTGTGCGTTTACTTTTGCTAAAGCAAAAATAATCAAGGTACAAAACAATATGAGATTTAGCTTCATGCTAGCTCTAAAACTTTTTCAAGTATTCTTAATTTTGCACTTCTTGATCTTGGATTTTTTTGTGACTCACCCTTGGATGGTATTACAAGCTTTCCGATAATTTTTAATGGTGACTCCTTTATTTCAGAAGCTTTTATTGGAATGTATTTGGGAACAATATCTGTTTTAAGTTTAAATTTTGCATAATTTTTTACCGCTCTATCTTCAAGGGAATGAAAGCTAATAACAACAAGTCTGCCATTAAGCTTCAGGTGCTTAAAAGCTAATGGTAATGTTTCTTCAACCTCATCAATTTCTCTGTTAACCATTATTCTTAATGCCTGGAATGTTTTTGTTGCTGGGTTCTTGGGGCCTATTTCTTTTTTTGGAATTGAGGCTCTAACTAATTCTGCAAACTCCATTGTTCTTAAAATGGGTCCTACCTCTTCTCTATGCTTAATAATATTTTTAACAATTATTGTTTATGTATTATTTACTCTAAAGGTAACTTAATTGCACGTACCAAATCTTTTGGCTCATAATTATTTACAATATCTGCCGCTGTAATTCTTGTTGATTCATCCTCATATCTAATAAGGCATCAAAACGAATCGAAAACCCTCTTTCTGGCTCATCAATCTGTGGTGAAGAGATTCCTAAATCCATTAAAATTCCATCCAGTTGTTTAATTTTTTTTTTTTCTAATACGAGTTCAATATCTGTAAATGAATAAAGTTTTTAAGATCCCTTTTATCTTTAATTTTTTTAGCTTCTTTTATTGCGTCAAGATCCTTATCCATCGCAATTAAGCGCCCCTTTAGGCCGAGGAGATTTAATATTTCACGAGAGTGCCCTCCTCTTCCGTACGTGCAATCTAAATAAACTCCATTTGGCTTAATATTCAAACCCTCAATAGCTTCCTTTAGTAACACAGGTATATGTGAATTATTTGTCATAAGGAAAAGCCTCCTAACTCCCCGGGCAATTCTCCCTTATCATTTATTTTTATTTGTTTTATTTGTTTTATCCAGGCTTCTTCGCTCCATAATTCAAAGTAACCCATCATCCAAAACCAGTACAGGTTTTTTTAATTGATGCGTAGCACAGTAATGGGCTGCGAATTAATAATCTCCCGGCGCTGTCAGAAGATAAGTCCTCTGCATAACCAACTAATAGCCTCTGCAATCCACTTGATTTTTTATCGAAACTAGAGAGTTGCATTACTTTTTCTTGAATGGGTCTCCATGCAGCAATAGGGTAGAGAAGAAGACACCCATGAGGATGAGCAGTTAATACTAAAGAACCAGTTAATAACTCCTCACGATATTTCGTTGGAATTGCTAACCTATTCTTACCATCAATATTTAGAAGCGTTGCTCCTTTAAACATAATATGCACCTAAAAAAAATGGGAAATTACTGAACGCCCTTAGTCTCGTTTAATAATTTCCCACAAATAACCACTTTTTCCCTTACAGGTACACTATATTTAAAAAAAAAGTGCTTTGCAAGCACTTTTTAGTTTTTTTCTTTATTCATCAATTAGTTAGATATTAGTTTAAGTTGACCGTTAAGCCGGGTTCTGTCTTGGACAGTCATTCATCTAGGCATATAATTGCTCTCATACTCAAGCGGCCTACCCGGTAGCAACATGAGCAGTGTCAATGCTACCCTATTTGGCCTTGCTCCGAGTGGAGGTTACCGCGTTTCACCGTAACTAAATACGCTCGTCTCTGTGGCCCTATTCCTCGCCTCACGGCGTATGGCTGTTAGCCATCACTCTGCTCTATGGAGCCCGGACTTTCCTCTGTTAACTAAATACAGCGACTGCCTAGTCAACTTAACTTGTTATTTTATCATCTTTTAACTTATGAAGATAAGTGCCAATTAATAGTCTTACCTGCAAACAAAGGAATTATTTGATCTTTGCCTATTTGAATACTCTCCGGGATATGCAATGGTTTTTTTACTAACTTTATTTTTGAAGAATTTATTGGAAGATTGTAAAATGAAGCGCCATATTTACTACTAAAATTTTCAAGTAAATTAATTGCATTATTTTTGTAAAAAACTTCAGCATAAAGCTCAATCGCAGATAAGGCAGAATAAATTCCAGCACAGCCACAAGAACTTTCTTTTTGGTTCTTGGGGTGAGGAGCGCTATCAGTTCCTAGGAAAAATTTGGGGCTACCTGACAGAGCTGCATCAACAATAGCAGTTTGGTGGGCCGACCTTTTTAAAACTGGCAAGCAATAATGATGGGGGCGAATACCGCCAGAAAATAAATCATTTCTATTGAGCAATAAGTGTTGAGGGGTAATTGTTGCGGCAATTGTTGGCCCACTCTCTAAAACAAATTGGGCGGCCTCTTTGGTGGAAATATGCTCAAATATTATTCGAAGACTAGGAAAATATTTGTGAAAATTAATCAAATATTTATCAATAAAAACTTTTTCTCTATCAAAAATATCAACCTTTGGATCACTTACTTCACCATGAATTAATAAGGGGATGTCAAATTCTTCCATCATTTTAAGAGCTGTTTCTACGGCTTCAGCTCCTGTATTCATCCGCGCGTTGCAAGTCACCAGTGGCCTCTTTGATACCGATAATATTATCATTATTAATTGGTGGAACTATCGGATTTATATCTGGAGTAAAATATAGGGTCATTAACGGGTTAAACAAAGAATCGCCAATATGTTTTTTTATCTCCTGACAATACCTATTAGCCATAGTAACTGTTGTTACAGGGTTTTCTAAATTTGGCATTACAATCGCTCTCGCAAACTGTTTTGCTGTGTGCATAACGACATGTTTAAGTGTTTCACCTTCCCGAAGGTGAAGATGCATATCATCAGGCTTAGTGATAATCAATTCTTCAGTCATTTTTAAGCTCCAAGGCTAGATTATAGACCTCATTTTTGTGTTTTTTAAAAATAGCAGTTGTAAGTTCGACGGATTGCTTTAAGGGTAATTGCTTCATCATTATCGTCAGGGCTTCTTTTATAATTAAATCTTCTTCGCTATCGTTCAAATTATGCTTTGGCTCAATAACTAAAACAAACTCTCCTTTTTGGTTGTTTGCATTAGATTTAAATTTAATTAAAATATCTGAAAGCGTATCTTTATACAAGGTTTCAAATATTTTAGTTAATTCTCTCGCAATAAATACCTCATGAGACCCACCATAAATTTCTTCAAGCATCTCTAGAGTTTTTACGATCTTGTGAGGAGAGACTAAAAAAATAGTTGGGCAATCCTTTGTACTCGTTTCATGTAAAACTTTCTTGCACTTATTATCAGTATTAGGTAAAAAACCATGAAATTGAAAGTGTGTTGACTGAATCCCAGAAACGGAAAAGGCAGTAATAATTGATGAAGGACCGGGAATGGGAATAACTTTTATTTTTTCATCTAAAGCCGCGTTTTCCTCCCCTAACTTGCGGTCGGATCCTAAAACAGGCTTTACTTCTACTAATGTTTAGTTTCTTAATTTTTGATAAATTAGATTTTGATTTTTCATTATGCTGATGAAGAGAGCTTAATTTTTTTTTAATCCCATAATGAGCTAGTAATCCAGCAGTATGACGAGATGTCATAATTCTGAAAAATCTACATTTTTTAAAATTTCAATAGCCCTAATGGTTATATCATCAAGATTACCGATTGGTGTTGCAACTAAATAGAGAGCTGATATCATTTTCTAATAAAAAAGTTTTTAAAAATAATTATTATGGTTATATAATCAATGCTGATGACAAAATACACAAAAACTATATTTTCTTTGTTTCTGCTTTTGGGCTTTTTACAAACAGCATGTGCGCCATTAATTATAACAGCTCCAACTATAAGTTCAGATAGAAGGGGTGTTGAGGGTCAATTTATAGACCAAAGAATAGAACTGGCTGCAAATGTTGAAGTTCAAGAAATAGTGGGGGACTTTAGAGTAGACCTTGTAAGCTTTAACAAAAAAGTTTTAGTAGTAATTTAACCCATTTGCAAAGAATTAATAGAGAAAATTATTCAAACAATCAAAAATATTGAAAATGTAGAGCAAGTATTCAACAGAATGACCGTCGGAAAAGAACTTTCATACAAAGCTGTTTTAAATGATGCTGTTATTACTACAAATGTTATTACAAGGATATTTGCCAAAGAAAAAGAAGGTTTATTATCAGCGCTACTTGTAAAAGTTTACACAGAAAACAGAGTGGTTTATTTAATGGGGCTCCTATCTCAGCAAGAAGCGGAGCAAGCTATCAATATTGCACAAAATTCAAAGGGGGCAAAAAAAGTAGTTTCTTTAATTGAAATAAAAAGTTTTAAAAAATCATCAAAAGAAGATGATACTAAAGAGTAAAACTTAATTAAGAAGCAACATTAGCCCTTTATACCTTACCAATTTATATTCAAAAAAAATAAATTAAAAATATGATAACAGTGGAAAAATTACAGATGATCAATTTGAAGAAAAAGTACTTCAATCAACTAAACCGGTACTAGTAGACTATTGGGCTGAATGGTGCGGTCCATGTAAAATGATTGCTCCAGTACTTGAATCTCTTGCAACTGAATATGAAGGTAAACTAAAAATAGCAAAACTTAACATTGATGAAAATCCTAAAACACCCATAAAGTATCATGTTAAAGGTATTCCAACACTAACGATTTTTAAAGATGGAAGTATCCAGGATACTAAAGTTGGAGCATTATCTAAATCACAATTAATCGCTTTTATTGATAGTACAATTTAAAAAAATATGCATTTAGCCGACCTAAAACATCTCCCAGTTACCGAACTAGTTGAACTAGCAAATTCAGATGAAGCTCGAAAATGGTTTAGCTCGTAACCGTAAACAAGATTTAATTTTTGCTATTTTAAAAAATAAAGCAAAAAATGGTAAAAATTATATTTGTATTGAACTAGAAGTACTACAAGATGGTTTTGGGTTTTTAAGGTCTCCAGAAGCGAATTTATCTAGCAGGGCCTGATGATATTTATGTTTCTCAATCTCAAGTTAGATTATTTGGTTTACATACCGGCGATACAATTGCCGGAGAAATAAGAACACCAAAAGATAGTGAGCGTTATTTTGCATTAGTTAAAGTTGATAAAGTTAACAATGATGAATATCCAAATACAAAAAATAAAATTCTCTTCGAGCGATATTCAACATTCATCCAACAGAACCGCTTACTCTTGAAAGAGATTCAACTGTTGAGGAAAATAATACTAGTAGAGTTATTGATATGGTTTCTCCAATAGGTAAGGGGCAAAGAGGCCTGGTTGTAAGCCCAAAAAGTGGTAAAACAGTAATGATGCAAAATATTGCTCATGCTATTACTGCAAATCACCCAGAAGTAGAGCTTATAGTTCTTTTAATTGATGAAAGACCAGAAGAAGTTACAGAAATGTCTAGGTCCGTTAAAGGAGAAGTTATTAGCTTCAACATTTGATGAGCCAGCAACCAGACATGTTCAAGTTGCCGAAATGGTTATTGAAAAAGCTAAAAGATTAATTGAGCATAAAAAAGATGTGGTTATTCTTCTAGATTCTATTACCAGACTTGCCAGAGCTTACAACACAGTTATACCTTCTTCTGGGAAAGTTTTAACTGGTGGTGTAGATGCTAACGCACTTCAAAAACCAAAAAGATTTTTTGGTGCGGCAAGAAATATTGAAGAAGGTGGCTCCCTTACTATTCTTGCAACAGCATTAGTTGAAACCGGATCTCGAATGGATGACGTTATTTACGAGGAATTCAAGGGAACAGGAAATCTAGAAATACATTTGGACAGAAGGATGGCAGAAAAAAGAATTTACCCTGCAATTAATGTAAATAAATCAGGTACACGAAGAGAAGAGCTCCTTATTGCACCTGATGTTCTACAAAAAATTTGGGTACTAAGAAAATTGCTTTATCCAATGGATGACTTGGAAGCCATGGAGTTTCTCCTTGATAAAGTTAGGTCAACAAAAAATAATGCGAATTTTTTTGATAGTATGCGGGGCGGTTAATTTCAATTAAGCATTGTTTTTTATAAAATTTTCTATAAAATGACGGAATTAAAATAAAATAGTTACTAAATTATGAAAAAAGATATTCACCCAAATTACCCTGAAATAAACGTAACGTGCAGTTGTGGGAATAAATTTAAGACTCAGTCTACTATTGGAAAAGATATGAGTATTGAAGTCTGCTCTCAATGCCACCCGTTTTATACAGGAAAACAAAAGATTCTTGATACAGCTGGAAGAGTAGAGAAGTTTAAACAAAAATATGGAATGTAATATTATTTAATTAGTGATATGTTCCGTGGGCAGCCTAGCTGCCTTTTTTTATTTAGGTAGAAAGTGTTTGAGTTTTAATCTAGAACATGATTGGCAAGGAAATATGTCAACCCCAGGAAAAAAGTTGGGGGAAAAGACAAAGTTACACTTATTTTTAACTCTCTCTGCTATTTGGATATTCACAGGACTAATTGGGCATGCTCCATGGATACCGGCTGAATCTCAAACCATTAGTATGATCATGGATATTATTCAGAATAATACTATCATTGCTCCACTTGCCGCTAGCCAAACATCAATTAACAATCCTCCGCTTTACCCATACATAGCTGCAGCAATGGGTAAATTTCTCTCTACAATACTCTCTGTTCATGACGCAGCGCGCTTATCGAATGCACTTTGGCTAAGCTTGACCTTGTTCGTGATTGGAATGTCTACCAGGGAATTATGGGGGCCAGGTTTTGGGAGGCAAGCTGGGTTAATATTCATAGCGTCAATTGGTCTGATTTTTAATATTCATACCATAAGGCCAGAAATTGCCAGTCTCTTAGGTTTTGCTTTAAGTATGTATGGCTTTGCTTTGTATAACAGGAGACCATTTCGAGCCAGTATGGTCCTAGGATTTGGGGCGTCTATTATTTTTTTATCGAATGGAACTATACCATTAACTGTTATGTACGTAATAATTATCCTTAAGATTATTGATAATCTCAGTATTATATTTTTTCTTTAATCTCAGCCGTTATTACATCAATAATTATCGGTCCTTGGGTTTTTGTTCTCTTTCAATACAACCCAGAGCTTTTTTTTCTATGGATTAATCGTAAGTTAGCTCTTCTTCACAGGGGCCAGAATTTTTCTATTACTTAAAAAATATTTTATGGTTTTCCTGGCCCGCACTTCCATTAGTTATAGTTGCTCTACATACTAATTACAAAAAAATAAAGCTAGAAAAGAGACTGCACTTACCTATAATTTTTTCTATCTCCATTTTCATTACAATCTGCCTTGATAATAAATTAGATCAAATAAACCTTATGCCAATACTTATTCCCTTTTCTATTATTGGTGTTGGAGGAATTGATCTTCTAAAGAGAAGCTATGCTAGCGCATTAAACTGGTTTGGAATCTTAATTTTTGGATTTATTGGTATGTTAATTTGGCTCGGCTGGTTCACGATGATGACTGGATTTCCAGGCAGACTCTACGATCGTATCTTTTATCTTTCTGGAAATTATTTGGGAGAGTTAAATATCATAAGTTTTTTTGTTGCGCTAATTATCACATTGCTATGGGCAATTTCAGTGTTTAATTTAACGATTACTAATCGCTCCTCAGTTTCGAATTGGGCCCTTGGTATAACCATGGTTTGGGTAAATGCAATAATGTTGTGTAGCCCATTTCTAGATAATAGAAAAAGTTATAGCGGCGTGTTTCTTGATGCAAAAAAACATTTAGCTCAGAACTCAAGTTGCCTCCATACATATAATTTCTCTGAAAATCACATAAATTTATTGCATTATTACACTGGTATTAAAGGAATAGATTCTAATGATAGGGATACTTCATGTAGGATGATTATGCTATCACTTAACTCTGCAGGTAAAATGCCGAGTGAGTTTCAAAGCTGGAAACAAGTTTGGTCTGGCAAGAGAATTGAAAGAGATAAAAGCTATTTTGTACTTATGATTAAAGACTTAGATAAAGACAGATCAAACCTTTAGGTATTTAGAGATGGCATCAAAAACCATATCATCTAATGAGTCGCTTCCTACGTTTCCTTTGCTTACATTATCTTTTATCTCTTTTCTCATTTCAAGAGTCCAAAATCTGTTTATATGGAAAACAATATCTTTAGACGCCTGCTCTTTGTCTGGAAAGCTTTTAAAAAAACTCCCGATCTGGTTTGCCATTGAAATTAATGTGTTGATTTCCATATCTTGAATTTTACTCCGATATATTGTTTTTATGGCTATAAATATTGAATCTTTTATTCCTTGCAAAAGCAATTAACGTTACATTATATTGGTCTGCTAGCCTTACTGCTAGGGCTGTTGGAGCAGAAATTGCAACTAAGAGCTTTAAATCTATACTAATTAATTTTTGAACCATTTCATAGCTTGCTCTACTTGAAGTAAGAACAAAAAAGTTTTTTAAACTTACTTTAAGTGATTCCCTTAGTATTGCTCCAATTAACTTATCTAGAGCATTATGTCTCCCTACATCCTCTTTTAAGGCAATATAAATTGCCTTCAGAATCAAATAATCCACAGGCATGAGTGGCTCCAGTTTCTTTTTGTATTTTTTGTTGTTCTGAAAAGTTTTTCAATGAGCAACTTTGACATGGTACACTTTATGAATAAAATCTTTTAATTTTGGAATATTTACTACCTGATTCAAAGACTCAGCCCCGCAAAGTCCGCAACCGGTTCTTCCTGTTAAATTCCTTCGAACCTCTTTTAACTTTGCAAAGCATTCGCTGGATATTTCAATATTTAACTCTATGCCATTACTCTTAATATTTTCTTCCATTGAATATATATCAGACTTATTGCTAACAATGGATTCAGTAATAGAAAACCCCAGCGCAAAATCTTTTAAATCTACTGGTGAAGCCATCATTACAACATGAGAGATACCATTATAAATAAGTGCTACAGGAGTCTCTTCGGCCAAGTCTTCGTTAACCTCATTATTTAAATCAGCGCTCTTAAGGACTTGGATACTTTGAGTAGGTTTATTTGATTGAATGAGTTTGAAGGAGGTCACTGTACTTAATCAACTTTTACCTCATTAGTATTAACAAAATCTATTTGCTTTTTACTAAATTTTTGGTATTTTGCTTGCCAATCAGATGGTTGTGAAACCTTACTTACCTGAACAGCTGTAACCTTAAACTCAGGGCAATTTGTAGCCCAGTCAGAATTATCAGTTGTAATGACGTTTGCACCCGAAACAGGGTGATGAAATGTAGTGTAAACAACGCCTGGCTGCACTCTTTTTGTAACCTTCGCCCGTAATACTGTGTCGCCTGCTCTACTTTCAATACCTACCCAGTCACCCTCATTTACACCTCTATCCTCTGCATCATGAGGATGAATTTCAATTAAATCTTCATCATGCCATGCATTATTCTTTGTTCTTCTTGTCTGAGCTCCAACATTGTAGTGGGCTAAAATTCTACCTGTTGTCATTATTAATGGGAATTTACCATTTACTTTTTCAGTAGTTGGGATGTACTCTGTTATAAAGAACTTACCTTTACCTATTACAAATTCGTCAACATGCATGGTTGGAGTTCCATCTGGACTTTCATCATTGCATGGCCACTGAATACTTCCTAATTCATCAATCTTATCAAAACTAACACCTTCAAAAGTTGGCGTTAATTCTGCAATTTCGTCCATAATCTCACTAGCATGCTTGTAGTTCATTTTATAACCTAAGGCATTTGCTAGCATTTGAGTTATCTCCCAGTCTTCATACCCATTCTTTGGTGACATAACTTTTCTAACCCTAGAAATTCTTCTTTCTGCGTTAGTAAATGTTCCATTTTTCTCTAAAAATGAAGAACCTGGTAAAAATACATGCGCAAACATTGCAGTTTCATTTAAGAATAAATCTTGAACAATAACGCATTCCATTGATTCTAATGCATGAGTAACATGTTGGGTATTAGGATCAGATTGGGCGATATCTTCGCCTTCACAATAAACTGATTTAAATCTACCACCAATAGCATCATCTAGCATATTTGGTATTCTTCTTCCAGGCTCGGCATTCAACTTCGTACCCCAAGCTTCTTCAAACATAGTTCGAGTTGCTAAATCAGATACGTGCCTATACCCTGGAAATTCATGAGGCATATTGCCCATATCGCAAGAACCTTGGACATTATTTTGTCCTCTTAGTGGATTAACACCAACACCTTCCCTACCTATATTTCCAGTTGCCATAACTAGATTGGCTATACCCATAACCATAGTAGTACCTTGGCTATGCTCAGTCACTCCCAACCCATAATAAATTGCACTGTTACCTTTTTGAGAAAATAGTCTTGCTGCATTCCTAACTAATTCAGATGGAACTCCTGTTTCAGACTCTAGGGCTTCAGGAGAATTTCTCTCCTCAGAAATGAAATTTCTCCAGTAACCGAATGCTTCAGACTCACACCTTTCTTTAATAAATTCTTCATCTAGTCAAACCTTCTTCGACAATCACGTGTGCAATTGAGTTAATTGTCGCAACATTGGTGCTTGGTCTGAGTTTTAGATGATAATCAGCTTTAATATGAGGTGTATTGCCAACTAAATCAATTTCTCTTGGATCAATAATAATTAATTTAGCGCCCTCTCTTAGTCTTCTTTTCATCTGAGACGCGAATACCGGATGACCATCAGTTGGATTTGCACCAATAATCATAATCACATCTGACTGCATCACTGAATCAAAATTTTGTGTTCCTGCTGATTCGCCAATAGTTTGTTTAAGTCCATAACCAGTTGGTGAATGGCAAACCCGGGCACATGTATCATATTATTGTATTACCGAAAGCTGCCCTAACAATCTTTTGCATTAAATAAACTTCTTCATTCGTACACCTTGAAGAAGAAATAGCACCTACAGAATTAAAACCATATTTTTTTTGAATTCTTTTTATCTCTGAAGCAGCATAATTTATAGCTTTTTCCCAAGAAACTTTTTCCCAAGGGTCTTTGATACTTTTCCTGATCATTGGAGTGGTAATTCTGTCCTTGTGTGTTGTATATCCCCATGCAAACCTTCCCTTAACACAAGAGTGCCCATGATTGGCTCCACCATCTTTATTAGGCGTCATTCTGACGACCTTATCTCCTTGCATCTCTGCATTAAAAGAGCAACCTACACCACAATATGCACAAGTGGTTTTTACTTTTCTATCTGGCGTGCCATGCTCTTCGATGCTTTTTTCAATTAAAGTGGCTGTAGGACAAGCCTGAACACATGCGCCACATGAAACACATTCAGAATCTATAAAATCTTTATTTCCAGCTGAAACCTTTGATTCAAAGCCTCTTCCATCTATTGTTAAAGCAAATGTACCTTGAGTTTCTTCACATGCTCTTACACACCTAGAACAGACAATACATTTTGATGGATCAAAAGTAAAATATGGATTAGAGGTATCTTTTTCAGACTCAAGGTGATTTTCTCCTTCGTAACCATATCTAACATCTCTTAGTCCTACCGCACCTGCCATATCCTGAAGCTCACAATCTCCATTAGTAGCACAAGTTAAACAATCAAGGGGATGGTCGGAAATATATAACTCCATAACACCTTTTCTAAGCTCAGCTAATTTTTTTGTCTGAGTTGAAACTTTTATACCTTCAGCAACTGGAGTTGTACAAGATGCTGGATAACCTCTCCTGCCTTCAATCTCAACCAAACATAGACGACAAGAACCAAAAGGATCCAAACTATCTGTGGCGCACAATTTAGGAACACTAACCCCCGCTTCTGATGCTGCTCGCATAAGAGACGTCCCTTCTGGTACAGTTATATTTAAACCGTCAATAGTTAAACTAACTAATTTTTTAGATAGTTTTTTTGGTGTACCGAAATCTTTAGTGTCATCCATATGCAATACTTTATTTTAATTTATTTATTTTATTCAATTTTATGCTTAAGTCTATTTCTTATCAAGCCCAAAATCCTTTGGGAAAAAATTTAAAGCACTCATAACTGGAAAAGGTGTCATCCCTCCCATAGCACATAATGAGCCGTGAACCATAGTTTCCGATAAGTCCCTAAGAGTGTTCACATTTTTTTCTTGATCAATTCCACCTTTAATTTTATCAATAACCTCCATTCCTCTAGTTGAGCCTATTCTACAAGGTGTGCACTTACCACAGGATTCTATTGCACAGAATTCAAATGAGTACCTTGCTAATTTTGACATATCAATCGTTTCATCAAAAGCAACAATACCTCCATGACCGACGACGGCATTAATTTCAGAAAATTTCTCATAATCGAGTGGTGTATCAAATTGTTCTTCCGGTAGAAAAGCACCTAACGGCCCCCCTACTTGAACTGCTTTAATTGGGCGTCCCGATGCCGAGCCTCCACCAAAATCATACAACAGCTCTCTTAAAGTAATCCCAAATGCTTTTTCTATAAGTCCTGTTTGCTTAAGGTTACCAGCTAATTGAATAGGCAACGTTCCTTTAGACCTTCCCATTCCAAAATCAGCATAATATTTTGCCCCCTTATCCATAATAATCGGAATTGTAGCTAATGAAATAACATTATTAACAACGGTGGGCTTTCCATATAAACCCTCGATAGCTGGTAAAGGTGGTTTGTATCTGACAAGACCTCTTTTACCTTCTAAACTTTCTAGCAATGAAGTTTCTTCACCACAAATATATGCGCCCGCTGCTCGGGTAACCTCTAAAGTGAAGGAGAATTTTGAACCCAATATATTTGATCCTAGATAACCTTTTTGGTTAGCTATTTCAATTGCTTCATTAAGAATTAATTGTGCATTAGGGTATTCAGATCTCAAGTATATATAGCCTTGATCAGCCCCAACAGCCAATGCTCCGCAATATCATCCCCTCTATTAAAACAAAGGGATCATTTTCCATAATCATTCGATCAGAAAAAGCACCTGAGTCACCTTCGTCAGCATTACAAACTATATATTTTTTTGTCGAAGGTGTATCCATAACAGTTTTCCATTTTATTCCTGTCGGAAAAGCTGCTCCTCCTCTACCCCGCAAACCTGATTCAGTTACTTCCTTAACAATCTCTTCCTGACTAAGCGATATAGATTTTTTAAGCCCTTTAAAGCCGTCATGCTTTTCATAATCGTCTATATCTACAGGATCAGTTATTCCTACACGGGCATAAGTAAGACGCTCTTGATTCTTTAACCAACTTATTTCCTCTGTGAGTCCAAGAAAAAGACTGTGTTTTTTTCCTAAATAAAATTCTTGGTCGAATAAGCCTGCTACATCTAATAAAGAAATTGGCCCATAAGCAACTCTTCCTTTAGGGGTTTCAACCTCAATCATCGGCTCAAGCCAAAAAATACCTCTAGATCCATTCCTAATAATAGAGACATCAAGATTTCTTTCTTTTGATTCTTTTAGGATTTCATTGAAGACATCGTTTGCTCCTAAAGATATTGCACTTGAATCTCTTGGTATATAAATTTTATAGGTCATTACTTTATTCCAGAATTAAGTATTAATTGATCAATTTTTTCAGGAGTTACTCGCCCCAAAACTTCTTCATCAATCATAACTGCTGGAGAGCAAGCACAATTTCCAAGGCAATAAACAGGCTCTAACGTAAACAAATTATCTTTAGTTGTTTCATGAAAATCAATTCCAAGTGACTTCATGGTATTTTTCTAATTTTTCTGAACCCATTGCAAAAAGACTCAGCTCTACATACTTGAAGAACATGCTTACCAGATGGATGTGTTCTAAAATGATGATAGAAAGATACAAAACCATGAACCTCTGCAACTGATAGATTGTAAGCTTTAGAAATTAATAAATAAGAATCCTCAGGTATATAGCCAATATCATCTTGTATGGCATGCATCAACGGCAACAATGCTCCAGGATAATCCAGGAACAGATTGATGTGATACTCAATTCTCTTTTTTTCTTGTTCTGATATCATTTTTTAATAATTCAATTGCTATATGTTTTGCTATCCAGCCACTTATACTGTAATGAACTTACGCAAGATCTTAAAAAAAGTTTAAATAAGATTAAAATTATAGATCCATAAAAATTTTTTACTCATAACATAAGCATTTATTAGGGCTTTAGTAAGCATCAATACTTATGACAACTACATTAATAGATCAGTTCAATCGACGAATAGATTACATAAGAATATCTGTAACAGATAGGTGCGATTTTAGGTGCCTGTATTGTATGTCGGAAGAAATGAATTTCTTACCAAAAAAAGAAATGCTTACTCTTGAGGAGATAGCAAGAATTGTTAACGTTTTTACACAACTTGGGGTCACCAAGGTTAGGGTTACGGGTGGAGAGCCACTCGTTCGAAAAAATATTGATTGGTTATTTAGGAATTTAGGTAAAATTGTCGGCCTTGATGAATTAACACTCACAACCAATGGCAGCCAACTAAAGAAAAAATCTCAAATGTTAAAAGAAGCTGGAGTAAAAAGAATAAATGTAAGTCTTGATAGCATTAATCCAAATACCTTCAAAGTTATGACTCGGACCGGAAGTCTAGAAGATGTTTTAGAGGGAATAAATTCAGCTATAAAGCTTAAGTTTGAAAAAATTAAAATTAATACTGTTTTAATGAAAAATATAAATGAAAACGAATTCCTCGATTTAGCGCGCTATGCGGTCGATAACGATATGGATATTTCATTCATTGAAGAAATGCCATTAGGGGCAATATCTTAATAGAAAGATTACCAGTATCAGTAATGATATTATATTAACAAGACTTAATAATAAGTTTGATATAACAAAAACACCATACACTTCTGGGGGTCCAGCAAATTATTTACAAATTAAAAATACCGATACTAAAATTGGATTAATTTCACCTCATTCACATAATTTTTGTGGGGACTGCAATAGAGTAAGGATAAGCTGTAAAGGGGAGTTATTTTTATGCTTAGGGCATGAAGAAAAAATTGAATTGATGCCATTAATTCGTAATCACCCAAACAATGACAAGCCTCTTATAGCGGCAATTATAAATAGCATGAAGATTAAACCGAAAGCACACACATTTGACTTAAAGAATAAAAAGCCTGCAGTAGTTAGGTTTATGTCTCATACAGGCGGTTAATTGAACACTAAAATTGAAGTGGCAATAATTACCATAATAAAAAAAGAATGGGCACCAATAAATCTCTTATCAAGCTAAATGGTAAGTACTTAATTGAACATGTTTATGACCGGTTGAAGGGGCAAGTTTGTCATATTTCAATTAATACAAATCAGCCCATCAATCAATTTCCGAAAAATATTCAATTCCATGACCGCATTTTAAATAAAATTGGACCACTTGCAGGAATTCAAGCAGGATTATTTCAGGCAAAAAAAAATTGGGTGCAATTTTGCCCTAATGACTGCCCGTTCCTACCCATAAGCTTAGTGAAAAGATTAAGCTTATGTATTAAAGATGAGGGTCCAACTATAATACTACCTAGCCTTTATGATCATCTAGAGCCTGTATTTATGCTGTGTCATCGCTCTCTTTTGGGAAATATAGAAGATTTTATTAATGCAGGAGGGAGAAAAATGGAATTGTGGATTAAAGAAAATAATTATAAAGTATATAATTCAGGTAGTCAGGATTTCATAAATATTAACAACCTCAGTGAGTTAGCAAAAATTGAAAAAGAAAATAATTAAATCTACTTGCGTATTAGGGATTTGTGCTGCAAATAGTGGAAGCGGAAAAACCACTTTAATTGAGAAGCTCATTCCTCAATTAATAAGTAAAGGTTTAATCGTTTCCGTAATAAAGCATGCTCATCACAAGTTCGATATTGATACTCCCGGGAAAGATAGTTTTCGTATTAGGGAAGCTGGGGCATCTCAAACTTTAATTTTTAATAATCATCGATCTGCACTTATTACAGAAAGTCCGAAAGATAAATTCAATATAGATCAAGCTATTACTCAAATTAGTTCTGATACTGATATTATTTTAATCGAAGGATTAAAAAATATGAGTTTCCCAAAGATTGAAGTGCATAGAAAAGAAATTTCTAATGAAATTCTATATAAGAAAGATTCGCATATTATAGCTATCGTTTCTGATCTTTTGTTAGATGTAAAAATCCCATCCTTTGATTTAAATGACATACCTTCAATAGTAGACTTTATAGTCCAATACAGAAATAGTTATGGGGTTGATACCCCTTGCGACTCTATGGACACTTTTGAGGGTCATATCTAAACCGATGACGAAAAAAATTACACTAAAAGACTTATCTAATGAGCCTGGCTGTCTTGCCGAATACGACCCTAATGCGATGAAAATTGAGTCAGCAAAAAAACTAATCCATTCTTTCATACACCCAATTAAAGCTACTGAATCTATTAAGCTAATAGATTCCTTGAATCGTGTGCTTGCTGATAATTTAGTATCTCCTATTAATGTCCCAAATTATGATAATTCAGCAATGGATGGTTTTGCCTTTATCTCAAAACCCAAAAGATAATAGTAAAATATTTAAAATTACTAGCACTGTACTCGCTGGTAATATCTCAAAATCTAGTCTTAAAAATGGTGAGGCTATTAAAATTATGACGGGAGGGAAAATTCCTGAAGGGGCAGATTCTGTTATTCCAATTGAGCTTACCACCTTGTCTGGAAATAATATTACCCTCAATGAGTTACCAAAAACTGGTGCAAATATCCGTAGGGTCGGGGAAGACATCCAAAAAGGAAATGTTGCATTAAAAAAAGGTACTTACTTAAGACCTGCGGAGATAGGATTGATCGCGTCAGTAGGTATTGAGAAAGTTAAAGTCTATAAAGAAATAAAAGTTGCTTTCTTTTCAACTGGTGACGAGGTTGTAAGGTTGGGGACTGCCATTAAGTCAGGACAAGTATACGATAGTAATCATCATACAATTAGTGCAATGCTTCAACGGTTAGGGATTAACTGTATAGATTTAGGGATAATTCCAGACAATAAGGAGCTTATTAAGAAAACATTAATAAAATCTGCTAAAACTGCCGATGCCATTATTACTAGTGGCGGAGTTTCTGTGGGACAAGCTGATTATATGAAAGAAGTTCTAGCAGAGCTTGGTAATGTATTATTTTGGAAGCTATCGATTAAACCAGGAAGGCCAATGGCTTATGGAAAAATAAATACAGCATCATTTTTTGGTCTGCCAGGAAATCCTGTTGCAGCAATGGTAACATTTTATCAATTAGTTCAGCCTGCTCTTAAGTATCCTGAAAGGTGAATTAAATTACCTACCTCCTCCCACCATTAAAGTGAAGTGTAGTGTGAATATTAATAAAAAACCAGGGAGACTTGAATTTCAAAGGGGTGTTCTTAGTAGAGGTAAAGATGGTTTGTCAGTAAAGCCAACTTCTTCTCAAGGATCCGCCATTCTGAGTTCAATGACAGAAGCAAATTGTTTTATAGTTTTAGACCTTGAATCTGGGTCAATTAAAAAAGGAGATGAAGTTATTGTTCCACTATAACTGGGTTGATATAATATTGATTTGATTAAATATTATTTAGTTTTATAGGATATAATTTATTTCTTTTTTAAAATTATTTAATCATTTTTTGAACACGCTTTACAAATAATTTAGAAGCTTTTTCTTTATCTGAGACATTCAAAGAATAAGTCGCACTTAATAAAATTTTATTTTCCCCAACAATTTGCGTTTGAGGAAGTGTGCCGATAGATGGAGGTCATTTTTCTTGAAGAAAAAAAACCAGAAATTATTAGTCCTAAGAAAAAACCAATTCCTAAACCAATTCCTAAACCAATTCCTGAACCAATTCCTAAACCAATTCCTAAACCAATTCCTGAACCAATTCCTGAACCAATTGCCAAACAAGTTGCTCCAGAAATAATCGATAACAAAAATGTACAATCTAACAGCAATAAAGTTAGAGTGATTAAAAATAGCATAGATGAATATAGTGCAAAAATAACTATAGCAATAAAAAAACAACAAAAATACCCGCGGATGGCTTTGAATAGAAATTGGCAAGGTTCGGTTATAATCGAGTTAAAGTTTAATAAAAATGGCACAGTTATTAGTTCAAAAGTTAAAAAAAGTAGTGGTCATAAAATTTTAGATAAAGAAGCATTAAATATGACAAAAAGAGCAATGCCATTTCCAGTCCCTCCCAAAACATTGGCATCTAAAATTTTTACTGTAGTTGTACCAATAACGTTCACACTTAAATAACTCTCCTTAAAGGCAACATATGATGATTGATATAAATAAACATGTTTCTAATTTTGAATTACCTGGTACCAATAATTTACAATTTAAATTATCTGATTACATTGGCAAGGAGGTAGTTTTATACTTTTACCCAAAAGACTCAACACCCGGGTGCACTAATGAAGGAATAGATTTTAAGGAAAACATAAATAAATTTAATAGTAATAATATTTATATATTTGGTATTTCAAGAGACTCTATTAAATCACACGAAAATTTCAAAAAAAAATATAGCTTTCCGTTTGAGCTATTAAGTGATTCAGATGAAGAGGTATGTAATCAGTTTGACGTTATAAAAGAGAAAAGTATGTACGGTAAAAGCTACAAAGGAATTGAGCGAAGTACTTTTATTATCAATTCTAAAGGAATTTTGTCTCACGAATGGCGCGGAGTCAAAGTCCCTGGCCACGTAAATGAAATTTTGAAAACTTTTAATTTGTAAACATATGGTTAAAAAATTAAATAAAAATAAGATTTTTGTTCTAGACACAAATGTTCTACTTCACGATCCATCCTGTCTTTTTAGATTTGAAGAGCATGATATTTATCTTCCGATGGTGAATTATATGAATTGGATAATAATAAAAAAGGAAGCTCTGAGGTTGCTAGAAATGCTAGGCAAACCCATCGTTACCTCGAGGAAATTATTGGTTCTTTTACTGGAGATCTCAAAAACGGATGCCCACTAAAAACTAATCAGGATAAATATAACTCAGGTAACCTTTTCCTTCAAACCAATCCGATTGAATTTGACCTACCAATACTTTCTCAAGGTAAAGCAGATAATCAAATTTTAAGTGTTGTAGAAAGTATTAAGAAAAAATTTAATCGTGAAGTAATTTTAGTCTCAAAAGATTTTAATATAAGAATTAAAGCGCGTGCCCTAGGTATTTCTGCTCAAGATTATTTTAATGATAAGGTCATGACCGATGCAGAGTTACTCCATTCGGGTATTACTAAGCTTGAAGAAGATTTCTGGGAAAAACATAGTAAGAATATGGAGTCATGGCAGGAAAAAGAGAAGTTATTTTATAAGGTAACTGGCCCACTATGTAGAAATTTTATACTTAATGAATTTGTATTTTATGATTTTGATAAGCCATTTTATGCAATAGTTAAAATAATTAATGGGAACTCCGCTACACTTCAAATCGTTCAAGATTACACTTTGCCTAAATTTAATATTTGGGGTATCAAAGCAAAAAATAAAGAGCAAAATTTTGCACTTAAACCTATTAATGGATCCTGATATTGATTTTGTAACTCTACTTGGGCAAGCTGGGACAGGTAAAACTCTGTTAGCTCTTGCTGCGGGGCTTGTTCAAACATTAGATACAAAACTATATTCTGAAATTATAATGACTAGAGCAACAGTTTCTTTATTGAGTGGGTTTTTACCAGGGACAGATAATAGGCCACTGGGTTTATCCACCACGACAATATCTTTGTCTACATAAATAGATGGTGACCTGTTGAACAGCAGCAAAGGCACAATAAGAGTCAGTCCTCACTGGGCGTGACCCGATATCCAGAAGCCTCTAGGAGTCACCCCTTTTGACTTGATATAAGCCATATATACATTCCAAGGCCATAAAAAAGAATATTTCCAAAAGAGTTATAGCCCATTTCACCACCTTGAATATTCCAAGTTAATGCTAAAACAATTAATATACAAAGAATTGATAATTGAACTTTAAAGGCTGGAAGCATAAATGGTGCAAGTACACCAATGAGAGGTGAAAGATCGAGGTTAGCAGATTATGCAGCAGAAACACTTTAAAAAAAATAAAGAGGGATTTAATTGCTTCCTTTCGGCACAATTTCTTTCAGCTTTAGCCGATAATGCTCTTTTTTTTGTTGCTATTGGTTTACTTGCTACCTTAGAGGCACCCGAATGGCATCAACCTCTATTGCTTTCAGTTTTTGTAATAGGCTACATTATTCTTGCCCCTTTTGTTGGTGCGTATGCAGATTCAAGACCTAAAGGACAGGTCATGTTTCTATCTAATGGATTGAAATTAATTGGCTGCTTAGCAATGTTGTTTGGCCTACCTCCACTATATGCCTATGCAATAGTTGGTGTTGGTGCGGCCACCTATTCCCCTGCTAAATATGGGATTCTGACGGAACTCTTACCTGAAAATTATTTGGTTGCAGCGAATGGTTGGGTTGAGGGCTTAACAGTTGCAGCTATTATTTTAGGTGCGATAGTAGGGGGAGAGCTTCTAGACTTAAAAAGTATTGGGGTGCTTAATGGATTTGATGTCGCCATCCTTTTAGTTAGCTCCTTATACCTTCTAGCTGCAATCTTTAATCGCTTTATTCCAGAACTTCCTATTAGCCACAGTATTAAGCGTAAAAATCCAATTTTTTTAATAAAAGACTTCACTAACTCTTTCGCTAAATTATTTAATGATCCATTAGGACAGCTCTCTCTAGCCATTACTACATTATTTTGGGGAGCAGGGGCAACATTAAGATTAGTAGTTCTTGCTTGGGCGGGCATGGCACTCAACTTTGGATTAGAACAAGCAACTAAACTTTCTGCAATGGTAGCTGTTGGTGTAGCTGTTGGTGCTGTTATTGCCGCAAGATATATAAGGATGAAGGATTCAATTTATATTCTTCCGGTTGGAATTTTTATGGGGGCTCTCGTTTGCTCTCTCGTATTCATAGATCAAGTTAAAACCGCTATATTGGTATTGCTATTAATTGGAATTTTTAGTGGACTTTTGATTGTTCCATTGAACGCTCTTCTTCAGCACAGAGGGCATGCATTAATTGGTGCAGGTCATTCAATAGCAGCTCAAAACTTTAGCGAAAATATTGGAATACTCTTACTTAGTGTCGCATATACTTATATGGAATATCTAGATTTACCTATTAATAGTATCGTATTCATTTTTGGATTTTTCGTAGTACTTAGTATGACTGTTGCCACATTATTTTATTCTAAGCACAATCGTTAACTAATGAAGCTTCACCCTGGCTTCAGTTTGGCGGCTAATAATCTTAGCAAGCAATCTAAAAGCGACGCTAGAAAAACCATGCAAAGCAGTTAAATGCATCTGGTAAAGCATTAAATACATTAAATAAAGTAAGTAGACCTTCAATAAACATAGTCCCACCTAAAAGTGAACCCATTAGATTGCCAACAGTTGAATATTTTCCTAAGTTAACTAAAGAACCATAATCCTTGTAAACATAAACAGGTAAAAAATTTTCTTTCCCAGAAACAACTCTCTTCATACTTTTTAACAATAGAGATGCTTGCTGGTGGGCTGCTTGAGCTCTTGGAGGTACAAATTCAATTGAGCCTGGCTTTACTAAACATTCAGCACAATCTCCAAAAGCGAAAATATTTTTATCTTTAGTTGTCTTAAACTCATATATTGATGTTGATGATTAATATAATTTGTTTCTAGCCCAGCAATATTTTTCAAAAAATTAGGCGCTTTTATACCGGCCGCCCAAACAACTAATGAAGACAATATACTTTTACCACTATGCGTTGTTATACCTAAATTAGTAACTTCGGTTACTTTCTCGCCTAAGTGTAAATTAATATTTAATTTTTCAAGTTCTAATCTAACAGAATGACTAATTCTTTCTATGTGAGTGTGGCATTTCTGGGCTTGCTTCAATTAAATGAATTTTTATATCACGATCTGGGTTTATATTATCGAGGCCATAAGCAGCCATCTCTCTAGTAGCCTTGTGGAGCTCTGCAGATAACTCAACACCAGTAGCCCCAGCCCCAACAATAACTACTTCTAATTGACCCTCCATAAGTGGCTTTGATTGAGTTTGAGCTTTAAGAATTGCTTTATGAAGCTTGCTATGAAAACGTTCTGCTTGATTTTGGTTGTCAAGTGCAATAGAAAATTCAGCGGCTCCATTGACAGAAAAGTCATTAATAGTGCTGCCAATCGATAGAATTAAAGTATCGTACTTAAAGATTCTTCTTGGAATAATTTCAGATCCATCGCTATCTAAAAAAGGCTCTAGTGTAATTTCTTTTTTATTCCTATCTAAACCGTCCATTTTTCCTAACCTGAACTTAAAATGATGCCAATGAGCTTGCGCCAAATAATCTAATTGATCTTTATCAGGATTGAGACTTCCTGCAGCAATTTCATGCAGCAAAGGCTTCCAAACATGTGTTTTTTTTGCATCGATTAGAACAATCTCTGCTTTCTCCTTCTTCCATAAATCTAATGCATTATATGCATTGTATCCATGCAAAATTGGTATACCAGTTTTGGGTATATTTAACCAAAAAAAAGTTAAAAAAAAGGGACCGAGTGATTATATCTCAGTCGTTTCTTTTAATTATTACAGATTTGTAACTAAAATTATTAAAGGGCCTTAGTTATTCGTTACCAGTAACGCCTTGATTACCATTTGTTCTTACCCAAGCAATCGTTTTTAATAATTCATCTAAAAATTTTTTCCCAAAATGGGCTAATTCCATTAAAATAATTGATCATTTGATTGTACCATAAAGTCTCTATCATGCCTTTATTTGAGGCATTTTTAGGATATCGAAACGTAGGGCCAACTAACCCAGGGCCAACTTGACCTTTTGCTGTTGGGCCATGGCATTGTGTACATGACCAATAACCAAATCTTTTCTTGCCTCGCTTTTCAGCTTTAGCATCTCCAACATAAATATTCTTACCTGTCTTTAGAAACTCTATTTCAGCGGGTGTCTTTACATTATCTTTTTTCTTAGTATCACCAAAAGCTTTTGGATTTGTTATTTTAAACTCAGAACCATCTGTTGTTTTTTTTAATACTATATCTGCCTGAGCAGTTGCTCCAAAACCAATAAAGGCCCCAAGCATAGTTGTAACTATTGCTTTCTTTAACGACATACTGACTCCTAATTAAGTTAATACGGTTCCTAGTGTGAACTAGAAATTTTATTATCTCCCATAAATATAAGTTTACTTATTTCTTACTTAATTGTCACCCTTTTGCAATAAGAATTAATTAAGGCACTTTAAAGTTGCCTTAATTAAATAAGTTTACTATGAATTATTTTCCCTGATGTCTTTTGTACCCATCAAGACGATCTTCATAAACTGGCTCTATTACAGGGATGCCATAATCGCTCAGTATTTTTTGAATCTTATCTTTATTTCTGTCTAACGCGGCCTCAATCATATCCCTGCGTGCATCGTCTTTTTTCCTTACACCTACTGAAATATTCCAATAAGTCTTCCCAGTTAAACTGGTGTCTTCATTAGCATATTCTGGGATTTGAACCACTACCAAATCTTCACTTGCTTGTTTAGCATAATAACCGCCTAGAGGCCCCCACATGATTGCGACATCTATTTTTCCACTAATTACGTCATCTACAGGTTCACCTGGTGATAGATTAAGATCTCTCTGAATTCGATATGCTCTTGCATTTGCCATAAGGCCATTTGAGTTTAAAGCTTGAGTTACTGGGCTTTTATCAACAAGTCCGATAACACTTTTTTTTAGGTCAGGCGAATCCCAATTTTTTATGTCATACCCACTATCTTTACGATAAATCCAAACATGGCCTGCACGATAATAAGGCTTTGTCGTATTTAGCGCGTCATACGTTGTATTTGTTCCAATAATTACATCGCAACGCATTGCCTTTAAAGTATTTCTTATGAAACCAAAGCGATCATGCCAGTATTGGTAAGATAAGTCTTTTCCTAAGTCAGCAGCAAGTAACTCTGCTATTTTATTCTCAAAACCTTCACCCCTATCATTCGAGTAAGGCAGGTTATCTTGATCAGCACACACCTTAAATTCATTTTCTTTAGGTATTCTGGCTGGTTCTCCTGGTTTTCCCAGATTTGCATTCACAGAAATATCATCTGCTGCGTAGGACGGTAAATTCATAACCACTAAAAGTGAAGTTATTAATAATTTTTTTAACATGATGGTTCCTTATTTATAATTAATTCAATTATACATTTAATGCAATTAGATTCTCTAATGATAATCCCTAATCTATCTATACAACCCATGCAAAAATATAAAAAAAAACACCCTACCGAAGTAGGGTGTTTTTAAGACTAACTAAACTGTAATTAGTTCTATAAATTCAGTAAGGAATTATAGGCTAAATACTGTTAATGCACCGCCACCAGGAGCAGCGTTGTATTTTGTTAGTTCTTTATAACCACCAGCAGCACCAAGTGCGTCTGTGTCATTTGTAAGACCAAGGTTCATTGCAACTCCAGCCCAACCACCGATGCCTGAAAGCACACCAACGTGTTGTTTACCTTTGTTTGCATATGTGAATGCATTACCAATCACACCTGAACCAACTTGGAATTTCCAAAGTTCTTTACCGCTTTTCGCGTCAAGAGCTTTGAACCAACGATCTAAAGTACCGTAGAAAACTAAGTCTGAAGCAGTAGTTAAAGCACCACCCCAAGCAGAGAATTTCTCTTTGTTGTACCAAACTTTTTTGTTAGTCATTGGATCATAAGCAGCAAAACCGCCCATTACGCCATCAGGACCAGCAAACATAGTTAAAGTAGCACCAACCCAAGGTTGACCAGCAACATACTTAGACTCAACTGGTTCGTATGTCATACATACGTGGTTAAGTGGTGAGTATATTAAGCCAGTTTTAGGTGAGTACGCAGCAGGCTGTTGATCTTTAGTACCAAGAGCAGCTGGACATGTACCTTTAGTGTTGTAATCTTGGTGAGTAGAATGCTCAGCAAGTTTGTTAGGTATACCAGATTCCATATCGACATCTGTAGCCCAGTTAACAAATGGATGTACTTTCTCAGCAGCAACTAAAGTACCTGTAGCTGCAACCCATGTGTAAGCAAAACCATTTCTGTCATGATGCCATGCATATGTTTTTCCACCTTTGTCAAACAAGATAACTTCGTTAATACCGTCATAATCCCATTCGTCATGTGGAGTCATTTGCATGCCCCAACGAGCCATACCTGTATCTAAATCACGAGCAAAAACAGTCATAGACCATTTGTTGTCACCTGGACGTACGTCTGGGTTCCAAACTGATGGATTACCTGTACCGTAGTACACTAAGTTTGTTTTTGCATCATACGGCCACCAGCCCCAAGTAGAGCCACCACCATGTTGCCAACCATCTTTAACAGCTTGAGGTTTCAACCATGTTTTAAGACCTAAATCCGCAACGCCACCTTGAAGTTGGCTATTTGGAATCTTTTTGAAAGAACCGCGCGCGGAGTCCCACCATTAACATCTTCATAAGAAGATAGGTTTGAATAAAGAGGTGTATCTTTGTTAAAGTCAGCGCCAATTAAAACATCTGCATCAGAACCTGTACTCATAGCTTTCCAAGCTAAAGAACCGTCTTCAATGTTATAAGCTGCAATAAAGCAACGAACACCAAATTCAGCACCTGAACAACCAGTAAGTACTTTATCTTTAATTACGTGAGGTGCGTTAGTATTTGTAGCACCAACTTTAGGATCTGTATTTCTTACATCCCAAACTTTAGCACCAGTTTTAGCGTCAAGCGCTACTAACATACCGTCATTTTGTTGTAGGAAGATTTTACCATTACCATAACCAAGACCACGATTAACGTTATCGCAACATAGAACTGCTTGAACGCTAGGATCCTGTTTAGGGAAGTAAGACCATACAACTTTTTGGTTATTGTTAAGATCTAAAGCATATACGTTATTTGGAAATGCTGTATGTACATAAAGCATGTTACCAACAACAACTGGAGAACCTTCATGACCACGGTTTACACCAGTAGAAAGAGTCCATGCTGCTTTAAGGTTTTTAACGTTACCTTTGTTGATTTGAGTAAGCTTAGAGTGAGCTTGGTTATCGTGCTGACCACGTGGGTGAGCCCAATTACTTGAATCGCTCATAGCTTTTTCTTGGTCAGCTGCAGCTGAAGCAACCATTGGCATAGCCAATGCAGCAGCAGTTACAAATCCAAGAGCTAGTTTGATTTTATTTAATTGCATTTTAAATCTCCATAGTTTTAACTAAGGGTTTTAAGAAAAGCAAACACTTCCCTTACCTTTAAGAAACAAGGTTTCAAATAAATAAGAAATTTGTTTACTTGTAGCATCGATAAATTCAATGCTTGAAAAAGACTTTATACCTCTAAAAATTGAATTGCAACAGTTTTGTTACAAATTTATTACATTTACTGATTTATTTTACTTATCAAGATATTAGGTTAATTAGAGTAAAAAAGTTTGATAGAATTAAAGTCTTAACTTTATTTACGAGTTGCCTTATACAAACCAAGGACCAAATCATAATATGTCAGAATTTAGCCAAAAAACACTGTTTCCTGAAATAGAACCATACAATACAACACATATAAAGTGTGGTGATATACATAAGGTCTATGTTGAGGAATCTGGAAATCCTAATGGGCAGCCAATCTTATTTTTACATGGTGGCCCTGGAGGCGGTTGTGGTGAAAAACAAAGGCGATTTTTTGACCCAAAACATTATCGTATTGTACTATTCGATCAAAGAGGGTGCGGTAAAAGTGAGCCCCTAGGAGAAACAACTCAAAATACTACAGATGACCTTATTGATGATATTGAAACAATTAGGAAACATTTAGATATTTCTAAATGGATTATTTTTGGTGGGTCATGGGGAAGCACATTAGCATTAGCCTATGCGATTCAAAAACCAGGGTTAATCGCTGGCTTAATACTTAGAGGCATTTTTTTAAGTCGAACGAAAGAACTTGAATGGTTCTTAAATGAGGTAAATCAGTTTTTTCCTGAGCTTCATCAAAATTTAGAAATTTTTCATAGCTAAAAGCAGCAACTACAAATTTAGTAGAGAGATATACCGAATTAGTTTTTAATGAGCAAAATAAAAAATCTGCAAAAGAAGCGGCTATCTCGTGGAATCATTTTGAAGGTAGCATTTTAAAATTAATACCTGAACATTCAAAAGAAAACTCAGGGTCAATAGATGAAGACTTTGAGCTTGCAAGAGCAAAAGTACAACTACATTATATAATTAATAAATGCTTCATTGATGGCGATCGTACCTTGTCCGGCGTTGACTTACTTAAATGAAACACCAGTAATAATTGTTCAAGGTCGATATGATATGGTTTGCCCACCAAAAACAGCATTTGATCTCCATCAAGCAATCCCCCAGAGTAAACTTATTATCATTCCAGATGCTGGACATTCTGCCTCAGAAGCTGGAACCCTATCGGCTCTAATTTATGCTACCGAGAAATTTAAAGCCCTTTAATGAAATTTACTTATCTTTGGCTCATACACCTATTTAAATCTTTAAAAAGGTATCGGAGGGCTACTTACTTTACCCTAATGGAATTATTTGATGGATGCCATCGGCATAATTTTATGGCCTTAAATGCCTCAATATCTTTTTTTACTCTATTTGCAATGGTACCGCTAATACTTTTGATTTTTTTCTTTCTCAGTCAATGGTTAACAAACTCAGCCTTTGCTTTAGCAGAACTTGAAACAGTCACCTCACATCTTCTCCCTCAAATAAACCATAAACTGATGAGGGAAGTTATCAATTTTTCATCCTCGGAGTTAGGGTGGGGAATTTTTTTAATTATTATTTTATTTTTAGCTGCTGGAGAAGAAATAAGTTGGGCAAGCTTCATAGTTATCCTTGGTTTAGCTAAAAGTAAAACATTCTTTAAAAATAAATTTAAAGATATTTTTGCCGTTCTAGCAATCATGATTTTATTTTGTGCCTATATCTTTATCAATATATACCTAACTAAAGCTACTACTTATCTTGATGGCTATATCCCAGTTATCGAAGTAAGTTTTCTTGCATCGTTTTTATCGTTTATAACTATGATCATAGTTATTACAGGATTTTTTCAGTTTTATATGCCTATAAAAATTAAAAAAAGATACCTAATAATTGGGAGCATATTAACAACTGTATGTTGGTATTTTCTAATTAATGCATTTGATTTCTTTATAAGTATGAGTCAGTCATATGGACTTTTCTACGGTAGCTTAAGGAATTTATTTATCTCACTAATATGGCTATATTTAAATACTGGTGCGCTCCTGATTGGCGCAGAACTTATTGCTGCACTTCATAAGCAAGATTTATTATTATTAAAACAAATTTTTATCATCAAAAATATTCATCGTCATCCGATCATCAAAGATTTAATGAGAATTTATGGGAGCAAGTACAAAAAAGAGAAAGTTATTTTTAGCGCTGGGGAGCAAGATTTTAAATTGTACTTTGTGATTGAGGGAGAAGTTACGATATTAAAAAATAATAAAATTATAGAAATAATTCAAGCTGGTGAGTACTTTGGAGAAGACTCTCTATTAAGTAGACTTCCAAGGGTGAGTAAAGCAGTCGTCTCTTCAGATTGGTGTCGAATTATCACTGCCAATGAACTTCATATTAAAAAAATATTGACTGAAGATCCTGAGGTGGCAATGAGGTTCTTAAATCACTTAGCAAAAACAGTGCGCTCATTGTAAAGAAGGTCTTAGGTCAAAGGCTATACAAATTCTTTCTTCTCTAGATTCAAACGGAATGGTTCGATGAAAAACCGATGAAGGAAAAAAGATAACATCTCCATCTTCTGGAAGAATAGTTTTTTTTGGAAACTCTTGATGTAACTTAGGGTAATCATCTCCGTCGGTACTTAATTCTATTGCGCCTTCATTTCTATTTTTGGTTTTTTTTGGGATTGATAAATATACCGCCCCGCTTAACCACCCATCTTCATGGATGTGGGAAGTTAAATGCCCGCCTGACTGCATCCTAACAAACCACGAACTACTGAAAACATAGTTTTTGGGAAATGAATTTATAAATTCACAATGCTTACCCTTATGTTTATCATAATATTTTTTGATTACCTTCTTCAATGCAATCTCCAGCGCCCTAAAAGAAGCCTCTGATCTTTTGAATAAATTTCCAGAAGATTGGGTGCCAGAAAATAATCGACTTTGCTTTCGCTCTGCAATTTCTGAAGTTTTGATATCATAAAGAAGTTGATTTTTTAATTTTTCATCTTCGATATGATCGGAATGTCGTTTTGCGGAACTAGCTCCAATGGATTTGGGCAAAAATTATAACTATCTTTAATTTTAAAATTTTGGGAGTAGTGCTTTGATAATGTTGCAAGAAAAGGCGAACAGTTTTTCTTTTTAATTACTACCGATAATTTTTCTTTAAACTCATCAAAATTTTCTAATTTATATGTGCAATATAAAACACGCTCTTGCCAATCCTCAAAACCTGAAGTCTCAAAGTACTTAATTGCATCATCAAATTCTTTATTATCATAAAGGAAAATTGCTAACTGATAATTGGCCCTAGGATGACTTGGGTTAACTTTTACAGCCATTCTTAAAAATTGATTAGCCTCTTCAATTTTCCCTTCATGCCAAAGTGCATCACCTAAGTCAGAATAAAATTCAGCCTCGCCAGATCCAACCTTAATTGCTCGCCTGTAATACTTAATCGCTAGCGATAAATTTCCTTGATTTCTATAAGCAGATGCTAGATTATAATTACCCCTTCCATCCTCATGTATAGATAAAGATTGTATAAATAATTCAATTGCTTGATCGAGGTCCCCCTGTAATTGCTTGATAGTTCCTATATTTGCTATTGCTTCATAAAAACCAGGTTGGATTTTTACTGCTTTCTCATAACTTTCAATTGCTTCATTATTTTTATTTTGACTTTGCAAAGACAATCCCTAAATTAAAAAATGCTTCTACAAAATTTGGTTTAATCTTAATTGCTTTTTTATAATAAATTACTGCATCATCACTTTTTTTCAAAGCATAAAGCATTGCCCCTAAATTTAAATTTAATTCAGGTATTTCTGGATTAATAGTTAGGGCAGATTTATAAGCTAATGCTGCTTCAGAGAATAACCCCAATTTTTCAAGACTCACCCCTAAAATATTATGTAAAATAATTTCTTCTGGGTGATCTTTAATCAAAGATTGAGCTTTCTGAATGACATCCTTATCACTTCCATTTTGATGGAGGGAAAGAAGCTTCTGAACTTCGTTTTGTGACAACGCTTTCATTAAATATTCCTTGTTACCTATATTTTTAATAAATTTTAATAAGCTAAATGACGTTAAAAAAAAAACAAGTTAGCTTAGCAATGGTAAAATACTACTATATTTTTAACAATAAACTTGAAAGTCAATAAAACATGTTGAATCCTACAGCTATAGAGCTCATTGCTGCAGCTTTATTTTTAACTGCAATTATTCATACTTTTTCAACTAAATATTTTGAGCATCTTGCACACTCAAACCCCAAGTACTCAGGGTTACTTCATTTCCTAGGGGAAATAGAAGTTGTATTCGGTTTTTGGGCGATGATTCTCGTATTATTCATGTTTTCCATTGACGGAAAAGATCAGGCCGTTGATTTTGTTCAATCTAGAAACTTTACAGAGCCTATGTTTGTTTTTGTCATTATGGTTATTGCTGCAACTAAACCTATTTTAATTCTTTCGGAAAAAATAGTTTTATTTTTTTCCAGGCTTTTGCCAATTAAAAAAGAGGTAGCAATTTATGCGCTGCTATTAAGTCTAGTACCTCTCTTAGGTTCTTTTATTACTGAGCCAGCTGCTATGACCCTTGCAGCTATGCTGTTAGGCAGAAATTACTTTGGCAAGGAAGTCAGTAATAAATTCAAATATGCAACGCTGGGAGTCTTATTTGTCAATATATCTATCGGTGGGACATTAACACCTTTCGCAGCTCCGCCAGTTCTAATGGTCAGTCAATACTTGGAATTGGGATTTATGGTTTATGATTTCAAATTTTGGTTGGCGATCTGCAATTGCAGTGCTTATAAATACGATAGGTATTGTATTTATTTTTAAAGAAAACTTAAATAAAATAACCTTCAACGCAAGTAGTAAAGAAAACATGCCATTTCCAATTATTTTTATACACCTTATTTTCTTGTTTGGCGTCGTATATTTTGCTCATTATGCTGCATTCTTTATGTCTCTCTTTTTGTTTTTTCTTGGGTTTACCTCTGCCTATAAAAAGTATCAAAATGAACTCATTTTAAAAGAAGCTCTCCTGGTTGCTTTCTTTCTTGCGGGACTAGTTGTTTTGGGTTCTATGCAAGCATGGTGGCTAAAACCAGTTCTCCTCTCAATGAATTCATCAGAGGTTTTCTACGGGGCTACTATATTGACTGCCTTTACAGATAATGCCGCACTTACATACTTAGGCTCTTTAGTTGAAGGATTAAGTGATGAATTTAAGATTGCTCTAGTAGCTGGGGCTGTAACAGGTGGAGGCCTTACCGTAATAGCAAATGCCCCCAATCCAGCTGGAATATCAATCTTAAGCAAATATTTTTCTGAAAAAAGTGTTAACCCATTAGGGCTCTTAGTTGCTCCACAGCCATTGTTTTAGTAGCTGTTATTTTATTTAGGTATATATAAAGAATGAATAAGCAAACTTCCTATAATATGTAGTCGCTTATAAAAAAAAGAAAATTACTTCAGTATACTTTACGGAATCAATAATAGAGCATCTTTTATTTATAAACCCTAGTCTAATTCGCAAAAAGGTTTTGCTGCCCCCCACTTCCAACACTTGTCTCTCAAAAAATATGCTGCATTCTTGGATATTGATATTGATTTAAATAAATCAAACTGTATCTTTACTATTGTTTACTCAGGATAATTCCTCAATTATTATTGAGGAAAATTTATTCCTTAAAAAAATAATTAAGATACTAAGTAAATACATCCTACCTATAATTTTATTAACCATTATTATAATTTATTATTCAGTAGTTTTTTTGTCAGGCAATCTAAATGGCGACGAAGAAAATACTTTAATAACTATTAATCCGGATGATGCTGCAATTATAGGAAGTCAGATTGATAAGCTCTCGTCTACTGATGGACCAATATTAGTTAACTCCTCGAGTAAGGCTCCTTCTCCTCCCCTGAAAAAAAAGTCTTTGGTAACCACAAAAATAGAAGTCCCTAATACTACAATTGATTTCTTATGTACTATTAAGTCAACAAAAACAAAAACATTTTCCACCCGATTACCTGAGAAGCCGGCCACTTATTTTCATATTATTTCTCTTTATATATAGATGTTTTACCACTTGAATTCAAAAAATATTTTTAGTCAGACCTGCAATTGAAGCAGGAGAAAAACTTACTCATAAAGGAAAAGCTCCGTTTAAAATTCAGTTAAATCCAAATATTAGTGAGCTGTATTTTGAAGGCTGGAAAGTTCACCTTCAAGAAAATGACAATTTTATTCAACTAAAGCCTACTCCTTAAATTTATCACCTCGCAACCATTAATTCTTTCCACGAACTTGTAAATGCAGGGCTTTTTCTTAATTGCTTCATCCCCCAAATTGGTTTTATCGGTTGCATCGCTGACCGAACACTCGATTTATCAAATTTACAGTTAATCTCATCTATAACTTTAGTGAGCTTAAAATCTTTATCACTTTCACTAGCCCAAAGACCCTCTTGTTTATTGGTAACACTTTCTAACCCCATTAATAAAACTCCACATTTCGTATAATCAATATTTGATCTAAATATAGATCGCAAAGCAAATAATGCACTTGGTAAAATTAAATGGTTGCTGCTTGATGGAACTGGTAAGTTAATCTTTATGCTATTTGCATAATAATTAGTACTCTTATTAAAACGACTGCTATTAATAAAAACGCCTACACTACTTGCGATTGTATTTTGCTTGCGAGCCCTGAATGATGCTCGCGCCGTAAAGGTTGTAACAGCTTCACTCATTTCTTTTAATGTACTTACAGAATGCCCAAAACTTCTAGACACAATTATTTCTCTTTTAATTGCAGGCTTGTGTGTTATCGGAAAGCAAGAGACTTGGTTAAGCTCATAAACTATTTTCTCTATATTAATATTAAATAAATCTTTAATATATTTTTTTTCAGCTAGCTTTAAACCAAGTGCTGAATTTATATCTAGAGCGTTAAGCTTAGCTGCAGTTTTATTCCCAACTCCCCATATTTTTCCTACTTCAGTTTTATTCATTGTTCTAATACTTGAGTATCCAAGAGATTGAGCTGCTTGAACAAATTCTAAACTGATTGCTTTTTTGCACAATGGTTTGCAAATTTAGCTAATGTTTTTGTAGGGGCTATACCGACACAAACAGGCATACCAAGCCACTTCCATAATTTATTTTTTATCTCTTGCCCTAAATCGTTTAGTTGTCGGGACCCTTTTAAATCTAAAAAACATTCATTATCTGAAATAAAAGATTATAAATCGAGAAGAGCCAACAACGTGCGACTAATATCTGCGTAGAATGCGTAGTTAGAAGACACGTAATAAGATGTTTTTCTATAAGCAATTTTTTACTTTAAAAACGGGGTCCCCATTTTTATTCCTAAAGCTTTTGCTTCATAGATCTTGAAATAATACAGCCATCATTATTGCTAAGAACAACGACGGGCTTATCATTTAATTTATGGTCAAATAATCGCTCACAACTCACATAAAAATTATTAATATCTACTAAAGCAATCATTTGATTACTTGAATTTCCTTACAGCCCCAGTAATCACACCCCATATTTCAAATTGCATATTTTCAGTAATTATAAAAGTGTCTATATCTTTTTTGCCAATTTCTTGTTCAAGAAGGTGTTTTGCATAATCTTTGAAAGTCTAGTTTTGATGTACTTACCGAATTAACCAATATGGAAGGGTTAATAACAATATCATTATCATTAATGCCGGCATCAATCATTGAGTCCCCTTTAATTCTGACAAAAAAAGTCGACTCATATTGCTTAATCAAATATTCATTTAAATCTAATCTTTTTTCAACGTAATCATCTGCTGGTGAAGGAAAGCCTGCCGGTACTTTATGGCCAAATAAGAACAAAGGTTTATAACTCGGCTTTGTGGGACTTAAACTAATATCTGCTATATTGTCATACTGTGACATCGCAAGGTATGTTTTTATATCTGTCACTCGACTTTGGGGAATCCTCATAACACTTGTTGTTTCTCCATAAGGCCCACTCCCTTTTTTTCTACCTGAACCAGGCCTCAGGCCACCATGTTTTTTTTTAATTAATTCTTCATTTTTCATTTGAATATTGTAACATTAATCAAATAAGAAATTAAAAAAAGTAATTTAGGCAAATAAAAAATGATTATTTCTTCTTGACAGCAAACTCAATATATAATTAGCTAGTCTGAATAAAAAATGATTATTTCTTCTTGACAACAAACTTTAAAAAAGGCAAAGTAATTAGACACTTGTACAGCACTGTTTAGCAAGGTTTTTAAGGAATTAATAAATTTAAACATGGGAGATTTTTATGAACAAAGGTGAATTAATTGAAGCAGTTGCAGGACACACAGGTTCTACAAAAGCGGATGCAGGACGAGCAGTTGACGCAGCAGTAATCGAATCTATCACTGGAGCATTAAAAAAAGGTGACACTGTTACCCTAATTGGCTTTGGTACTTTTAAAACAGCTAAAAGAGCTGCTAGAACAGGTCGTAACCCTCAAACAGGCGCCGAACTTAAAATACCAGCACGAACAGTGCCGTCATTTAAAGCAGGAGCCGCGCTAAAAGCAGCAGTAAATTAATTTAAATTAGTTTCATAAAACAACGCCCTTATAGGGCGTTTTTTATTGGTATTAGCAGTTTTTACATTTCCCTTGAACAGTATCGAATCCAATAGTTTTATCTAATCCAACAACCCCTTCAAAGTTTGCACCATCAACATTTGCTTGGGTAAGGTTTGCTCCAGTTAAATCGGCACCGCGAAGATCCGTCTGAATAAGTTCCGCACGATACAAGATTAGTATTTTTTAAATTAGCACCTCTTAAATCACCAAAAATAAAACTGGCAATATTTAAGTCAGCACCTTCAAAATTAGCATTATTAAATTTTCCACCTGAGGAATCAAATTTCATTTGTCCCATGGGCTGGTTACCAACATCTAATCCAAATTTACCATTAACTATTAAAGCTCCTGACATATCTACATTACCTAGAGTACCAATCATTCTCGCATTTGTTAGATTAGCTCCCTTAAAATTTGTTTGTCCAAATATTGGTTGAAAAATAGTGGCCTCAATGAGTATTGCACCAGAAAAATTTGCTTTTTCCAACCTGGCTAAGTTAAGGTATGCTCTCTGAAGATTAGCTCCCGACAAGTTAGCTCCTCTTAGATCGGCACCGAAGAAACTAGTATTAATCATTGTGCAATGTGTAAAATCTTTTTCCTTAAAATATAAGTACCCTAAATCTTTATTAGAAAAATTACAGTCTGGATCATCTAGGATATCATTAGCAGCTTCTTGAGATATTTTTACTCGATCTATATTATTATTTTTCTCATAAAATGCTAAAGCCTGGTTAAGAGTTTCTTTAGGATCTTCTAAAAAAATGGATTTTGATTTTGTATTGCCAAAACAATATTTCTTACCTTCATAGGCACTATTAACACTACAGTCTGTTTTATGAAAATTTCCTTCAGCTAGACTGGTCGTACAGTATTGGTCTAACTCTACAGCATAAGCGTTGGTTACCATTAAAAATAAAGTAGCAAGAAAAAATTTTATTATCATTGTAGTGGTGCCTTTAAAAAAAATTACCATATCAAGCAGTATAGACTTAAAATTAACGATATAGTTTAAACAAAAAAGGATAGCTACAATGAAAACAGTATTAATCACTGGTTCAAACCGTGGGTTGGGTCTAGAGTTTGCTAAGTGCTATAGTGAAAATAATTATAACGTTATTGCATGCTGTAGAAATAAAGATGTCGCGAGTGACTTGCATTCTTTAAGTAAGAAACATGATTCTATTCAAATGTATTCATTGGATGTGAGTGACACGGTCCAGATAAAAGCACTCTCAAACTCCCTTCAAAGCCAACCAATTGATATTCTTATCAACAATGCAGGTATTTATAGACCAAGTACTTTAGGCGACATTGATAAAGATGATTGGATGGATAGCTTTCTTGTTAATACCATTGCTCCCTACGAAATAATTCAAAATTTTCTGCCTAATTTGTTAATCGGTGAGTCCAAAAAAGTTGTCTCTATCACAAGTAAAATGGGGAGTATTGATGATAATACAAGTGGGGGCTCTTACATATACAGATCAAGTAAAACTGCCCTTAACAGCATGATGCGTAGTTTAAGTCATGATCTCTTAGGCCAAGGTATTTCAACTCTAACACTTCATCCTGGCTGGGTAAAAACAGATATGGGTGGCCAAGGTGCCTGGATTGACGCCAATGAAAGTGTCGAAGGAATGATTAATCAAATTGAAAATTTATCAATTAATAAATGGTGTATATGATTTCTGTCTCCATAAAATGCATTTTTTCCTTTAAAAATTCGAGAAGCATCCCTATTTCTTAAGGGGGTCGACAGTGATTGGAATTCTTTAGTTTCACGAGTTGGTAAGTGTAATATTAAAATTAGCAGTAATTTCATCTTCAAACTCCATAGATGTTACATAATGATATTTCAACAATTATCTCCGGCAGCAGCAAGCAGTATTTATAAACAATTTTTATTTTTTTTTGGGAACAAATTTCCAAACTCTTACTTACTTTTAAATAGTGATCACATGGAAATAAAAGCATGCGGACTATCATTAAATAAGCTAAATACCATCATTAAAATTTCAGAGATGGCACATACAGGGTATTTTCCCAATCGGGAAGAGTTACAAAGAATGACAGAAGAGGAAATAATTAACAAACTAATAAATATTAAAGGGGTTGGAGAATGGACAATAAAAATGTTGATGATTTTCAATCTTGGCTTTATGAATATAATGCCTTCTTCCGACTTAGCAATTAAAAATAATTACCAAAAACTAAAAAAAACTAAAAAACCACTTACTGCAAAGGAATTATCTTTGATTGCAGAAGACTGGCATCCATATAAATCTATTGCAGCATGGTATTTATGGCAGTTATAAAAAAGCTTCGAAAAGAATAATCTTCTAGAAGCTCTATATTTATTGGTGGGCCCACCAGGACTCGAACCTGGGACCAAGGGATTATGAGTCCCCTGCTCTAACCAACTGAGCTATGAGCCCGTAATTTTAATCTTTATCTAAAAAGGTTTTGAGTCTTTCAGATCGAGTTGGATGTCTAAGCTTACGAAGCGCTTTAGCCTCAATTTGTCTTATGCGCTCTCTAGTCACATCAAACTGTTTCCCGACTTCTTCTAAGGTATGGTCAGTATTCATTCCGATACCAAACCTCATTCTTAAAACTTTTGCTTCTCTCGCTGTAAGGCTACCAAGAATATCATCAGTTGCTCCTTGAAGCTAGTGTATATCGCAGCATCTCCCGGAGTAAGCGTACCAACATCTTCAATAAAGTCACCTAAATGACTGTCATCTTCGTCTCCAATGGTTTCTCTAGAGAAACAGGTTCTTTTGAAATTTTTAATATTTTTCTTATTTTTTCTTCTGGCATTTCCATTTTCTCAGCTAACTCTGAAGGTTCTGGCTCAGCACCTGTTGCCTCATAATTTGTCTTTGAGTTCTTACAATTTTATTAATAGTTTCTATCATATGAACTGGGATTCTGATTGTTCTAGCTTGGTCAGCAATTGATCTTGTAATTGCTTGCCTAATCCACCAAGTAGCATATGTAGAGAATTTATATCCTCTTCGGTATTCAAACTTATCTACCGCCTTCATTAAACCTATATTTCCTTCTTGAATTAAATCAAGAAATTGTAAGCCACGATTTGTATATTTTTTGGCAATGGAAATTACTAGTCTTAAATTAGCTTCAATCATTTCACGTTTAGCTTTTTTTGCCTTAGTTTCACCTCGTGTCATATTTAGATTAATTTCTCTAAACTGCTTAATTGGAATACCAGCTTCTTCTTGCAGGTCAATCAACTTAGTTTGCTGATCTACAATATCGTGCCTTAACTCAAGAAGCCTCTCAACATAAGGTTTTTTTACCTTACTTTCTTCTAGGAGCCACTCTACATTTATTTCATTACCCGGAAAACTTTTCTTAAAATGTGCTCTTGGCATTTTCGACTCTGTTACACAAAAATGCATAATTGTTTTTTCGATAGTACGTATTTGGGTCATAAAAGACCTTATCTTGTCGCATAATAATTCAACAAATTTTGATGCGAACCTAAAATTTTCTAATTCCTTTATAATTATTTCTTGGTGTTTTTTATAAAGATCATCGTCCGTCCATTTATTTTTCTTACGCAGGTCTGCTAGTTTTTTATGGGCTTTTTTAATTATATCAAAACGCTTTAAAACTTCTTGGGTAAATTTAGCTAATTCCTCTGGCGCCATCCCGCTTGCTTTACCGGTATCAACCTCTTCTTCCTCATCGTCACTCTTAGGTAAAACTGGTGCTGCAAGCTTTGCTAATTCTTTTTCTGCCTCAAGATCAATTAGTCCATCAACAAACTCATCGACACCTAATTCATTTTTACGAACCTTGTCAGCCATTTTCATCAAGTCATTTATAATCCCAGGGGAAGCTGATATGGCCTGAATCATTGACCTCATTCCTCCTTCAATCTTTTTAGCAATTACAATCTCACCCTCTCTTGTAAGCAGGTCAACTGTCCCCATCTCTCGCATATACATTCTGACTGGATCTGTTGTTCTACCAAACTCTGAATCTACTGTTGCCACACCTATAACTGTAAAGGCAGCCTCTTCATCTGTTACATTATCCGGAATTTTTGCAACTAAATTTTTGATTTCACATTTTACACCATTATCTTCTAATTTTGAATAATTGTTTCCTTTAGTTCCGATAGTTTTATCAGGATTAGGCTTTTCAAATCTTTCCTGCATTTGTAAGATAGCCTCTCTGCTTACCCAAGGAAATTAGAGCTAGAAGTTGAGCCCTTCTATTCTCAGCTTCTGCTGGGTTATTAGTTGCATCTTGCTGATAAAGGTCTTTTAACTTCTTAACGCGAGTAACGCGTTTAGTTTTCTGGTCTGCTGGATTCTTTTTTGGTCTTCCCATGATGGCCTTTTTTATGTCTAAGTTTTTTATGTCTAAGGAAATGACTTTTGACATTTTTTAAGAAATTTAATAAAAATTACTAATCCAAATACTAACTTTAAATCAATACAAAGCTTAAGTCTTTTCATATTAAAATCATTTAAAAACAATCAATTATCTCTTAGTTATATTTCTTAAAAAATCTTTGTCTTCGTCTGACAGTAAGCTTGTATTACCTTTTTTTTCAATTTGATTTAATGTATTTTTTTTCTCGATAGCTGACTGCTTATTTTTAAGATTAGTCCTTAAAGCGTCAATCTCTAACTCATAATTCATTTCCCCTACTGTTGCAAGTTGGGAATTCAATTCTTCAACAACTTTTTCACCAAACCTGTTAGACAAAAAGTGAAATATTGAAGCCATATTATACTCGCCATCTTTTAGAGATATTTCAATTATCGCATTTGCCAACTTAGCTTCATGGAGGTCTGATTGAAACATATGAAGGTCTTCTTTTTCTGCCAAACCTGGATTTAAAATAATTAAAAGAGAGAATTTTCTTGTGCTGGACATTAAAATTTTTCTTTGAATTTTATTATTTACCTTTTGCCTTGTCGGTAATTTTTGTTTATTTACCTTACCAATTACCTGATTAATCTCACTCATATCTAAGTTAACAAGTTCGGCTATTCTTTTTTTAAATAATAGTGAAAATTTTGTACAGAATCCAATATAATTGGTTCTATATTATTTAAAAATTTAACTTTTGACTCTTGAGAAACTAAATCATTATCTGTTGTTAAATACTTAATAACGTATTCTGTAAGTGGTAACGCTTGCCTAGCAAGATTCTGAAAATCTTTTGCTGATTTTTCTCTTACGTATGTGTCAGGATCTTCCCCTTCAGGTAATAGTAAAAATTTAATAACTAAGCCTGCAGTGATAGCAGGTAATGACGTTTGTAATGCTTTCCAAGCTGCTTTCTGTCCTGCTATATCACCGTCAAAACAAAAAACTATATTTTTACTATATCTTAAAAGTTTATTAATATGAAATTTTGTAAATGCAGTACCAAGCGCTGCAACTGCATTTTTAATACCATTTTGGTGTAGGGCGATAACATCAGTATATCCTTCTACAACTATTATTTGACTCTATCGTGAATAGCTTTTCAGCTTCAATTAAATCATATAATTCATATTTTTTTTGAAATAATGGTGTCTCGGGTGAATTGTAATATTTTGGGTTCTTTTTCTGAATCTATAACTCGGCCGCCAAAGCCTATTACATCTCCTTTTGTATTATAAATTGGGAACATAATACGGCCTCTAAAACGATCGTAATATTTTCCGCTATCACTTTTACTAGTTAATCCAGCTTTAATTAAAGTTTCATCTTGATAGTTTTTGAAGGCAGATTTTAAATTCTCATAGCCATCTGGTGCATAACCAATTGAAAAATCTTTAGCAATTTGACCGGACAAGCCCCTATCTTTTAAATAATTTATTGCTAAGCTTGATTTTTTAAGCTGCCTCTTATAATAAATATTAGCAATATTTAATGCCTCTAATAAATTTGAACTTTGCTGTTTTTTTTCTGGGGACTGAAAGTTACTTTTTGGGACTTCAAGCCCAACAGAGCTTGCTAGATAATTAATCGCATCTAAAAATGTTAGCCCGTCATGTTCAATTAAAAAACTTATCGCATTACCATGAGCCCCACAACCAAAGCAATGGTAAAACTGCTTAGATGGACTAACCGTGAAAGAAGGTGTTTTTTCTTGATGAAAAGGACAATTAGCTGAAAATCGGTTATTGCTCGAATATAGTCTCCCTCACAACCAGGTTTATTCAATTTTTTGAAATACTCTATCGTATCATCATTCCATAATGTTCCATTCATATTATATACTTAAATGTGTTAATTTTTCATGTAATCTCTTCATATGTTTACAAGGTGTATGAGCTCTGAACTCTCTTGCTTTACATTCACAATCTGATATTTTATAATCAGTTACTTTCACATCGTAGTGGGATAACTTTCCAGTCTTTTTATTCCTACTACCCATCTCTCTATAATACCAACTACTCTTCATCTTTAACTACATTTACAATACCTTCAGTTGGTATGATACAAGCAACTACTTCAAACTCTTCTTTGGTTATGATACCTTCCATATTGCTTTGCTGAAAGCTTCTATTGAATCTCTTCTTTGCTTTAACATTTTTTCTATCACTTTAAGAATATCGTCGTCACTCAACTCAATTCTTTCATCCACTTCTTTTTGTTTTATTGCTGCTAGAAGTAACCTTATTATTCCGAGTTTGTCAGGCTCTTTACTACGCATCGCAGACTTCATGTCCTCAGTAATTTTTTCTTTAAGGGACATATAATATATTTTAGAATAATTTCGGAGGAAGCATTTGGTTTCTTAAACGTCGATACTGTCTCTTAACAGCAGCAGCAGCTTTACGCTTTCTTTCCCAAGTTGGCTTTTCGTAAAACTCTCTTGCCCTCAAATCATTTAATAGACCAGTTTTTTCAACTAGACGCTTAAATCTTCTTAGTGCTACATCAAATGGCTCGTTCTCTTTTACTTTTATTGTTGACATTAAATTTTCTTTTTAAAATTTTATTAATTTTTAATAGTTAATGTATTAACTTCGTTAATATACTTAATTGCTTAATCCTAAAAGGCGTTCATTTTAATGCTAATATTGCTTTTTTTCAACTAATATTAAAAAAAACTATAAATTTAATTACATTGGGGATTGAGTCCTCATGTGATGAAACAGGAATAGGAATTTACAGCAGTAAAAAAGGCCTTATTTCGCACAAACTTTTTTCTCAAGTTGATTTACATGCTGAATATGGGGGTGTGGTTCCAGAACTAGCTTCGAGAGACCATATTCAAAGAGCCCTTCCTTTGATTAAGGAAGCGCTTAGTGATAGTCACATTCAATTAAAGGACCTTACAGGCATAGCCTATACCGCTGGACCAGGATTGTCCGGAGCTTTATTGGTTGGAGGTTCTATTGCTCAGAGCCTAGCTTGGGGGCTTGGAATTCCAGCACTTGGAGTTCATCACATGGAGGGCCATCTTTTAGCTCCTTTATTGGAGGTTGATAAGCCACAGTTTCCATTTGTAGCGCTTCTGGTTTCGGGTGGCCATACTTTACTTGTCGAAGTTACCAGAATAGGTGAATATAAAATCCTTGGCGAATCATTAGACGATGCAGTTGGTGAGGCTTTTGATAAAACCGCAAAAATACTCGGTTTAGGTTATCCTGGTGGTCCTGCACTTGCTAAACTTGCAACGAAAGGCGTTAAAGATAGATTTATCTTTCCTAGACCAATGACAGATAGGCCAGGCCTTGATTTTAGTTTTAGTGGTTTAAAGACATTTGCTAAAAATACATTTATTGAGTTTCCAAATGAAAAAGAAGATATTGCAAAAGCTTTTGAAGTTGCTGCAACTGAAACGCTAACAATTAAATGCAGCCGTGCACTCAAACATACTGGGTTTAAAACTTTGGTTGTGGCTGGAGGAGTTAGTGCTAATCTTTCACTACGTAAATCCTTAAATGAAATGACTGAGAAACTTGGTTCTAATGTCTTTTATCCAGCACTTGATTTTTGTACAGATAATGGTGCTATGATTGCTTTAGCTGGCCACTACCGCTTTCTTGCTGGGCAGACTAATGACCATTACGAAATATCAATTAAGCCTCGCTGGAGTCTTGAAGAGCTTCAACCAGTTTAGATTTATGCTCGATAAATTTGCCTGTATTGTTATTTAAAATTATAAGTGCAGCAATAAATATATAAATAATTGAAAAACTTAATGATTCGTTAAATATATACATTGAGAGAATTGGAGCCATCAATGATGCTACTATGGCCGACAATGATGAATAACGAAAAATAAAAAATACTAAGATCCAAATAACGAGAACAGATAAAGCTAATAGTTGATTTAAACCAAGCAAAATTCCTAATGCGGTTGCCACACCTTTCCCACCCTTAAATTTATAATATACTGGATAAATGTGCCCAATTAGTACCGCTAAAGCCACACACATAACCTCATAATCAGTAAAATTCATCTTAATTGCGATAGTTACAACTAATGTGCCTTTTAAAGCATCACAAATTAAAGTTATTATTGCTGGAATGATAGCACCATCATCTTGTAGCTCCGGTATTCTTTGATCCGAAAGTCCGAGGATCTGATATTTTAAATATCTTACTTACAATAATCCCAAAAGAAATTGCTCCTAACAAATAAGCTATGGATATTATTAATATTTGATTTAACAACTAACATACTATATTGGAAAAGCAAATAATTTTAATGACAAATCATATTTTTCTGCATGGCCTAAAAGTAAAAACAATAATAGGAGTTCCTGACTGGGAGAGGAAAGTTGTTCAAGAGTTACTAATTGATATTGATATAGAGCTTAATGACTGCGAAACATTTGATTCAGATGATCTTTCTAAGACCATCGACTATTCAAAAGTTGAATTAATAGTTAAAGATATATCAAAAAAAAATAAGCACCATCTTTTAGAGAAGAGAATGAAGTTATCTCTAATTTAAAAGATAATTTTTCATTTAAAAGTATTCGCCTTAAGATTTCTAAGCAAAAAATATTGCCTGACACTGATTTCGTTGGAATTATCCTAAACAGATAATCATCCTCGAGGATGATGTGATTTATGTAATTTCTTCAATCTCTCACGGGCGACATGTGTATAAATTTGTGTAGTTGAAATATCACTGTGCCCTAGCAACATTTGCACTACCCTAAGGTCTGCGCCATGATTAATTAAATGTGTTGCAAATGCATGTCTTAAAGAGTGCGGAGAAATAGGTTTATTAATATTTGCTATAACTGTATATCTCTTAATTAAGTGCCAAAAAGTTTGTCTTACCATAGCCCCTCCCCTGTGGGTAACAAAAAAAAATTTTGAAGGCTTATTATTTAAAATAGTATCCCCAGTCTTTTAAATATTTCTGCATCCACTCTAAAGCTTCTTCACCCATAGGAACCAACCTAGTTTTATTTCCTTTTCCAGTGACTCTAACAATTCCGTCATTAACATTAACCTCCGTTAATAAAATATTAACCAGCTCACTTACCCTAAGACCACAAGCATACAAAAGCTCTAACATGGCCCTGTCTCTGAGGCCTGAATTTGTTTTTATATCTGGTGATTCTAAAAGTGACTCCACCTCTTCTTCACTTAGGCTTTTTGGAAGAGACCTAGGGATTTTCGGAGTTTGAATTTGTAGCGTAGGGTCAATATTAATTTTCTTTTCCCTTAAAAAGAATCTAAACAATCTCCTTAAGGTTGCTAATGTTCGTGAAATACTTCTTGCCTTTGACAGTGGAAATTTATATGAAAGATATTGCTGAATTTCTGATTGAGAAACATTTATTAAATGACATTTTTTATTTTCATTTAGCCAGGTAGAAAAATTTATTAAGTCTGACCTATAGCTATCTAAAGTATTCTTTGATAAACCATCCTCTAACCACAGGTGATCAATAAATTCATCAATCACTTTATTCTCTAAGGGGAGTATTTTTTGTTTAGAATTGGTTTCCATTGTTTTATTCTAAAGCTATTCAAGATAAAAAAAAGCCCCAATTTATGGGGCTTTTTTTTAATCAATCAGTATTACTTATTTGGCTCATCTTTTCCTGGAGCTTCTGCTACTGGAGCTTCTGCTACTGGAGCTTCTGCTACTGGAGCTGCCTCTATCGGAGCAAGCATTTCTGGAATAGTCTCAAATTCACTGTCTGAATCTCTTAATTTTAAACGCTCTTTAATTCTTGCTGACTTGCCAGACCTATCTCTAAGATAGAATAGTTTAGCTTGACGAACATCACCTTTTCTTTTAACTTTAATAGAATCGATGATTGGGCTATGTGTTTGGAAAGTTCTTTCAACACCTTCTCCTGATGATATCTTCCTAACAACGAATGAAGAATTTAAACCTCGGTTCCTTCTAGATATTACAATTCCCTCAAAAACCTGAACCCTTTTTCTTGTCCCCTCAGTAACATTTACGCCAACAGAAATTGTATCTCCAGGTGCAAATTTTGGAATTACTTTACCTAATCGAGCAATTTCTTCTTGCTCAAGTGTTTCAATAATATTTGTCATTTTATAGTTCCTTTTTAATTATCATGAATCTTGTTCCTGCTCTTTTATTAGTTCTTCAAGCAGTCGAGACTCTTCTTTATTTAACATTCTATCGACCAACAAATCAGGACGCTTTGCCCTAGTTAACTTTAACGACTCTTTAAGACGCCATAGTCTAATTTTTTCATGATCGCCTGATAATAAAATATCTGGCGTCTTTAAACCTTCGTACTCATAGTCTTCAATATTATCCACAAGCAAACCATTTACAAATGAATCTTGATTAGCTGACTCAATATCATTTAATACTCCAGGTATATGCCTAATCAAAGAGTCCATAACTATCATTGCTGGCAACTCTCCTCCACTAGTAACGTAATCTCCAACTGATACTTCCTCATCAACCCAACTATTAATCCTCTCATCAACCCCTTCATAACGACTCGCAATTAAAATCAACCCCTTCTGTTTGGATAAATTTTTTGCTAATTTGTTATCTAGCACCCTACCCTTAGGAGTCATATGAATGACCATACTTTTCTTTAGACCTAAATCATTTTGTCTTTTCTTTGCAGCAGCAATTGAGCTTACTATAGGCTCAACCATCATTAACATTCCTGGACCGCCGCCATAAGGTCTATCATCTACTGTTTTATGGACATCATTAGTAAAATCTCTTGGATTCCATAAATGCATATCAATTTTTTTATCTTTAAAAGCTCTACAGCCCTTGTTAGCTCTCGTTTCTTACGAGGCTGATGAGGAGCAGTAGACAAATGCGAAGACAATATAAGTTTCCTAAATATACTACAATTTTTTGCTGCTTTTTATCTATTTTTATAATGGTGTTTGGAGTGTAAGGAATTAATCTTTGCTTATTTCCTTCCACAACCAAGACATCATTAGCGCCTGTTTCTAAAAATGTATCAACTTGACCTAATAAAATATTTTGTAAGTTAAGTACCTCAAATCCTATTAAATCACCCCAGTAGTATTCATTTTCTTCCAGCTTTGGAAGTGAGTCCTTTGGAACACCAACTAGATAACTCTTATATGGATCAGATGTTGTTCGGTCATCAACATCATAAAATTTCACACTTACTTTGTTCGTACTAATCTTATATTGCTCAATTCTTATTATTTGCCAATTTTTTTCATCATTGGAAAGGTACCAATTTTTATATTTACCTAATGTTCCCAATTCTTCAGAAAATATTTGGATTTTTAGCCATCCTTTAAGTCCTAAGGAACCACCAAGTCTTCCCATTACTACAAAATCTTCTATCATCTCAGAAGAAAATAGCTTTTATTCTTTATTTGCTTCTGTCTCTGCTGCTGGAGCTGTCTCTGCTGCTGGAGCTGCCTCTGCTGCTGGAGCTGCCTCTGCTGCTGGAGCTGCCTCTGCTGCTGGAGCTGCCTCTGCTGCTGGAGCTGCCTCTGCTGCTGGAGCTGCCTCTGCTGCTGGAGCTGCCTCTGCTGCTGGAGCTGCCTCTGCTGCTGGAGCTGCCTCTGCTGCTGGAGCTTCTGCTGCTGGTGCCGATGCTCTAATGCTAATTTTTCTGCATCTTTTTTAGATTTTTTTATTTTCGCTTTTTCTTCATCTTTTCTCTTCATTGCAGCCAAACCTTCTGGTCCTTTTGCATGAAGCTTAACAATTCTAGTCATCGTTTGAGAAAGCAATGCGCCATGACTCTGCCAGTACTCTATTCTTTCTGTTTGCAGCCTCAATGTCTCTGCACCAACGTTTGCCATTGGATTATAAAATCCAACACGTTCAATAAAACGACCATCTCTGGGCTTTTTTGAGTCGGCTACTACAACATTAAAATAAGGTCTATTTTTTGATCCACTTCTTGAAAGTCTAATAACTACCATAATATATATTCTCTTAAATAATAATTTTTTTAGAAAGGCGAGAATTTTACGCTATTTTGAGGGGTTTTGGCAAATTTATTTTAGGATTTACCTCAAACACCACTAAATTTACATAACTTGTTGGATCTATAATTCCAGCGTCTTGAAAACCAATTTTCCTTAATCTGCAAGAATCACATTTTGCACAGGACAGTCCTGTTGGTGTTGGCTGATAGCATGAAATTGTTTTAGAGTAATCGACACCAAGCTTTGTGCCTTTAGTCACAATATCTGCTTTAGATAAATTTATCAGTGGAGTGTGAATTTTAATTTCACTCCCTTCAACCCCGCTTTTAGTTGCAAGATTTACCATTTTCTGAAAACTATCTATATATTCTTGACGACAATCGGGATAACCAGAATAATCTACCGCATTAACCCCAATAAAAATATTTCCGCAATCAAGATTTTCAGCCCATGCTAGTGCTAAGCTCATTAATATTGTGTTTCTTGCAGGGACGTAGGTTACAGGAATCCCTGTTGATGAAGATTCAGGTATTTTAATTGCATTGTTAATTAGTGCCGAGCTATTAAGCCAACTTAAATCTAAATTTACTACTTTAAAATCTTTAACTTTGAACAGCTTCGCAATCTTTTTAGCAGCAACTAACTCAATATTATGTCTTTGGTTGTAATCTATACTCATCGCATAACAACTATAGCCCTGACTCGTCGCAATAGCTAAAGTGGTTGCTGAATCTAAGCCACCTGACAATAAGATAATAGCTTTTTTAGACACCTGAAATTTCGCCCCATATAACCTTATGTAATTGCACCTGCATTCTCACAGGCAAATGATCTCTCAAAATCCATTCACTAAGTTTTTTAGTAGATAATTTATTGTAGACAGGGGAAAAAATAATATGTGATTTAGAATATATGTCTTCATTAGCGATTAATGCTTTAGACCATTCGTAATCTTCTGAGTCAGCAATCACAAATTTTATCTCATCATCGATTTTTATTAAACTTAAATTTTCCCACTTATTATTTTTAGATTCCCCTGATTTTGGTGTTTTAATATCTAAAACTATTTTAACTCTTGGGTCAACCTTAGCTATACTTATTGCTCCTCCTGTTTCTAAAGATACAAAATATCCTTCATCACACAAAGTGCTAAGTAAATCAAAGCATAATTTTTGAGCCAAAGGCTCTCCTCCAGTTACAGTTACATATTTTGTTTTAAAAGCATTTATTTCTTTTAGTATATCTGCGATGCTTAAATTTTTACCCTCATGGAATGCGTAAGCGGTATCGCAATAATTACATCTCATTGGACAGCCAGTTAGCCTTATAAAAGCTGTTGGTAAGCCAACTAAAGAAGATTCACCTTGAAGTGAATAAAAGATTTCATTTATTTTAATTGATTCCAAGGCAGCCCAAATTAAAGTTTAATAGATTCTAATGCTTTTAATCTTTTTTTAGCGCTAGGAATAATATCTGAGTTGGGATATTTTTTGATTAAACCTCTTAAGGTCTTTTTCGCTCTAGTTATTCTTGTTAGCTGAATCTCACAATTTGCTATTTCATAAATTACGAAAGAAATTTTTCCATCATCGGGATATTGCTCGATGATTTTTAAGTAAGTTTTGATTGCAGCATTGTAGTTTTTTAAAGCATATTGTGAGTAACCTAGGCCAAATTTTGCGTCCACAATAAAATCCGAATCGCGATAGCTAGTAATAAATTTATCATAGGCATCGAAAGATTTCTTGTACTTAGTCGCTTTACGGAATTTCTCAGCTCTAGCAAAATCTTCCAGTTCAATGCTTTTATCAACCAAAGGTGGTAGGTCACTATTTTCTAGCGAAATGTCTAGCGCCTCATCACTTTTTTTAAGCTCTTTATCGAGAACAACAGCTGGCGCTTCTAATTTTTTTTTCTCATCTTCATTACAAAGATAACCACCCTCTCCAACCTATCAATTAATTCTTGATAAAGTACTTTGTGTCTATCTTCAGAATTTTTAACTTGGTATTTAAGGACTTCAATTTCACCATTTAACTTTGCTAACTCATCATAAAGGCTACTTATCCTATTATTAAGCTCAATGATTCTTTTGGTATTTGATTGATTTTTTTCAGCATTTTCGTACTGTATAAATTTTTCTTTAATAGTAAATTCTATATTGTTTTGAATATTATTAAGTTGGCCTTGAATGTCATTAATTTTTTTTCTTGCATCTAAAAGTGAAGCAATCTAAAAGAGTCAATAAGTAACAAGCTAGTACTACCCATAAATATTTTTTCATCCTCATAGACTCTACTTCGTAGGCAATATCAGCTCGTCTATCTTCTCCACATTTTGCACCCGTACATTCTTGATTTGCATATTCCTCACCGAAACTTACAGTTTCAATTTGACTGTCATCTGCACCATATGTATTAAGAGCTTCTTTAACTGCTACTGATCTTTTTTGGCCTAGTGAAAGATTGAATTCATGAGAACCACGGTAATCTGCATTTCCATTGATTACCATTTTAGCCCCTGGGTGATTCTTCAAATAAGCTGCGTGTGCTTCAATTGAATCCATAAAATCGTCTTTAACAACGTATTGGTTGAAGTCAAAATAAACGCTTCTGTTACTAAGTTTAGCATCGCCTCTAAGTTCGTCTAGACCAAGTCCAGATGTATCAACAGAACCATCCGCAGAAGATGATGCTAACTCTGGAAAAGGTGGGTTTAGCGGCTGTGAATCAGCTAATTCTGTAGTACTACATCCAGCCATTAGAGTTGCTACTACCACTGTTAATAATAACGATTTTTTCATCCTAGTTCCTTAAAAGTATATAAAAAAGTTAATTGGTTATCGGTCCCCAAGTTGGCTCTTGTATTTGTTCATTTCCAACAGCCAGAGGGGTAATCTTTAACCCGTTAATTGATACTGTACCAATTTTTGAGGTTTTTCCATAGTCTTTATAAGTAAATAATATCATATGCCCGTTTGGAGAAAAAATTGGTGCTTCATCGTAAGGTCCATTTGTAAGTTTTAATGCAGCAGAAAACTGGTTTTGTAGCAACTTTAAACTTGCCACCGTCCTGCATTAAGAAAAGTAATAGTTTTCCATCATAGGACAAACTTGGGTAAAGATTATACTTTCCTTCGTAGGTTATTCTAGTTACCTCATCATCCTCAAGATTTAATTTATATATTTGAGGGCCTCCAGATTTGTTAGAAGTAAAATATATCTCTTTACCGTTTGGGGCCCATGCTGGCTCAGTATTAATCGCCCTTGATCTCATAACTTGTTTAATATCGCCACCATCTGAGTCAATAATATATATCTGAGAGTTTGCGTTATATGTTAAAACTATAGCTAATTTTTTACTGTCTGGGGACCATGCGGGTGCACTATTGTTTCCCTTAAAATTTGCTAACAGTGTCCTTTGTCCAGTTGCTAGCTCTTGAAGGTAAATCACAGGTTTCTTTTTTTCAAAAGAAACATATGCAATTTGTTTTCCGTCTGGAGACCAACGCGGTGAAATAATAGGCTGCCCTGAATTCATGATAGTACGAACGTTAAATCCGTCGTAATCTGAAATATTTAAAACGTACTTATCATCATTAATCTTTTTTACAAAAGCAATTTTTGTATGGAACACACCTTTGCTTCCAGTTAATCTCTCGTAAACTTGGTCAGCAATTTTATGTCCAATCGCCCTAAACTGTGAGGGTTTTCCAGCGTATTCCATTGATAAAACAGTTTTTTCCTTGTAAACATCTAATAAACTCCAAGAAACCCTTATTCGATCTACTGTTTGATCAATTTTTCCTACTACAATAAATTGGGCGTCCAGGGCAGACCACCTTGTAAAGTTGATATTCAAATCGTTACTCGGTGGATTTGAAACTCCATCTGTATCGAGAGTATTAAAAAGACCCGATCGATCTAAGTCTGATTCAATAACTCGATGAACCTTGCTAGTGTCTGTTTGCGAACTAAACTCTTTAAAAGGTGACACCGCAATAGCTATTTGGTTTGCCCTTCCTCCCAGGATTTCTATAACCTCTAAACTATAAGAGGCACTGCAAAATATTAATAGACTAAGAAACAAAAGTGATGTAATTTTTTTATTCATAATTTTTTAGTAACACTTATTCATTTATTGCATTTGGCGAAAATTTAAGCTTTAACCCCTTTAATTTTCTAAATAGTTTCTTATCTTTTGGCATTGGCAATGGTTGTGATTGCAGTATTGCCCTCTCCACAGCTTCATCACATGTCTCTATTTTACTTGATTTTAACATCTTAGGATTTCCTAAAATATCTCCTGTTGGCATCAAACTAATTTCAAATATTAAAGATACATCATCGAGCCCACAAAGTTGTTTGTTAACATTCTGATGAATTTTTTGCTGAATAAGCATCTTAAACCTTTCAAGCTCACCAGAGTTAACCCCTGCCTCCATATCTCTTTCTCCCTCTAACGCTAATCTTTCTTTCTTTCTAAGATCTTGCTCCCTAAGCTGTTCCTGCAGATTTTCCAGCTTTTCATCTTCTAGTAACCTCTCCTGAAGCTTAGAAATTTTTTCCTGATTAAGAATTTTTCTTTGCATCCTCTCTATTTCTTTTTTCTTTTTAAGCGCTAGTACTTTTTTCTTTGCGGCTTTCTTTTTTTTTAGTTTAATCTCAGCTTCCTTCTGCAGAATTACTTTCTGTTTTTTTATTTCTGCAACTTTCTTTTTCTTTACGATGCTCTTCTTCTTCACAGGCTCTTGCTTTACTTTTTTAACTTGAGTCGGAACTGCGTCCCATAAATCCACTTCAGAAAAATGTGGTGCCTTAGTTTTCCAGTCGACTGTAAACATTATAAAGATTAATAAAGTTAGATGTATCACGAAAGAAAATAAATTTGCCTGTAATTCATAATTATTTTCAAACTTTATTATTTTCATTAATTATTTTTCAGGTTTAAGTAACAAACCGACTTTAGTAATTTCATTTTGTTTTAGCAGGTCCATTATTGAAATCACTGCGCCATACTTCACTTTTTTATCTGCTGCAATGACGACGGATTGTCCTGGATTTTTTTCCAATCTCTTTTTAAGAAATACTAATAATTTATCTCTCTTGTAGACTTTTCCATCAACTTCAGTCTGAGCATTTTTTTTAATCGATATTATAATTGGGTTTGCTTTCTGCTTTAAAGATTGACCTACCCTTGGTAATTCAACAACACCAGGATTGGTCATCGGTGCTGTAATCATAAAAATTACTAATAAAACCAACATTACATCTACAAAAGGTGTTACATTAATTTCGCTCATTAATCTTCTTTTTCTCATTACCTAGCCTTTACGGTCCATAATATTAATGAACTCTTCCATAAAGCTCTCATACCTAATTGAAATTCTATCGACCTTAGAGGCAAATTTGTTGTATGCGATAACCGCAGGTATTGCTGCAAAGTAGGCCAAGAGCTGTTGCGACCAGAGCTTCAGCAATACCAGGAGCAACTTGAGCTAAAGATGGTTGTGCTACATTTGAATCCTTTTTGTAAAGCATTCATAATTCCCCAAACTGTTCCGAATAATCCTATATATGGACTTACAGAACCCACAGAGGCTAAAAATGGTAAATGCCTGTCCAATGAATCAACCTCTCTGTTGAATGTTGCTCGCATTGCCCTTCTAACACTTTCGACACTTTTTTTATCAAAACTACCTTGTTTTTGGGTAAGGTATTCTTTATATCCAGCTCTGAATATTGATGACAAGCCGATTGAATCTCTCTGACCAGAATTTAAGGTCTCAAATAGACTACTAAGACTGCCCCCCGCCCAAAAAAACTTCTCGAATTCATCAGTACTTTGCTCTGTAATTTTTAAAATTTTAATTTTAAGGTATATATCCAAACTCACGCGAAATTAATATTAACATCACCATTTGAACGGGCAAACTTGCCCCCCAAATTAGTGAAAAGAAAGATAAGTCCATTACAACAATCATAGTTTCTCCAATTGCTCTTTTATTTTTTTAGGAATTCTTTGTGGTTTAAAAAGTTTACTATTAATACAAGCTATTTCAACCCTTGCAGATGAAATTAAATAATTATCTCTTAAAATTTCCTGAGTAATAAAAATGGTAGATGCCCCTATTCCTTCTATGTTTGTAATTACCGTCAGCTCATCATTAAACTTAGCAGGCTTTTTGAATTCAATATTTAACTTTGCGACAACAAACATAATATTATCTTTTAATTTTAGTTTAGCCTGATCCAAACCAATACCTCTCAGCCATTCAGTTCTCGCCCTTTCCATAAATTTTAAATAATTTGCATGATATACAACTCCACCACTATCAGTATCCTCAAAATATACCCTCACGCACCAGGAAGCAAAACTTTTCATAGATCTAAATTGTTTGGCTGCTTTAATCCAAAATGCTCATAAGTCATAGTTGAGGCAACTCTGCCCCTTGGAGTTCTCATAAGGTAACCTTGCTGAATCAAATAAGGTTCAATTACATCCTCTATTGTATCTTTCTCTTCACCTATTGCAGCTGCAAGATTTTCTAGTCCAACTGGTCCTCCAGAAAACTTATCAACTATCGCTCGCAATAGATTTATATCCATTGAGTCTAAGCCAACTTCATCAACATCCAACATTTTTAATGCTTTATCTGCAATTGCCTTATCTATAATTCCAGTACCTTTTACTTCAGCATAATCTCGAACTCGCCGTAAAAGTCTATTAGCTATCCTAGGAGTTCCTCTTGAGCGGTTAGCTATCTCCTCAGCACCATTCTTTTCAATTTCTATCTCAAGGAGACCTCCCGAACGTTCGACAATTTTAGCTAATTGCTGATTGGAATAAAATTCCAAGCGAGATACAATACCGAATCTATCTCTTAATGGATTAGTCAACATTCCAGCTCGAGTTGTCGCGCCTATTAACGTAAAAGGCGGTAACTCTAATTTTACTGACCTTGCTGAAGGACCCTCTCCAATCATAATATCAAGGCGGTAATCTTCCATTGCAGGGTAAAGAATTTCTTCAATGACCGGAGATAAACGATGAATCTCATCTATAAATAAAACATCATTAGTTTCTAAGTTTGAAAGTAACGCCGCAAGATCTCCAGTCTTCTCTAAAACAGGGCCAGAAGTTTGTCGTAAATTAACCCCCATCTCACGAGCAATAATATGGGCTAAAGTTGTTTTACCAAGGCCTGGAGGCCCAAATAGTAAAACATGATCTAAAGCTTCCTCTCTTTTCTTAGAAGCATCCATAAAAATATTTAATTGCTCTCTTAACTTATCCTGACCAACATACTCGTCTAAAGCCTTCGGCCTAAGTGCGCGCTCAAGATTATCCTCAATCTCATCTATTGGACCTTTTTCTTTAATCTGATCTGGTTCAATCATTTCTTTCCCTTATTTAATTCCTAGATAATAATCTTAACGATTGCCTTATTCCGTCGTTAACACTTATGCCTTCAGATAATTCTCTAGTTACACTACTTACATCTTTATGGCTGTAACCTAAAGCTAATAAAGCATTTTGTATATCAGTCATTTGAATTGAGTTCTCATCAGAATTAACTTGCATTTCATCTCCCTTAAACTTATCTTTTAGCTCAAGAGTCAATCTATCAGCAGTTTTTTTTCCTATACCAGGAATTGTACAAAGTAAATCAGCATTTTGATCAATAACTGCTTTTATTAAATCGTTGAAACTAATTCCACTAAGAATAGACAATGCAACTTTTGCCCCAATTCCATTTACCTTGATAAGTTGCTTAAAAGTTTTACGCTCTTTGTCTGAAATAAAGCCAAATAAGAGCTGAGCATCCTCTCTAACGATAAAATGTGTAAGTAATGTTATTTCATCACCAATATCTGGTAACTCATAAAAAGTTGTCATAGGTACCTCAACTTCATAACCAACACCATTACAGTCAATAAGAATTACTGGAGGTGTTTTCTCCAACAATCTTCCTTGAATTCTTCCAATCATATAATTCTGCCTGCTTTCATTCGGTTTCCAGTACCTAATTTTACTAATGAATTACTCATGTTAGCATGGCAAATAGCACAAGCTAATGCATCGGCTGAATCTGAAGAGAGATCAGAGGAAACTTTTAACAATCTCTGAACCATAGTTAAAACCTGAATTTTATCGGCATGCCCATTACCGACAACAGATTTTTTTACTTGTAAGGCTGTATATTCAAAGACCTCCATATCTTTCATTACCACTGCGCTTATTGCAGCCCCCCTTGCTTGCCCTAAAAGTAATGTTGACTGAGGGTTGGTATTTACAAAGACTTTCTCAATTGCAACCACATGTGGCTTAAATTTCTCAATAATTTCCTGAAGCCCAGAGGATATAATCTTAATCCGGGAAGCTAAGTCTTGCTCCCCCTTAGTTGTTTTGATAATTCCACTTGCTTCATACTTCAAGCTATTATCAGAATTTAAAATTATTTCAAAAGAAAATAACACTACAGACCTGGATCTATTCCTAAAATTCTAACAGAGGATTTAATTAGTGATCCTCAATGTTTACATTAGTATAAATCTCTTGTCCGATGGGTGTTTTGCACTGCATAAGACAGCTGCATTTTTTCACCATCATTTCCTTTTAAATTTATCTCAGTTTCGGCTTTCATAGTGAGCTCAGCTAATTCGTATTTAAGTCCCTTCTGATCGAAGCCGTCTTTAATTTTAGGAAGGTCATTTGGGCTTGTTATTATTTCAATACTTTCATCGTCATTAAGTAATACGTCATCTGCACCTAGCTCAATAGCAATTTCCATTAAGTTTTCTGAATTTAGTCCAGGGGGGAAGAAAATACTTCCACAATGATTGAATAAAAATGAAACGCATCCATCGGTTCCTAAATTTCCGCCATGCTTAGAAAGAGCATGCCTAACGTCAGCAACAGCTCGTTGCTTATTATCAGTCAAACAATCAATAATAATTGCAGCTCCGTTAATTCCGTATCCCTCATATCGAATTTCTTCATAATTAACACCTTCTAACTCACCAGTGCCCCTCTTGATAGCTCTAGTGATATTTTCAGCGGGCATACTTCCCTCTTTAGCCGTAATAACTGCTGTTCTTAATCTTGGGTTAAAATTTATATCTCCCCCACTCATTCTTGCAGCAATCAATATATTTCTTCTTATTATCTTGTAAAAATTTTTCCTCTTTTTGCATCTTGCCTTCCTTTTCGATGCTGAATATTTGCCCACTTTGAATGTCCTGCCATAGTCAGATACCTATAAAGTCTTAATAAATAATTATTTTACCAGTTTATTCAATTTCTATAACTTATGATAAATTTTCCTTACTTTTGTAAAAAAGTAAGAGAAACAGTCCAGTTAAAATAAGAGCAAAACCTATCTTTTCAAAAGAATTTGGTATTTCGTCAAGTAAAAACCAAGCAGATATTGCTCCCGAAATAGGAGTTAGCAATGCCAACATAGATACCAAAGATGCTTCAAGATGTTTTAAAGCATAAAACCATAGAAGGTATGCGACAGCATTCACAAAAATAACATTAAACAAAACAATGCTTATAAAATAATTTGTCCATACAATTGGTTCTGAATTAATTGCGAGTAAAATCACAAATAATGGAATTGAGCCCCACAGCATTTGCCATGCAGTCATAGTTAAAAGATCAATTTTTGGATATTTATTATGAATTCTTTTGGATATAATAGTACCGCAAGCCCAAAAGAAACCTGAAGCCAAAGCTAAGCATGTACTTTTAAAGTTATTGTCTATGCCTAAAGGGTCAAAAATAAAACCTATGCCTAGCAAACATATGACAACAGAGATCCACTGGATTTGTGTTAGCTTTTCTTTTAGTAACGGCCAAGCCATTAACGCTACCCACAATGGCATAGTAAAAGTTAAAACAGCCGTTTTACTAGCTCCGCCTTCTAGTAATGCCCATATAAGGAAACCTGTGAAACCAGCCGTTTGGAATAGGCCCAATATAAATAACTTAGGGGCTTCTTTTATAAGAATAGGTTTCCTCAGAAAAAAAATAATTATAAATAAAACAATTGCACCAAAAAAATTTCTCATAAATGCAAACTCTGCGGGACCTGAAAAACTTAAAGCTACCTTCATATAAGGAATGTTTGCACCCCATATAACGGATAACAATAAAAGTCCCCCTACTGCTAAAAATTTTTTATTTGCCATACAGAAAAAGCCGGATAGTATTTATTAATAAAATTTAAAATTTGATGAAGTAGTTCTAATCTTTTAGGTAACTGTAACTTTATTCACCAATAATTTTTACCAGCACCCTTTTTTTACGTCGTCCATCAAATTCGCCATAGAATATTTGTTCCCATGGCCCAAAATCAAGTTGCCCTTCAGTGATAGCAACAACGACTTCTCGGCCCATAACCTGTCTCTTCATATGAGCATCTGCATTATCCTCACCGGTATCATTATGTCGGTAGCCACTCACTGGTTCATGAGGTGCAAGGTGCTCAAGCCATTTTTTATAGTCATGATGTAAACCTGACTCGTCGTCGTTAATAAAAACACTCGCCGTAATATGCATTGCATTAACCAACACAAGCCCCTCTTGAATTCCACTTTCATTTAGACAAGTTTTAATCTCAGGAGTGATGTTTGTAAAATGCATTCTTTCTGGTGCATCAAACCACAATTCTTTTCGGTAACTTTTCATTTATTCCACCTTTATTTTCTTCAAATTTTTAAGGTAAATATTAGCTCTATGCCATTTCCTGCAGGGTCTTTAAAAAATATTTGGTCTGTTTCTATTTCAGGAACCTGTCTCTCTTTAAAAGTAATATTATTCTCATTCAAAATCTTAATAAATTTTTCTCTATTCTCGGCAGTAAATGCCATATGATCAAAAGTTGAATTTACATTAATTAAATTTTTTTCGTTATTTTTAGTAGCGCTTAAATGTAAAACATCTTTTTTTTCTGCATAAAGCCAATATCCTTTGCTTTTAAAAGGAGGTCTAACTCCTAATTTCAAACCTACAATTGATATATAAAAATCCTTAAGAGTCTCCATCATATTTTGCTCTGACCTTAAATTATAATGGTTAATCCCCCTTATCATTTTTTATCATCTGAATGATTTTGGCGCATACTCTAATAATTTTTCATCAGAAATTTGGTTTTCTAGATTGCCTATTACCTGAACCAACGAATCAGGATTTTTAGGAAATGCAATAAAATCCCTAATACTCTCTGCACCTCCAAATAAGGAACATAATCTATCTAAACCAAAAGCGATACCACCATGTGGAGGTGCTCCATAACTCAAGCGCATCAAGTAAAAATCCAAATTTTTCTTTAGCCTCATCATCTGAAATGCTTAATGCTTTAAATACTTCAGATTGCAATTCCTGTTTATGAATTCTAATAGAACCACCCCCAACTTCCCAGCCGTTAATTACCATGTCATAAGCTCTAGACAGACAATTTCCCGGGTCATTAGCTAACAATTTTTCATGGCCTTCTTGAGGTGCCGTAAAAGGGTGATGCAAAGCATTCCACCTTTTACTTGATTCATCATAATCAAACATAGGGAAATCTATAACCCATAATGGTGCCCAAGGAGCATCATTTAAATGATTTTTATCATGCCCAATTTTTTCTCTTAAAGCACCTAGGGCTTCATTAACAACCTTTGATTTATCAGCGCCAAAAAATACTAAATCGCCATTCTCTGCATTTGTTTTTTCAATAATTGATGCTAAAGCTGAGGTATGAATATTTTTAACTATTGGACTTTGAAGTCCATCTTCATTTAGCATACTTTTATCTTTTATTTTTATATATGCTAATCCTTTAGCACCATAGATTTTTACAAATTCAGTATAAGTATCTATTTCAGATCTTGATAACTCAGCACCGCCAGGAATTCTTAGCGCAGCTACTCGTCCATTTTTCATATTAGCGGCTGATGAGAAAACTTTGAAATCAACATCCTTCATATCTTCTGTCATCTCTATTAATTCAAGATTTACTCTTAGATCCGGTTTATCCGATCCATATTTATTAATTGCATCGGCATAAGTCATTTGTGGAAATGGTTTAGGGACATATCAACTCAAACCTTTAGATCTTCTGCAATTGATTAGTAGTCTTGATCAATGAATGATGCTTCGATATCTATTTGTGTGAATTCGGGTTGACGGTCAGCTCTTAAATCTTCATCCCTAAAACATCTAGCAATTTGATAATACTCTATCAAGACCTCCCATCATTAACAACTGTTTAAATAATTGTGGGGATTGAGGTAGTGCAAAAAACTTACCAGATTGAACCCTGCTTGGAAGAATAAAATCACGCGCTCCTTCAGGAGTTGCCCTTGTAAGAATAGGAGTTTCTATTTCATGAAAATCATTATCATCAAGATAATTTCTAATCATTGAAGTTATTTTTGATCTGGTAACTATTCTTTGATTCATTTCAGGTCTTCTTAAATCTAGAACCCTATTTTTTAGGCGAACATCCTCGTTAACATCTTGATAATCATCTAAAGGAAAAACTGGAGTCACTGCTTTACTTAAGATATTAATATTTTTTGCAACTAACTCTACCTCCCCAGTTAACATATTTTTATTTGTTGTCCCCTCAAGTCTAGCCTTCACTAATCCAGAACAATCTTGAGCACAAATTCGTTACGAATGGATTCGGCGACTTTGAATGCCTCTGGAGTATCTGGATCAATGACTATCTGAGCAAGCCCAAGCTTATCTCTTAGATCAATAAAAATTACGCCTCCATGATCTCTCCTTCTATGAGCCCAACCGCAGAGCTCGACGACTTCCCCTATATGGGTTTTATTTAATTCACCACAATAATGCGTTCTCATGAAACTCTCTTCTTAAAATTTATTTAATTTTTAAATTATTTATTTTTGTTGATACACCCATTGAAATAACATACTTTAAAACCTCATCAACACTTATATCTAATTCAATAATCTTTTTTTGGGATTATTACAAAAAATCCTGAAGTTGGATTTGGTGTTGTAGGAACATAAACATTCACATACTTTCCTTTTAAATACTTTGCCAATTTTTCTTCTGGCTCACCTGTAACAAAAGCAAAAGTATAAGTTCCTTCGCTAGGAAATTCAATTAATACTGCTTTAGAAAAAGCATTACCAGAATTAGAAAGTAAAGTGTCGGATACTTGCTTAATCCCCTTATAAATAGTCTTCACAAAAGGTAGTTTGTTAACTAGTGTCTCATAAAGAATAATAATCTTTTTACCAAAAAAATTATTAGCAATAATTCCTGTTATAAAAGCAATGCAATAATTTACAACTATGGCTTGAAATATATTAATTTTAAATCTTTCAAATACTCTGGGAGAAATTGTATCGTTTGATCTAAAAACTGTATAAGTGAGTACAAAACCCATATTGTAAGAATTGCCGGTATTAAAACTAAAAGACCCGTTATAAAATATTTTTTAATGATTCATTTTTGCAAATTTAGTTAACTCTTTATTTTACTCTTTAATACTAATACTTTACAGTAGAGTTAAAAGAAAAGTTGATTTTAAAGCTGGAGCTTTATTCTTTATTACCTTTTGGATTGCTTTTGAAAAGTTTCATTTAAACTGGGAGTTTTCCTGGCCATGGTTAAACTTAGGTAATGTATTTTCTGAAAGAATAAGTTGGATTCAATGGTATGAGTTTACTGGAGTTTTTGGTGGAAGCCTATGGGTACTTAGCTCTAACATTATCTTATTTAATTTGATTAGATCCAACTGATCAAAGGATTCAACAGCAGGCGTTGGAGCCTTAGTAGGCTCATTGGATGACTGGCTTTTTTGTTGCTCAAAATCACTCGTTGAACCACTTCCACCTGAGGCAGAATCTTTAGAGCCAAGCATTTGCATCGTTGCTGCAACAACCTCAGTTGTATATCTATCCTGACCTTCTTTTGTTTGCCATTTTCTTGTTTGAAGTTGACCTTCTATATAAGTGTAGATTTTCATGTCATATTCTTTTGCAATCTCTGCAGCCGTTTAAAAATTACAACTCTATGCCACTCTGTATTTTCAACCCTTTCTCCATCCTTATTTTTATACCTTCTACTTGTTGCCTAAACTGAAGTTGCATACAGCGGTTTCGTTAGGCATATAACGTACGTCAGGATCTTGTCCTAATCTTCCAACTAAAATTACCTTATTGACTGACATAATTAATAATCCCAAGAAATATTTAGAATTAACTGAGCTACATATAGTTTTATTAACTTTTTCTTTTTTCTCTGCCGTATATATATGAGGCTACTAAAATTAACTACATAGTTACCATCAAGCTGCAAAAGAAAAAAGTACCTTGATATCCGAAGTATTTAGCTACCAACCTACCCATAAATTCGCCTAAAAACATTCTTAGTGACTGGCTCGTATTATACACGCCTAATGCTAAACCTCTTCGCTCAATTGGGGAAGCTTAACAACCATACTGGGTAATTAAAAAATACTGGGCCTAATTTCTAATAAAGACATTTTATTTGAATTTGGCATAAAGATTTAAATACGTTCTTTCTTAATTTTTAAATATAACTTATATTATTGGGTTGCTTTTAAAAAGAATTGAATATAATGGAATACATAAAAATAAAAGGTGCGCGAACTCATAACCTAAAGAATATTTCGCTGAACCTGCCTCGAAATAAGCTCATTGTTATTACTGGACTTTCTGGTTCAGGAAAATCATCATTAGCATTTGATACCATATATGCAGAGGGACAAAGGAGATATGTTGAGTCACTATCTGCTTATGCAAGACAATTTCTTGATAGAATGAATAAGCCTGATGTTGATTCAATTGAAGGGTTATCTCCCTTCTCTTATCCCATTCGTCCCACCACATTCTCATAATCCTCGTTCCACTGTGGGTACTGTTACTGAAATTCATGATTACTTAAGATTACTATACGCTAGAGTCGGTGATCCATTCTGCCCAGAGCACCAAATTAAACTTGAAGCTCAGACAGTTGCTCAAATGGTCGACGAATTACTTTCTCTTCCCGAAGATACAAAAATAATGATTTTAGCTCCAGTTATAAATAATCGTAAAGGAAGCCAGTTAGACCTAATTGATGAACTTCGAGCCCAAGGCTTTATTAGAGTAAGGCTAGATGGGAGAATATATGAAATCGATGACCTACCTCCTATCGAAAAGAATATAAAGCATCAGTTAGATGTCGTAATTGATCGAATTAAAATTAAATCAGATATAAAACAACGAATTACAGAATCTGTTGAGACAGGTTTAAAAATTGCAGATGGGAAAATAATTGCTTTTAATATGGATACTGAATTTAATCAATTATATTCTGCAAAATTCTCATGCCCTCACTGTGATTACGCTATCCCCGAGTTGGAGCCTAGATTATTTTCTTTTAACAATCCAATAGGTGCCTGTCCTGATTGCGATGGATTGGGCCATAAAAATTTCTTTGATCAAAACCGTGTAGTTGCATTCCCCCAGCTATCTTTAGCTACTGGTGCAATTAAAGGGTGGGACAAACGTAATCAATTTTATTTTCAATTACTTAGCAGTTTAAGTAAGCACTATAAATTTACTATCAAATTTATGATTGCGAGCCTGATGAAATAAAAAAAATTATATTATGGCAAAGGAAAATTTTGATCGTTCCAAACCACACGTAAACATCCTTTAACAAAAGCCACTCATTTGAAGGAATTATTAATAATTTTACAAGACGATATCGAGAAACCGATTCAAATACCGTTCGAGATGAACTAGCAAAGTATTTAAATAATCAAACTTGTCCTTCATGCAATGCAGATCGCTTAAGAATTGAGGCCAGCAATTTTTAGTATTTACAAATTCAGATAAATGTTGTTTTATAAAAAAGCTTTTGATTTTTTTGATCAGTTAACTCTAATTGGAGGTCGAGCTCAAATTGCTGATAAAATAATCCAAGAAATTAGCAATAGAATACATTTTTTAATTAATGTTGGCCTAGACTATCTGTCGCTTTCAAGGTCTGCTGACACCCTATCTGGCGGTGAGGCGCAGAGGATAAGGCTTGCATCACAAATTGGAAGCGGGTTAACTGGCGTGATGTATGTTTTAGATGAGCCATCCATAGGACTTCATCAAAGAGATAATGAGAAACTAATAAAGACTCTTAATAATTTAAAGAATTTAGGAAATACCGTTATAGTAGTAGAGCACGATGAAGAGGCAGTTCGTAGTGCAGATTACGTGCTTGATATAGGTCCTGGAGCAGGTATACATGGTGGGGTTATTGTTGCTGAAGGTGAACCGAACCAGATAAAAAGTAATAAAGAATCTCTTCTTTCGTTTTCTAGATGAAAAAACAAGCTTTGTTGAAGAACTAAGAATTGCATCTTCTTTTTTCTCAATAACAAACATTAGCTTTTTCAAAGCTGCTCTTCTTAAAATTCCTACTGGAAGTTTTACATGTGTTACAGGTGTTTCTGGTAGCGGTAAATCCACTTTAATTAATGACACTTTGTATAACGCAGTTGCAAAGCACTTGTATAGAAGTAACTTGGAGGCAGCTCCTCATGAGAATATTCAAGGTTACGATTTTTTTGACAAAGTAGTTGACGTTAACCAAAGTCCAATTGGAAGGACTCCAAGGTCAAATCCTGCAACCTATACGGGTTTATTCTCTTATATTAGAGATCTTCTTACTCAGACAGAATCAAAAACTAGAGGATATAAACCAGGGAGATTCTCCTTTAATGTAAAAGGAGGAAGATGTGAAACTTGTGAAGGAGATGGTGTTATCAAAGTTGAAATGCACTTTCTACCTGATATCTATGTTCCTTGTGATGCCTGCCAAGGTAAACGCTTCAACAGAGAAACGCTAGAAATTAAATATAAAACAAAAAATATTCATGAAAATAAAGCAGCAAAGTCGAAGATGCGCTTGATTTTTTTAAAGCAATTCCAAAAATTAATCAAAAAATGCAAACTTTAATGGATGTTGGCCTAACCTATATCCAGCTAGGCCAAAATGCAACTACTCTATCAGGCGGAGAAGCGCAAAGAGTAAAATTAGCTCTTGAACTTTCAAAAAGAGATAGAAAAAAAACACTATTTATTTTTGACGAGCCAACTACAGGACTGCATTTCCATGATGTATTACTTGATGTATTACATAAATTACGAAATAATGGAAATACATTAGTTGTCATTGAGCATAATTTAGATGTTATTAAAACAGCAGACTGGATTATCGACCTAGGCCCAGAGGGAGGAGATGGAGGAGGAGAAATCATATTCGAAGGTCCTCCCGAAGAGATTATTAAATCAAAAAAAAGTTATACAGGAAGGTTTCTTAAAAAATATATGTAACCTTATCTAAGTTAACTCTTTATAAATTAACTTAGTCTCAGGTTTTAGTTTATGCCAAATAAAAAAGCTTGCTGCTGCTTGCTCGATCAACATCCCTAGTCCACCTGAAGCTTTAGAGGCGCCCTGCTCAAATGACTGATTGAGAAAAGGGGTGCTTTTCCCGTACATCATGTCGTACCAAAAATATCCATTTAAATTTTCTGGAAAGATAGCGCTATCATTTCCTAAAGAGGATGAGGTGGCATTGATGATCAAATCAAAAGTAATGTCTTCTTTGGGTGGCAAAATTTCTAATTTAACTTTATTTTCGTCGGCATGAGATTGCCAATACTTTGCCATGTCACAAGATTTACTTAGCGTTCTATTAGTCAAATAAATAATAGTTGGTTTTTTTTGAATTAGGTCGTACATTACTGCTTGTGCGGCTCCTCCAGCTCCTATTAACAATAAGACTTTATCCCTTAAGATTACATCGCGATTAATTAAGTCCTTTACAAGGCCAGGTCCATCTGTGGTATCACCATAAATCTTATTACCTCTGATAGTAAGCGTATTAACTGACTTTGAATATTTTGCTCGCTGTGACAAATGATCGCAAATCTTAAATGCCTCTACTTTAAAAGGAAGGGTTACATTCAATCCTATATAGCCCTCATCAATTAATTCCTTAATAACTCTTGAGAACTCTAAGGGTTTAATTTCAATTTTCCCATACTGAATTTTAAGATTAAACTGGTCTGCAAAAGATTGATGGATTTTTGGTGATAGTGAGTGAGAAATAGGATTGCCTACAACTGCATATTTTTTGGGAGTATTACTCATCAAATTATTATAAATCTATGGAGGTAATTTAGGTAAAAATAAATATCTTGATTTTTTATGTACTATTTTTGTGCATAGTTAAAACATAAATGCTTTATAATAGTGCATAATAAACGAATTAACTGTATTTTAGCTTCAAAATAACGTATTTTACATCTATTAAGGTTACGGCATAGATTATGCTTGGTTTATTAAAAATATAATTAATTAAAATTTTAAACGTAAGGAGTTTTGTATGGCAACTGCTGCTAATGTAATGAAAATGATTAAGGACAAGAAGGTTACGTTTGTTGATTTACGATTTACCGATACCAAAGGTAAAGAACAACATGTTTCGGTTCCTGTCTCTGCTTTTAATTTGGACAAATTTAAAGAAGGGCATGCGTTTGATGGCTCATCTGTAGCTGGATGGAAAGGGATTAACGCCTCAGATATGCTTTTATTTCCAGATCCAAATACAGCTAATCTTGACCCCTTTATGGAAGAGCCAACATTAATATTGACTTTCACTATCTGCAGCATCTACAGACACCAAAGCATCACCCTCTTCAGCTACACTAAATCTAGTCTCATCTTTTAATTCTCCTTCTAAAGATGAAACATCTTCTTGTAATAACTCAGATGCTTTTTGGTTTATCTGTTCTTCAGTAAAAGTAAACTCAACCTCACCATTAGCTTCAGCTTCGGCTATCAATACTTTACCTGCCTCGTCTACATATTCAAGTTTTTCTACTTCCCGGTTCCTCCAGTTGATTCATTGCATGATCTTCGTTCTCAAATGTGTCTAGCAATTGAGGAAATGGGCGTTACTACTGAGGTTCATCACCATGAGGTTGGAACTGCAGGGCAATGTGAAATTGGCGCGTTATTTAACACATTAGTTAAAAAGGCTGATGAGACTCAAATCTTTAAATACTGCGTTCATAATGTTGCTCACCTATATGGCAAAACAGCTACATTTATGCCTAAACCAATTGCGGTTGATAATGGTAATGGAATGCACGTGCATATGTCTATTGCAAAGGATGGAGTTAACTTATTTGATGGAGACCAATACGGAAACTTAAGCGAAATGGCGCTCTTTTATATTGGTGGTATTATCAAGCATGCAAAAGCATTGAATGCTTTTACTAATCCTTCTACAAACTCATATAAGAGATTAGTTCCTGGATTTGAAGCACCAGAAATGCTAGCTTACTCTGCTAAGAATCGTTCAGCAGCAATTAGAATACCTTTCGTTAAAAATCCTAAGGGACGTCGTATTGAAGTGCGTTTTCCAGATTCGACTGCTAACCCTTACCTTGCTTTCTCAGCACTACTAATGGCAGGCCTTGATGGTATAAAAAATAAAATCCATCCTGGTAAGCCAGCAGATCAAGATCTTTATGAAGATAGTGATGGTTCTATTCCTAAAGTTGCTGGAATGCTTCATATCGCCCTAGAAGCACTCGATGATGACCGAAAATTTTTAACAGAGGGAGGGGTGTTCTCTGATGATTTCCTAGATAGTTTTATCGATTTAAAAATGGAAGAAGTTACTCGATTAAGAATGACGCCTCATCCTATTGAATTTGATATGTACTACAGCTTATAAATATATTAAAGGGTGGATTTATATCTGCCCTTTTTTTATCTTGAAATTAATTGCACTTATTATGTGCATATAAGGAAAATTAGAGGAGTATCAGATATTATGGCCTTAAGAGTAAGTCATTTTCATGTTGGCTTGATTCTTTCTTGATAAATAATATGAAAATATATAAATGAGTATTTTAGTCATAAAAAAAGAATACAAAGGGATGGAGGCTTTAGCTTCCTCAATAATGATATTCGATAAAAATAATAATATTGAGTACATGAATCCAAGTGCCGAAACTTTGTTTGAAGTAAGTCGTAACCATGTAGCGGGGAATAACATAACCACATTTTTCGATGACCCTAATTTTTTCAAAAGAACATTATCGAAGGCTAAAAAACAACAAAGCTCTTACAGGGAGCATGAGTACTTTATTAAGACTAAGCAAAATAAAACAATATGTGTAAGTTTTACTACTACGCCATTTGCCGATAAAGATGAAAGCTTTATTATTGAATTTCTTCAGATAGATCAACAATTAAAAATTGCCAAAGAAGAAAGAATGTTTATCCAGCAACAGGCAAACAGTGAATTACTTAGAAACCTAGCTCATGAAGTTAGGAATCCATTGGGTGGACTAAGGGGAGCAGCACAACTTTTAGAGAAAGAGTTGAATGATAAATCACTCAAAGAATACACTCAGGTTATTATTAAAGAGGCTGACAGACTTCAAAAATTAATGAATAAGTTACTTACACCTCATCAAATGCCTGTGTACCAAATAACTAACATCCATGAAGTATTAGAAAGGGTTCGAAGCTTAATACTCTCTGAGTTCCCAAACGATGTTCAGTTAAATCGAGATTATGATGTCAGTCTTCCAGAGTTTATCGTTGATCGAGAAAAGCTGATTCAAGCCATTTTAAATATTGCGAGAAATGGCGCGCAAGCGATGAAACAAAATAAACAAAAGAATATGCAATTAAGTTTCTCAACAAGATCCGAGCGTCAAGTTATATTTCATAAGAAAAAACATGCCGCTGCAATAAAATTAGATATTATTGATAACGGTCCTGGTATTAAGGCGGAGTTGATAGATAAAATATTTTATCCGCTTGTTTCTGGTCAAGAAAATGGTTCAGGCTTGGGGCTTTCATTGGCACAAAATTTTATCACCATACACCAAGGAATGATTGAATGTAATTCAAGCCCTGGAAAAACAGTTTTCTCAATAATTCTTCCTATAGATAACAACTTAAAAGAAAGTAAGGCAACTAAATGAATAAAGTTTGGATATTAGATGACGATAAATCAATACGATGGGTATTTGAGAAAGCTTTGTCAAAGGCAAATATTCAACATAAAACATTTGCAAACACCAATGAAGCTATCAATCAATTTAATAAAGAAATGTTTATGTGAGTGATATAAGGATGCCAGGGGAATCAGGGATTGAATTTTTAACAAAAGTTAAAAATAAATTTCCAGATATTCCCATAATAATAATGACTGCGTATTCTGATTTAGATACAGCGGTGTCTGCTTTTCAAAAGGGAGCTTTTGAATATATCGCAAAACCTTTTGATATCGATAAAGTAATCGAGATTATTAATCAAGCCATTCAATTTTCATTAAAAAATAGTTCTAAAAAAACGCTGATGCAGAAGCAATCTAAAATTATTGGGCAAGCTCAGTCTATGCAAGAAGTTCTTTCGGGCAATTGGTAGATTAAGTAAATCGGCTGCTACTGTTCTTTTAAATGGTGAGTCTGGGTCAGGAAAAGAATAAGTTGCTAAAGCTATTCATAAAAATACAAAAATACTTATTATGGATCAATATGGCGGCGATACCCCATGACCTGATTGAGTCAGAATTATTTGGTCATGAGAAGGGTGCCTTTACCGGTGCTGCAACACGCCGCGAGGGACGCTTTGAGCAGTCCAACGGTGGCACCTTTTTCTTGATGAGATTGGAGACATGCCCTTAGAAACACAAACGCGACTTCTTGCGCGTTCTTGCTGATGGAGAATTTTATCGTGTAGGCGGGGACAAGCCCATATTAAAGTAGATGTCCGGGTTATTGCTGCTACTCACCAAAACTTGGAATTATTAGTTAAAAATAACCAGTTTAGAGAAGATTTATTTCATCGGCTTAATGTGATTAGAATTAAAGTGCCGCCATTAAGAGAATAGAGTTGAGATATACCTGTTCTTGCAAAACACTTCTTACATAAGAGCTCAAACAATTAAACGTGAACCTTAAATCTTTATCTGTAGAGGTTTTAGAATACTTTAAAAACTTACATTGGCAAGGCAATGTAAGGCAATTAGAAAATATTTGCCATGGCTTACGGTTATGGCACCTGGTAATGTAATTAATGTGAGTGACTTACCTTCAGAGCTCAAGGGAGAGCCGATTGCTTTTTCGACCTCCTTAGATGACTGGAAAACAAATTGTGGCAGAGAAATTGCAAAAAGTATTCTAAGTGGTGAAGAGAATATTCATAAAATATATAGCGATGCCATGGAGAAGGAACTAATTTTACAAGCACTTAAATATACAAAGGGTCGTAAAGTTGAAGCAGCAAATATTCTTGGGATTGGTAGAAATACTATTACTCGTAAAATAAAGGAACTTCATATTATGTTTGAAAAATAATCTTTGATCTTTAAGATATAAAAAAAGGCCTCCGAGGAGGCCTTTTTAATTTATTACTTCTTATTTCTTAAGAATTAAATTCTAGAAGAATAAGATTGCACCAACAGACATAATATCTGACTCAGTAGCAGCTGTAGCTATTTTGCTTGAGACTCTGATTCAACTGCTGAAAATTCAGCAACTAAATTTAGATGTTTAGTTAGAGGATGATAAGCACCCACTGTAAACATTTCATTCTTAGACACGATATCGTGCGATTGACCAATATCATCTATAGTTTCGTCAAGACTTGACTCACCGTATGAAATACCAAGCTTAGTACCTGTTGGTACTACATAAGTTGCTTGAACATAACCACCGTCTGAATCACGCTCTTTACCAGCAGCATCAAATCCATCACGAAGCATTGCAGTAGTACCAATACCTTCGCCATGCATAAGCATATGCAACTATACTAGCATTACCCATTGATACAGTAACACCAGCTTCAACTGCATCAGCATCGCCTTCAGCATCAGAAGTAACATCACCGTCTAAGTTCTGTACTGACTGACTAAAGAAACCAGCCCATACCTTACCTGATACATCGCCAGCAAATGAGTAAGATGCTTGGCCTTGATAACCAAATTCATCTTGTGTACCTGAAGATACAGCTGAAAGTGTTGAAGTACCTGCATTAACTGTGTTCCAAGGTTGGAATACACCAACAGATGCTTGGAAACCGTTCATGTTTGGAGTTGTATATGTAATTTGACCATTCCAGTCAGCATAAATAAAACCAGTACCAATTCTACCTAATGTTGTTGTTGTACCACCAGCAGAACCAACTACACCCTGTGAACCAACACCAAGTAATGTCATGTCATTTAAAATTGCTGTAGAACCGAAAAGACCTAGATCTTTACCAACTTTAATTGTACCCCATGATTTATCACCAAATGTTAAGAATGCTTGACGAGCTTCCTCACCACCACCACCAGAAAAACCAGTGCCAGATGAAGCGCCAGGCTGTGTAGAAATAGTCCAACTAACGTCTAAATCATTTTGACGTGTTGTAGCTGTTACACCAAACCATGAAGGTAATAGACCAGTGTTGATTGAAGCAGCATCACTGTCAGCACCTTTTGAGTTTGTCATAGAACCAACAGTTGTTACTGTATAGACACCGTTTTGTGTAGTTGTTGATTGATTTTTTAATAATACTTTATCGCCAGCTGGGATAATAATCCCTGCATTTGCAACTGAAGCTGAAGCCAATACTGCAGCGGCTACCGCTAGTTTAATTTTGTTATTCATATGTTTCTCCTTGATTGTTTTAAAGTTGCCCAAAAAAAATAGGGCTTCTTATGTACTTCCTAAAGGTTACATTCAAGTAACAATTTAGAAATTACATTCATTATCTCTAATGTAGAGGCATAAAAGCAAGGACTTTGTTGATTATTTACTACAAATAGATAGTTTTGTTGCATATGTGCATAAAATCGCATTTACGATGATTTTAGTAAAAGCGAGGTAACTATTTAGTTAATTTTTTGTGAGTTTGAATTGCAAAACGATCTGTCATCCCAGCAATGTTTTCATCTTTATCAGAACCTTCAGCCTTCAAATCGCTTGTAAGTGACCAGAAATATCATTTAAAAATATATTAAAAAGATCTTTAATAATTTTTTCAGCATTCTGTGTCATCTCAATCACATGAGGATGAAGGTAAAGTGAAGACCTCAGAAACTTTTTTAACTCGATTTGCTTCTGATTTGTCAATTTAGATAATCCAACTATTGGCGGAAGCTTTCTAACATCCTGAAATGTTAAGGGGTTATATGAACAAAGATTAGCTTTAGTGAAATGACAGAGATCATTTATAAGTTCATGAATCATCCTGCGAAGGATTTCATGCAACAAACGACGCTCATCAATAGACGAATATTTTTTTTTGAGCGGTTCAGCAACTTCTTGAAAAAATGGGATTTCCATCAGCGCTTTAAATGAAACCAATCCAGATCTATATCCATCATCAATATCATGATGATTGTAAGCAATCTCATCTGCATAATTAACTAATTGAGCCTCTAAAGATGGCTGCGTTTTTTTAATAAAACGCTCTCCAACATCCCCCAAAAATTTTGCATTTTTCATCGAGCAATGTTTCAAAATTCCCTCTCGAGTTTCAAAGGTAAGGTTAAGACCATCAAAATCAGCATAGCGCTGCTCAAGCTGATCAACTACCCTCAATGATTGAAGGTTATGTTCAAATCCACCAAAGCTTCTCATGCAGTCATTTAAAGCATCTTGACCCGCATGCCCAAAAGGCGTGTGGCCTAAATCATGAGCAAGAGCTATAGCTTCCGTTAAGTCTTCATGGCAACCGATTGTTCTTGCTATACCCCTGGAAATTTGTGAGACCTCAATTGAATGAGTGAGTCGCGTTCTAAACATGTCTCCCTCGTGATTAACAAATACTTGGGTCTTATATTCTAACCGCCTAAAAGCAGCAGAATGAATAATACGATCTCGATCTCTTTGGAAGTCATTCCTTAGGGAAGACTTAGTTTCTATAAATTTTCTTCCAAGTGTTTTTTTGGGGTTTGAAGCGTATGCTTTCAATGCCATTTAAAATTACCTTTATTTAAAAATTGCATCAATCAAAAGTCTTTTTTGTTCGTCGTTTTAGAACTTAGTCCTAGTCAAAATAGAGACGCCAATTTTTTTAGCTAAAACCAAGTAAATATCATTATTTTTTGTTTTTTTATCACGAGCGCATTAAGTCTAAGAATTTCTCAATAGAAATATTTGGCGGATTTACAGGAAGTCCAGATTTTTTTAAAATTGCTACTATCCGAACAACATCCTTTTCAGTCAGCCAACCCATATGAAGTGATAATGTTACAGACATAACTGTGCCAGCAGCAACTGCTTCGCCATGTAACCAATTTCCATAGCCCACAGCAGATTCAATAGCATGGCCAAAGGTGTGGCCTAAATTCAGTATCGCTCTAATACCGACCTCAAACTCGTCGGCCTCTACAATTTCAGATTTATTTTGGCAAGACCTAATAATGGCTTCCATTAACAAATCAGGGGACTTGCTTATCAAGCCTTCAATGTTAGCTTCGAGCCACTCAAAAAACTCATAATCTCTTATTAATCCATATTTTATGACTTCAGCCATCCCTGCTGATAACTCATTTTGTGGCAGTGTAGCTTAAAAAACTAACATCAGTAAGAACGCACTTTGGTTGCTTAAAAGCCCCAATTAAGTTTTTTCCTAAAGAATGATTTATACCTGTCTTTCCCCCGACAGAAGAATCAACTTGTGACAGAAGAGTGGTTGGAATTTGTATAAAATCTACACCTCTCATAAATGTGGCAGATGCATATCCGGTAATATCGCCAATTACGCCTCCTCCCAAGGCTACGAGAGTAGTGTTTCTATCGGCATTATTATTAAGCAATTGATCATAAATTAAAGTTAATGACTCTTGGTTTTTAAAGGCCTCGCCATCTGGTAGGATAATTTTTATTAAATCTTTTCCATCTAATAGATTGCAAACTTTCTCTAAATAAAGTTTACCTACCGTTTGATTGGTAATAATAGCAACTCTTTGGCCAGGTAAATGTTTACAAAGTAACTCTTTCTTGATCAAATAATTTTGTCCTACATATATAGGGTAGACTTCTGTTTCCTAAACTAATATTAATCGTTGTTTGTGGTTTTGCGCAAAGTAGTTTACAATTTGATATGCTTTTTTATTTTTTGTATTAACTTCATAATCAGCAATTGAAGTATATAAAGGGTCTCTTGTTTTAAACAACTTCTTCAAGGTAGGGATAATTTCCGTACCCTGAAGCAGAGGTCTGGATTTATCGTTCTCCATCCTTTTAGCCAAATTTTCATAATCTGCTTTTAAGTAAATTACCACTCCATTAGAAGAAAGTAATTCTCTATTTTTTGAAGATAAAATAACCCCGCCGCCAGTAGCTAAAATAATATTTTTCTTAGCAACTAAATCTTTTAACACGTTAGATTCTCTTTCCCGAAAGCCACTTTCGCCTTCATATTCAAATATCAAAGGAACCTTTACGCCAAGTCGCTCCTCGATTACCTGATCGCTATCAAAAAAAAGTTTATCTAGTTTTTAGATAATAGCTTTCCATTGTTGTTTTTCCAGAACCCATTTCACCTTTTAACTAATATATTATTTGAATTCATTTAAGAACTTGAGATAGATTTTTAAGTTAGTTAATAATTAAAATATTAGCTATTATTATTAATTAAGACTCTATAATAAACGTTTAAATTAAAATTTAAATTATAAATTTATTAATTCATAATTTTATCAACTCAAAAACTATTTTTTTATTTTTTTACTGGCTTTTCTTTTTTTTATTTTCTATAATATTTTTTATAGTTGCTCTCATTTATCCCACCCTTCCAAATATAGATCATCTTGACGTATATAGGCCTAAACAGCCCTTGCAAGTTTTCTCATATGAGGGCTACCTTATCCAAGAATTTGGTGAAGAAAGGAGAGATTTTGTTTCTATAAAAGAAGTCCCCCAAAAAATGATTAACGCACTTCTATCAATTGAAGATAGAAGGTTTTTTGAGCACCCTGGCTTCGATACGATTGGTTTTTTTAGGGCTGCAATTAGAAACCTCAGCGGTCAAAGTAATGAGGGTGCCAGTACTATAACAATGCAGGTTGCTCGAAATTTTTTCCTCTCTTCAGAAAGAACCCTCAAACGTAAAATAAATGAAATTCTACTGGCAATTAAAATCGAAAGAAAGCTACAAAAAGAAGAAATCCTGGAGCTTTATATGAACCAAATTTACTTAGGGCAAAGATCATTCGGGTTTGCTGCAGCGGCAAACACTTACTTTAACAAGCCTCTTGAGGATTTGAATCTCGCAGAAATTGCACTTTTAGCTGGGTTACCAAAAGCCCCTAGTAGATATAATCCCCTAGTAAACCCTGATTTAGCAATCAAAAGGCAGCAATCTGTCCTAAATAGTATGCTAAGGCATGGCTTTATCGATAAGACAACATATATACTAGCTATTGATCAGCCTATAGGCCTGGTTGAAAATTTTTCAAAGTCCGAACTAAAAGCTAACTATGTAGCTGAAATGGTAAGAAAGACATTGTATGAAGAATTTGGAAACAATGTCTACACGAGTGGGTTAAAAGTCTATACGACCATTCGTAAAAAAAATCAGCGTGCAGCCAACCGAGCAGTTCAAAATGGAATAATTAACTATATGAATCGTCATGATTTAAGGCCTCCTGAGGGCTATGTTGAGTTGAGTGCAAAGGATTTTAAGGATGAGAAAGAAAAAAATATTTATTTAAACCAGCAGTTAAGATTATATCCAACCTATGATCAATTTATACCCGGGGTTGTTCTTAAAACACAACCGCTTAAATTAGAGGCTTACCTTAAAAACGGAAAGAAAATTAACGTCTACAAAAATGGTTTGAAGTTGTTAAAAAAAGATTTAAATCTCGAGGTTGAAGGTGAGCGTTTAATAAAGCCCGGATCAATCTTAAGGTTCATAAAAAAAAATAATGCTTGGATAGCTACTCAACTTCCAGATGTTGAGAGTGCATTAGTTTCTATAGACCCTCAAACAGGTGCTGTACTTGCTTTGGTAGGTGGATTTAATTTTTATCGAAATAAATACAATCATATTACTCAGGCCCAAAGGCAGCCGGGTTCTATATTTAAACCATTTATCTACTCTGCTGCACTAGAAAAAGGGATTACTCCAAATCCAGATATATTATGCAATTCATTTACATTACAGCAAACGAATTAGGCTCAAATGAAAACTGGGAGCCACAAAATTATAACGAAAAATTTTCTGGGCCTATCCGGCTCAGAGAGGGCTTAGCTAAATCAAAAAATTTAGTTGCTATAAGAGTACTAAAACATATTGGGCCTAAATATGCTCTTGACTATATTTCAAAATTTGGTTTTGAAAGAAATAGGCTTCCTAATGACTTATCTTTAGCACTAGGATCAGGCAATTTTTCTCCTGCAGAAGTAGCTAGATCATATGGCGTATTAGCCAATGAGGATATCTTAAGAAACCATATTATATAGATAGAATAATTGATGCAAAAGGTAGAAAGGTAAAACTACGATCATCTTTAATGAATGAAGAAACTCCTAGAGTTATTGATCCTAGAAATGCTTTTATTATGCATGATTTACTAAAAGAAGTTATTAAAACTGGGACAGCAGGACGCGCAAAAAATTTAAAAAGATCAGATATTGCTGGTAAAACTGGAACAACTAACGACCAAGTAGATGCTTGGTTTGCTGGATTTAATCCTGATATTGTCACGGTAACCTGGATGGGATATGATCAACCGAAATCATTAGGCAATAAGGAGACAGGATCAAGAGCTGCCTTACCAATTTGGATTGATTATATGCGGCCAATATTAGATGACTACCCTATAAAGGGAATGAGTGAGCCTGATGGAATAATCCCTCTTAAAATTAATACAAAAAACGGAATGCTTGCAAAAGAAAATGAGGATGGAATATACGAGTATTTTTACGAGGAATACACGCCATCAAGTAATGCCTACTTTCTTATAAATTAAATAGCTATGGTAGATTTTTTAAAGACCTCTAGGTTATCAATTGCTCACAAAGCAGCCGAAATAATTATGGAAGAAGGTATACAGATTATCTATTTGCTAAAAAAAAAGCCGCTAAGTATTTAAACTCTCCAGAAAGTGCATTTATCATAAAGGTAAAATTTTATGAAGAAAAGCAAACAGATCTACTAGATTGCAACAACAAGAAAATGAACTTTTAGAGAAAATTAAATTGAAGCATTAATTACAATGAAAATCTTTAAGGATTTTAATCCCCATCTCTCTGGCATCTTTTAGATGGAGTTATCCCCAGGTACCCCAAAATACAAATTAACTTATTCTCCGAGAATCTTAAAGAAATTGAATATGTATTACTTAATGAAAATATACCTTTTGAATTTAACGAAAAAACTAGAGTAGAAAAATTAACCAAAAAGAAATCTATAAGATAGTGCCTGTAATTTATTTAGAAGGTAAAAACTTTCCTGTTGAGATAAAGTATATGCTGAAAACGATATCTTTAAATTCAAAAAACAATTAATAAAAGACCGGGGTATAAGTATAGGAAAAATTATTGAATCTTAAATTTTTTTCATTTCCCTTGCTATATCGAGAGCAAAATAAGTCAATATTCCATCAGCTCCTGCTCTTTTGAAAGCAATTAATGACTCTAAAATTATACTTTTCTCATCGAGCCACTCTTTTTCTGCTGCTGCCTTTATCATGGCATACTCACCGCTAACCTGATAAACAAAAGTTGGTTTTTAAATGTTTTTTAACCCTATAAATATGTCGAGATAAGGCATTCCGGTTTAATCATAACCATATCTGCCCCTTCTGTAAATCTAAACCTACTTCATGTAAAGCTTCATCACTGTTTGCAGGATCCATTTGATAAGTTTCTCTTTGAAGACTCGCCTAATTGTTTCGCTGAGCCGACAGCATCTCTAAATGGACCATAAAAAGCAGAAGCATATTTTACGGTATAACCTAAATTTTTGATTAATTAATTTATTTTCTTCTAAAACTTTTCTAATCTCTTTTATTCTTCCGTCCATCATATCTGAAGGAGCTATTATATCTGCTCCACACTCAGCATGACTTAGTGCTTGCTTTGCTAAAACCTGAACAGTTTCATCATTGAGAATATTGCCAGCTCCATCAGTAAGTCCGTCCTGACCATTCTTAGTATAAGGATCTAATGCAACATCTGTGATAACACCTAGGTCTGGGAACTCTGCTTTTAAAGCACGAACTGTACGCTGTGCTAGCCCCTCTGGATTATATGCTTCGCGTGCGTCGAGGCTTTTAATATTGTCAGGTGTTACAGGAAACAAGGCGATAGCAGGTATACCTAAGCTATGAATAATTTCTGTTAGCTTCTTTAATTAGCTCATCAATACTCAACCTATGTATTCCTGGCATTGAAATTATCTCCTGCCGAATATTTGATCCCTCCAAAACAAACATAGGATATATTAGATGACTTACATTTAAGTTATTTTCTCTCATAAGCCTTCTAGAAAATTCACTGTCTCTCATTCTTCTTGGTCTTTTAGCTATAGTCATAATTATATTTACTAACTTTGATTAAATAGTTTCTCTAGTGATTCTCCAGGATTACTCATGCCTAAAATTGAAGGAATAAAGGAAGGTGAAAATATTATTATGATTCATTAACTCAACATCTTCTAAACTAAATATCCCAGATTCAGTTATTGGGATTTGATAAAATCGTCTGGGATCTTCTTCGCCAATACTTTGCTGGTTTCTAGAGAAACTTCAAAGGTTTTTAAGTTACGATTATTTACACCCAACAGATTCAGACTGGGCATTATTGATTTTTCCAATTCTTCTGCATTGTGAACTTCAAGAAGAACTTCAAGTCATAAAGACAAAGCAATATCACTTAGAGATTTTATATCTTCATCATTTAAGCAAGAAGCAATTAATAAAATACAATCAGCTCCAATAGCTCTAGATTCGTATATTTGATAAGGGTCAATTATGAAATCTTTTCTCAAAATAGGTAAGTTTGTCTCACTTTTAACTTGCATTAGAAACTTAGGGTCACCCATAAAATAATCTTTGTCTGTAAGAATAGAAAGGCACGTGGCACCTGCACTTTCATACGACTTGGCAATTGCAATTGGGTCAAAATTACTTCTAATAATGCCCTTTGATGGGCTAGCCTTTTTAATTTCAGCAATGACGGCAGAATGTTTTTTTTGATGTTTTTTTTGTATCGCTTCGATAAAATTTCTTGGTTGACTGGTTTTTGAAATTATTGATTTAAGGTCATCCAACGTTAGTATAATTTTTGATTCTTCAATCTCATTTTTTTTTGTAAATAAAATCTTGTCTAAAATATCAGACATTGGATGCCTCAATTAATTGATTTAATTTATTTAAAGCCTTGCCGTCGTCGATTTTTTCTTGTGCCATTAAAATCGAATGAATTCACAAGGCCACTCACATAAATCGCAGCGCCTGCATTTAAAACAGCTATATCTCTTGCTACCGAAGAATTTCCAGCTAAAATATCAAGAATAATATCTTTGAATGCTCTGAATCTGTGACAGATAATATCTTCAAGATTGCTTTTGACTTAGGCCATTAGTAAAATGAAGCTCTGAAATTTCATTATTTTTTAATTATTCTATAAATGTTTTTCCTGTTATAGAAATTTCATCCATACCGTCTTCTCCATGAACCACAACAACATGTTTGCTTCCAAGTTTTTGCAACACTTTTGCAAACACAATAGTTAATTTTTTGTCAGAAACACCAACTAATTGACACTTTGCTGAAGCAGGATTGGTAAGTGGCCCAAGAATATTAAATATGGTTTTGATGGCTAATTCTTTCCTAACAGGGGCTACAAACTTCATCGCAGGATGATAGTTAGGAGCGAACATAAAGCCAATACCGATGCCATCCACTAGTTTTCCCAATTCCTCATGATTTAAATTCACATTAACCCCTAAGGTTTCCAAAACATCTGCACTACCACATTTTGATGATACTGACCTGCCGCCATGCTTCGCAACTCTTGCGCCTGCTGCAGATGAAATAATTGCGCTTACAGTAGAGACATTAAAAGTCTGCAAACTATCGCCCCCAGTTCCACAGGTATCAATTAAATGATTAGAATTATCAAGATACACTTGGTTTGAATGCTTCCTCATAATTGAAGCTGCAGAAGTAATTTCATCAATCGTGTGACCCTTAATTTCCATCGCAACGATACAGCTAGCAATTTGAGCGGATGTTAATTTGCCAGTCATTATAAGTTCCATTAATGACTCCATATCTGATACAGATAAATTTTTGCCATCAAGCAAATTGTTTAAACAGTTTTTAAATTGATTAGTCATTATTTTGTATAAAATTTCTTAATAAATCATGCCCATGTTCAGTGAGAATAGACTCAGGATGGAACTGCACACCTTCAATGGCCAATTGCTTATGTCGAACACCCATAATTTCATCGAGGGAACCGTCTTCATTTTCAGTCCACGCAGTCACCTCAAGACAGACAGGCAGGCTGCTCTGCTCAATAACCAAAGAGTGGTAACGTGTGGCAACAAAGTGGGCGCTGAGGCCTTTAAAAACGCCGGTGTTATGATGGCAGATCCTAGAGGTCTTGCCATGCATCACCTGTTTGGCGCGCACAATTTTACCGCCGAAGGCCTGAGCAATACTTTGATGACCTAAACAAATACCCAGGATCGGCAATTTTCCCGCGAAGTGGCTAATTGTGCCAACCGAGATTCCCGCCTCATTCGGTGTGCAGGGCCCAGGAGAAATGACTATTTTTTCCGGTGCCAACCTCTCAATGTCGGCTATAGAAATTTCATCATTCCTAACCACCTTTACATCGGCTTTCAATTCGGCCAAGTACTGGACAATGTTGTAGGTGAAGGAATCATAGTTATCAACATTAAAATCATATCTTTTACTCTGCAAATCCATGATGTACTATGTCAGAAGCCAAAATAGCCTTAGCTTTATTATGAGTCTTCCACCCATTCATTTCATGGAACAGAGTCAGCAACAATACCTGCTCCAGCTTGAACATGATAGTGTTTATCTTTAATAACAGCAGTCCTTATCGCAATAGCAACATTCATATCGCCATCAAAACCTATATACCCAACTGCACCAGCATAAACCCTCTTTTTGTAACTTCTCAAGTTCATTAATAATTTCCATCGCTCTTACTTTTGGTGCACCACTTACGGTTCCGGCAGGAAAGGTAGCTTTTAGAACATCAAGCATATAATCTTATCATTGAGAGTACCTACTACGTTAGAAGACGATGTGCATTACATGAGAATATTTTTCTATTAACATTTTATCAGTAACCTTTACCGTAGCAGCTTATAGATACTCTGCCAACATCATTTCTTCCGAGGTCTATTAACATAATGTTCTGCAATTTCTTTTGGATCAGCTAAAAGTTCTTTTTCATATTGCATATCCTCATCCTCATTTCCCTCTAGGACGAGTGCCTGCAATTGGTCTGACTGTGACCTTGATCGTCAACCATGTAACTAAAATTTCAGGAGATGCCCCTACAACGAAATGATCGTCCATATGGTAAAAAAACATATAAGGAGATGGATTAAGTTCTCTCAAAGCCGCTATAAAGACAATGGGTTTGACTCAAAAGGCTCACGTCATTCTTTGTGAAATAACCACCTGCATAATGTCGCCATCAAAAATATATTCTTTAGCTTTTTCTACCGCTAGTTTAAATTTACTTTCCCCAAATTCAGAAGAAGCTCCAAACTGAGAATCTTTAGAAAGCTCCAATTCATCATGTGGACGAAGGAAATGGTGAGGGACCCGATTGCAGTTCCTTAACTAAGTGCCTGTAATTTTTTAAGTCCCAAATCATAAGCATCATCTTCCGCTGGATCAATATAATTAATAATAAATAATTTTCCAGATACGTTATCAAAAACAACCACCTCATCTGAAAGCATCAAAAGAATATCTGGTAAATTTAACTTATCCTCAAGAAAATCTTTACTTAACTTTGGCTCAATATACTGAATAGTTTCATACCCAAAATAACCAGCTAAACCACCAGAATACCTAGGTAAATCTAAGATTATCTGGAATCCTAAAATCACTCATAAATTTGTCAATAAAATCTAAAGGGTTTTGATTATCTATTTCTTTTATTACTTTTCCCCCTCTATCACTAAAATTTTAAGCTTATTAACTTGAATTCTTAATTTAGCAGGAAGTCCATAATCTGAATATCGACCATATTGATCTACCAGCCCTCAACAGATTCAAGTAAATAACTAAATGGCTGATTCGCTAATTTTGAGTAAACAGATAAGGGTGTATCTAAATCTGCAAAGCTTTCTAAAACTAAAGGTATTCTATTAAATCCTTGTTCTTTATATTCCTGAAATTTTTTTTTGTTATGGTTGAAAACATAATTAGTTGACAACAGGGCTAAGATCTAGCAAATTTAAAATTGCTAAATCAACTTTTTTTGAAATAATCGATTCGCCATACTGGTAGCCATAGGGCACAGTAACTACAAAGGTTCCTGCTGAGAGGATTATTTTCAATGATCCTCCACGGATATGTTGCAAATTAAAATAGGCTTTAATTTTAAAATATCAGACCAACTATTAGAATCAAATTTCATAGAGAACCACCTGAAACAATCAAACTAAATGTAATCCAGATTTTATTAAAGCCTTAGTATAAATTTCTGGTTTATTTGTTACACAGGCTAATAAAATTGCCCTTACTTCTAAGTTTTTTAAGCGTATCTTCAGCGCCCTCATATATTTTACTTCTGCAGCATTCATTATGTAATGTTTTTTAAATAGACTATCCCCTTCTTCAAAATAAATCATCATCTTGCCGGAGGAGAGCCCAATAGATTTTTTTATTAAATTTTCTGCCCCCCTACCTATAAAATTTTTAATAGATTCCTCATCTAACTCTCCAAGAGACATGTCTTTAAGCATAGAATTTACAGCACCAATTAATTCAGGTGCAGTATCAAATAATGTGCCGTCTAAATCAAAAAAAATTCCTTTAATATTTACAAATTTTTTATTTAAGTGGCTCACGGCCTTAAGAATAGTATCGTAATGGTTTGGATCATCATCTTTGCCGATCCAAAAATTGCTGACCCTGCAACAAATGTATCAGCACCAGCCTTCGCTATTTCAGCATATTAGTCTACATTAACACCACCATCAACTTCTAGCCAAATCTCTCTTCCTGTCTTTTCAGTATAGGCATCAATTTTTTTTCTTGCTAACCTTAATTTATTTAAAGTCTCTGGCATAAATTTTTGACCTCCAAAACCTGGATTTACAGACATCAATAAGACCATATCAACCTTATCCATTACGTGATCAAGATAATGTAATGGGGTTGCAGGATTAAAAACTAGGCCAGACTTACATCCGGAGTCTCTTACTAAAGACAAACTTCTATCAATATGATCTGAGGCCTCAGGATGAAATGTAATTATATTTGCCCCCGCTTTTGCAAAATCTGGAATGATTCTATCAACCGGCTTTACCATTAAATGTACATCTATTATTGCATCTGTGACAGGTCTAATAGCATTGCAAACTAGTGGCCCAATAGTTAAATTAGGAACATAATGATTATCCATTACATCAAAATGAACAATATCTGCACCAGAAGTAATGACATCTGTAATTTCTTCCCCTAATTTTGCAAAATTAGCTGATAAAATACTAGGTGCGATCCTAAAAGTTTTTTCCATAAAGCTATAAGTCCCGAATTAAATTGATTAAAAATATCTTTATTATACCTATTTTACCCTTTTTTGATTAACAATATAAAGCTACATGACTGAATATACATTATGGAACTAAACCTAATTGGATTAAACCACAAAACGGCGCCTCTAAGTATAAGAGAGAAATTTGTCTTTTCGTCTGATCTAATTAGTCATGCACTTCTTGATTTAAAGAAAAACACTGGCTCTAAAGCAGTGATTTTATCAACATGTAATAGAACGGAAATATATACAGAAAATGATGAAAATATAACAGGTTGGCTGACTTTCATCAAGTTAAACTATCTCAATTAAAAAAACATTTATATATTTATAAAAATAAAGAAGTTATTATTGTTTCATCTGGCGCAGGTCTTGACAGTATGATCTTAGGGGAAACACAAATTCTTGGTCAAATGAAACAAGCTTCCAAAATTGCTAATTTTGCAGGAACACAAGGGAAATTTTTAGACACCTTTTTCCAAAAATCTTTTCAATCAGCTAAAGAGGTTAGGACCAAAACTGAAATTGGTTCAAGTACGACAACAATCGCTTCAACCATTCTGAAGATATCAAAAAGAATATTCGGGGAAATTGAGAAAACTCGAATATTATTTATTGGTGCAAGCGATATGGCTGAAATGTGTGCTAAATATTTTAATAAACACAACCCTCAAAAAATTTCAATCGCAAACAGATCCATTCAAAATGGTCGAGCAATGGCAAAAAAAATAAATGCCGATGCCTTTCTTCTTGGAGAAATAACAGAGCAGCTACATTATTACGATATTGTTGTGAGTTCCACTTCAAGTCAACTTCCTATAATCGGTCTGGGAATGATAGAAAGGGCAATTAAAGCAAGAAAACATAAGCCTATGCTTTTGATTGATTTAGCAATACCAAGAGATATAGAGAATGAAGCAAGTGAAGTTAGTGACATTTTTCTCTATACATTTTATCATAGGGCAAACAATCCCAAGAAGGAAAATCAAATACTGGAAGAAGCTGTAAAAAAAGCAGAAATATTGATTAATAGCAAAGCTACCGAATTCTTCGATAAAGAACAGCAGAAAAAAACAATACCGACAATCCTATCTCTAAGAAATCAAATAGAAAATATTAGGGTACAAGAATTAAAGAAAGCTCAAAATGACATAAAAAAAGGACTTCCAGTAGAGAAAATTCTAGAAAAACTAAGTAATAATCTATCTAAAAAATTCTTACATCATCCATCTAAAGCTCTTAATTCGCCTCAAAAAAATAATGAAATTTCAGATTTACTTAAAATAATATACGACCTTAAAGAATAGCTTATGAAACTTTCAATGAAAAATAAATTGAAGCTTTGGTAAAAAGAATTGATGTGCTTAATACTGAATTGAGTCATGAAGATGTGACAAAAGATATGGAAAGATATAAAAAAATATCAAAAGAGCATTCTGATATACAGCCCATTGTTAATATTTATCAAAAGTTTATTGAAGTCAATAAAGATGTAGAGGATGCCAAGGAAATGTTGAGTGACTCCGAAATGAAGGTATTTGCTCAAGATGAAATAGAAAGTGGAAAATTAAAAATAGAGAAAATAGAAGAAGACCTTAAGACACTTCTTTCCAAAAGATCCAAATGACGAAAAAAATATATTTCTTGAAATTAGGGCGGGAGCAGGGGGAGATGAATCCGCCTTATTTGCAGGAGATATTTATAGAATGTACAACAGATTTGCAGAAAGAATGAAGTGGAAAATAGAAATTGTTTCAGCAAATGAATCAGAAGTTGGTGGTTACAAAGAAATTATAGTTAAAGATAGTCGGTCAGGTGCTTATTCTCAAAATTAAATTTGAATCTGGGTGGTCATCGGGTGCAGAGAGTTCCAGATACCGAAACTCAAGGGTACGATACCTCACATAGCTGACTGTTGCAGTTCTTCCAGAAGCAGATGAAATTGATGATATTGACATCAATCCTGCTGACATTAGGATTGATACTTACAGAGCATCAGGGGCGGGAGGACAACACATAAACAAAACTGATTCTGCTGTAAGAATTACTCATTTACCAACTTCAACAGTTGTTCAATGTCAAGACGGGAGATCTCAACATGCTAATAAAGATCAGGCAATGAAACAATTAAAATCTAAACTATACGAACTTGAAATGCAAAAAAGAAACAGTGAGAAGCAGGATGTTGAAGATTGAAAGAATAAGAACTTATAATTTCCCACAAGGAAGAATTACTGACCACAGAATAAATTTAACGCTTTATAAGATTGACTTAATTATGGATGGTGAATTATCTGAACTAATTGAAGCTCTTAATAATGAACACCAGGCAGATTTATTAGCACAGCTCGAAGAGAGCTAGAAATGGAAAGCTTATTTGATATTCAAAATAATATTATTGAGATATTAAAAAATAAAATAAAACTATCTACCAGAGAAGCTAGAATTGAAGCTAGATTTATACTTGAGCATGAATTAAAGATGAAACACGCTCATTTAATTTCGAATCAGTTGTTACCAATAAAGCAAAAAAATAAAAATAAAATATACAAAATATTAGAAGAGCGAATACAACATAAGCCACTAGCTCATATAATAGGTGAGTGGGACTTTTATGGGTTAAATTTTTTTGTATCTCAAGAAACCCTTATACCCAGGCAGGATACTGAACTATTAATAGACTTGATTTTAAAAAAATACCCACCAAAACAGGAAATTAATATACTAGATTTAGGGACAGGCTCAGGAATAATAGGGATCACATTAGCCAAAAAAATTCCTAAGTCGCATGTTCTTATTTCAGATGTTTCGTTAAAAGCATTAAAAGTTGCAGAAAAAAATATTAGAAATTTCAAATTAAAAAATATTAAGGCTATACAAAGTAATTGGTTCAACCACCTTGCCTAAAGTTGATGTAATAATAAGTAACCCTCCCTATATTGATGAAGAAAGTTCTTACCTAAATAACCCAGAACTATCTTATGAGCCGAAAATTGCATTAATCTCAAAAAATAATGGGCTTAAAGATATTTCTCATATCATTGAGGAAAGTCCAAATTTTTTAAGTAAAAAAGGAAGGGTATTTATAGAGCATGGCTTTGACCAATCAGGTGAAATAAACTCTATTTTTTTAAATAATAATTTTATTAAAATTACAAAAGATAAAGATTTAAATAAAATTATTAGAGTTTCATCTGGTGAAATAAAAAATTGATTAAGAAAGTCATCGTGAGAATAGTATAATCATTTAGATAAATGAAAAGGATAATAGATTCATGGGTAAATATGAAAATTTTAAATTAGGTAATATAAAACTTTTATCAGGTAAAATTTTAAAGTCTGCTGAACTAGCATATAAAACTTACGGTAAATTAAATAAAAATAAGAATAATGCAGTATTAGTATGTCATGCACTCTCAGGTAATCACCATCTCGCTGGAAAATACTCAAGTGCTGATAAGCACCCTGGATGGTGGGATAATCTTATTGGTCCTAATAAAACTCTAGATACAAATAAATTTTTTGTGATTGGTATTAATAATCTTGGGGGAAGCGACGGTAGCTCGGGCCCAAAATCAATTAATAAAAAAACCAATAAACCTTGGGGATCTAAATTTCCAATTGCAACGGTTGAAGATTGGGTTAACTCTCATGAAGCATTAATAACATCCTTGAATATCTCTAAACTCTCAGCAGTTATTGGCGGAAGTCTTGGTGGAATGCAGGCATTACAGTGGTCATTTCAATATCCAGAATTAATAAATAATTGTATTGCTATAGCAGCTGCACCAAAGTTAACTGCACAAAATATAGCATTCAATGAAATTGCCAGACAAGCAATAATGACTGACCCAGATTTCAATAAAGGAAACTATTATAAAAAAAATAAACAACCGAGAAGAGGCTTAAGAATTGCTAGAATGCTTGGGCATATTACTACTTATCTGACGATGTAATGGATACAAAATTTGGTAGGAAACTTAAAAATAAGGATTATAAGTATGATTTTAGTACAGGTATGATGCCAATCGTACCTATCTATCCAGTGAGATAAGTTTGCCAAGGAATTTGATGCAAATACCTATATTAGAATGACAAAAGCTTTAGATTATTATGATCCTGCAAGTGGGAGCAAAATATCTTAGTAAAATTTTTAAAAAAATTAAATCAAAATTTCTTGTGATTTCATTTCTTTATTAAGCGTTTTTCACCGAATAGATCTAAAGAAATTGTTAAGGCACTTTTGGATGGATAATATTGATGTTAAATATGCTGAGCAAAACATCAATTCATGGACATGATGCTTTTTTAATGACAGAGCCTGCATATGCCTTTCAGAAATCTTACTTCAATAAAATGCTAGGAAATTAATGAATTTGAAAAAAAACAATTATAGATATGATTTTCCAATTATAGCTAATTGGGTTAATTCAAACTCAAAAGTTCTTGATCTTGGTTGTGGAGATGGGAACCTATTAACCTCTTTACAACGACGAACATAACAGGATATGGAATTGAGAAAGATCCTGATAACTGGTTAAAATCACTTAAAAAAGGAATCAATGTTCTTCAAGTAGATATAGAAGCTGGATTGCCAGAATTTGAAGATAATTCATTTGATGTTGTGATTTTATCGAAAACTATCCAATCTATGCATAACACTGAAGAAATTCTTAAATGAAATGTTACGCGTCGGAAAACAAGTAATTGTAACATTTCCAAATTTTGGATACTGGAGAAATAGAATTCAATTAATCCAATTAGGAGTTTTGTCAAATGATTTCTTTGTTAATTTAATGGACATGAGTAATAAATGGAATGTTTCTGGAGAAAATAAATATAAAATTGTTGATAGAAAATCTGGAGTAATTAAATGGACAGCTTCATCTGTAGATCTTGTTTTTGGATCTAATTCTATTCTTCGTTCCTAAAGATGTCAGATTCATCAATAATTTGGCGTGATTTACTCACAAAGAAAATGCTTATCTGTATTTTTACAGGTTTCACTTCTGGTCTGCCATTATTCATTTTAATTAGTCTTTTACCAGCTTGGTTAATGGATAGTGGCTTAGAACTAAAGGCAATAGCTCTTTTTTCATTTATTCAGCTACCTTATGTATTGAAATTTCTTTGGGCTCCATTATTTGATGGTTTTTCATTTTCAATGGGACGAAGAAAAGGTTGGTTAATTATTTTTCAAGTATTACTTTTAGCTTCAATTAGCATGGCAGGATTACTATTTTCCAAAATCACAAATCATGACAGTCGCAATAATATCAACATCTATTGCCTTTTTTAGTGCTAGTCAAGATGCGGTAATTGATGCATATCGTCGGGAATTACTCTTAGACAATGAGCTTGGCTTAGGAACTGCCATCCATGTTAATGCATATAAATTTTCTCAGTTAATTCCCGGCTCTCTGGCTCTTATTTTAGCTGACGTCTTCGCTTGGGAACTTGTGTTTTTTATTACTGGCTTATTTATGATTCCAGGAATTATATTAACAATTTTAATAAAAGAACCTTTATTAAAAGTACCGTTATAACAATCAAGGAAGCAGTAATTGAGCCATTTGTGGAGTTTATAAATCGCAAAGGAATAAAAGAAGCAATCTTAATTTTACTATTTATTTTTCTTTATAAGATTGGGGATAGTATGGCAACGGCACTTGCTACCCCATTCTATATGGATCTTGGTTTTTCAATGACCGAAATTGGAGTGATTGCTAAAACTGTGGGGTTTTGGGCAAGTATTATTGGTGGAATTCTAGGTGGTATTTTGATGATTAAAATTGGGATTAATCGTGCACTATGGATTTTTGGATTTATGCAGATGTTTGCTACATTAAGCTTTGCTTGGCTTGCAATATCCGGATATAGCCCCTTAATACTAGGAATTACGGTTGGCTTAGAATTCTTTGCTGCAGGACTTGGGACTACAGCATTTCTTGCTTACATTGCAAAAACTACGAATCCTAAATTTACTGCGACTCAATTTGCATTATTTACAGGTCTTTCAGCAATCCCCCGAACCATTACCAATGCCTCAACAGGGTATCTAGTAGAATTTTTTGGGTGGCATAACTTTTTTATATTTTGCTCTTTTATTGCAATTTCAGACCATGTTTCTACTGCCATTAGACTGACATAGCGTAGTCATAATCAATGATTAACGGAGCATGGTCTGAAAAGCTTTCATCACGATAGATACCCGTTGATTTTACTTTACCTTTTAAACTTGGCGACAAAATATGATAATCAATACGCCATCCGACATTATTCGCCCTAGCTTGCCCCCGATTTGACCACCAAGTGTATTGATGTTCCTCTTGCTTTGTTAACCTGCCGGAAGGCATCACAAAATTCCATTTGGAAAAATATCTCATCTAGGACTTCACGCTCTTCTGGTAAAAAACCAGAATTTTTCTTATTGCCTTTAAAATTTTTTAAATCTATTTTTGGATGAGCAATATTAAAGTCTCCACAAATTACCATGTTTTTTCCTAACTTTAATTTCTTTTTCAAGATTACTAAAATTTTATCTAAGACTTTGTATTTAAATACTTGTCTCTCTTCACCACTTGAGCCAGACGGTAAATACACGGAAATAATAGTGATGTTATCTAAGTCAATCTCAATATAACGACCTTCATCATCTATCTCTGGGATACCAACCTTACTAATAATTTTATTGGGTTTTTCTTTAGAATATATACCGACACCGCTATATCCTTTTTTATTTGCATAGCTAAAATTACCAAAATAACCTTTTGGCGCTTTCATCTGATCATCTAAATCAACTTCATGAGCCTTTAATTCTTGAAGGCAAACAAAGTCTGCTTTTTGAAGTGGAAGCCAATCATAAAAACTTTTTCTTGAGGCTGAGCGGATTCCATTTAAATTTAGGGTTATAATCTTCATAAATTATCTTATTTTATATGACATCATCTACTTCATTATTTATTGAATTTGCGCTAGAAAAAAAAGTGTTGCAATTTGGAGATTTTCTAACCAAAGCTGGGCGCAATAGTCCTTATTTTTTCAACCTAGGTGCATTTAACGACGGAGAAAGCCTTAAACCTCTTAGGTGAATTCTACGCTAATAAAATTATAGATACAAAAATAGATTTATTTGGACCTCTTCTATAAGGAATTCCCCTTGCAAGCAGTACTTCCATAGCATTATCAAATAAAAGTCGAAATATACCTTACTCGTTTAATAGAAAGGAGATTAAAAAACATGGTGAAGGTGGAGAAATTATTGGTTCAACAATAAAGGGAGGCGTATTAGTTATCGATGATGTTATTTCAGCTGGGACCTCAATTAATGAATCATATAAGCTGATACATAAAAACGGCGCGAAAATTGCAGGTGTTATCGTTGCAATTGACCGTCAAGAAAAAGGTGAAAATGCATTATCGGCAACCCAAGAAATTGCAAAGAAGTATTCTATACCAGTCATCTCAATTATTACTTTAGAAGATATTATTCATTATTTAGAAGTAGCTAATAGTTTTTCTAATGAATTAGAGTTGATTAAAAGGTATCAAAATACTTATGGGATTATTTAGAAAGTTTTTCTTTTAAAATAGATGAAACCTGAGCTGGATTTGCTTTTCCTTTAGATACTTTCATTACCTGACCAATTAAAGCATTAAATGCCTTCTCTTTACCAGAGTTAAATTCTTCGACCATCATTAAATTATTTTTTAAAACTTGCACACACGTTCGGCAATTTGTCGTAAATCATTTGGAAGAGGGTGTTTAAATTTCCACTCATTATAATAGGTTTGTAGAATCTCAAATACTTTTTTAGCTGCATTATTTGAAATAGTTTGATCTTCAATTTTTATAATCAAATCAGCTTAAATTTTTAGGTGGAATAGGACTATCTAAAATATCTATATCTTTATTATTTAGCTGGGAAAATAAATTTCCAAGAATCCAATTAGCTGCTAATTTAGCATCTGCCCCTAAATCAACAATTTTTAAAAAATATTGAGTAACATCACGGCTTGAAGTTATTCCCTCCGAATCATAAGCAGATAAACCTAAATCTTTTTCAAAACCAGTTCATAAATGCATTAACTGATTCTGAGTTTGTTGGAAAAAAAGATTCATTCACAATTAAAGGCAACAAATCTGGATCTGGAAAATATCTATAATCGTGAGCATCTTCTTTTGATCTCATTGATTTTGTCTCGCCTGATTCTGGATTGAACAAAATAGTTGCCTGCTCAATTTTACCTCCATCTTCAAGTCTTTCAATTTGCCAGTTTACTTCGTAATCGACAGCTTGCTTAATGAATCTGAAGGAATTTAAATTTTTAATTTCTCGCCTTGTACCCAGCTCTTTATCGCCTTTTTTCTTAACTGATACATTCACATCACAGCGAAAACTTCCTTCCTGCATATTGCCATCACATATACCTATCCACTGAACTAAATTATGAAGTTTTTTTGCATAAGTAACTGCTTCTTCAGCCGAACTCAAATCTGGTTCAGTTACAATTTCAAGCAAAGGGGTTCCTGCACGATTTAAATCAATACCAGATTTACCTTCTAAGATCATGAATAGACTTACCAGCATCTTCTTCTAAATGTGCCCTAGTGATATTAATAAGCTTTTCATCACCACCAATATCAATTGATAATTTTCCTCTTCCTACTATTGGTAATTCAAACTGACTAATTTGATAGCCTTTAGGTAAATCTGGGTAAAAATAATTTTTTCTAGAAAATATTGACCTTGGGGGAATTTCAGCATCTATTGCTAAACCAAAGAGGATTGCACTACTCACGGATTCTTTGTTAAGAACTGGGAGAACTCCTGGATAAGCCATACTTACCAAACAAGCTTGAGAATTTGGTTCGCTTCCATATTTTGTAGATGCCCCAGAAAACTGCTTTGTATTTGTTCTTAACTGAACATGAGTTTCAATTCCAATTACAATATCCCAATCCATTAATCTATTCCTTTAGGTCTACGCAAATGCCAATCTGTATTTATTTGATAATGATGAGCTAATGACAATATTTTTGACTCATCAAAATGATTTCCTATTAACTGGAGCCCGACAGGAAGTCCATCAACAAACCCAGCGGGCATCGATAATCCAGGTAAGCCTGCAAGATTTGTTGAAATTGTAAAAATATCCTGCATATACATTGCAAGAGGGTCTTCTTGTTTCTCCCCAGACTTAAATGCAACAGAAGGAGCCGAAGGGCCCATGATCACATCACACTTTTCATAGGCAACTTTAAAGTCGTTGGCAATTAATCGTCTAATTTTTTGAGCTTTCTGATAATAAGCATCAAAATAACCAGCACTTAAAACATACGTACCAATTAATATTCTTCTTTTTACCTCATCCCCAAAACCTTCTTGTCGAGTTTTGAAATACATATCCATTAAATCATCGTATTCTTTAGTTCTATAACCATTACTTAACTCCATCGTATCTTGATAAATTACTTGATGCTTCTGCTGGGGCAATAACATAATATGCAGGAATTGCTAAATGATTATTTGGCTTTAAGTATACTTCCTCTAGCTACAATTTTAAGCTTTGGAAAGTATGAACGTAGTTGTTCAACATTAGAATTTTGATCACCAAAAAATTCTCTTGGATTTACATCTTGTAACTTAATTTCTATCTCATTCAAAAGCTAAGAAGTTTTAATGTTATTTTATTCAAGGATTTGTAAGTCTTTTGTATCGTAAGTGCTAATAACTTCTTGAAGCAAAGCACAATCTTCAACATTTTGTGCCATTGGACCAGCCTGATCTAATGAAGATGCAAATGCAACAATTCCATATCTAGAACAACTTCCATAGGTAGGCTTTAAACCCACAGTAAAACCACATAAAGAAGCAGGCTGTCTTATCGAACCACCTGTATCTGTTGCCGTCGCAGCCGGGGCTAACCTTCCAGCAACTGCCGCTGCACTCCCACCCGAGCTTCCGCCTGGGACAGTTTTTATATCCCATGGATTTTTAACATTGCCATAAAAAGAAGTCTCGTTCGATGAACCCATAGCAAATTCATCCATATTCGTTTTTCCTAGGTTCACAGCCCCGACTGCATTAAATTTACTTATTACAGTTGAATCATATGGAGCAATAAAATTATCTAACATTTTTGAACCACAACTTGTTTTCCATCCTTCTGCGCAAAAAATATCTTTTTGAGCTATTGGTATGCCAGTTAAAACATTTTTTTTTCCTGACTGAATTAATTGGTCAGACTTTGCTGCCATTGCTAGGCTTTTATCTTCATCAACCGTAATAAATGCATTGAGTGATGGGTTATGTTTTTTTACTCGATTAAGAAAAAATTGGGTTAGTTCAACGCTAGTAAACTTTTTTTCCTCTAGTGCTTGAGAAATATCCTTTAAAGATAAATTAAGCATTTTTTATTCTATGACTTGAGGAACAATGAAAAGAGATTTTTCTGTGTGCGGGGCTAAAGAAAGAGATTTTTCTCGAATGTCACTTTCGGTCACTACGTCATTTCTTAACGGCTGGTTTATATCAAGCGCATGAGACATTGGCTCAATTGATTCAGTGTTAACTTCTTGCATTTTTTCAATCAAAGCTAAAGATTCCAACAAGTTTTTTTTCAACTTGATCTGCTTCTTCTTGAGAAATATTTATATGCGCTAAATATGCGATTTTCTTTATTTCTGATTTATTTATGGCCATAGCAAAAAATAATTTTATGATTTCGTTAATTAATTACAAATAATCAGTTATTATACATGGGTTTAGTAGAGTAGCTTTACTACTATGTATTTAAATAAATAACATGAAATGAGAAATAAATTCTAATGGGCATATTTAAAAAATTTAGTAAGTTTGTTGATAATGATTTAGCTATTGATCTTGGAACAGCAAATACTTTAATTTTCCGCAAAGGCGAGGGTATTGTCCTAGATGAGCCTTCAGTGGTTGCAATAAGACATGAAGATGGACCTGGTGGTCCCCTTTCAAAGAAAGATGAAGCTGCAGTTGGGACAGAAGCAAAAAATATGCTTGGAAGAACTCCTGGAAGTATCAAAGCAATTAGGCCAATGAAGGATGGCGTCATAGCAGATTTTAATATTACCGAAGAGATGATAAATTTTTTATTAACAAGGTAGTTTCGGTCAATATCTTTACGCCAAGTCCAAGAATAGTTATTTGCGTTCCTTTCGGAGCAACTCAAGTTGAGAAGAGAGCAATTAGGGAATCTGCTGAACGTGCAGGTGCTAAACAAGTATTTCTTATTGAAGAACCAATGGCAGCAGCTATAGGTATTGGAGTTGACATCAAGCTTGGGGTATGTTTGGTTGATATCGGTGGAGGAACTACTGAGGTTGGAGTAATATCTTTGGGAGGAATTGTATATGCTAGTTCAGCTAGGGTCGGGGGTGATAAAATTGATCAAGCTATAATAGATTACATGAGAAGAAATTACGGCTCACTCATATCAGAACCAACTGCAGAGAGAATTAAAAAAGAAATTGGTAGCGCTTTTCCAATGACAGAGTTAGTTTCTATGGTTGTTACTGGTAGAAATTTAGCTGAAGGTCTTCCTAGAAAGCTAACAATAAGCAGTAATGAGATACTTGAAGCAATTGCTGAGCCATTAACCACAATTGTTGGAGCAGTAAAAACAGCATTAGAACAAACGCCACCAGAGCTTGGAGCAGATATTTCTGAAAATGGAATGGTTTTAACAGGAGGCGGTGCTCTACTAAAAAATTTAGACCGGCTTTTAAGTGAAGAAACTGGCATTCCAGTAATAATTGCCGAGGAGCCACTGACTTGTGTTGCACGCGGATGTGGTTTAACTCTTGATCAATTAGATTTTTTCAAAAACACATTTATTAATGAATAAAGTTCATGGTGACAAGGAAATCAACTATAGTTCTTAATATTTAGTTCCAAATGTTCTGGAGCAATTTTATTTACGGTATTAATAATTTTTTGTTTTATATTGATGGGGATAGACTCGCGTTACAGCCTTACTAAAAAAATAAGAAAAGATTAGTAAGTTTATAATTAGTTGATAAATGATTATTTATGCCCATATGTATAAAAACAAAAATTTAAATAATTTTGCTTTTAAGAAAATTCTTATAGAGGAAAACGTAAGACTTAAAAAAAAATTATATGCTTCAGAGTTGGCCAATCAAACTATTATTACTCTGAAATCAGAAAATGAGACACTTAGAAATAAGCTTAATCTTAAAAAAAAATATTTGTTCGTAAATATTGACTCCGAAATTATTAGACCTTCTACAAAAGTAAATCAAAGAATAATTACAATTAATAAAGGTCGAAATGATTATGTCAAAGAGGGGTCAGCGGTAATCAACAACTTTGGACTCATAGGGCAAATTTATAATGTCTATGATAATTCATCAGAAGTGACTTCTTTAATTTCTGACCAATTTGGAGTTCCTGCAATGCTTGAAACTGGCCTGCAAAATTCAATTCTATACGGAGATGGGAAAAACCTTATCATTCCATTTTCGTCAGTTTATAATAAAATTTATATTGGGGATATTTATGTGACTTCTGGCTTAGATAAAATTTACCCGAAAGGAATTAAAATTGGAAGAGTTGCTTCTATCACACCTACCTCAGACAAACAGTTTGTAAAAATTATTATAATTCCATTTACAAGGCCTGAAACATCTGCACAAATTACAATTATTACCCCCACTGGACTGAGGAAGTAGAATGAAAATCATTAGTAAAAAAGATAATAGTTTCCTTGTACTCTTATTTATACTTTCTCTAATCTTAAGTCATTTGAATATATTTAGCTTAATGGAGCGAAGTACAAACCCTGAATACTTTATTGCATTTGGTGCACTCATGATAAGCAGCAAGTTAATTCATACCGGTTTAATTAAACTTTTTATCTTAGGCTTAATTATTGATGTTTTTATTGGGATAATTCTTGGTCAATATGCATTTAGCCTACTAATGATGGTGCTATTTCATAAAATATATAATCACTATTTTAGTGTAATAAGCGAAGAACAGAAGATTTTTTTACAATTTTTTACAATTTTAATAGGAATTATATGTCTTGAATTAGTTGGGGTTAGCAACCTAGGCAAAAGCCTAAATTTTATTAATATAATCCTAATATTTATTTTTACCTTTCTAACCTTATATTTTTTTCAATTCTTAAGAAAAGTATTTACCTACTAAATTTTGGATAAAATTCTTTTAAAATACTATTTCCAAACCAGACTGAAAATCCTTTTTAGTTTGGTTATGATTATATTTTTTATATTACTTATTAATCACGATTTTTACTGTATACAGTGACACTGTCTGGAAAGATGCGTAAAAATAGTATCAAAGTTATTCCAATCGTAGGTTCCTAAACAATAAACCCAATACGCAACAATTGCAATACAAGGTTAATGTCTGATTACGAAATATTACGAGATGCCAATCATAAAATAAATTTTGATACATCTCACTATAAGCCACTTAAATTTATAATAACAAAAAATAAAATTCAAATATTGTCTCAAAATACTATATTTTGTTAGATTCTAGTTTATATTGCGTTACATCAACAATTGATTCTAGTGGAAATGTTTTTGTTAATAGAGAATTAAAAATATACTCAGATACAATTTTAGATATTGCGTGTTGGAATGAATGCGATTCTTGTACTGCTCTACCAAATTCGTTATTAAATATTAATGATATAAAAAATTTAAAAAAAAATGACCTCTTTGTTAACTACAGAGGATCAACGCATATCGGAAAATCTGGTATTGAAAAATATTATGAAAAAAAAATTAAATGGAATAACTGGTTACAAAAAAATTGAAGTCGATGCTAATCAAAACCTTATTCGAACCATTCAAACGGTTCCTGCAATTAGTGGCGAAAATATTTATCTAACTATTGATTCTAGATTACAAAGAATTGCTGAAAAAGAGTTTGATAATCGTAAGGGAGCTTTAGTTGCAATTGACCCAAATAATGGCGAAATTTTAACTTATGTGAGTCAGCCTACATTTGACCCTAGTTTATTTACTAATGGTATTAGCCAAAAAAATTGGCGAATATTGAATGATAAAATTAAATCGTCCTTTACTTGATAGAGTAATTTTAGGAACTTATCCACCAGGATCAACACTAAAACCTTTTGTTGGCTTGGCAGCTCTGCACAATAATGTAAGGGTACCGCCTTTTTCAATTATTGATCCTGGACTTTATACTATGCCAAATGGCTCAAAAACTTTTAAAGACTGGAAGAAAGGTGGACATGGTAACGTTAATTTAATAAAAGCAATTGCTGTATCTTGTGATACCTTCTTTTATGGCTTAGGTATTGAATTAGGTATTCCTAAATTAAATAAAGCGCTTTCAGTTTTTGGTTTTGGTCAAAAGACTCAGATTGACATAGGCAATGAAAAAAGCGGGCTTTTGGCTAATGAAAATTGGAAGAAAAAAAAACATGGAGAAAATTGGTACCAGGGAGAAACAGCTATTACTGCAATTGGTCAGGGCTACACACTAGTTACTCCAATACAACTTGCTTACGCGACAGCAAAAATAGCAAATGAGAAAAGTAGATAATATTCCTCATTTACGACTCAAACCAAATAATAATCTCATAGAGTCAAGCGATGATAATCCAACTATTTCGAGAGGAATAATTGCGATTCATTTAGCAAAAAAAATATAGATTTAATAAAGTTGGGGATGCAGACGCAGTAACAGAGCCTGGAGGGTACCGCTGCTTTTTTAGGTAAAACCTCAAAGCTACAAAATAGCTGCAAAAACAGGAACCGCGCAAGTCAAAGGGCTCAGAAAAAGATGAGGCTTATGATGAGAAAAAACTTCCAGCCCTGATAAACTTAAAGATCATGCACTTTTTATTGCCTATGCTCCTGCCGAAAGATCCTAAGATTAGCTCATCGCCGTTATCGTAGAGAATGGAGGGTCACGGTGGCTCAGCAGCAGGGCCGATTGCAAAAAAAGTATTCGATGCTTACTCTAGAGAAAAATTATGATTAGACTGTTTATCTCAAAGATAGTCCAGACAATTTAGATACACCATCTGCTTTCTACCATCGTGAGTTTTAGTAGTAATTGGCGTCACTGTTCTAGCAAGTGCTACTCAAGAAAATTTTTATCTTTTAGGCAATCAATTTTTTAATATCATTATCGGAGTCTTAGCACTCTATATATTTCGCCAATCTTCAACCTCGACGTATTTTATTTTATGCGCCTTATCTTTATGTAATATGTTTAATCTTGCTGCTCCTGGTATCTATAATTGGAATTGAAAGCCATGGGGCAAAAAGATGGATTGATCTCGGACTAATAAACTTTCAACCGTCGGAATTGATGAAAATTTCTTTGCCTCTGTTCATTGGATCAATTTATCATCACCACCAAAATAATATATCAATTAAAGCGCATACTCTTTCTCTTATCGCTATTCTTATTCCTTTTTTAATAATCCTTAAGCAACCTGACTTGGGTACAGCAATTATGATAGGCGCATCTGGATTCACTATAATTTTTCTTGCTGGCTTACACTGGAAAGTAATTTCTTCAAGTATTTTTTTGTTCTTATTAAGCGCGCCTCTTATTTGGAATACGCTCTATGATTATCAACAAAATAGAATTTTGAACTTACTTGACCCTACTAAAGATCCGTATGGCACTGGGTACCATTCTATTCAGTCAATAATCGCAATTGGATCTGGTGGTTTGTTTGGAAAAGGTTGGGGTAATAGCTCACAATCTAACCTTAATTTTTTACCAGAAACTACTACAGATTTTATCTTTTCAGTATTTGGCTGAAGAATTTGGGTTTATAGGAATTGTATTAATCTTTTTACTTTATTCTTTTATCTTTTATCGGTGCTTTACTTTAGCCTCTAAAATGCAAAATACTTTCTCAAAACTAGTTGCTGCATCCTTAAGTGTTTCATTGTTTGTAGCTACATTTGTTAATATTGGAATGATTAGTGGAATTATGCCAATTGTTGGTATCCCTCTTCCCTTTATTAGCTATGGTGGCACATCAATGGTTGTATCAATGGCTAGTATTGGTATTATTATAGGGTTATATTCAAATAAATCACTGATTGCCAATTAATGAAAATATATTTAATCACGATGGTCCTTATGCTTTTCGGCTGCCAAACATTATTCCTCAAAAAAATAATAAAAATCAATGGTCTAAAATTCCAGGTTATTATTGGTAAAGGTAATCTAGATATTAAAGTACCTGAAAATTTAGATGAGATTGAAAATGCTTTCCAAATTTGAGCCACTATGTTCGGAATACGCTAGTCGGCCATATAAAGCATTTGATAAAAAGTACTCCCCTATGAAAAAAATACGCCCTATAAAATGGAAGGTTATGCTTCTTGGTATGGAAAGAGGTATCACGGCAACAAAACATCAATTGGTGAAATTTACGATATGTACAAAATGACTGCCGCCCACAAAACACTTCCTCTCCCTTGTTTCGTCAAAGTTACAAACTTGAAGAATGGCCGATCTGTTATCGTCAGAGTAAATGATAGAGGTCCATTTGTAAAAGGCCGGATAATAGATTTATCATATGTAGCAGCACATCAGCTAAGAATTATTGAAAAAGGTAGTGAGCTAGTTAAAGTTGAGGTGATTAACCCAAAAAATTTAAAGCCAACAGAAAGCACAAAATTTTATATTCAAGCAGGGGCTTTTTCAAATGAGGAGAATGCAGAAAAGATGACTGCCAAACTTAATGAAATTAAATCAAATAATAAAATAGAAGCTAAAAAAGTTACAAAAGGGTCATTGTATCAAGTCCTTATTGGACCATACTTCTCCAGAGAGTCTGCAGAGTTAGGATTAAAACAATTTACTGGAAAAATAAAAATTAATAGCTTTATTACGCAAAATTAAAAGAAGTTATGGTAACTGAAAAAGAAGAGAGCTTAATAGATTTTCCATGCTATTTTCCAATAAAAGTTATGGGAGAAACGGTTGATAATTTTAGTTTACTTGTTATGCAAGTAATTAAAAAATATGATGAGAGTTTTAATGAAACTGCTATTGAAATAAAGGGTAGTAGTGAGGGTAAATATATTAGCCTTACCTGTAATATCTATGTAACCTCTAAAAAACAACTAGACGAAATCTACATAGAGCTGTCTGGGCTATCTATTACAAAATTTGTTCTATAGATGCCTCTTCGAATAAAAAATTTAGGTACTACAGACTACCAAGAAACTTGGGAAGCTATGAAGAGCCATATTAATTCTCAACCTGAGACTGACGAAGTTTGGCTTACAGAGCACCCTCCAATTTTTACCACTGGATTAAATAAAAAAGGATTAATTCTCCCTAAAAGTGATATTCCACATCTCTTTGTAGATAGAGGAGGTAAAATTACTTACCATGGGCCCGGGCAAATTATTATTTACCTCCTAGTTAGCCTTAAACGAAATAATATAACAATACGAAAAGTAATTTCTATACTCGAAAACTCTGTTATTGCTCTTTTATTAAAATACAAAATTGAGGCTTATGCAAAAAAAGAAGCTCCCGGGATATACATAAATGAAAAAAAAATTGCTTCAGTTGGCTTAAGAATAAAAAATGGTTTTACGTATCATGGGTTAAGCATTAATATAAAAATGAATTTACATCCGTTTACTACAATTAATCCTTGTGGCTTTAGTGATTTAAAAATGGCACAATTGTCTGACTTTTCAGATAATATTAATATGAAAGAAATACAAAACTGTTTAATCAAGAATATCCAAAAAGAATTTTAGTAATATTATTGGTTAAAACGATACATATAATTAAAGAAATTGGAAAAGAAAAAATATCTAGGCTGCCAATTAAAATTATCGCCAAAGATAAAATAAAAAAGCCTTCTTGGATCAAAATGCAACTACCTAATAGTGAAAAATTTCATGAGGTAAAGCGCTTATTAAAAGAAACCGGCGCCTCAACATTTGAGTTCGTTCTACAAGCTGCCCTAATATGGGAGAATGCTGGGGAGAAGGCACAGCGACATTTATGATTATGGGTGATACTTGTACAAGAAGATGCCCTTTTTGTGATGTTGCAAGTGGAATTCCTCAAAACCCGGATACAAATGAACCAATAAAGTTAGCTCTAACAATTGCACAACTTAAACTCAATTATGTAGTTATAACAAGCGTAGACCGCGATGATTTAAAGGATGGTGGTGCCCGTCACTTTTCTGAATGTATAAAAGAAATTAGAAAAGAAAATAATAATATCAACATAGAGATACTTGTCCCAGACTTCAGGGGGAAAGGGAAAATACAAACGGCATTAGAAATATTATCTAAACAGCCTCCAAATATGTTTAATCATAACCTTGAAACAGTCCCTAGACTATACAAGCGAGCAAGGCCAGGAGCAAGGTACGAGCACTCTCTTTCACTTTTGAAAAATTTTAAAGTAATGCTACCTTTGATTCCTACTAAATCTGGATTAATGCTTGGGCTAGGCGAAACAAATGAAGAGATATTGGAAGTAATGAAAGACCTAAGGAATCACAATGTAGATATGCTGACATTGGGGCAATATTTACAACCTACCCCCTATCACCTGCCCGTTGAGAGGTATGTAACACCAATAGATTTTGATAATCTAAAACATGAAGCATTGAAATTAGGCTTTAAATCAGTTGCTAGTGGACCAATGGTGAGAAGCAGTTATCATGCAGATCTTCAAGCTAAAGGCGAAAATTTTATGATCCCTATTTTAAAAACTGATTTAAGTTCTGAATTACTTAACCTCGAAAACTATATAATTAATCATAGTTGTGATATTGAGCATTGGTTTAGAACTCAATGGTTAGAATATACGGCGCCATTTTATGCCTCCGTTGACCTAAGAAATTCTGGCTTTAAATTAACCCCTGTTGATACCAATCTTTTTCCAGGCGGATTTAATAACTTAAATCCTGATTTTGCCCCTCTTACGATCCAAGCTATATCAATCGCTATTGAAAAAATTTGCCCAGATGCATGGAGAGTCCTAATTATTCCTGAGAGTCACACACGAAATAAGTTTTACTTAAAAAATATATTTGAAATAACAGAGATTTTAAAAAATTCTGAATCCAAGATGGAATCTTATCTTGCTTCAGCATTGGATTCTGATCCAATAATTGAAATTGATGAAAAAATTATAAAAATTGAGCCTATTCATAGAGAAAATTTGATTATTTTTGAAAAATAAAGATTCAACAACTTTTAAGCCATGCGCAATTATTCTTAATAATGATCTTTCTGCTGGTGTACCAGATAAACTTAACAATCTTAATCAAAGAATTATTCCACCTCTTTCAGCAGGCTGGCCAACGAGAAGAAAATCAATACACTTCAGCTACTACAATCAAATAGTAGAAGAATTTTCTAAATTTACTAAAATTGATCCCTGGCTAATTAATCCCTATTTCGAAAAATTAAACGGTTTAGATTTTCTTGAGCGAGAAGGGGAGATTCAGTTAGCTGAGCACATAGAAAAATTATTAATAAAGATCAAGAAAAAATATTCACAATATAATATTTCCCATGAACCATATGTGGTTATAAAAGCTGATGCAGGAACCTATGGTATGGGAATTATGACAATTAAGAATAGTGAAGATGTTCTAAATCTTAATCGCAAGATGAGAAAGAAGATGTCTGTTGTTAAGGACGGAATAAAAGTCACAGAAGTCATTATTCAAGAGGGCGTTCATACAGAAGAAACCGTTAATGACTCTGTAGCTGAACCTGTTGTTTATATGATAGATCGCTTTTGTTGTTGGTGGTTTTTATCGAGTTCATACTAACAAAGAAAAAGATGAGAACCTTAATTCACCTGGTATGCATTTTGTCCCGGTTTCATTTGAAACATCTTGTCTTATGCCGGATCAAGGAAGGCCGTGTGATGACAAAGCTAACAGATTTTATGCTTACGGCGTCATTGCAAGACTCGCACTTCTTGCAGCCGCTAAAGAATTAAAAGACTAACTATGGAAAAATATCTTTTTATTACAGACCCCATTAATTCACTAAAAATTTATAAAGATACATCTGTGGCACTTGAAAAAAATTGAATATAAAAATAATTTTGATCAAGATCCTGGAAGCTTTTCAATAAATCATGATTTAAGCTTAGATGTTTCATCTCATAAAATTTTAGGCTGTAACAGTACAATAGGTAGGTCAGGAAAAACTGTTCTAATCTTAGCTATTTTTCGAAAAGCAGGCCTAAAATCATGTCCCCATTCTGAGATACAGTGTCTTAATTTAACGCATCAACTTGAATATGCAAAAAATCTTAATGTAAAAATAATAAATAACCCAACTTCAATAAGAAATATTTCAGAAAAATTATCAATCTTAAAATTTCAAGACATTATTCCTCCTACTATTGTTTCGTCACAAGCTTTTAAGATTAAAGATTTTCTGAAGCAAGAAGAAAAGATAATCTTAAAACCCCTTGATGGAATGGCCGGTAATGGAATTTTTATGCTTAATAAAAATGATAAAAATATAAATGTTATATTAGAAACGAATCACAATGAACAGAAACAAATAAGTCTGCATCTGCTTTATTTGCAATAGATTGGCTCTTTCATGCAATTTAATGAAGCACATCTGTTTTTATGCTCTCTCAAGAGTCCCTTCTTCTTCTGACTTTAGAGCCAACCTTGCTAAAGGTGGGAAGGGGATTGTAAAAAAACTATCTGAAAATGATAAAAAAATAGTTAAAAGAGTTAAGGAATATTTAATCAATACAGAATTAACTATTGTTGGTTTAGACATAATTGGAAATTTTCTAACAGAGATTAATGTCACCAGTCCAACAGGGATAGTAGAAATCTCAGAACAAACTGATTTTGATGTAGCTAAACATATAATTGATGTCCTTTAATAAAATAATCGTCTCTTTGTTTCTTTGTCTTATATATGGGTGCTCCTATGATCCAATATATCAAAAAAAACATTAGCACCTATTCATTTTGATAATTATTTACGGGGAAAAAGAAGAGACAGCAAAAAATATAAGTAATGAAATTATCGAAGAGTTAAATAGGCTTCACCAACTTCTCCACCCATGGAATCCGGGTATTATTAATGATATTAATCAAGCTATAGCAAACGACAAATCTATATATATAAACAATAATGAAATTATTAATATAATTCATGATGCTTCAACTTTAGAAAATAATACTAAAGGTATATTTAACCCGGCTATCGGAAAATTAGTTAACTTATGGGGATTTCATTCAGAGACACTTCCAACAAAACTTCCTAGTAAAGAAGCTATCAATAATTTAGTTACATTAAAACCTTCAATGAATAATATTTCAATTAAAAATAATATTTTAAAATCAAGGAATAATTCTGTCCAAATTGATTTGGGTGGCTATGGAAAAGGTTATGCACTCGACCAGATAAAAAATATCTTAAGTGTCAATGACATTCCTAATGCTTTAATTAATATCGGAGGTAATATTTTAGCGGTTGGTAAGCGTGGCTCTAAAACCTGGGTCGTTGCCATTCAAAACCCAAGAGAACCCGGGGTAATTGCTAAAATACCCCTAAAGCCTGGGTGGTCAATTGGTACCTCTGGTGATTACCAAAAATATTTAATTGATGACGAAATTAGATATTCTCACCTAATAAACCCTTTTACAGGCTTACCCTCACAAGGTACACAATCTGCTATTGTTCTAACACCTCCATCCGTTAACTCCGGCACGTTGTCTGATGTTTATTCAAAACCCCTATTTATTGCCCATAAAAATAAGAAATTTATTGTAGCAAAGTCACTAGGACTTAATTACTTTCTTATTATTATGGAAGATAATAGTATTATTATTAGCAAAGATATGATGAATGAAATTAGCTGGTATCAAGAACCTGATGCAAAAAATATTATTACTAATTTAATAAAAAAAATCTTGGCTCTAGTTGTAATTTTACTTTTTATTTCTCTAATATTTTTTCTAAGAATATTGACTACGAGTTTCCACAAGGACAATATCTTAAAATAGAAAAAAATAACGAAATTATTGGTACTTATAGCCTTAACCAGAAAAATACTTTTATTATTGATAGTCTCATGGGGACGTCAGAAATAATTATAGATAATAACCGCGCAAGATTTTCAAAATCTCCCTGTAAAAAACAATATTGTATACATCAAGGCTGGATAAAAAAAATAAATCAGACAGCATCCAGAGGTTCGAATTAATTAAGAAAAAATACGAATACTTTGCACACTCGATGATTTGCGTCAAATGATTGGCTTGATAGATGCTGCAGCCGTTGCGATTGCTGTAGCTATATCTTTAGTAGAATTTTTTTTACCAAGCCCAATTCCTGGAGTGAAGCCTGGAATTGCGAATATAATTATTTTGTATACTATTTTTAAGTTTGATTATCAGACTGGTGTTTGGGTTTCTTTAATAAGAGTATTTATAACAAGTATTATTATTGGAACCTTCTTAAGCCCAACATTTTTTCTTAGTTTATCAGGGGCACTTTGTAGTTTATTGATAGTTTTAATTTTTAAAAACTATAACAAAAAAAAATTTAGCTTAATCAGTATAAGTCTCCTAGCTTCGCTTGCACATATTGTTGGTCAATTTATCGTTGTAAGGGTTTGGATTATTCCGCACGACGGCATATTGTATTTATTACCTTTATTTCTTATATCTGCATTTATATTTGGCATAGTGAATGGAATAGTAGTCCAGAAACTTATTACATTACAAGCTAAACATTAACTTACAAAAAAAAAGAGCCCGAAGGGCTCTTTTTTTAAATTGCAGTAAAAAATAATTACTTATTCATTACGTACATTGTTACTTCAAAACCAAAACGCATTTCAGTTGCTGATGGTGTTGTCCACATAATGTAATCTCCTTTTTTAGTTTTAAATTCTACTTTATTTAAAAAGCAGTTACGTAACTATAGATTGCTATTCTCTAATAAACACTTTATTTCTTATGAAAATACCCTACGTAAAATCATTAATACTCAATTAGTAAAATTTTGACTCCTAGCTAGGTATTAAAAAAGGGCCCATTTAAAATGGGCCCTTAGAGTCACTCTTAATTACAACAGGAGGAAGTAATTAAGAGTGGTACGCTGTCTCACCATGTGAGGTTGTATCTAAACCAGCTCTTTCATCTTCTTCTGATACACGAAGTCCAACAGTAGCATCAACAATTTTAAATAGAATAAAGCTGATTACACCACACCAGATAATCGTGAATCCAACTGATTTAACTTGAATAATAAATTGGCTAGCCATAGTTACTCCATCGTCGTAACCCACCCCACCAAAACTCGGTGACATTAAAACTGCAAGCCCTACTGCACCGACAATTCCTGCGACGCGATGAATACCAAATACATCAAGTTTATCATTTTCTGCCTAATGCTTTCTTAAGACTAGTACATGCCCAATAAGCAATAATTGAAGCAATAATACCTAGAATTATTGCGCCTAATGGCCCAACTACCGCACATGCTGGAGCAGTCTGCCCAATTGTGTGCAAGTTCAAGATAAGCTCCAAAACCACCCGTGCCTTTTTGTAATTTTTCTATGAACAACCATCCTAATACCGCAGCAGCTGTAGCTACTTGAGTATTAATCATAACCATTCCCGCTACACCGTCAGCAGCAAGCTCACTACCTACATTAAAGCCAAACCAACCAGCCCAAAGTAATGATGCTCCGATCATGGTTGATGGTAAATTATGTGGAGCCATTGCCTCTTTACCATAACCTAGTCTCGGTCCGATTGCCAAGGCAAGAACTAAAGCTGCAATTCCTGCATTGATATGTACAACTGTTCCGCCAGCAAAATCAATTGCGCCCCACGAGGAGATAAGCCCCCCGCCCCATACCATATGGCAAATAGGTAGGTAAACTATAGTAAACCAACCAACCATAAACAACAGCATGCCAGAAAATTTAATTCTTTCTGCAAAGCCACCCACAATAAGAGCAGGAGTAAGTGCCGCAAAAGTTAACTGGAAGGTTACAAATACATACTCTGGAATAGTCCCTGAAACCGAATCCGACGTAATACCACTTAAGAATGCGGCTCCAAGACCCCCCACATATGTATTATAGGGCCCTTCAGTAAATGCCATACTATATCCATAAATGACCCATAACACCGACATTAACGAGAAGGTCACGAAAACCTGCATTAAGACAGATAGCATATTTTTCGATCGCACTAAGCCACCATAAAATAGAGCAAGTCCCGGTATAGCCATAATAATGACCAAAATAGTAGCAACAATCATCCAGGCAGTATCACCTGAATTAATAGTTGCAACCTCTTCTACTAACGCTACCATTTCTTCTGATAGCGCAACTTGGGAAAATCCCAGCATTAAAAGACCCATAAGGCCAGTAAAACTAAACTTTGAAAATAATTTTTTCATTTCAGTCTCCCTCCTTAAAGTGCATCTTCGCCGGTTTCACCGGTTCGGATTCGTTGAACTTGATCAAGTGGCATCACAAAGATCTTGCCGTCACCAATTTTTCCAGTGAGGTAATATTGAAGATAGAAATCTATGAGATCCAAAAATACCATCTACAATAATTTCAATTACCTCAATATTGATGATAACAAAGCCTAAATACAGAATAATATGAAGGATGCCAGCAACTGGTCTTCTAGTCATTTTAGATTGTCCAACTGCAACTCTAAACATATTCTTCCATCTATCAGTTGACCTGTCCGACCTATCAATATCTCTACCTAGTTTTATATTTGCTATAAATGGAGAGGGAACCTTGGTCCCCTAACCCTTAGTTTTTTTTCTTAGAACCCTGCACTTAAATATGCACCAACAGCAGAATCACCTAAATATTCACCATCAACTGTCCAGGTAGTTTCAGTCATATCTGTATCGGTATAGAATGCTCCAACAGTAAAGTTGTCATTAAGCGCATAACTCACATCTACTTTCCAGTCAGTATAATCTGATGCTTCATTACCTGAGCCTTCAAAAGATTGATCACCTAAATGAAATGCCCAATCCAAAGGGCCGACTGAAGTTGCAACACTTAGATCCCAATAAATAGAACCATCAGCATTTGCAAAGCCCCATGCATCATCAGAAAGAACATAATAAGTAGTTAAGCCAAGACTAAAAGCTCCGATATCTTTACTAACACCAGCATATAATTCCGTAGCTGATGTTGAAGCCTGCCCAGCAATGTCATCCCCCGGATATATAAATTGAAGGACACCAGCATCCACTCCTAAACCGGAAACTTCAGTAGCATAACCAGCATAAAGATCAATTTGGCTACTACTATTATCTTTCATGTAACCACCAGCAGTTGTCCAATCTACATTTGATGCCCATGTACCCGCATAAAATCCCACTTTTATGCTGCCATATCAAAGCCACCCTGAAGTGCAGGCTGCCCCTGAGTCTGTGTATAACCACGGAATATATAGTCTGAATAAAGACCTACATTTGCACTAAAACTATAATCACTAGCAGCGTCTTCGGCAAAACCCGATGAAGCCGCTAGCATTAAATGTGCCTGCTACTAAGACTTGTTGAATCAATTTCACTTTCATGTACATACTCTCCTTTTTAATTAAGTGTCTCAGTATTAAACTTGTACACTTTTATATAAAGCAATTACCGTGCCAAAGCTTTCATTTAATGACTAAAATATTTTTTATTGGGGAATAATAAAATATTTATCCTGCCTTTAAATAAACATAAAATTCCTGTTAGAATCAATGTTTTATAAGGAAATACTATGTTGGACAAATCCAAAATACAAGAACTATCAAATAAAATTAAAAAATATTATTAAAGAATCGCCAATAAGTGACGCGGAAGATAATATAAATGCACTATTAAAGGGCATGTTCACCAAAATGGACCTTATTACTAGAGAAGAGTTTGATGTACAAACCGGCGTTCTAAAACGAACAAGAGAAAAACTAGAGGCTTTAGAAGCAAAACTAGAGGCTTTAGAAGCAAAGTTAAAAAAATAATATTTAATAATAGATTTCATGCAACTCTCATTAATCTTATAATAACCTAATGAAAAAATCTCTCGTAGTAAAACTGGCAGAAATTGTTGTCTGCTTTCAGAAAAAATTCTGATAATGGACGGTGCTATGGGGACAATGATTCAGCAGCATAATCTAAGTGAAAAAGATTATAGGGGCTCAAAATTTATTGACTTTTCATCGCCAAAAGGTGAAAGAGAGTTATTTGTAAAGGGTAACAATGAGCTTCTAAATATTACCCAGCCAGAACTCATACAAAAAATACATGAAGACTACTTTGCTGCAGGTGCTGATATTATTGAAACAAATACTTTTTCTTCAACTAGCATTGGTATGGCTGATTATATATGGCTGACCTTGTCTATGAGATGAATATAAATGCAGCAAAATTTGCAAAATTAGCTGCAAAGAAATTTTGAACCAAATAAACCTCGCTTTGTAGCTGGTGCTATCGGACCTACAAATAGAACTGCAAGTATGTCTCCAGATGTAAATGATCCTGGTGCAAGAAATATTAACTTTGATCAATTGGTTGCAAGTTATAAAGAACAAACCAAAGCTTTAATTGAGGGAGGTGTTGACATCCTTTTGGTTGAAACAGTATTTGATACACTTAATTGTAAGGCGGCTCTTTTTGCTATTCAAACTATATTTGAGGAGGAGTCCACCCGACTCCCTCTGATGATATCAGGGACTGTAACTGATGCATCAGGAAGAATATTATCAGGTCAAACTGTAAGCGCATTTTGGAATTCTGTCAGGCATGCAAAGCCACTAACCATAGGGTTAAATTGCGCATTAGGAGCTGCATTAATGAGGCCCTATGCTGAAGAACTATCAAAAATTTCAAATGCTTATATTTGCATATATCCAAATGCAGGTTTACCAAACCCTATGTCAGACACTGGTTTTGATGAAAAACCAAATGATACATCTTCTTTGTTGAAAGAATTTGCTGATAGTGGGTTTCTCAATATTGCAGGTGGTTGTTGTGGAACAACACCGGATCATATTAAAGCGATTGCTGAACAGTTAGAAAACGTACCTCCTAGAAAACTCCCAACACAAGAAGTGTTTACTAGACTTTCTGGGCTAGAGACCTCTCGAAATAAATAATGAATCACTGTTTATTAATGTAGGTGAAAGAACAAATGTGACTGGATCAAAAGCATTTTCTAATTTAATTATTGATGAAAAATATGAAGAAGCGGTTTCTGTTGCAAGGCAGCAGTGAGCATATGGGTGTAGTGCCCCATATAAATATGGATGAAGGAATGCTCGATGGCAAGGCAGCCATGGTAAAATTCCTAAATCTCATAGCTGCTGAGCCAGATATATCAAGAATTCCAATAATGATTGATTCTTCAAAATGGGAAGTGATTGAAGCAGGATTAAAATGTGTACAAGGCAAGGCTATTGTAAATTCAATATCATTAAAAGAGGGCGAAGAATCATTTCTAAGGCAGGCTCAGCTTTGCCTTAATTACGGCGCAGCAGTTATCGTAATGGCTTTTGACGAAAAAGGCCAAGCAGATACATATGAAAGAAAAACCGAAATATGTAAACGAGCTTACGACACATTAATAAAAAAAATAGGATTTCCTCCTGAAGACATTATATTTGACCCCAATATTTTTGCTGTAGCAACTGGAATCGAGGAACACAATAATTATGCAGTTGACTTTATTAACGCCACTAAATGGATCAAGGAAAATCTTCCATACGCTAAAATTTCAGGCGGTGTTTCAAATGTCAGTTTTAGCTTTCGTGGAAATGATCAGGCAAGAGAGGCCATACACACCGTTTTCTTACATCATGCTATTAAAGCTGGGTTAACTATGGGAATTGTCAATGCAGGAATGCTTGGCTTATACGATGATTTAGATGATGACTTAAAGCAAGCAGTAGAAGATGTTGTCTTAAATCGGAGATCTGATTCTACAGAAAGAATGATTGATATTGCTGGCACATTAAAAGGAAGTAAAAAAGAAGAACTTAAATTAAATTGGCGTGGTGATGAAAAAAATCCATTAAGTGTTGAAAAAAGAATTGAGTATGCTTTGGTTCATGGGGTAACAGATTTTATTGTTGAAGATACTGAAGAGGCAAGAAAAGATATGATAAAGAAGGCGGTTCGACCTTTGGATGTAATTGAAGGGCCGTTAATGGATGGAATGAGTGTGGTTGGAGAACTTTTTGGTGCCGGTAAAATGTTTTTACCACAAGTAGTGAAAAGTGCACGGGTAATGAAAAAAGCGGTTGCTGTTCTTACCCCTTTTATTGAAAAAGAAAAAGAAGCAGATGAAAGAAGAACTGGAATTAAAGCTAAGCCAAAAGGAAAAATGCTAATTGCAACGGTTAAAGGTGATGTTCATGATATTGGAAAAAATATTGTTTCTGTAGTTTTACAATGTAATAATTTCGAAGTAGTCAATATGGGCGTAATGGTTCCCTGTTCAGAAATTCTTGCAAAAGCTAAAGAAGAAAATGTAGACATTATTGGTCTTTCTGGACTGATAACCCCTTCACTTGAAGAGATGTCACATGTTGCAAGTGAAATGCAAAGAGACCCCTACTTTAAAAATAATAATGTCCCTCTTTTAATTGGTGGGGCAACAACTTCTAGAGCACATACGGCTGTAAAAATTGCTCCAAATTATGAGGGCCCTGTGATTCATGTAACAGACGCTTCTAGATCTGTATCAATGATGCAATCTTTAATGGATCCTAAACAAAAAGTTGATTATCTAATTGGCTTATCTAAAGACTACGAAAATGTGAGGCAACTTCACCTAAATAAAAAAGGGGCTAATTATATCTCTTTGGAAAAAGCGAGGGCAAATAAATTGCAGTTAAGCTACCAGCCAAAAAAACCAAAATTTATTGGGCGTAGAGTATTTAAAAATATTGACCTTAAATTACTTGCAGAATACATAGATTGGGCTCCGTTCTTTCAAACATGGGATTTACATGGAAAGTATCCAGCTATCCTTAAAGATAAGGTTGTTGGGGAAAGTGCCACACAACTCTTTAATGATGCGCAGAAGATGCTCAATAAACTAATTAATGAAAAAAAACTAAAAGCAAACGGAGTAATTGGTTTTTATCCTGCAAATACAATTAACGATGATGATATCGAGATATATCTCAATGAAGATAGATTAGACCCAATCTTTACGTATTATTGTTTGCGCCAACAAACAGAAAAGCCAGCTATCAAAGGCGTACAAAAACCAAATCAATGCCTAGCTGATTACATTGCTTCAAAATCTTCCGGAATTTCACTTTCTTGGTCTATTTGCAGTTACCTCAGGAATTAATACAGAGCTCTATGAAAATATATTTGAATCGTCGGAAGACGACTATAGTCTTATTATGGTTAAGGCTATTACTGATAGATTAGCTGAAGCTTTTGCTGAATATATGCATGATAGAATAAGACAGGATTTATGGGGATATCAAACTGAAAAACTTAGTAATGAAGCAATGATAAAAGAAAAATATCAAGGGAATAAGGCCTGCTCCCGGATATCCGGCTTGTCCAGAGCACACTGTGAAAAAAGATATCTTTAAGTTATTAGAAGCCAACGATATTGGTATGGAGCTAACTGAAAGTATGGCAATGCTACCAGCATCATCAGTAAGTGGTTTTTATTTTTCCCACCCACATTCTAAATATTTTAGTGTAGATAAAATTGATCAAGATCAACTGACTGATATGAGGCCTAATGTCATACTCGTGGCAGAAAAGCTCGCATCTGACTGCTTATTTTAAGGAACAACATGCATATTCACATACTTGGTATTTGCGGTACTTTTATGGGCAGTCTGGCGCAATTAGCACAGCAACTTGGCCATCAGGTGTCGGGCTGTGATGCTAATGTTTACCCGCCAATGAGTACTCAGCTTGAATTGGCCGGCATTAACCTAATTCAGGGTTTTGATCCTCAGCAATTAATTCCCGCGCCCGACTTAATTATCGTGGGCAACGCCATGTCGCGGGGCAACCCCTGTGTTGAGTACATGCTCGATAGGAACTTACTATTTACTTCTGGGCCTCAATGGCTATATGAAAATGTTTTATATAAATCTGTTTGGCCGTAGCAGGAACTCATGGAAAAACCACAACAACAGCTATGGTGTTACACGTAATGCAGCACGCAGGTTTGGAAAGCACTTCAGCGTGAACAGAATGCTAGATCGGGAAGCGGTTTCAGCGAGACTTGCAAAAGATGGAATTAGAATCTACCAAGTTTTTTTATAATCGAAGCTGATGAGTATGACACTGCTTTTTTTGATAAAAGATCCAAGTTTTCTCACTATCACCCAAGAACATTAATTTTAAATAACCTAGAATTTGACCATGCTGATATTTTTGATGATATCACTCACATTGAAAAACATTTCCATCACTTAATTCGAACCATACCTAGTGAAGGTAAGGTTTTAGTAAACTCGGAAAGCCGACCATTAAGTAACTTAATTAAACAAGGGTCTTGGTCGGAGATTGAATACTTTGGTTATGATAGTCAATGGGAATATGAGAAAATAGAAGACGACTCATCTTCTTTCAAAGTACTTCTAAATAAAAAAAACCAAGGAACTATAAACTGGGCACTAATCGGTCATCATAATCTTATGAATGCTTTAGCAGCAATTTCAGCAGCTAGGCATGTAGGGATAACTCCAATTGATTCAATAGAATCATTAAATAAGTTTAATGGAGTAAAGAGACGAATGGAACTAATTCACACATCAAACCAAATAGAACTCTATGATGACTTTGCTCACCATCCCTCTGCAATAAAAACAACCTTAGAAGGACTAAAAAAAAGCTCAAAGGATGGAAGAATTATTGCAGTAATAGAACCAAGGTCAAATACAATGAAACTAGGAACTATGAAGGAAGATTTACTAAACAGTTTAAAAAATGCAGATTTTGTTTTTTGTTATTCTAAAAATTTATCATGGAATCCAGAAGTGCTATTTGAAAAGCATCATAATATAAAGGTACTAGAAAACTTAACAGAGCTATCAGAAGCTATTATTTCAAAAGCTAAACCCAGTGATAAAATTCTCTTTATGAGTAATGGAAATTTTTCTGTTTTACATAAAAAAGTTGAATTAATAGACTAATAAGTATGAAAAAATATAAGCCAAATATTATTTTTTTTATATCTATTTTTATGTCAATTCTTATTCATCTTATTCTTATAGAAAAGATGAAATATATAGAATTAAAAACTCTAATGACACAAATAAAGAAGTGGAGATTGAAATAAATATTCAAGAAAATCAGTTAAATCAAAAATCCCCAAAAAAAATTTATACTAAAGAAATAAAAAATAAAAAACCAAAAAATATTAAATCTGAAAAATTGATTGTTAAGGCTAACCCATTAAATTTAAATAATTCTACTAATTTAAAAAATAAAAGGAATAAAATTGATACAGATAATATTATTTCAAATATCAGCACTTTCAGTTCACCCCCTACAAAAAAAAATAAAACTGGTCTTAATCGAATAAAAAAAATCTCTTCTAAATCTAAAGACTATATGTATAAGTTATACTTTGAATCTTGGAAAAGAAAAGTTGAACGGATGGGATCAATGAATTACCCTGAATCTGCAAAAAATTTAGGGCTATTTGGCTCTTTAGTAATGACAGTATCTCTTGACTCTGAAGGTATAATTCAAAAAATGACAATTAATAAAAGTTCTGGGAAAAAAGATTTAGATCAGGCTGCTCTAGATATAGTTTTGATGGGCGAGCCTTATGCAAAATTTTCAGCTCGTATGAAAGATGAAATTGATTTTGTAACTATAACGCGAACATGGAAATTTTCTAAAAATCATAATTTAAACACAGTAAGAAATTGATGAGTTATTACAAAAATCACATATTTTTTTGCTTAAATACTAGGGTTGATGGCTCTCAATGTTGCAGTGACTATAATGCCGAAAATATTTATAATTATATGAAGAAAAAAATTAAGACATTAAACCTAAATGGGCCTAATAAAACCCGAATAAATAAAGGTGGGTGTTTAGACCGTTGTCAGGATGGTCCTTTAATGGTTGTTTACCCTCAAGGAATCTGGTACCGATATTTTGATGAGGATGATATTGATGAAATAGTGGACCAACATTTAATTCATGGAAATATTGTTACTAGACTCTTAATTTAAGCCAGCAAACAAATAATCAATAAATTCTTTTTCTTTAGATAATTCAAAATCTTTTATTTTGGATTTTCTTTGCGGGTCAGACCAAATACTTTTGGGGAAATGCGTATCCTCCCTAAACCTAGGAATAACATGCCAGTGTAGGTGTGGCGTTATATTCCCTAAAGATGCTAAATTTATTTTATCTGGTTTTAGAAATACTTTTATAAGCGATTCTAATTTAAATACTACACGCATTATATTGAATTTTTCATCCTCCAACAAATCAGCCATCTCTTTTTTGTGACTTATTAAATCAACACGACAATATCCAGGGTAGTTTTGATCATTGATTAGTATCACTCGACAAAATCTATCAACCCAAATGATAGGGTAATTTTGCTTATTACATAGCGAGCATTCTTTTTTTTTAGGTGACATCAAGCATTCTGTCTAATGCCAACTTGGCTAACTTAGCTTCACTTTCTTTTACTTTTATAATATTTACAATTTCATCCTTTAAAATATTTTCTAATGTCCATGCTAAGTGTTGGGGATCTATTCTTGCCATAGTGGAGCATTCACAAACAACATGGGACATAAATTGTACAAGCTTTCCCTCTGACTTCATTTCATTAGCCAATCTATTTACTAAATTAAGTTCTGTTCCTACTAGCCACTTAGTATTTTTTTCTGATTTTTGAATAGTCTTTAAAATAAATTCAGTTGACCCTACGAAATCAGAATTCTTACATACCTCAAAAGGGGATTCAGGGTGAGAGATAACAAGCCCATCAGGGTGTAACGCTCTAAAATTTTCAATATGCTCAAGTCTAAACATTTGATGAACTGCACAATGACCTTTCCATAGAAGAATTTTTGAGTCTATAATTTGTTTTTCTGTAAGTCCTCCAAGAGGTAAGTCTGGATCCTCTTGGAATGTCAGGGGTAAGACTTGATATAATTAGGTTGATTTTCGGGAAAAAATAAAACTTTTGGTCTTTTCTTAAAGGCCCATTCTAAAATTTTTGGTGCATTAGTAGAGGTACATACAATTCCATTATGCTCCCCACAAAATGCTTTAAGGTCTGCGGCTGAATTAATATAGGTTATTGGGGTGATTGTTTGATCAAAATCTAAAACTTTTGAAAGCTCTCTATAAGTTCTTTCTACTTTTGCTAGGTTTGCCATATCTGCCATCGAACACCCTGCTGAAAGATCTGGTAAAACAGTAATCTGATCTTCTCTAGACAATATATCTGAGACTTCTGCCATAAAATGGACGCCTAAAAATACAATGTATTTTGCTTCCACATTTTGAACATGCTGTGCTAATTTTAAGGAGTCCCCAGCAAAGTCAGCGTGTCGATATACTGCTTCATTTTGATAATGATGCCCTAGAATTACTATTTTTTCTCCTAAAGCTTTGCGGGCTTTAATAATCCTGTCTTGACAGTCATCGCTTTGAAGTTTCTCGAAAGAATCAAATTTAATAGTTGCTATATTCATACCCTATATTTTATCCTTCAATTAGTTTTATTTTGCATAAATTTTCAATCGCCTTTACATTTGTCCACGAGAAAACTTTTTTTTCGGCTTCCTTAGCGCCTAACCACTGATACTCGATATGTTCTTCAGGACTTAATTTTATTGGAATTTGTTTAGGGACTTCTAAAGCAAAGATATGCTCAGTATTTAATTCCACACCTGGCTCATACCTATAGCGCCAGTGTTTAAAAATCTCATATTGATTATTCATCTTCCAATCCTGGAATAAATGATCTTCAGCTCTTATTCCTGTCTCCTCGAATACCTCTCTTTTCGCAGCATCGATTGGTAATTCGTTCTCTTCAATACTTCCAGTAACAGACTGCCAGTAATTTTCTTTATCAGCTCGGTGTAGCAATAAAATCTCATTTTGTTTGTTGTAAATAAGGACTAAAGCTGAAATTGGAATTTTATATTTATGTTCCCTCAAATTACTGGTAACTTAAAGATAACATTTTCTTTAATTCCATCAAGCTCTTTGATGGATACTTCAGAGTGTTCCTTAATTTTTTTAATAAGATTTCTTTATTTAAAAATTAGAAAAAGATGCTCCTGCTGAGATTCCTATATTTTTTTTATTTAATAAACATAATGGATCAAAACTATCTACATCATCAATTAATAAAGACTCAACACCTTCTTTATTTGCTATTTCAACCAATCTATTTGAATTTGAACTATTACTTGATCCAACAATTATTATCAGATCATGATCTTTAACCATTGATTTGATAGCATCCTGTCTATTTTGGGTTGCATAACAAATATCATCATTTTTAGGGCCTATTATTTTAGGATATTTTTTCCTTCAAGGCATCTATAATTGAAGCAGTATCATCCATGGACAATGTTGTTTGACTTACAAACCCTATCTTTTCAAATTTATCTATTTGTAAATTCTCTACATCGCTTATATTTTCAACTAAAAAAATTTTTGAATTTGAATTTTTTATGTTATCAATAATATATTGCATTTAGTTTCGTTTATTAGGCCAATCATAACAATATTAAATTCCTTATCTCCTAATTTGTTTACTTGGTTATGCACTTTAGTTACCAATGGACATGTTGCATCAATTGGTATTAAATTAAAATCTTCGGCATCTTTTCTTACCACTTGTGAGACTCCATGAGCACTAAAAATTACAACGCTTCCTTTGGGAACTATTCTCCATAATTTACAATAGCACCTTTTTTTTCTAGGTTATTTTTTAGCGTTTCACGACCACCTATGCCTCGGATAATCAATATTTTTTGATCTTTTACATTGCTAAAAATTTCCTTTCAACACCGGCACAAAATCCCCTGGGATTTGCTAATCCTACCTGTAACATATTTCCCATTTAATTAGCTTTCGGCAATAAACTTTCGCCTCTAATTAAATCTTGATAACTTTCTCTTTGCCTAATTACATGAATATTGTTACCAGTTACCATTAATTCTGAAATTTTTGGTCTACTATTATAATTTGAACTCATTGTCATTCCATATGCCCCTGTATCTAAAATAGCCAGTATATTTTCTTCTTCTAATGATAGCATTCTATTTTTTCCAAGAAAATCTGAGGTTTCACAGATTGGGCCTACAATATCGTATTGTTGTTTTTTAGTTTTTGATGGTGATAACACCGAATATAGGGAAAGGCTCAAAAAGTTAAAGGATATAGGTTGGAGCATTGAAGGTATTCCGATTAGGTGGATTTTTAGTATTTATGAATTTTAACTCTAATAATTCAAAGTCTTCTGCTACAAATATTATTTTAATTTTTTTATCTTTTAAGGTATCTTGAATAATTAGTAAAAGACTATTATATATTACACATTATCATTCTTATATGAAATCCCCAGTCCCCCACCAATATCTACATGACTTATATTAATATTTATTGATTTTAAATGGTCTATAAGAGAAACTAATTTTTTAATTGCGTCCGTAAAAGGACTTAAGTCTGTAATTTGTGAACCTATATGGCAATCAATTCCTTTTATAACTATTGAATCTAATTTGCTTGCTTTCTTATACATCTGCAAGGCTTCATCTTCATTTACTCCAAACTTATTGTCCTTTAGACCTGTTGAAATATAGGGGTGAGTCTTTGCATCAACGTTTGGATTCACCCTTATTGATATTGAAGCTTTTTTATTTAAAGATTTAGCTACACTTTGAATTCTAAGTAACTCAGATTCAGACTCGACATTAAAAGCCAAAATATCGTGATTTATTGCTAACCTAATCTCATCTATTGTCTTGCCTACTCCAGAAAACACGATTTTCTTTGGGTCTCCTTTAGCAGAAATTACTCTTTCTAATTCACCACCAGAAACAATATCAAATCCTCTATCAATTATAGTTTTAGCTAATGTATCTTGAAAGTTTCTTACATTAAAATTTTTATCATTTATTCCATTAAAATGAGATCTACGACTATTAAAATTAGTTATTAATTTTTCTTTTGAATAGACATAAAAAGGACTTCCAACCCTTTCAACCATCTTTTTTAACAATCTTAGCTTTAATATGGGCTTCAGCATTTTTTAATATTAAAATTGAAGAAGCCATTTTATGATTTTTTAATTTCTAATTGATTTTTTATTTCTGGATTAACTTTAAGCGTTGCTTGAGGATACTTTTCTAGGGGGATATGGGGTGACAAGAAAAGATACTTAGAAACATACTGGAACAAATAATTAAAAAAAGATATCTAGTTTTCATGTAATTAACTCCTTAGATTCATTTTAACATTAGAAGCTAAATTCTTTTGGTAATATCACCCAAATTTTCCCCGACTGCTTCATTGAACCTGCTTTTGCCAGCTTCATTTCCTTGCCCCCAATAAAAATCTGCTCTGACTCCACCGTTGATTGCCCCTCCAGTATCTTGAGCAATCATTAGTTGGCTCAAGGGTTCATTTGAGTTTGGCTGAGTAGTTGATAAAAAAATTGGGGCCCCTAAAGGTACATATCTTCTATCAATTGCAACAGAACGCTCAGTTGTTATAGGAACACCCAAAGCTCCGATTGGTCCTGGAAGCCCTTGTGGCAACTCTCTAAAAAAAACAAAGCTGGGATTTGCATTAAGAAATTTTTGTAGTTTTTTTTTATTTTTTTTAGCCCAAGCTTTAATGCTTTGCATAGATACCTTATGTCTCTTTAATTCGCCTTTACGTATTAACTCTCGCCCCATTGATCGATATGGGTGGCCATTTTGGTTGGCATACCCAATTTGTGTGCGATTACCATCGTCAAACACCACAACACCTGATCCTTGAATTTCTAAAAAAAATGCTTCTACAGAATTTTCAAGCCAAACTAATTCGTTTCCCTGAAGGGGAAAGTTTTGTTTATAGATTTCTTCTCGAGTTAAATAAGGTATTAGTTTATTTCCCTCGACTCTCCCTCTTAATCTTTTATATTTTAATTCTGGGTACACCTTACTCAAGTCAACCGTAATTAAATCATTTGGTGGGGAGTAAAGCGGGACATTATATTTTTTTGTCCGGGTCCAGCTTCCCTTGAGAACTGGTTGATAGTAACCAGTAATGAGTCCATCACTAGAGCCATCAGTATTTTTTGCTTGGAACAAGTCAAAATTTTCATAAAAATAGCTGCTCAATTTATCATTCGTTAAGGCTTCAATTTTTAAGGCAGACTCACACACAGATTTCCACTGCGGTCTATTAATAAGAGTTGAACAACTTTGAAGCCAGGCTGGCCAAGCTAAGATTAAATAGTCGCTCTCTAAATCTGGTTTAATTTCATTCCAGTCCGCCTTCATTAAAAAACTATAGGGCTTAATCTCTTTTACTTTATCAACTACAGTCTCACATTTCTCTGATTCTATGTGCTCAATTTCTTTATGGTCACATTCACAAGGAAGCTGGGTAGCCAACTGCCCGCAACTGTTTAGGAAGAATATAGCCGGTATAAAAATCAGTATTTTATAGTTCAATGTAAAGTCCTAGGCATACTTAATATAAATTTTGGTATTTTAGTATCGAAACTTTTAACATCCTCAGTCATCATTTGATAAGTTCCATACATTACACCCTCAGGTGTATTAATTTCTGTACCACTTGTATAACTAAAACTATCCCCAGGCTCAATAACAGGTTGCTCCCCAATAACTCCTGGGCCCTTAACCTCAAATGACTCTTTATTGCTATTCTGAATAATCCAATGCCGACTAATTAACTGTACCGTCTGTATTCCTTGATTTTTAATCGTAACCGTATATGCGAAAAAATACTTATTAATCTCAACCATCGAATTTGATTCAATAAATTCTGTTTCTACTGTGACTAAAATATGGGACTCATTAAATTTTGCCATTTACTTAATTAATCCTTTAGTTGGTGAGCTTGGGGATGCACTATATAATTTTTTATTCATTCTACCCGCTAGGAAAGCTTCGCGCCCTGCCTCGATTCCCTTCCTCATTGCACCGGCCATATCAAATGGTTTTTTTGCTTTAGCAATCGCAGTGTTAACTAAAACACCGTCACAACCTAACTCCATTGCAATAGCAGCATCTGATGCGGTTCCAACTCCTGCGTCAACTATTACAGGAACTGTCAGCTTATTAATAATAATTTCTAAATTATGTGGATTTAATATCCCCATTCCGGAGCCAATCAAAGAAGCTAAAGGCATAACAGCACAGCACCCAATATCCTCTAGTTGTTGGGCCACAATGGGATCATCAGATGTATAAACCATTACATCAAAATCCTCCTTAATGAGGACTTTTGCTGCCGCAATAGTTTCAACTACATTTGGATAAAGTGTGTCTGAATCACCCAACACCTCTAATTTTACAAGGTTATGTCCATCTAATAGTTCTCTTGCTAGTCTTAGAGTTCGAATAGCATCATCAGCTGAGTAACAGCCAGCAGTATTAGGTAAATAAGTAAATTTATCTGGAGGTAAAAAATCTAGTAACGAAGGTTCTTGTTGATTCTGCCCAAGATTTGTTCTTCTTATAGCGACTGTTACAATCTCTGCTCCACTTTTTTCAATTGCTGAACGAGTTTCTTTAAAGTCATTATATTTTCCAGTGCCGACCAATAATCTGGAATTAAATATTCTTCCAGCAATAACTAACTCGTCATTTTTCAAATTGCGTTTATCCACCGCCAACAGCTCCAACAATTTCTAACATATCGCCATCTTGAATATTTCTCTCTGCAAAATCAGACCTCGGAATAATTTCCCCGTTATGCTCAATAGCATACCTTTGTCCTGTTATTTTTAAAGAGTTAACTAAATCTTGAGGAGTTATTTTATTTTTTTTAAATTCTTTTTCTATATTTGATGATCTTTTCATATTACGATACCTGCCTAAATAATGATAAAATCATTAACAATGATTACATTTTTAAAAAAAATTGAATTATTACATTAATATTGTATTTATGAATTAATTGATTAAAAACTAAATAAATTTTAATAAAGGAAAAAAATGATTAAAAATACACAAAAAAAATACACTAAAGTGAAAAATAATCTCCATCAATGAACTTGATTGAAGGAAAGTTAACTAAAGATAATAAAAGTAGTCTAACTGATAATAAGTCATTTCATCGTTCACTTGAAGCATTTTCAGACTGCGTTTAGACTAAAGCGTCCTAGAAAATAACCTAAGACACATCTGGTAGCAAATAATCGCCAATTCAGGGTCGTATCTGTCGCCCTCATCCCTCATAAAAGCATGCTGGGCGTTAAATTCATGCCAACTAAATAAAATACTTGTTTCCAATAATTTATTATGGAATTTGATCGATTCTCAGTAGGTACATGATTATCTTGCTTTCCCCAAATCATTAATAACTCACCTTGAATGTCTGAAAGACGCTCCATACTGTGTTGCCCAGGTTTATTTGGGATAGTATTTGTATGAAGATCTGTTGCATAAAAACAGGCTGTAGCTTTACACTTAGGATTTAGAGCTGCACGAAAAGCAAGGTGACCTCCTATACAAAATCCCATAGCTCCTATGTTACCATTTGCCCAACTTTGCTTTAACACCCAATCAATCATCGCTTGGTTATCTGAATCATAAGACTGCACATCCTTAGCTTCCTTATCTGCGTTTCCTTTCTCCCTGCCCGCATCATCATAATTAAGAATCGTACCAATAGAATTTAATTCATGAAATACCTCGGGAACCAAAACAACATACCCGTGACTTGCAATAATTTTTGCAGCTCTTTCTATGGGTCCTGTTTGCTGAAATATTTCTGAATAAAACAAAATGGTTGGAAATTTTCCTTTTTGTGTAGGGCGGTGAACAAAAGTTCTCATAACCCCTGTAGGTGTTTCTAGATCAAAATATTCTGATTTAATTAACATAATTGCCTTTAAGATAGAATGCGCTTATTTTACTTTAAATTTTTTAATAATTAACATCTTGGCCTGTAGGACCGAATACCATTAAGTTACTCCAACTTTATTCTTGATTCAAGCCTAATTTTGATTTATTTCGACACAATTCTTATACAAGGTTCCACTGTCATCTTTTACTAAAATGCCAGCAGGTTCTTTGACTAGAGTTGTAATCCCGTTAGAGTATAAATTTTCATTATTTAATAGTACTAATTTTAAATGTCTTTTTGGATAAATAAGCCACAAGGCTGTTTCGTCTTCGATGTATTTTATGAAAAATTGTTTATTTTCATCACAATAATAACTTACAGAATCCACCGGGGCTGGATCCACCTCAGAATAATCAGTAGCTAATATATCTGACATCGAGTTCATTTTTAAAGAACATCCCGCTAAAGGTAATAAAAAAATTAAGTGAAAAGAGAATAATATTTTATTCATCAATTTCTATTATTAATGTTTCATCTAGTGATAAAGTTAAGCTTTTATATTGTTGCATTTCTTTCTTCATATTTTTCTTTTAACGTCGAAGGTCTGTAAATATGGTGTAACGGCAGTTCTTTACTCATTTATTGGATTTTTTTAAACACTTTTTGATATATGTTATTTAAATAGTATTGAGAAAGTGCGTAATAAAAATTAGATTCATCAGAGTCAGGTTCTAGGATTAACCAATTTTTTGAAATATTTTCGAGTTTTCCCCACATTTTATTTTTTATAGGGCCAGCAACTTGCATGAAGAAAGGTTGTCTTTTTTCAGGATTATCCCAGAAAGGTCTTTCTGACTGAGTTGTCACTGAAATTTCATCTCCATTTTTTAGCATACTCTTAATCATTTCAACTGACATACTAAAATAATAAGCTTTACCCCTTGGGTTTAAATAAACAGTGGTAATGCCCAAAAGCTCACCCTTATTATTAAATAACCCTCCGCCGCTGGCTCCCATCGTAAATGATGCGGAAGATTGTATTACTTTAAACCCATTAAAGTTAAATATTCCTTTAATACTTCCAAATGAAGATTGAGGCCTAATACTGTTCCCACCGTAACTTTTAGTAAAAACATTTGCCTCATATTGTAAGTTTTCAGTGGTTCCAAGGACTGCCGGCTTCAATTCCGTATATTTAAATTTTAAAATACATAAATCATTTTTCCAATTAGCAATTAAAGCTTCTGGGGGATAACTTACCCCATATTTTGTTACATGCATTCCCTGTGAATTTGCAATTACATGACAATTGGTCACGATGTAGTTTTTTGCAACCACAACACCAGAGCCTACTCCATGATTACCCTTATCGTTTGCTACGTGAACTTTTACAACCGATGGGTTTGGTACTAAACAGAACTGCCGTTGTTGGAGCTGATTGAAGATTTAAAGCTACTAATACTGAAATGACTAAAAGTAATATTTATTTAATCAAAATTCTTATGTGATACTAAGTTCAGGTTAACTTAATTAACCACATTTACTTTCACCGCAACTTAAGCAGGTAAGGCATCCATCCATCATAATAGAGGCCTTAATTTGGCATTTATTACAGAGCTGCGCATCTTTTGGAAATCCATTTTCATCTAAACCATTAGGATTTTTTTCTGAATACTCTCTTTTCTTTTCTTCTACCAAAGCTTCTTGGGCATCATCCAGTACCTTGAGTTTTAGCATACCAATATTTTTAAGATGCTGTTCAACAACCTGGCCTAATTCGGCGACTAAACTTGGAATATATTTACCACCTTTTTTATAATAACCTCCATTGGGATCGAAAACACTTTCTAAGCTCTTCTACTAAAAAGGTTATGTCCCCACCTTTTCTAAAAACTGCTGACATCACTCTAGTCAAAGCAACAATCCATTGGAAATGTTCCATATTTTTTGAATTTATAAAATCCAAAGACCTACGATGCTCTTGCTCTGTACCTTCATTCATTACCACATCATTAATAGTAATATAAAGTGCGTGCTCTGTAACAGGTGTTTTAACTTTATATGTAGACCCAGTAATTTTATCAGGCCTGCCTAGAGGTTCTCCTAATTGAACGACTTTTGCTTTAGGTACTATTGATCTTTTGCTCATCTTTTTTATCAACAACGACCTAACTACAATTTTCTTTATCAATTTTTATTGCGGGTGGTAATCCTAGAATTTTCCGTAATAACCTTCTTTTAAGGCATCATACAAATTAGCTGCTGAATGCATCTCTCCGTCATACTCAATTTCTTCATTACCTTTTACCTCGATTTCTTGTCCATCATCAAGAGTAAACTTATAAGTGGTATTTTCTAAATCTTTTTCAGTTACCAAGACACCTTGGAAGGCTTCTGGATTAAATCTAAAAGTCGTACAGCCTTTTAACCCTTTTTCGTATGCATACAAATATATTTCCTTAAAGTCCTCGTAATCATAATCCGTAGGAACATTGATTGTTTTAGATATTGAACTATCAATCCATTTCTGGGCAGCAGCTTGAATATCCACATGAGCTTTTGCCTTAATAGTTGAAGAATCAATAAAATAATCTGGTAGTTTCTCTTCAGCTTTTTCTGAAAAAGGCATTGCTTTAGGATTTACTAATGCTCTATATGCAAGAAGCTCATATGAAAAAACATCGACTTTTTCTTTACTTTTTTTACCCTCTCTAATTACATTACGACTGTAATGATGTGCAAAAGAAGGCTCAATACCATTACTTGCATTGTTGGCTAGAGACAATGAAATAGTTCCTGTGGGAGCAATAGAGCTGTGATGGGTAAACCTTAGCCCATCCTTTGAAACTTGATCTTGTAACTCTTTTGAAAACTGCTGCATATATCTACTATAACGACCAAGCAAAACTCTACCTTTTACAATATCCCCTAATTTAATTCCATCTTTTATCATCTCTGGTCGCGCTGCTAACATCTCAGCAGTCACTTCAAAATCTTCATCCATAATTGGGGCGGGCCCTTTTTCTTTTGCTAACTCCAATCCTACCTGCCAGCCTACATCAGCCAAAACACGAGTAACTTCTTCAGTAAACTTTAAAGACTCATCATCGCCATAAGTAATTTGCATCATACTTAGTGCTGAGCCTAGTCCAAGATAGCCCATCCCATGGCGCCTTTTTCTTGCTATCTCATCTCTTTGTTTATCTAAGGGAAGCCCATTTATTTCAACAACATTATCGAGCATCCTGGTAAATATTCTTACCACTTCCTTATATTTATCCCAGTCAAAATGCGCACCCTCAGTAAATGGAAGTTTGACAAATTTAGTTAAATTAATTGATCCAAGTAAGCAAGCGCCGTATGGTGGAAGTGGCTGTTCACCGCAAGGGTTTGTTGCTCTGATATTCTCACAAAACCAATTATTGTTCATCTCATTAACTCGATCTATTAGAATAAAACCAGGCTCAGCATAATCATAAGTAGACGCCATAATAATGTCCCAAAGTCGCTTCGCCTTAAGAATTTTGTAAACACGACACGCAACCTTGCCAGCATCAATTCCTTTTGACTGAGTTAAATATTTATCTTTTACAGGCCAATCCCTCCAGACCACCTGATCTTCATTCTTTAGATCTAACTTATCTTCTTTCGCTTCTTTTGCTGTTACAGGAAAAGCAACTTTCCAATCTTTATCAGATTTTACTGCTTCCATAAATTCTGTAGTTATAAGGCAAGACAGGTTAAATTGGCGAAGCCTTCCATCCTCCCTTTTAGCTTTAATAAAATCAGTTACATCAGGATGCGCTATATCAAAAGTCGCCATTTGAGCGCCTCTTCGACCACCTGCACTGGAAACTGTAAAGCACATTTTGTCGTAAATATCCATAAAGGATAAAGGTCCACTTGTATAAGCACCTGCTCCAGCAACAAATGCGCCTTTAGGTCTTAAAGTTGAATATTCATACCCAATTCCGCATCCAGCTTTTAGCGTTAAACCTGCCTCATGCACTTTATCTAAAATATCCGTCATGCTATCTTGAATAACACCAGAAACAGTACAATTTATTGTACTTGTTGCTGGTTTATGCTTAAGTGCCCCTGCATTAGAGGTAATTCTGCCTGCTGGGATTGCTCCGTGTTTCAGCGCCCATACAAATTTCTTACCCCAAACATCTCTGTCCTTTGGTAACTCAACCTCTGCCAATGCTTTCGCAACACGAAGATATGTATCATTTATATCTTGATCAATGAATTCATCTTGCTTTGATTTAAGTCGGTACTTTTTATCCCAAATGTCTAGTGAACTGATTGAAATGGAATTTTTTATGCCTCTTCATGATTTAAAAGAAACATCAAAAGGACTAATTGTAAATATAATTCCATTTTTAGATTTGATTTTTATTAAAAAACATATTTCATTTGAAATATTTCAACATGCCTTTGGAATAAAAACAAAAGTAATGGAAGAGTGCAAGCTCTTTTTTTATAAAAATTTGATACTTGTTTAATTTTTTCGAGCGAATAAAAAAATTATTCAATTAAAACAATACCTTCTAATTTTAAATTAAAATTCAAATTAAATTACTATTATGAGAAAATATTATACCCCCCATGGGTATATATAAATTTATAATTTATCTTTTATTGCCTCTTGCAATATTGAAGCTTATTTATAGGGGGCTAAAAAACCCAGACTATCTTCTTCATTGGGGAGAAAGGTTTGCCATCTTCCCCAAAAATAAAGAACAAGAGTGGGGGAAAAAAACTACTGTTTGGTTTCATTGTGTTTCAGTTGGAGAAACTAAAGCAATAAACACGTTAATTAGTAATTTAATAAAAAAATACCCAAAAATAAATTTTTTAATAAGTCATGGCACTCCAACAGGAAGAAATGTAGATCTTCCTAAGAGCTCTAAAATTCATAGGTGCTATTTACCGTATGATACTGGCTACGCAGCAAAAAGATTTATTGAATTTTACAAGCCTAGGTTAGGGCTTCTTATAGAAAAAGAACTTTGGCCTAATTTAATCAATCAGTGCAATACCCATGATGTGCCGATTACACTTATTAGCGGTAGGATGTCTAACGAATCATTAAAAAAATATTTTTTATGTAAGAGTGTCTACGCTAAATTACTCGGACAGCTTGATGGCATTCATGTTCAATACAGGAATGATAAAAAAAACTTTAGGAAACTTACCAAAGCCCCAATAAATATTATGGGAAACCTTAAGCTTGATGTCAGGCCTCCAAAAAATATAATTAATAGAATAAAAATACTTAAATCACAATTGATAGGCAAAAACATCCCATCAGTTTTTTAGCGAGCAGTACAAGAAAAGGAGAGGAGGAGGAAATAATTAATTTAATCTCAAACTTGAAATTAACGAATTTTATTATTGTTCCAAGACATCCTGAACGGTTTAATATCGTTGCAAAAATATTTGAAAAAAGAAAAATTTCTTATCTCAGAAGAAGTGCACATAAATATTTTACCAAAACTCCAGAATACATATTGGGTGATTCTATGGGGGAGCTTTACGAGTATTATGGGTTAGCAAATCTTGCCATTATTGGCGGTAGTATCTTAGATTATGGGTGTCAGAATCCGATAGAATCTTTATCAATGCAAGTGCCAACAGCTGTAGGGCCATCAATATATAATTTCAAAGATATAATTGAAGCCGCTGAAATTGAAGGAACACTAACAAGATTTAATAAAATTAAAGACTTAGAAAAAATTATAGATAAATTATTAAAATATAAAATAAAAAAGAAATCTAACCAGTGAAAAAAATTCAAAAAAATTATTAAACCAGACTAAAAAAACAACAAAAGCTCTGAAAATTATCAGTCAATATTTTTAATCAGAGGTGCAATTTCTTTAAAAATTGGATTCTCAGATGAGCCTAACCATTCAAATACTACTGATTCTGACCGAGCTCTAAATCGAAGAACTGAATTAAAAATTATTTCTGTAAAATGATACAACTACTGCATCCTCTATTATAAAAACTTCTTTACCTGCATTTAATAAGCCTATTGCAGTCTGTAAAACACATATGTGAGTTTCCATGCCAGCTAAAAATACCTGTGGCCTAGTTCTTATTATATATCTATTAAAAATTGGCTCATCAGTGCAAGCAAAGACTTTTTTTTCAACATAACTTGCATCAGATAAAAAAGGCTTCATCTTCTCTAAGGTTGGGCCCAAACCTTTTGGATATTGCTCTGTATATATTTGTGGAATATCTAAGTTAACTGCAAGAGTAACTAATAATTCTGTGCGACGAATAATTTTATTTATTACTTCCTGAGGCATAGCGGCAGCTAATTTTTCTTGCATATCAATTAGAACAAACTGGCTCTTTTCATGTAAGGCGATCATCTTTATTCCACGATTAAGTATTTGTTAATATTAACAATGTCTGTTTTCGAAAGCATGCCGACAGATTGTTTTAGTTTAACTTGGTTTATTAAATAATTATAACGCGCTTTTAACATTTCTTTTTCAGCATCAAAAAAAACTTGCTGCGCTCTCAAAACATCAACGCTATTTCTGAGTCCAACCTGAAAACCACAAGAAAAAACCTGCTTCTGGGGACTTATATGCATTAATTTCTGCAAAATTTGATTGTAGATTCAAATAATTTTCTCTTACCTCGAGTTCAATTTGACGACGTAAATACTCTTCGTCTTCTTTTATTTTAAGCTTTAATAGCCTTCCCTCCCTTACTCTTGAGCTGGCATATCCACCAGAATAGATAGGTATATTAACTTCTAACCCGATGGTATCTGAAAAAGATCTAACCCCTTTATTCGCAACACTCCCGTATGGATACCCTCCTTTATCCCAATCCCTTGATCTTCTAGCCATTGCATCTATAGTTGGGTAACGGTCACCGGACCTTATGTCAATTTCCCGATCAGCAATTTGGACCTCATCTTTTTTAATTTGAATTTCAAGGCTATTTTCTAAAGCCATACTCACCCATTCTTCAGCCTGGTTTTCTAATTTTGTAAAAATCATAACTGAATTCAGGGGCTTAAGTCTTCCAGGGAGTATCCCTGTAATGCTTTCAATCTGCCTTTTCTTAATCTTTAATTTTTGTATAGCGTCAATTTTGTCAATTTTAAGAAGAGCTTCTTTTGTTTTTGCTTCATTAACATCAGTGATTGATATTAGCCCCAACTCAAAACGAGCTTCTGCTTCTGCTAGTTGAGCTTTAATAGCTGAATATTGTGCTTGTAAAAGCTTAATTTCATCCATAGCCATTAATGTTTCAAAATAAACATTAGAAACGCGAAAAATTAAATTTTGTTGTGCTTTAATTAGCTGCTTGTCGCTCAGGCTGGATTGAATTAGATTTTGCTTATATTTTGCGTAGCTTGCATAATTAAAAATAGGTTGAGTAATAGTAACTCCGTAATCATAACTTTCATAGTTTGCAGAAGTGCCACTCAATAAATCATTATTAATACCGCTAGTTAATATTTTTCTTTTGTTATCGTTTTGACCATAACTAGCATCAATATTTATATTAGGCAGAAAAAGTGAAAGCCCTTGATCTATAAGCTCTTTCATAGATTGATTCTGAATTCTGGCAGAGGACAATAGGGCGTCATTAAGAACAGCTTCCTCATAGACCGTTAATAAATCTTTTTTTTCATCGGCATAAATAGAAGAAGATAAAATAAAAAAGCCCAGAAAATATAAGCAATTAAAATTAACAAGTAATGTTTTTTTTTTCATAGTTTATTTGTACTTTTATTAAGCTTAATTATAACTGAGTCACACAGAGAGACACGAAGCAATTAAATTAATTCGAATTATTAATCTATAAGATGCAAACAAACTCTTATAATCATGCTTGCGCAAACAATGATTATCTAGTAATTTAGTAACTAATTGCTAGGGGTCTATTTAAGTTTTCATAAATAGTGAGAAAAACCCTTTGAACCTGATGTGGATAATTCCACCGTAGGAAAGCACATAAGCCATCTAAATCAAAAAAATAAGGAGTAACAGAAATGAATACTACAGATAAAGCACTTAAAAAAAATTTAGATCAATTCATTAGGTAAAGATGCGCAGCTTGACGAAGATGCACTAAAGCCATTCGCTAATTCAAAAAAAGTTTATATTCAAGGTTCAACTCCAGATATACAGGTTCCTTTTAGAGAGATTAGTATTTCAGACACACCGTCAGAGTTTGGCGCGGAGAAAAATGCACCTGTCTTAGTATACGATACATCAGGCCCTTATACTGACCCAAAATATGACATTAATATCCAAGATGGGTTACCTCCGTTAAAAACAAAATGGATTGAAGATCGTCAAGATACCGAGGTATTAGATGGACCTACATCAGATTCTGGACAACAAAGAAAAGAAGATCCTGAGCTTGAAAAAATGCGCTTTAATCTTTTACGTAAACCGAGAAGGGCAAAACCAGGTAAAAATGTATCTCAGATGCATTATGCCAAAAAAGGGATTATTACTCCAGAGATGGAATATATTGCTATTAGAGAAAATCAACGAAGAGAAGGTTTATCAGATGTAATCCAAACTCAGCATCCAGGACAAAATCATGGGGCACAAATTCCAAAGATTATTACGCCAGAATTTGTAAGAGATGAAGTTGCTAAAGGCCGTGCAATTATTCCTACTAATATCAACCATCCAGAGTCAGAGCCTATGATTATTGGACGAAATTTTTTAGTTAAGATTAATGCAAATATTGGTAACTCAGCATTAGGCTCAAGCATTAGTGAAGAAGTTGAAAAAATGGTATGGGGAACCCGATGGGGGGCTGATAATGTAATGGACTTATCTACTGGCCGTAACATTCATAATACTAGAGAATGGATTATAAGAAATAGTCCAGTTCCTATCGGCACTGTTCCTATTTATCAGGCTCTTGAAAAAGTAATGGTAAGGCTGAAGATTTAACTTGGGAGATTTTTAGAGACACTCTTGATTGAACAAGCAGAGCAAGGGGTTGACTACTTTACTATTCATGCAGGTGTCCGTCTTAAGTACGTCCCACTTACCATGAATAGAGTAACTGGAATTGTATCAAGAGGTGGCTCAATTATGGCTAAATGGTGCCTAGCTCATCATACTGAGAGCTTTCTTTATACTCATTTTGAAGATATTTGTGAAATCATGAAGGCTTATGATGTGACATTTTCATTAGGTGATGGCTTAAGACCTGGATCTATTGCAGATGCTAATGACGCAGCCCAATTTGGCGAACTCGAAAACTTAGGAGAGCTTAACTAAAGATTGCTTGGAAGCACGATGTTCAAGTAATGATTGAAGGCCCTGGTCACGTTCCAATGCATATGATTAAAGAGAATATGGATACAGCATTAGAAGCATGCGATGAAGCCCCTTTTTATACACTTGGCCCTCTAACTACTGATATTGCTCCTGGTTATGATCACATTACTTCAGGAATTGGTGCTGCTATGATTGGTTGGTATGGATGTGCAATGCTTTGCTATGTTACACCAAAAGAGCATCTTGGTCTGCCCTAATAGTGATGATGTTAAAACGGGGAATCATTACCTATAAAATTGCAGCTCATGCAGCAGACTTAGCCAAAGGTCACCCAGGCGCTCAAATTCGAGACAATGCTTTATCTTTAAGAGATTATATAAAACTCGCAATCGCTAAATACCCAGAAAAAGCAAAAGAATTTCATGATGAAACCTTGCCGCAAGAGGGAGCAAAAGATGCGCATTTCTGCTCTATGTGTGGGCCAAAGTTCTGCTCTATGAAAATCTCACAGGACGTAAGAGATTACGCCAAAAATAAAGGTTATATCTGACAAAGAGGCTCTAGAAAAAGGCATGGAAGAAAAATCGATTGAATTTGTAAAAAAAGGCTCAAAAGTTTATCAAAAAATAGCATCATATAATGGATTTTTATCTTTTATGGGTTGCTTTCTTATTAGGTATTGTTGAGGGAGCAACAGAATTTCTACCTGTAAGTTCAACTGGTCATTTAATAATTGGCGCAGAGCTTTTGGGTTACACGGACCCTTCCAGTAAAGTATTCGAAATATTTATCCAACTAGGTGCAATTCTAGCTGTGGTAGTAGAGTATAGAACAAAGATTTTAGATACTTTTATTGGCATTCAGACAGACAAAACTGCTCAAGCTTTTACGAAAAATTTGCTTATCGCTTTTATCCCAGCGGCAGTATTAGGCTTCTTTTTTCATAGTCTAATTAAACTATATCTATTTAACCCAATAGTAGTTGGAATCGCATTAATAATCGGTGGAATTATTATGATCGTCATTGAGAAAAAATTAACCAACAGGCCTAAGGTTAATGTTGATAAAATCAGTAACAAACAAGCTTTGATTGTTGGATTAGCTCAGTGTTTTTCTTTAATTCCAGGAATATCTAGAGCAGCCTCAACAATCATGGGTGGCATGATAGCCGGGCTAGATAGAAAAACTGCAACTGAATTTTCTTTTTTCTTAGCTATTCCGATTATTTTCGCGGCATCTATTTTCGATTTATCTTCAAATATAGGTATTTTAAGTACAAATGATATCCCAGTATTTATAGTGGGATTTATAACTGCATTTTTAAGTTCTTATATAATCATTAAAATTTTTATTTGGTTTGTAACGCACAATACATTTATTATATTTGGTTGGTATAGAATCGTTGTAGGGTGCCTAGCCGTTTACTATTTTTATTAAAAATGAGCTATATTTCAAAGCAACTTATAAGTTGGCATAAAAATTATGGTCGGCACAATTTGCCATGGCAGCAAACAAGAGATCCATACGCTATTTGGGTGTCAGAAATTATGCTTCAACAAACACAAGTCACTACAGTTATTAAGTACTATCAAAAATTTATGGATAATTTTCCAACAGTATCAGCTTTAGCTGAAGCTGATGAGGAAAAAGTAATGAAGTTATGGGCTGGTCTTGGATATTATGCGCGTGCTCGCAATTTATACAAAAGTGCCGCAATTGTTTCCAATGAATATAAAGGGGTATTACCAAGTTCAATGGAAAAACTAATAGCACTTCCCGGAATTGGACGATCAACTGCAGGGGCAATTTGTGCATTCTCTTTTGGGCAATTAAAACCAATACTTGATGGAAATGTAAAAAGAGTTTTAATGAGATTTTATGGAATTAAAGACAGGCTTGGTAACTCAAAAATAGAAAAGAATTTATGGGAACTTGCAGAGTCAAATTTACCAAAATTTAATATTGAAATTTACATTAATTGTAATTGCTGTTTGTTTATTTCCCTTTGTTATTAGAGACATCATTCCCCCTTGCCCTCTAACTACAAATTGTCAAAGTAACTTAAATAATTGGGTTGATACCATCCCTCTCCCTAAAATAAAAAAAATTATTCCCACTAAGGAAATATTTACCCTTATTGTAGAAAATAAAAAAAATATATTGTTCTTCAAAAAACCTCCAAAAGGAATTTGGGGTGGTCTGTGGGCTTTTCCTGAGTTTGACCAATTACCATCTACTCAAGACTGGTTAAGTAAAAATTTACAGGCAAAAAAATATACCGTTGAGAACAAGGGAGAAACATCAATTAACTCACTTAGAATTAAATTTAAGTATCAATTTATTAAGATACAATACAATTTTTGAGATAAAAACAAACACTGAGCATCGCTGGATAAAAAAATCTGATATTGATAGTGTTGGAATGCCTGCTCCTATTAAAAAATTGATAAATAAGATAACATTCTCTTAATTAGAGGTTATTACAATAAATTTAAGGAAATATAATGGAAAAATTTACAGACAAACCACTGACTGATTTCAGTATTGTTATTTTTTATTTCAATAATATTTATTATTAAAAATATTATGTCGGTTGAAAATGGCTATAACATTTATCAAGATGCGATGGGGTCAAGGGGACTACCTGGGATATTTGCACCCATCAGTATTTTAATTCAATTTGTTTTTGGTCTCACATTAATAATTGGCTATAAAGTAAAAGTTTCAGCCTATGTTCTTGCGGTTTATTCAATACTTTGGGCGCTTATTTATTTCGGAAGCATGAATTTACTTGGAAGTCTCCAATACTTAGCTATTACTGGTGGGTTACTTCACTTAGGTTCGCACCCTAACACATGCTTTAGTCTTGATAACTTGCTATCAAAAAAGAAAAATTAGTATTAAGGGAGTATAAATTTTATACCTATATGATGAAGCTACTCCCATTCTAATTGCGGATAAACTTGATTTATATTTCTAGAATTTTGGATATCAAATAACTCCCATTTTTTTGATTCAGATTGAGCTACTGTTTCTATTGCTTTTTGAAGCCCTATATCTTCAGAAATTGCTCTTCTTACGCCATCCCTTAATGTTATAAAGTAATTTCTATGTTTTTCAAACGCTTTGCGCCAATTTTTTGTGGGGGTACCATGGCCCGGTATAACTAAATTAACGTCTAAAGAAATTAATTGATTAATAACATTAATAATGCCATGTATGTCTCCGTCTACCACTGGAGTTCTCTCAATAAAAAGTAAGTCTCCAGCCCAAAGTGTTCCAGTTTTCAAGTCTTCAATAGTGATATCGTTGTTTGTATGAGCAGAAGGGTAGGCACTTATTTTAATTTTTCTTTCTCCTAAATCAAAAATTTTACTTTCATTTACTTTGATAAAAATTGAAGGAGAGACTTGGATAGATTTTTCAATTGGTATATTTAAATATTCCAGATTTAATCTTTGGTATAGTTCTTTTCTTAATTCCATTGCTCTAGGTAGTTCGCTATGACCAATAAATTCTACATCTTTCTCCGTAAATGCTGAGTTTCCATATATATGATCAAGATGAACATGAGTATTTATTACAAACTTAATAGGTAGGGATGTTTTTTCACGAATACTTGCTTTAAGTGACATTCCAACAGTAGTTGATCCACCTGAATCAATAACTGCAACAGAATTTGTTCCGATAATAAATCCTATGTTAGCAATATCCCCTTGATACGTCTCATCTACATCAAAATGCTCTCCTTGATGGACAAAAACTCCATCAGCTACTTCTGTAACATTAAGTGCCTTTACTTTGCTCTGAAGATTTATTGAGAAAATTAAAATAAATATAATAAAAATAATTCTATTCATCTTGTAAAAACACTCCTAAACACATTAAACTTACAAACATCTTATCTTATTTTATATGGGTACAAAAGAAAGGAACAAATTTTTAATGGAAACCTCACCCGAGCAATACACCTTTACCGCAAAATTCCTACATTGGTTGATTGCCATAGGAATTATTTTTATGTTTATTTTAGGCTGGTTTATGGAGGCTCTTCCAAAGGAAGCTCCAAAATCTTCTACCTATGATTTATTTAATCTGGGAATTTATACTTGGGAGTTAGCCAAAGAAACATCACCGCGTTCATTTTATTTCAACCTTCATAAGTCTATAGGTATAACATTGTTTACCTTGATAATTTTTAGGTTCTATTGGCGCTTTACTCATCGCCCCCCGGCTTTGCTGAAGACCATGAAGAGTTGGGAAAAAAAATTAGCAACTGCAGCACATCATGGACTATATCTGTTAATGATTTTAACTCCTTTAGCAGGGATAATAATGTCTATAGCTAGCAAATATGGGATTAAATGGTTTGGTATTAAAATAATACCAGGCATAGATGACAGGGGACTGAGAGAAATTTTTCATGAATTTCATATTATTTTTGGCATTTTAATCTTAGGAATACTATTTTTTCATATTACTGGGGCCGTTAAGCATAGTCTTATTGACAAAGATGGAACAATACAAAGAATGTGGTTCAAAATTAAATAAAGTAGTATATTGGATTAATAATGTCAGTTGATATATTAACTATAACCAATCACGATCGAAATATATTTCAGGGCAAATATATTTACCCTGTTGTTTCAAGGAGAGCAGGGGGGTTATCACTAGGCATAAACTTAAACACTAATAATGCATGCAATTGGCAATGTATTTATTGTGAAATACCAAATTTAATCAGAGGTAAATCCTCACCAATTTCATTTATTAAAATTAGAAAATGAACTTGATTACTGGCTAAATGAAATTATTAATAAATCATTTCTAGACCAATATACAGATAAAAAAACAGAATTCAAAGATATAGCATTTTCTGGAAATGGTGAGCCGACCGCATCGAAAGAATTTGGAGCCGTAACTAAAATTCTTATTAAGAAAATAAGTAAATTTAATTTAAATCAAAAGATTAAAATTCGATTAATTACAAATGGTAGCTATATAAGTAATCCAAACATACAAAAGGCTTTAACCTCCATCGAAAAATTTAATTCAGAGGTATGGTTTAAAATAGATCAAATTAGCCCTGAAGAAGTTATGGCCATTAACCAAATAAACCTATCAACCAAAAGCTTAAAAAAAAATTTGGAAGCTTGCTTAAGCATATGTCCTACAATTATTCAGACATGCTTATTTAAAATTAATAAAAAATTTCCTGAACAAGCTGCGCTAGACGCATATGTTAATTTCTTAAAACCATATGAAAAAAAAATAAAAGGTATACACCTTTATAGTTTAGCAAGACCATCTGAGCAATCTTCAAAAAATAAATTAACTCGCTTAACACAAGATGAAATTGAAGATATTGATGCTAAAAATAAAAGTTTTAAAAATTTCATTGATAGAGAATATTAAAACTATGAAAAATTTATTATTAATTGTCCGAAATTAAGTTGTTCGGTTGTTCAGATAAAAATGAGCCGTTTTTCTCGCTTTTCCTACATCAACGATTGATACTTTACAAATTAATGAAAAAAATGTTCAAAACTTAAGCGAAGATTGGAGTTTTCGAACTGGAGTGAAGGCAACTTTTCAGGCAACTCCCATCGTCCACAATGGAGTCATGTTTGTTTCTCTACCATTTAATGGTGTTGTAGCATTAGATGGTAAAACAGGTAAAGAACTATGGCGCTATGAACATGACCTCACTCCTGAGTGGGAAATGTGTTGCGGACCAAGTAACAGAGGAGTCGCAATTCATGAAAATCAACTTTTTTTCGGTACAGTAGATGCAAGACTTATTTCCCTAAATATTAAAACTGGAGCAAAGATTTGGGACAAAAAAGTAGTTGGTAACCAAGTAAAAACAGAATCAATAAGCAGCTTAGACAGATCAGACACCAACCGAAAAAAAAGGGTTACCGGGGGTACAGGTGTGGGTATCTCAATGGCTCCTGTTGTATATAAAAATCAAGTAATCATTGGTATTACAGGTGTAGGTTACGGTCTCCATCTTGAAAAAGAAGGGAGTAACACTTCATTAGGATCAGTTGTTGGTCTATCAGGGAGGTTTGGTAGGTCAGGGTTTCTTGCTGCCTATGATATTTCGACGGGGGAGCAAAAGTGGCAATTTAATACCATTCCGCCTAAGGGTTGGGAAGGAAAGTTCACTAATTATACAGAAGACGGTACCGTATTAAATAGAGATATTTATTATGAAAAACAAAATTTTCCTTTATTTTTTTTAGCTTTAAATTTGGTGGAGGGTCAGCATGGACCACTCCTGCAATTGACAAAGTTACCGATACGCTTTTCTTTGGGACTGGAAACCCCTCACCCCAAATGAGCTCTGAAACTAGGCCGGGAGATAATTTATATACTGTTTCTCTCATTGCTCTTGATGCAAATACAGGAAAATTAAAATGGCACTACCAACAAGTTCCTCATGATATTTGGGGTTATGACGTCGCAAGCCCTCCCGTACTTTTTTACACAATTCATAAGGACAAAGTTATTCCTGCTATAGGACAAGCAGGAAAAACAGGATGGTTCTATATACATCATAGAAATACTGGAGAGCTTCTTCTAAAATCAGACCCTTTTGTGCCACAAAGCAATTTATTTACAAATGCATCTAAAGAGGGGACCGTAATTTATCCTGGAATTCTTGGGGGGTCAAATTGGTCACCTGTAAGTTTAAATACTGATAAAAACTTAGCTTTCATTTCTGGGATTCATGCCCCTATTAAATATACTTTACATGAGAAAATTACTAACGATAAAATTTGTTGCCATAAAGGTACTCCAAATGACTCGCAGTGGGGGCTACTTTCCGCAATAAATTTATCAAATGGTAAAATAGTTTGGCAGCACAGAACTGATCAGCCACTCTTAGGAGGAACATTGGCGACAAAAGGTGACTTAGTTTTTTCAGGTGAGGGAAATGGTAATTTTAACGCATTCAATTCTCAAACCGGTGAATTATTATGGCAAACTAAAGTGGAGGCAGGTGTTAATGCACCTCCAATAACCTATATGATTGATGGCAGACAATATATAGCAGTTGCTGCAGGAGGAAATAAAATTATGGGGTTCACTCAAGGAGATTTTATAAATGTTTATAGTCTGCCATATACAAATTAAAGAATTTATAAACTTAACCGATTTGAATAAATTAATTCCTATCAAATTCTATTTGCTGATGATACATTTTGCATTTTCTTTATTCGCTATATATATTGCTGATACTGAAAAATCAAAAAAAAAATTTATTAAATCATGGTCTAAAAAACTTTTAAAAATAGATAAAAAAAATTTAAGGATATTCATATAGAAAAAATATTAAGTGAAAATAATTACCTGATAGTGAGTAACCATATTTCTTGGTTAGATATTTTTTTAATTAATTCTATTTATCCGGTGACTTTTTTATCAAAAGCAAGTGTTTCTAAATGGCCACTTATAGGATTAATTATAGATGGTCATGAATATCTTTTTAATGGAGAATGTTTAGGTGAGATTACAAAAAATAAAATTGGCTTAGATGGTTTTGGTTATGATCCTATTTTTATTCCTGAAGGTTTTGCAACGGATGGGTCTAAATTGCTCCCCTTTAAAAGTAACTTTTTTCAAACTGCTATCAATTGTAGTGTTATGTTTATTACCAATTACTATAAAATATTCATATCAAAAAAAATTTACCTCAGCTCCATAGATGCTTCCAAAAATATTTTATCTACATTTAATTTAATTAAGTTGGATAACATCGAAGCTAATTTGAATATCTCGCCACAAATTAAATCTACTTCTGATAGAAAAGAATTAGCTCGTAAGGCCTACGATGCAATAGATAAATTTCTAGATTAGTTATTATGCACTAGAGTCATTTATTCTTCTTTTCATTAAATCCTGGCACTTCCTTCATAAATCCTGCTATTACTTTGTAAATAACCATTACTAAAATTTAAGCTTTTTCTAGTTTCATTTTAAATTTTCTTATTTTTAATTGGCTATATTAATTTCATCATGTAACCTTAAGCTTTATAGATGAACAATTGAATATGCTAAAAAAAATATAAGTTTTTTATATCAAAACCTCATCAAAGTAAGATTTAAGATAATTCTTCCCTTATTACTACTAACTATAATTCCATATTTTAGTTTTATTTGGGTTATAGCTTTTAATCCTATGTACTTTGGCACAATTATTAAAAATACAAATATATTTATCCAAACTTTTACTGCTATATTAATTTTACTTTTAATTTTTCTTATAAATGTATTACTGATTCTTTTAATAATATAATTCCATTTATAGTTTTTCCATCAAAAATGATTAATTTTATTTTGTCTCACACATCTATTATGATGTTTATTTCTTTCGTCGCAATTACACTTTATATAACATATTGGGCTTCTAAGAGAACTCAAACAGCTAAAGGATTTTATACTGCTGGTGGAAATATTACTGGCCTCCAAAATGGCTTAGCAATATCTGGAGACTTTATGTCTGCCGCGTCTTTCCTTGGAATTTCTGGACTTGTTTTTCTGACAGGATTTGATGGTCTTATTTATTCAATTGGTTTTCTAATAGGTTGGCCAATAATTTTACTATTAATTGCTGAGCCTCTTAGAAACTTAGGTCAATATAGTTTTGCAGATGTTGTTTCCTTCAGATTGCAACAAAAGCCTATTAGAATTCTCGCAGCCTGTGGCTCCTTATCTACCGTTATTTTGTATCTTATTGCTCAAATGGTAGGAGCAGGTAAGCTAATCGAATTACTTTTCAATCTACCTTATGAATATGCTGTAATTGTTGTTGGCGGACTAATGATACTCTATGTTACCTTTGGTGGAATGCTTGCTACAACCTGGGTTCAGATAATTAAAGCCATCCTTCTTTTATCAGGTGCTACGTTAATTGCTTTTCTTGTTCTTTCAGAATTTAATTTTAATTTTAATACATTATTTGCAGAAGCTGTTAATACCCATAAAAAAGGTTTATCTAGCTCCTGGTGGATTAATTTCTGATCCTATATCTGCTATTTCACTTGGTCTTGCCTTAATGTTTGGAACCGCTGGTTTACCTCATATTTTAATGAGGTTTTTTACTGTTTCTGATGCGATTCAAGCTCGAAAATCTGTTGCTTATGCTACTGGTTTTATTGGGTACTTCTATATTCTTACTTTTATCATTGGTTTTGGAGCAATTATACTAGTTTCAAACAACCCAGAATATCTTTCAGAGTTAGGGCAACTCATTGGTAATAACAATATGGCCGCAATTCATTTATCACATGCGGTAGGTGGTGATATTCTACTTGGGTTTATATCTGCAGTTGCTTTTGCAACAATTTTAGCCGTTGTTTCAGGTCTTACATTAGCTGGAGCTTCTTCAATATGGTAGTTAAACTTAAGACGTGCCAAATCATTCTCGGGAAGCAAGATGAAAAAAAAGAAATGTTTGTCTCTAAAATTGCTACCGTTTTCTTGGGAATACTTGCTATGTTTTTAGGTATTATTTTTGAGGAACAGAATGTAGCATTTATGGTTGGACTTGCTTTTGCAATAGCTGCTAGCACCAATTTTCCAATATTAATTCTTGCGATTTATTGGAAAAATTTAACTACTCGAGGAGCAATTGTTGGTGGTTCAGCTGGGTTATTTTCATCTATACTCTTGGTAATTTTAGGCCCAGTTGTATGGGTAGATATATTTAATTTTTCAAGCCCAATATTTCCTTATAAATATCCAGCCCTCTTTTCAATGTCAATAAGATTTGTTCCAATTTCAACAGTTGCGGCAAGCAGCACCTGACAAAAAGTTCTATTTTGGAACAGACGAGATGTTTCTGCAATGATGGAACTGCGTAAACGTGGTGTTGGTATAGATAAAATCGTTTATGGTGGAGACCGTCTTGGAATTTATTTCTTAGACCGGATCAAGCATCGCAGTTACATTCTCAGGGGGAGTAAACTGCGTAATCCCATGTCCTAGATTAAAAATATAACCAGGATAATTCTGAAAAGCATCCAATATTTTGTATGTCTCTCTTTTAATTATGTCATTAGATTCCAACAAGATCTTTGGATTTAAATTTCCTTGTAATGAGACTTTACCAGAGAGATAAGTAAAATCTTTTGGCTCCATACTCCAGTAAAGAACTAGATTAAGTGCTTCTGTTGCACCTTTTGTAAAAATTATTTCTTCACGGTGAGCTGCATTCATATATTTTTTTACTAAATTTGGTTTATGTATTGCCATGAAAACTCTGTGTAATCTTTTGGAGAAAGCAAGCCTCCCCATGAATCAAAAATCTGAACAACATCTACTCCTGCTGCTACTTATTAAGTACCGAGATACTGTCTCAGCTGTTACCTTTAAAATATGATGAATCAAGTCTGGACGTGATACATCATTTTTTTTAAATTAATAAAGTCTGTCCCTCCTTACCTTCAACCATGTAAGTAGCTAATGTCCATGGACTACCAGCAAAACCAATGAGTGGTAACTTATTATTTAATGCTTTTTTAATTGAGCTAACAGCATTAAAAACATAATCTAAACTTTCTTCTACATCTGGAATATCTAATTTATGAACAGCAGATTCATCTATAAGTGGGTACTTAAAATTTGGACCTTCTCCCTCAACAAAATAAAGTCCTAACCCCATTGCATCTGGAACTGTCAAAATGTCAGAAAACAAAATTGCAGCATCAAGATTTGGGTACCTATCAAGAGGCTGCATAGTTACTTCCGTAGCAAAATCTCTATTCTTACAAAGATCTAAAAAACTCCCTGCATTCTTTCTAGTTTTTCGATATTCTGGTAAATACCGGCCTGCCTGCCTCATCATCCATGACGGTGTATAAGGAGTATTTTGTTGTTTTAAAGTTTTTAGAAAATTATCGTTAAGAGCCATAGTTATCAAAAGATCAAAATTTAGTTAGTCTTCATCAAAAATATCAGGAGTAATAAAATCTATTGTATCAATTAAAACTTCACCAGTTGAAATAACAGTTGAGGCCGAAGCATCAACAACACTTGCGGTTGTCATACAGCCCATCAAGCTTAGAATTAGGACACTCAAGCAGCATAATTTTGGTAATGTAAATTTATCGGGGTAGATTACTTTCTCCCATTAAGTATGCATCAACTGATTTTGCACACTGTCTTCCTTCACGTATTGCCCACACAACAAGTGATTGTCCTCTTCTCATATCTCCAGCAGAAAAAACATTTGAAACACTGGTTTGATAGATTTTTCACCGTCTGTAGTTGCTTTAGCATTTCCTCGTTGATCTTTCTCAATTACAAATTTATCCAGCATTGTTTGTTTAGGCCCCATAAATCCCATAGCAAGTAAAACTAAGTCTGCCTTAATGGTAAAGTCTGAATTTGAAATTAATGTCACTCCTTTTGTTGAATGCCTTAAGCGAGCAATTAATTCAGTTACCTTTATGCCTGGTAACTGACCCCCTTCACCAGGTTTAGCACCTTGCGCTCTTTCACAGCCCTCTTCGTGGGAGCTTGTAGTCCTCATTTTAAGTGGCCAATAAGGCCAAACCATAGATTTATTTTCTTGTTCTGGTGGTTGAGGCATTAATTCAAATTGAGTGACAGATAGAGCTCCATGTCTATTTGATGTTCCTATACAATCAGAACCAGTATCACCTCCTCCAATCACAACGACATGTTTATCTTTAGCGATTATTTGTCCGGGGACCTTATCCCCAGCAACAACCTTATTTTGTAGTGGTAAAAAATCCATAGCAAAATGAACGCCATCTAAATCTCTGCCTGGAACAGGAAGATCTCTTGGCCATTCTGCCCCGCCATTTAAAATTACAGCATCATATTCTTTAATTAATGACTCAGGATCAACATTCTCACCAACATTTTTGTTTGTCTTAAATGTGACACCCTCAGCCTCCATTTGATGTACTCTTCTATCAATATGATATTTTTCCATTTTAAAATCAGGAATACCAATTCTTAAGAGACCACCTATTCGTGCATTTTTTTCAAAAATGCAAACATCATGACCAACACGAGCTAACTGCTGAGCTGCAGCAAGTCCTGCTGGACCCGATCCTATTACAGCAACTTTCTTTCCTGTTTTATTTTTAGGTGGCTGAGGAATAACCCAATTATTTTCCCATGCTTTATCAATAATCGCATGCTCAATTGACTTTAATTCCAACTGGATCTGAATTAATATTTAATGTGCAGGCAGCTTCGCATGGCGCAGGGCAAATGCGGCCTGTAAACTCAGGGAAATTATTTGTTGAATGCAAAACATCTAGTGCAGCTCGCCAGTTCTGCTTAAAAACCAAATCATTCCAATCAGGAATAATATTGTTTACTGGGCATCCATTATTACAAAATGGAATTCCACAATCCATACAACGTGCGCCTTGAGTTTTTGCTTCCTCATCTGAAAGATGCATTATAAATTCTTTATAATTTTTTACTCGTTCTATTGGTTCTATATTTCCTGATATTTGTCGTGGAAAATCTAAAAACCCTGTAACCTTTCCCATTAAACTACTTCCTTTATTTTCGAAGAACTCATTTCAGTTAAAGCTCTTTTATATTCAATCGGCATAACTTTTACAAAATTTTCAAGCTCTTTATCCCAATTTTTCAACATCTTTTTAGCTACATTACTATTGGTATACTGACTATGTTTTTCAATTAAAGTTTTTAAAATAACTTCATCTGCTAAATTTAAATGCTTAGGCATATCAGTCTTTACATCTTTTTTTTCAACCTTATGAATCATTTCCATGTTAAAGTTTCTTTTATCAAATTTCTTAGACTTATATATATAAGCAATACCTCCACTCATTCCTGCAGCAAAATTTCTTCCTACATCTCCAAGTATTAGTGCTATTCCCCCAGTCATATATTCACATCCATGATCTCCAACTCCTTCAACAACTGCTGTGGCCCCAGAATTTCTTACGCAAAATCTTTCTCCAGCAATTCCATTTATATAAGCTTCTCCTGAAGTGGCACCATAAAGCGCTGTATTTCCAGTTATAACGTTCTTGTGAGAAATAATAGTTGATTCTTTAGGTATTTTTACAATAATTTTAGCCCCTGAAAGTCCTTTTCCAAAATAATCATTTGTATTTCCGCTAGATTTTCATAGTTAAACCTTTGGTACTGAAAGCTCCAAAACTTTGACCAGCTGCTCCTTTAAAATTTATCTGAATGGAATCATCATCCAATCCTTTATTCCCATATCTTTTAGCTACCTCATGTGACAACAATGTTCCAACAGTTCTATTAGTGTTTGTAATAGGGATATCAAATTTTATTGTTTTTTTATTTTCAATCACTGATAAAGACTTTTCAATAAGAATATTATCAAGAGCTGCCTCAAGACCACGGAAGTTTATGAAGATGGACTTGTCGAAATAATTGAAGAGCAAGTAGAAAATACTTTACTAAAATCAAAAGCTAAACTTTTAAAAGATGACCATGAAGTTGAAAAACTAGCGTCCAATTAAATCATTAAACTTTCTAATACCCAATGATGCCATTATCTCTCTTGCTTCTTCTGCAATAAAAAAGAAGAAATTAACAACATGCTCTGGCTTGCCAGTGAATTTTTTACGTAATTTGGATCTTGAGTTGCTATGCCGACAGGGCAGGTATTAAGATGACATTTTCTCATCATTATGCATCCTTCTACTACGAGTGGAGCTGTTGCAAAACCAAACTCTTCAGCACCTAACAGTGCAGCAATGGCAACATCTCTCCCAGTTTTTAATTGACCGTCACATTGTAGGACAACCCTACTTCTTAATTGATTTAACATTAAGGTTTGCTGGGTCTCAGCTAACCCAAGTTCCCAAGGCAGGCCTGCATGTTTAATAGAAGTTAAAGGTGATGCTCCTGTGCCTCCATCGTGACCAGCTATAACAATATGATCTGCTTTAGCTTTAGTTACTCCAGCAGCCACTGTTCCAACTCCCGTTTCCGCTACTAGCTTTACTGAAACACTTGCATTTGGGTTTGCATTTTTTAAGTCATGAATTAATTGAGCTAAATCTTCAATAGAATAAATATCATGATGAGGAGGGGGGGATATTAATCCTACCCCGGGCACAGAAAACCTTAGCCTTGCTATATATTCACTAACTTTATGTCCGGGTAATTGTCCTCCTTCGCCTGGTTTTGCACCTTGTGCCATTTTTATCTGAATTTGATCTGCTGATGCTAAATATTCAGCAGATACTCCAAACCTACCAGATGCAACTTGTTTAATTCTTGACTTAAGAATCCCCTGCTTTTAAGCTATTCCTACACAATTCAGATCCCAATGCTGAAGAGTAGTATCTTTAAGAATTGGAAAGCGACGTTTAAGTCTTCTCCTCCCTCTCCAGAATTGACTTTTCCCCCCAATACGATTCATAGCGCAATAGCGAGTGATTGCATGAGATTCTGGAGATATTGAACCAAGACTCATTGCACCAGTAACAAATCTTTTGACAATTTCTTTTGCTGGCTCAACTTTCATCTAATATTAATTGGAGTGATTTTTCTTAAATGAAAATAATCCTCTAAGAGTCATATGCCTAGTGAGCTTCGTTATTAGATTATTTGAGCATATTCTTTATAGTATGCAAAATTATTGTCTTCTTCTAGCAGGTTGAAGTTTAGCAATGGATTCTGGAGTCCACATGTGCTCCTCACCCCTTATTCTAAAAGCGTATTCCCCTCCTGCATCTAAAGCATTACTTAGAATGGGATCGTTTCCATAAGCTAAGTTATGAATTCTTTCTGCTTCCATAGCAACTTGCTTTATTCCAATGCCCTCAATGTTAGAAGTTGTCCCAGTAAAATACTTTTCAATAAATTCGAAGATAATCCAATAGCATCAAAAATTTGAGCGCCACAATAAGATTGATAAGTTGAAATACCCATTTTTGACATAACTTTAAATAAACCTTTACCTACAGCCTTTATAAAATTTTCTTGGGCAGTAAAGAAATCATCAGTTAATGTTTTAATTGTTTCATAAGCCAACCAAGGACAAATTGCCTCTTGCTCCAAAACCAGATAAAAGACAGAAATGATGAACCTCTCTTGCTTCTCCAGTCTCTACAATTATTCCTACTTGAGTTCGCTTATGAATAGCTACTAAGTGTCGATGCGTGCTGAGGACAGCAAGTAAGGCTGGCATTGCGACTTTTTACTGAAGTTTTCCTATCAGAGAGAATTATTAAGTTGTACCATCAGTAATTGCTTTATTTGCTTTATTGCTATATTTGATTGAAAAATTAAGATATGGTGAAAATCCTCATCAACAGGCTGCTATTTACTCAAGAACTACAGATTTAAATATTAAACAGATACATGGAAAACAACTGAGCTATAATAACTACAATGACATATTTTCTGCCTTAATCTAAATCGGTGAATCATCTCAATACCTAAAAGATTTGGTTTAGGTCCAATAAACGTAACTAATGACATGACAATATTTTCACGAATTGGATCTATTGGAGGATTGGTGACCTGGGCAAATAGTTGCTTAAAGTAATTATAAAAAGTTAGGCGCGGTTAGATAAAACAGGGAGAGCAGAATCATTCCCCATAGATCCTGATTTTCTTGCCCAGACCGAAATCATCGGGCGTTAAAATAAAAGATAAGTCTTCTTGGCTGTACCCGAAACTTTGTTGCAAATCTAATAAGCTTTCTGTCTGAGTGAATTGACCCTTAACAGCTTTTAGATCGCCCAAAAAATATCGAGATTTTTTTAGCCAATCTCGGATTCTACTCTAGTAGATAATAATTTTTTAATTTCATCGTCCTCGATTAACTTTCCTTGCTCTAGGTCAATCAACAACATTTTTCCTGGCTCTAGGCGCCATTTTTTTATAATTTTTTCTTCTGGGAACTTTAAAACCCCCATTTCTGAGGCCATCATTAAATCCCCATCATCAGTTAATAGGTATCTAGCTGGTCTTAACCCATTTCTATCTAGTGTTGCTCCGATTAATTTTCCGTCTGTGAATGGAACTGCAGCAGGGCCATCCCAGGGCTCCATTAATGCTGCATGATATTCATAAAAAGCTTTTCTTTCATCGCTCATGAGTGCATTACCCGCCCAAGGTTCTGGAATTAACATCATCATTGCATGAGGAAGGCTGTAGCCCCCTGCAACTAAAAGTTCTAAACAATTATCAAAACAAGCTGTATCTGATTGGCCATCTTCTATTAAAGGCCACAACTTTTCCAAATCTGATCCTAACAAAAGTGACCGCATTTTATCTCGACGTGCATTCATCCAATTTACATTTCCCTGAACTGTATTTATCTCTCCGTTATGAGCTATTAATCTATAAGGATGAGCTAGCTCCCAAGATGGAAAAGTATTTGTAGAAAATCTTTGATGAACTAAGGCTAAAGCAGAATGTACTGACTCGTCTAATAAGTCTTTAAAATAGATACCAACTTCGTTTGCAAGAAGCATTCCTTTATAAACTATAGTTCTTGAAGACATTGATGCAACATAAAAATTAGCTGAATCATCAATATTCATTTCTTCCAACTTCAATTTCAATTCCAATTCCTAATTACAAATAATTTTCTTTCAAATGCTGCTTGAGTTTTACAGTTCTTATTTCTTCCAATAAAAATTTGCTTAATAGTTGGCTCTACATCTTTTGCGGCCTGAGCAATATTGAGAGATCTGCTGGTACATCACGCCATCCAATATTAACTTGTTCTTTTCATGTCTCGTTTTAGAATAATTACTTCACATTTTTCACGCAGTACTTTCGATTGCGGTAAAAAAATCATTCCAACACCGTAGTGTCCAAGCTGGGGTAATAATAGATTTAAATTTTCAGTTTCTTGGCGTAAAAAATTATCAGGAAGTTGAATTAATAAACCTGCGCCATCTCCAAGCTTAGGATCATAGCCAGTGGCGCCCCTGTGGGTTAGGTTTGTTAAAATTTCTAGGCCTTGCTTTACAATCTTATGGCTTTTTTCTACCATGAATGTTAGCAACAAATCCAACTCCACATGAATCATGTTCATTTTTCGGATTGTACAATCCTTGTTTTTGGTTTTTTCGATTTGCCATTTATTTTTTTCTTTTTCTTTTATGCTGCTTGTTGCTTTATACGGAACCTTCAATTTTATTCTTATTTGTGTATTTTTTCAACGCTATATCCTAATAAACTAGAGCTGATCAAAAGCATAAATTGATGCCTCAATTGTGCGATCAATATCTTTTTTTGAGTGCGCAGCTGATACAAAGCCCGCCTCAAATGCTGATGGCCCAAAATAAAAGCCTTGTTCTAGCATTGAGTGGAAAAATTTATTAAAGTTTTCTCGATTACTATTCATTATTTCATCAAAACTATTTGGAGGATAATCACTGAAATACATCCCAAACATACCGCCTATATTTCTAGCACAAAAGCTTATCCCTTTTGACTTTGCTACATCAGTCATTCCATCCACTAACCTTTTAGTCATTAAAGATAAGTCATCATAAAAATTTGGCTTTTGGATTAGCTCTAACGTTTTCAGTCCAGCTGCTACTGCTACAGGATTTCCAGATAAAGTACCGGCTTGGTAAACAGGGCCTATTGGAGCTAATTGCTGCATAATATTTCTCTTTCCACCAAAAGCGCCCATTGGCAAGACCTCCACCAATAACTTTTCCAAGACAGGTAATATCCGGAGATATATTCCATAATTCCTGAGCTCCTCCAGGGGCAGCTCTAAAACCTGTCATTACTTCATCAAATATAAGAAGTGCTGTACAAAGACTTCTTAGAGACCTAAGAAAATTAATATCTGGCAGAATTAAATTCATATTTCCAACAATTGGTTCAATAATTACGCAAGCAATCTCACTTCCTATATCTTTGAAACAGTTTTTTAAAGCTTTAGTATCATTAAAAGGCAAGGTATGAGTATGTTTTGCAACATCTCTCGGCACTCCAGCTGAGCTGGGTTGCCCAAAGGTTAAAGCACCTGATCCTGCTTTCACCAACAATGCATCAGCATGTCCGTGATAGCAACCTTCAAACTTTATAATTCTATCTCTACTGGTAAATCCTCGTGCAACTCTAATGGCACTCATAGTTGCTTCAGTCCCGCTACTGACTAACCTAACCTGCTCCATACTTGGAATCAGTTTTACTAGTGCCTCTGCCATATGAAGCTCCCTAGATGTTGGGGCACCAAAAGATAAACTATTTTTAGAGGCTTCTTGCACCGCAAGAATAACAGCTTCATTGGCATGCCCAAGAATCATTGGCCCCCATGAATTAATATAATCAACATATTTTTTATCATTTTCATCCCAAATGTAACTTCCTAATCCTTTTTTGAAAAATATTGGCGTTCCACCTACAGCAGAAAATGCTCGTACTGGTGAATTTACTCCTCCTGGAATAGATTGAGACGCTTCAAATAATGTTTTATTTTTATCCATAATTAATACTTAGTACTTAATAAATAATTGACTAAATTTTTGTGTAACAGTTTCAATATTCTTCTCCTTGAACAGACTATTAATCAGAGCAACGCATTCAACTCCTTGCTGAATCAGTAAATCTACATTCTTAAGATCAATTCCTCCAACTGCCACTACTGGTGTTTGATATTTTTTTATTACTTCAGCAATCATTTCTAATTTTACTTGTGGCGCTGCAGGCTTAGTTAAAGAGGGGAAACAGGCACCCAATGCTATATAATCTGCCTTATCATCCACTGCTTTTTCAACCCTACTCCAAGTCGTTATAACAAGAAATCCCTATAATTTTATGAGGACCTAATAATTCTCTTGCTTCTGTTAAAGTACTGTCTTTTGCACCTAAATGTACGCCAAATGCATCTAAATGCACACATAATTCAAGATCATCATTAATTATTAATGGGATATTATGTTGATCGCACAATTTTTTCAAATATTCAGCCTGTACGTACTTTAAATCCTCACTAAGTTGCTTTGCTCGATATTGAATTAAGTTAGCACCTCCTCGAATACAAGCCTCAACCTTTTCAACCAAAACGTTTGTATCGGCTTCTTCTGGAGTGATTGCATAGATACCTTTAATGATGGGTGTATCTTCCATCGTTCTGGTCCTTATGGTTAATCCAAAAAAACCTATCAGGAATTGCTTGCCCCATTCCTACCTTAAAAGCATTTTTTAAAGCTTGCCAGGTAAAATATTGTCCTTCTTCAACAGCAGCTTCTAATATAAAACCCTGAGCACAGTAACCTGCAATAGCAGAAGCTAGTGTACAACCAGACCCATGGTAACTTCCTTCCAAGCGCTCCCACTGAAATGGCTTAATCCCCCCATCATTTGAGTAGAAGGTATTAACTACTTTTTTAGTTTTTTCGTGTGTTCCTGTAATTAGTATGGCGATCACGACCATCAGGGTTAATAGTAGGATCTATAAAAATAATGGCATTCTCTCTGAATGAAATAATTTGTTTGTCTTTAGAGGCAGTTAATGTATATGCTGACAAAAGAGCTGCCTCAGAGCTTGAGGGTTCGTTGCCATGAACATTGTAGGCAAGGTTTAAAATTAAAGGGATATCTGGATAATCAGTAATAATTTCTGCAACCATAGCAATATTATCAGCACTGCCCAACAAACCTAATTTAAATACAGAAACCTCTGTATCCTCTAAAATAGTTCGCGCCTGATCGTTTACCCATTGGGAATCAACAGGCATTAAAGCATTAACTCCAACAGTGTCTTGAACTGTTATAGCAGTTGTAATTGATAGTGGATGACAAGCTAAACTTGATAAGGTCAATAAGTCTGCTTGAAGCCCCGCGCCTCCTGTTGGATCAGTTGCTGAAAATGTCATAACTTTTGGAGGAGTATTGGTCATATTATTATTGTATAGGAATTAATAAAAACCACTTAGAATTCAATTGGGTCAACATCTATTGACCACTTAACTCTATTGCTTAAAGAATGCGCACTGATTTTAGGGGCCCAAACACTTAAAAAAATTTGAATCTCTTTGCGAGACGATGCTTGCATAAATAAACGCACCCTTTCATATCCTTTTAATTTTTGCATAGAAGGGCGAACTGGTCCGAATATTTTTACAGTTGTTGAAAGTTCTTTTGCCCACTCTGACAAATCATTAAGAAACTTCATAGAATTATCTAAATTTTTAGATTCGACATTTAAAGATGCAGTAAAAGTATATGGCGGCAATTGCATATCTCGCCTTTCTTCAAGAAGAGAGTTGGCAAAGGCATCAAAATCTTGTTCCTTAATCGCATCAAATATAGGGTGATTTGGAAAAGCAGTTTGAATTAATACTTCTCCCATAATATTAGATCTTCCTGCCCTACCAGACACTTGTAAAATTTGCGAGAAGAGTCTCTCAGAAGCCCTAAAATCTGAACTATACAGAGCATTATCAGTATCCAAAATTCCTACTAAAGTAAGATATGGAAAATCATGTCCTTTAGCAAGCATTTGTGTGCCTACTAAAATATCAATCTTTACGATTATTCATTTTTTTATATAAATCACTTAATGCTTTTTTAGATCTAGTTGTATCTCGATCAACCCTTAAAATGTTTGCTTTTGGGAAGTATGCCTTTAATATCTCTTCAATTTTTTGTGTGCCAGCTCCTAATGGTATTAACTCCTCGTGATCGCAATCAGGGCAGTTTTCCATTATTAATTGATCGTACCCGCAATGATGACATTTCAAACGATCTTTTCTCAGGAATGCACTACTAACTTAGAGCTACATCTATGCGCACTCTGCGCACCAACTGCATGAGGAGCAAATGCTAAAACAGGAGAAAAACCACGTCTATTAATAAAAACTAATGACTGTTCTTTTCGATCTAATCGCAATTTTATTGAGTCAATTAATTTTCGTGAAATTCCATTTTTAGTTTTCATATCAACTTGTAACGTTTGAATTTCAGGCAAATTTGAAGACTCTATGGCGCGGTCTGATAACTTAAGATACTTATATTTTTGTGGCTTATTAATTGCATTAAACCAGGTTTCAAGAGATGGAGTAGCGGTACCCATAACTATAGGAATCCCTGCATTTTTAGCCCTTATCATTGCAACATCTCGAGCATGATATTTTAAGCCATCCTGCTGCTTAAATGAAGCATCGTGCTCCTCATCAATAATAATTAATCTTAAATCAAGGGTGGGAGTAAATACTGACAAACGTGTTCCAATAATGATCTTAGCTTCGCCAGATTTAGCCATCCTCCAATTATCTAGACGCTCTATATCTGTCAAATGACTATGAAGTGAAACCAATTTTTTTTTCGGGAATCTAGTTCTAAACCGCTCTTCAAGTTGAGGAGTTAGGTTGATTTCTGGGACCAAAACTAATGCTTGTTCATTTTCAGATAGTAAGAATTTATCTAAAAGACGCATGTAAACTTCGGTCTTTCCACTTCCAGTAATGCCATGAATTAACCAAGGATTAAACGACTTGTGCTTTGATATTGCTTCTACGACTAATTTTTGTTCGTTATTTAATTTTGGGGGAGTATCTAATTTAGCATTCAATTCAGGCTCAAATACTACTGATGTCACATAACCTAAATCTTTCAATTGCTTTATACACGTTGTCCAATTTGAAACCAATTGCATTAATTCAGTTTGCCTCATATTCTTTTCTAATAACGCATGTGCAACTCTCCTTAGCCTTAACTGTCTCGATGGAATCTTTTCAATGCTATTTTTTGAGAGCTTGACAGTCTTTTTATAAAGCCTTTCTTTTTCTCGCAATTGATTAAGGTTCTTTTTGATTCGACTCGGAACTACAGATAAGATTGTCTGCCCAATTGGAAAATGGTAATAATTCGAAACAAAGTTTAATAATTGAAACATTTTGGCATCAAATATGACTTCAGAATCAACAGATAATATTTTTTTTAGTTTGGCATGTGGTAAAGATGATTCTGAAACAATTGCACAGACAACCCCAACCATCTTTCTTCTTCCAAATGATACGGTAACGTATTGGCCTACAACTATTAATTCATCATTAGCTAAGTAATCAAATAACTGGTCAACTGGAACGTCGATAGCGACTTTTAATATTTTTTGTTTATCTTTTGCACACAAATTAAAATTTATTCCTTTCTCCTCCGTCATTTGAGTAAAATATATTTTTAACTATTATTGTAACCTTGTGAAAGCTCACCTTACTGATTTACTTTACACAGTTGTTAAAGAATTTGATAACGACTTTGATTCAAGGTCTATTATTATAGATAGGCCTAAACAAATTGAACATGGTGATTTTTCAACCAATCTAAGCTTAATGTTATCTAAAAAGCTTAAAAAACCTCCTCGTGAAATTGCACAAGACATACTAAACAAATTGCCAAGAAGATATTATAGAAAAAATTGATATTGGTGGAGCTGGTTTTTTAAACTTTTTTTTAAATGCAAAAGCTCGCCATAAAATAATTAATGAGGTACTTAAATTAAAAAATCAATATGGGAAGAATAAAACTGGTAACGACCAAAAAATTCAAATTGAGTTTGTATCATCTGAGTCAAGATTGACATTTACTAGTTATGGTATGTCAGGAAGACTTTTAAGTGTAGATGGCTCTATAAACGCAACTGATAGAGTAAATGTAACAGGGAGTTCTACTGACCTTTATTTTTATGAAGGAAGTAGAACTGGAACTGGTGTTACATTTAGATTATATGATAACTCTACTAACCAATATTTTGATGGTTATAAAGGTATTTATTTAAGGGCAAATCAAATAGGTGGATCTGGTGGAACAATTGGGCTTAGTAGGAGATATTCAAGCATCCGGAGATAAAAACGACAAAAATAATATTAGAAATTTTAGTATTGCCTATCTTAGAAATGAGCAAGATTTAGATCTTGCAGGCCTTTCAAGTTTAGTTTGATGTTTTTACGCTTGAACAAGTATAAATACAAAGCTAAGGAAGTTGTTAAAACCTTAATTGGCGAAAAAAAGAGGGTGCTTATGGCTAGAAACGACTAAATTTGGAGATGACAAAGATCGAGTAATGAGAAAAACAGATGGTGATTACACATATTTTGTTCCAGATGTGGCTTACCATCATGACAAGTGGCAACGCGGCTTTGAGCGTGTCATCAATGAGCAAGGTGCCGATCATCACAGTACCATCACTCGGGTCCGAGCAGGACTTCAGGGTTTAAATAAAAACATACCAAAAAATTGGCCCGACTCAGAGATTACCAAAAAATTACTTCATAAAAAAGAAGTTAAAATTTCAAAAAGAGCTGGTAGCTGTAACTTTAAAAGATTTAATTGATGAGGTTGGATGTGACGCCACCAGGTACTTTCTTATTGCTCGTCGAGCTGATTCCCAGCTCACTTTTGATATTGATCTAGCCAAAAGTCAAAATAATGATAACCCCGTTTATTATATTCAATATGCTCATGCTAGAATTTCAAGTGTTTTATCACAATGGGGAGGAGACCCTTCATCATTAAAACTTGATGATGCATTAACTTTAACAAGCCCTCAGGAGCTAAAGCTCATCAAAAGAATCAGCGAGTTTCCTGAAATAATAATTAGTGCAACAAATGAAATTGCTCCTCACCAAATTGCAAATTATTTAAAAGAATGTGCCGCTGAACTTCATAGCTATTATAATGACAGCAAATTCTTAGTTGAAAATGAAAGTCTAATGCTATCTAGACTTTCATTAATTCATGCAACTCAACATGTTTTAAAAAATGGATTACAATTATTAGGTATTAGCGCACCTCAAAAAATGTAAAGGATAATAAAATGGCTGAAGACTATAGAACCAAAAAAGAAAAAAAAGCAGAAGGGACTCCTTTTACAAATGGGCTTTTTTTTGGTCTTCTTTTAGGGATATTGGTATCAATTGCCGTAACCTTGTTCATAACTAATGGAAAAAGCCCTTTTATTTCCAAAGAAACAATAGGGTCCTGCATAGAAGTAAATTCAGCCTTAGGGGATGAAGATGCAATCAATATTGATGATGATACAAGTTATGATTTCTATAACACTCTTCCAAAAAATAACTCCACCTATACCGAAGAAAAAATTGAGAGAATTATAGACCAAAATCGAGATATTAATTATTACCTTCAAGTTGAAGCCTTTTCTGAAAGCTCTGCGGCAGATAATTTAAAAGCAATTTTAGCTTTAATGGGTTTTGAATCAGTTATTATGTCGGCCAAAATTGGTGACAACACCTTTCATAGGGTTAGTGTAGGTCCTTACCTAGAATTAGTGAAAGCAAGAGAGATTAGAGAAAAACTTATTAAAGATGGTTTTAAACCGAACTTAATTAAACTAACCAAGCCTAAATCCTAAATTAGGTATAAAGGAAAACATTATGAAAAAAATATTTATTGTTTTATTTGCTCTTTTTTCGACTATAGCGTTCGCAGTTCAGCCCGAGCCTGGAGTTAAATGTAGAGGCAGCAACTAAAAATCTGGATGCTGATTTAGTAGATAAAATTGAGGTTATAGAGCTTTTTTGGTACGGATGTATCCACTGTTACACAATGGACCCATATCTAGACAAATGGGCAGATAACCTTCCAAAAGATGTAATTTTTAAAAGAATGCCAGCAATACCAAGAAAAGATTGGGTGCCTATGGCTAAAGCTTATTATGCTTTAGAATCTTTGGGATTAGAAAATACACTTCATGAAAAATTATTTAATGCTATTCACAAAGAAAAAGTTCTTAACCCCAGCGACACTAATGGAGCTATTAATTGGATAGCAATAAATGGAAAACTAGATAAAGATAAGGTAAAAGCTGCATTTAATTCTTTTTCTATGAAAGCAAAATTATCACGCTCTTATAAAATCTTCAAAGATTAATGATACTATTATTATTGACGGTAATTATTTTACTTCTAGAGGCGTGTCAAATAGATGCTTGTGAGGTTGAATTATTTAAAAAACGTTCGTAATGACCTAAATCTAAAAAATAATTACTGCTATTAAAAAATTAAATTAAAATTAAGTGGTAGTCACGGTCAGATTTGAACTCCTGTATCCGTAAGTGATCATATCGTACTCACCATTACTAAAATTTTACGTCTTTTTGCTGATACTTTTTTTGCTAAACGCTATGGTCATAGAGCTGTTGTTTTAGAAACAGTTGCAGCAGTTCCTGGAATGGTTGGAAGTATGTGGATTCGTTTAACCTGTCTTATAAAGATGAAAGATGATCGTGGTTGGATTAAAATTTTACTTGATGAGGCTGAAAACGAACGCATGCATTTAATGACTTTTATAGAAATTACTAAGCCTAAATGGTATGAGCGCTTATTAATTTTATTGGCACAAATAATTTTTTGGAATTTCTATTTCTTACTTTATGTTTTTTTCCAAAGAACTGCTCACAGATTAGTAGGATATTTCGAAGACGAAGTCGCTTCTAGTTACACTGCATACCACAAACAAGTAACAGCCCAACCATCTCTTAATATTGATGCTCCAAAAATTGCCAAGGATTATTGGAATTTAGACGCAGACGCTAACTTACTTGACGTCATAGAAGCAGTTCGTGATGATAAGGAAAGACACTCAAAAGTTAATCACGGATTAGCAGATACCCTAGACCAAGATAAAGTTAAAGTTGTACCTGAAGCTGAAATAAAAAAAGAAGAGCCTTTTTTTACTAGCTCTAATAGCCTTTACCATAGGTTTATATTGGGTGACCTACCTTTATTCAATCGAGTTATCATGGCACCACTTACCCGAAGTAGAGCCTCTATTAAAGGAATTCCCACTTCAATCATGTCTACTTATTATCAACAACGGGCAAGTGCGGGCTTAATAATTGCTGAGGCTGCTCAAATCAGCCAAGAAGGACAAGGCTATTGCGGAACACCAGGAATTTATTCAGAAGAACAAACAAAAAGTTGGAAAAATATAGTTGATGCGGTGCATGAGGGTGGCGGAAAAATATGTTTACAGCTTTCGCACGTTGGTCGAATTTCACATGAAGAACTACAGCCTAATAACTCTGAACCTGTTGCTCCATCAGCCATTAAAGCAAAAGCTGAGGTTTGGCTTCAAGCAGGCTTAAATCCTAATAGAGATATCTCAGAGAAAGTGAGTGTTTCAATGCCTCGTGCCCTTGAAACGGAAGAAATTATTAGAATTATAGAGGACTACCGACAAGCTGCCGTAAATGCGAAAAAAGCGGGATTTGATATGGTAGATATCCATGGTGCTAATGGATATCTTATAGATCAATTTTTAAGAGATAGTACAAATCATCGAACAGACCAATATGGTGGTCCGATTGAAAATAGAATAAGATTTCTTGCTGAAATTGTTGAAGCCATTTCAACAATCTACCCTCCTCATAGAATTGGTTGTAGAATTTCTCCAGTATCAGGATTTAACGATATTTCTGACTCGGAGCCACAAGATCTTTTTAATCAAGTAGCAAAAACTTTAGGAAGAAAAAAATTAGCTTATCTTCATGTAAATGAAGGAGAAACTAATAACACACATGGCAAGCTTCCTTTTGACTTTAATCAGGTTCACCTTTCATTTAAAGACTCCGGAGGTCTTTATAATATGGCTGATAATGGAAATGACAAATATCGGAGTGAATCTACTAAAATTGATTTAGTAGCTTTTGGAATACCTTTTATTTCTAATCCCGATCTTGTTTATAGGCTTGAACACGATCTACCTCTCAATGAAGCAGACGAAAAAACGTTTTATGGTGGCAACGAGGAAGGTTATACAGACTATCCATTTTACCCAAAAAGCTAATTGCAACTTATGGTTTCATCTAATATTAGTCCTGAAAATTTAGAGTCATATATAAACGCAGAGTATCATGTTTACTCTGAATCTAAATTTATCTTAAAAGTAGGGAAAACGTCTTCGGATCTCATAAATTTATATCAAAAATTTAATAGAAATCAAGCTTCTTTTTTAACTGCCTATAACCCATTGAGCCAAGAAATGACTACAAAACAAAATAAATCAATGAATAGTAAGCTCGAATCTTTACTAATAAAGATGAATTATCCATATATTCTATCCGAAGGTATTTGTCCTGAAACTCAATATCCAGGTGAAAAAAGTTTTCTGGTTTTTGGTACAGAATTATCGCTCGCCAAAGAACTAGGTAATCAATTTCACCAAAATGCAATCTTATGGATTAATAATGATGCCATTCCTCAATTAATTCTATTAAAATGAAACTATGGAAATAAAAAAAATAATTTTAAATATATTTACCCTATTTAATACGTTATATCTTAGCGGTGTAATCTACATTGTGTTCTATATGCCACGTTCAGATTATATTGCTACTGATGGCTTCTATGATCTTTGGTTTTACGTATTTTTTGGTTTTGCGGCAATATTAGTTATTAACTATGCAATGTTTAATAAACTAACATTGTGGCATTTTAAAATTAAAAAAAATAAGAGGGCCTAAGCCCTCATACAAAACCTAACCGTAATGCTTAATACACCTTCCGCTATATTATTGAGTTAATATAGTTTTTTGAGGCGTGCACAGGCTCCAAAATAATTGATACCTTTCCTACTTCGACTTTTGGAGCGCTTACACAACCACTAATAATAAAAATTATAAGTACTATTTTTAACTTATTTATTTGTAAGGCTAATTGTCTCAAGTCTGTTCTCCACTTTCAGCTCAACTATTCCTGCTAAAAAGAATAAAGCAATTAATAGTGTTATTACCATATAAAAAGATTTAAGTTTATACATAAGATACCTTTAAATTGTCTAATTTTTTGCATACATATCAACATCGTCTGGCTCTCTAATTGAGCGCTCACTCATTATGAGTTGTGCTTCAGTTAAATTTTGTGCCGCAGCTTTCTCAAACCATGAAGTTGCCTGATCTAAATCTTTTTTAACCCATAAGCCTCTCTCGTAAATAATGCCTAAGTGATATTCGGCTTGCGGGAAACCTTCTTGTGCTGCTTTTGTGAAATATGAAAACGCTTTTTTATTATCGACAGAAGTACCCAGGCCATAATGATATAAATAACCTAAATTAAGATGTGCTTCTGATTGACCGCCCTTAGCAGATTTCAAATAATGACTTAAAGCAGCTTGATAATCACGATGAGTGCCACGGCCATAATGTTTCATTAGTCCTAAATTAAATTCTGCTTCGGAGAATCCTTTTTTAGCTGCCTTGGTGTACCAAACATAGGCCAAAGCATGATCTTGGAAATTTTTAGGTCCATAATGTAACATTTGCGCGAGATTAAGCTGTGCTTCAGCCAAACCCTGTTGTGCTGCAAGTCGATAGTTTTCCATAGCTCTATTAAAATCATATTTAACTCCTTTTCCCTTGATTAGTAATTTAGCTAAATTAAATTGGGCTTCTTTCATGTTATTTAGAGCTGCCTTTTCATACCAATAAGCTGCCTGTGCTATGTCCTTCGAAACCCCTAATCCGTAGTGATACATTTGTGCTAAATTAAATTGGGCTTCCATTACTCCTGCTAATTGAATTTTGCAGTGATTAATATCTAGTGCAGTTTGTTGAACAGCAGACTTTGTAAACCATTCAAAAGCCTTTGACATATTTTTTGATCTACCTAATCCATATCGGTTTATCAGGCCTAAATTAAATTGTGCTTCTGGGTTATTATTTTTTGCAGATCTTTCATAATGTGCATAAGCCTTGTTTAAATCTCTAACCTTACCTTTACCATAATGGTTAATGAGTCCAAGTTTAAAATGTGCTTGGTTAAGCCCGGAGTTTGCCGCTCGCTGAAATAAATTAATTGCTCTTGTATAGTCTTTAGTTAATACGTTTCCTATAAAGTAATTCTCAGCAAATCTATACTGGGCATTAGTGACATCCTTTGAATCAGGTGGAATTCCAAAACCCTTAAACTGGGAATTGTCATACCAAGCTTGCCAAAAATTTTTATCTTGGCAGGGTTCTGCATAACTTATTGAGGAAGCTAGTAATAGCTGACTTATCATTAGTGATATTTTTTTTAATTTCATTTTTCTTCCTATAAAAATAGAGTTCGATGAAACTCGGCACCCATAATATTTATGTCAAAAATAATATTATGACCCACCACAAATTCTGACTGTTCAATAGTCTCTGTTTATAGATGCTGGTTTGTTTCCTAAAGCCGAAGATTTCTTATACCACTCAAATGCTTTTTCATAACTTTGCTCTACTTTTAATCCTTTTTCGTACATCAGACCTAAATTAAATTGCGCTGCAGAGTCTCCATTATTTGCTAAAGCTAAACATCCATTAATTGACAGATAATCAGGGCTACATTGAGTTGAATCAGTTGGAATAGGTTCCTCTAAGCGCCCAGTCATTTCTAATTGAATCCTTGACCAAAAACCAGTAAAGCCTCCTTGGGCATCAAACCAATTTCCCCAAAAACCTATTTTTGATCCCACTACTGGCTCTTCAATTAATTGTGGCTGATCAACGAGTTGAATAACATCTGAACGCATATATTCCTTAGTTGCATATACTCCACCAGCACCAATTGCTAATAAAATTAACCAATTATTTTTATCGAATAATTTTTTTAACCATGGTTTCGATTTTTTTTTCAATAATCCCGCTTTTACCAATTCGCTGATAAATTTTTGATGTAGATTTATTATCATCTTCATTAATATTTTTATTAATTTCTTCAGTTCTTTTTTTAAAGACACTGCGAACCAATCTAGCTTGTAATCTAGTTCTAGGATTCATTCCAGTAACTTTTTCGCCTGATAAAGTAGCAAACCAGTCTTTTTCATTGTTTGTCATTAATCATTACCCCCAACACAATCTTCTAAAAATGGTTTTAACCTTTTATAATTTTGACTCATAAATTCTTTTGTTGCAGCAAGTGTTCTTCCGATTCTTAAACTTATTTGTTGATTAGAAAAATTTTGCATTTTCAGACTCAGAGCGAATTCTCTTTCAGGCATTGCCCTTCCAAATTTTTGCAATCCAATCGTCACACACTCCTCCCTTTCCATTTCCTTTTTTCTTTCTTTCTGCGACGAGACTCTTTCAACTATCTTCACGAATGCGTAAATTTAAAACATCATTTTTATATTTTTTATATTTTTTAAAATGATCAAGAAGCTTAGTATTTATCTGATCTTGTTCAGTGCAAGATGTTAAAATTAAAACTGTAAGTATGGTAATCAAATTCTTAACTAAGCTCGAAATCACTACTTCTTCAGCTTCACTTTTATTCAGTTTTCTATGCATATAAAAACCTATTAGTGGTTGTTCTAATTTTTTAAATACCTCATTAAAACCACTATCTTTCAAAACATGGTTCTCACTTTTCATAAGCTTTAAAATATCTTCAAACTCCATACGTCTCTCCATATTCTATTGACGAGTAAAATATAAAAAGGTCAGGGTATGCATCCTTATAATACTATATCCTGAGCTTTCTTTTATTCACCATCTTCAGTTATGATAATTTGATTCCTCCTAGTGTCTATTGCTGCTTGTCTCTGTCGATACTAGAGTCACCTACTAATAATGAAAACTTTCAAATTTTATTTTTTGCTTGAATCAGTCAAATTTAAATCTATGTCTTTAACCCTTTTTAAAAATTCTTTACTATATTTAACTTTTTGTTTGAGTTGCTCTTGGCCTTTAGCTAACTTTTGGCCTTTAGCTATTTTTGGTTCATCGGATTGAAAAATTACATGTAATTTGCAAAAGATATCTCGTCATTGGGATAGGATTTTTTAATCTTCTCTAAAGCATTTATGCAAGTCCCCTGGACATCATCGTCAAAATCAATAACTTCATCTACATGCTTAATATTTTCGAGTATTTTTTTTCTTTCTGAAAAGGGCATAAAGAATTTACCCTTCTTTTTTATAAGCCAATTATCACTATTGAGAGCAACTATTAACTTTTCTCCATATGTTTTCGCAGAGCTTATATACTCTATGTGTCCAGAATGGATTGGGTCAAAGCCACCGCTTACTACAATAATTTTCATAATCTAATTCTAACTTATTTATACAGTAGTATTTTACAAGGCTAAGGGTTTGAATATTAATCTTTGAATTCTGATACTAGACCGCCAATAGATTCTTTGGCATCTCCAAATAACATTCGGGTATTTTGCTTAAAAAATAAAGGATTTTGCACGCCAGCAAAACCAGATGACATAGACCTTTTAAGAACAAAAACTGTTTTGGCATTATGAACTTCTATAATTGGCATTCCATAAATTGGACTTCCTGGCTCTTCAGTTGCTGATGGGTTAACAACATCATTGGCACCAATAACAACAGCTACATCTACAGCATCCATTGTTGGATTAACGTCATCTGGTTCAGCTAAAACGTCATAGGGGACGTTAGCCTCAGCCAATAATACATTCATATGACCTGGCATTCTCCCAGCAACAGGATGAATTCCGTACTTCACCTCTGTTCCATTAGCTTCAAGAAGCTCTCCTAGCTCTCTTACGACATGCTGAGCTTGAGCAACAGCCATTCCATAACCCGGGACAATAATTGTGCGGCAACTGTATTTACATCCGTTGCTATCATCTCTCCATCAATCTCCATGGCAGGACCTTTTGAGCCTCCAAATCCACCTAGAATAACAGATATAAATGATCGGTTCATTGCTTTGCACATAATGTATGACAAAATAGCGCCAGATGAGCCAACTAAAGCACCCGTTACAATCAATAAATCATTTCCAAGTAAGAACCCTGTCGCAGCAGCAGCCCAACCAGAATAGCTATTCAACATTGAAACTACTACAGGCATATCAGCACCACCTATTGCGGCTACTAAATGCGCACCTAAAGCAAAGGCAATGATCATCATCAAATACAATGTCCATGACCCAGAATGGTTCATATACATTAATAATAAAATTTATTACATGTTGACCTCTAAATACTGTTGGTTTTGCACCAAATTTTCCAGAAAGTTTCCCAAATGCTATTACAGATGCAGTAAAAGTAATTGCGCCAATAAATGCCCCCAGAATAACACTCATGCTCATACTATCGCCTACATAATGGTGAAATTCTACTAAGCCTATAAGTGCAGCACAAGCTCCACCCATACCGTTAAATAAAGATACCAATTCAGGCATTTTTGTCATTTCGACTTTTTTAGCTACATAAATACCAATACCTCCACCAAGTATAAGAGGGGCAAAGATTAAAAGTGGCACTAACTGATTGCCTGTCCATAGTGTTGTAAGGACAGCAATTATCATCCCAACTATCCCAAATAGATTTCCAGAACGTGCGCTAGTAGGAGATGATAAACCCCTTAACGCCAAAATGAAAAATATAGCGGCAATAAGGTAAGACAGCATTGATATTGATTCTATTGTCATTTAATTTTCTTTTCCTTCTTTTTAAACATCTCTAACATCCTTTGTGTGACAAAGAATCCCCCAAATATGTTAATTGCTGCGAAAAATATAGCAACTGCTCCTAAAATGCTACTAAATGTTACTATCTCCCCGTTAATTTCCACAACTTGCAATATTGCGCCAACGATAACAATTCCAGAAATTGCATTCGTTACAGACATTAGCGGCGTGTGTAAAGCAGACGTGACATTCCAAACAACGTGATACCCCACAAATATTGCTAATACGAAAATTGTAATATTTTGTATCGTTAATAATTCAGCCATATAACTTCCTTTAATTAATTGAGTTACCTTCTTTCGTTAGCAAGCACCCTGAAACAAGTTCGTCTTCTAAATTAATATGTAAATTTCCTGATTCGTTGATTAATAATTTAACGAATTCAAAAATATTTCTTGAGTATAGTGCTGATGCATCTGAACTCAACATACTTGGTAAATTATTAAAACCAATTATGGTGACGTTTTCCACCTGACAAACTTTGTTATTCATAATTCACAATTCCCTCCTTGCTGAGAAGCTAAATCAACAATTACAGAGCCTGGTTTCATTAAATCAACCATTTGCTTTTGTCGATTAACTTAGGAGCTCTATTACCAGGAATAAGTGCATGTCAGTAATAATAATATCTGACATCTAGTAGCATTTTTCTGCTAAAAAGAGCATTTGCAGACTATCAATAAACTAAACATACTATTAATTCTAATAGGATGATCTGCCCATTCTCGCAAAGGTTCAAATATTTTTTCTGAAACTAATTGCATATTTTCAATATGATCTTCACTTGGTGTGTTTTTAATTCCAAGTCTTTTAGCTGTAGCTGAATAAGTAGCTTCTTTAAAACTTATATGTTACTTTAGCTGCTTTGACAGTTCCCGCTGCGGTCATCAACATAGGCATAAATTTTTTATAATAATCTGCAAGATCGCCTACAGGGTAATTACCCTGCAATATTTGCTTGAGAGGATAGAACATCCATAGATTGAGCTCTAGTTATTCTTGGTAATAACTCTAATGCAAAAGCAGTAATTTTTTTATCTAAAAAATCTTTAGTTAGTTCTTTATTAAAAGGCTCCAGCAAACCTACGACATATTGCTTGGAGGTTAACCGCTCTAAATCTTTTGCCTCAGGAGGCCTAACTTGTAAAATTAGATCAGCTTTTAAAACATTTGATCGGTTACTAATTGTAGCTCCCGCCTCAACAAACATTTTATCTGGAATTGCAGCTAGATCTCCTGCACCTTCTTCAACCAGAACATCACTCTTAAGAAGAAGCATTTTTTTTACTGTTTCAGGGGTAGCTGCAACTCTTGCCTCACCACTAAGGGTTTCTTTTAAAATACCAATAATTTATACTGGAATTACTGTAGGATTAATCATAGCAATAATATTTTTGCATCAATTGAGTATCTGCCTAATAAACTACCATTTATATTATCCACACTTAATAAAACCTCTACGTTATACTTGTCCAGCATTTTTAGCTGCCTGAGCAAATAATTTTTTTAAAGTTATAAGGGTCAACTTTTTTTCCTTTTTTCATTAAGTTCTCTAATAAGTGGGGTAAAAATGAATTGCATCGCTAACCCCATTTTTCCTCCTGGAACAACAATTGTATTTGGTCTTGTCATCATTGATCCATGAAGCATTCTTAGCAAGTAATTAAAATCTACGCCCTTAGGGTTATCAAAACGTATTACAACAAAGCTCTCGTCTGCGTTTGGTATATCCTTAGCTATGAAGGGATTTGAAGTATCAACCATTGGAACTCTTTGGAAGTTTATATGTGTTCTGGAGAATTGCGGCGCAATATAATTAATATAATCTGGCATACGATTTAATATCGTATCGATAACAGCTTCTTTGGAGTATCCCCTGACCCTGTTATCACGATGTAACTTTTGTATCCACTCCAAGTTAATAATTGGAACAACTCCAACAAGTAAATCAACATGTTTAGCTACGTCTGCTCCTGGCCCTAAGTATCCACCATGAAGTCCTTCATAAAATAATAATTCTGAGCTTGCATCTTCCCAGGGGGTCATGCTCCCTGTTTTTTGTTTAAAAATTATAGATTTAACAGTACGGTTGCCATCAATTACTCTTTTATATTTTCCATTTTTACGATATTGATGAAATGTTTTTGCTAAATCACTTAATAAATTAGCGTCTGGACTAAAGTGACTAAAATCTATTTCTGAATTATGTCGATTCTTTTTAATAAGCCCATCCATTTCATGTCTTTCGTATCTATGAAAAGCATCCCCCTCAATGATGTCAGCATCAATACCATCCCGAGTAAAGATATGCTGAAAACTATCTCTAACAGTAGAGGTGCCAGACCCAGATGAGCCTGTAATTGCAATAACTGGATATTTTTTAGACATAATCTCTCCCTTTACTTAATAGATTTCATTTATAATTTATTTAGTTTTGTGATAATAATCTGACACTAACTTTACCTCATTATTTGCTCCAATAACTACTGGGACTCTTTCATGAATACTTTGAGGTTGAATATTTAAAATATCTTCAATTCCATCGGTACACAAACCATTACATTGCTCTACAATAAATGCCATCGGATTAATTTCATACATCAATCTAAGTCTGCCTAATTGCTTTGAATCTTTATTGTCTCGAGGATATAAATAAATTCCACCACGCGTTAATATTCGATTTACGTCAGCAACTAAAGAAGCGATATAACGCATATTAAAATTTTTACCTCTAGGCCCAACAGCACCTAGTTGACAATCCTTAATATATTTTTTAGTAGAAGCCCCCCAATATCTTTCGTTACTCATGTTGATAGAAAATTCCTCAGCTTCCATTGGTATCTTTATATTTTCATCAACCATCACAAAATTATTTTTATCTCTATCTAAACAAAATTTGAATGTGCCTTTTCCAAAAGTATTTTAGATTATGAACAGACCAAAGACACTAAAGCCTGCGGCTATTTGTTTCTTACCTTTTTGTAAAAAATCTTTTTTATTCAATTTATTTTTATAGGGTACTTCATATATTGAAAAAATTGATCCTACAGATGCGTTTGCCTCAACATTTGACGATCCATCTAGGGGATCGAAAAAAACTAAAAGTTGCTTTTCAGACCTAACTTTATCAAAAATAATTTCTTCATCAATTTCTTCTTCATCTTCTTCAATTACTGATTTTGTTTTCTTTAATTCATCAATAAAAATATTATTTGGTTTTGGAGCTTTGTTTGTTGTTCTCCTTGTATGTTTATTTTTTTTAGCTTACCTAGATTTTTTAATAAAGGTGCTGTTTCAATAATACTACTCGTTTTTATTATAGCTCTTGTAACACAGTTAATTCCTTCTTTTAAATTCTCGGAAATTTCTTGATTAATTAAAAATTTTTGAAGATTCATAAAATTTATACTTTTTTAGGTTCTAAAATTCTTGATTCCATAACATCTTCTTTTTTAATAATTATTAATGCTTCAGGTATGTTTGCTTTTTCACCAAACTTATAATGTGTTTTTTCAAATATCTTAAATTTAATAATACCTAATAAATACAAACCATCATACTAAATTGACTCTAAAGTGTTTTAAGGTTAAGGTAAAGTATTAATTACTTAATTTAATAATAAGATATCCTTAATGATAAATATTTCATCACGTCAACTCCGAATCTTTGTTTCAGCAGCAAAGCATAAAAATTTTACCCGTGCTGCTGAAGAAATTCATATTTCCCCGCCTGCTATTTCTATGCAAATGAAAGAAATAGAGTCACTTGTTGATGTGGAATTATTTTTGACAATCCCGAACAAACTTCAGCTGGTGAATATTTATTATTAAACCCTAATGGAGGTGCAATTATAATTGAAAAAATGTATTCTTGGTCTGATTTAAAAGGTGGTGATATTGAAGTAATTAAAGTTGGAATAATTAGTACAGCACAATATTTTTTACCCCAAGTCCTTAAACAATTTAGAAAAAAGTATCCCCAATACAAATTTATTTTAGAAGTCAGAAATAGAGATCAACTTATAGAGTTACTTAGAGATGGAAATATTGACATAGCTATAATGGGATTAGTCCCAAAAGAAATTAATACTAAAGTTTATACCTTAGCAGATCACCCTCACGTATTTATTTCTAGCCCAAATCACCCCCTAGCTGGCATAAAAAAAATTCAGCCTGAACAACTTAGTAATTTTGAGCTAATAACAAGAGAAAAAGGTTCTGGTACTAGAGCTCACATGGAAACTTTTTTAAACGATCATGCAATAGACCCAAAGATAGTCATGGAGATGTCTAGTAATGAAAGTATTAAGCAAGCAGTAATTGCTGATCTTGGAATATCTTTTGTTTCTAGACACACGCTAGCGAGTGAATTAAAAAATGGTGAATTAAAAATACTAGATGTAACTAATACACCAATAAATAGAAAGTGGCATGTAGTTACACTTCGCCCAACCACGTTAAATCGGTCTGTGGAATTATTAAAAGATTATATTATTAGTCAAACTCAGGTTATTTTAAATAAAATAGTTTTATAGTAATTTAAAGGCATCAACACTTAACGATTGAATTATTTTGATAACCTCATTAATCTCATTGTTTTTAATAGTACTTTTCTTATAAGCCAGGGCTACAGTTCTAAAAGGGGCAGGGCTTTTAAATGGAATAATTTTTATCATTGGGTCAGTGTATTTTTGACTAGTTGCGCTTTTAGGTAAAACAGAGACTCCTAAGTTTGAAGCAACCATATTCCTAATTGTTTCCAAAGAATTCCCTGCAAAAATTTGACTATTTTCATGTATTCCTGGGCAGGCTTCTAAAACTTGATTACTGAAACAATGAGTGTTGTCGAGCAATAAAACTTTTTGATTAGCCAAATCTGTTGGTTTAACTTCCTTTCTATTAGCCCAATCGTGTTGGCTAGGTACAATTGCCTCAAAAGGTTCATGATATAAGGGTACGGTCTCCATTCCTGAAAGTTCTAGAGGTAAAGCTATTATGGCGGCATCTATTGAGCCCTTTTTTAATTGTTCCTCTAACTTATATAAGTTTTAAGATGAAAGGAGAATTAGCTCCACTATCAATTGAAGAAAATAAAGGGAATAAATATGGTGCGATTGAGTATATTAAGCCTAATCTAAATGGAGCTTTAAAATCTTTTTTACTCATTACAGCAAATTCTTTAATTTTCTCTGCTTCGTCTAAAACAATAATTGCTTGCCTAAGTATTTTTTCACCAATTACAGTAGTGAAACTTCCCATACGGTTTCTTTCAAAAATCAACACACCTAATTCATTTTCTATTTTTTTTATTGCTAAACTCAAAGCAGGTTGACTTACAAAACTTTTGGCTGCGGCTCTTCTAAAATTTTTCTCTTGCGCCACAGAAACTATAAATCTAAGCTCTCTTAAGGTCATGTTGAACTTTATATATCAATATTATTTGCTCCAAGTGCATTACTCTCTATAAATGCTCTTCTTGGAGCTACATCATCGCCCATTAGCTTAGAAAAAGTTTCCTCTACCGCCATAAGGTCTTCAATAGTAACCTGTAGAAGTGTTCTTGCTGACGGATCCATCGTAGTTTCCCACAACTGCTCTGGATTCATTTCTCCTAAACCCTTATATCGTTGAATACCTAAATTACGCTTAGCTTCGGCAATTAACCAAGTTAACGCATCGTGAAAGTTATCTACTGGCGCTGATTTTTCACCTCTAGTTATTATTACCGCTCCCAATTAAATCTTTAGTTAAATTTGAAGACTTAATGATTTGACGATATTCTCCACTCATTAAAAACTCTTCATCCAACCTACTTACTTGTAAATTTCCATGGACGAATTGATTAATTTCAATAAAATATTTATTTGAATCTTCATTTTTTTTCACTTCAAAATTAATGTTATCAAGCAACATTAATTCTTTTAATTGAGATGAATATCTGGTTGTCTCTTTTTCATCTTCTAAGTTGAGGGGGCCCAAAACATGAACCGCCCTTATAAGTGACTCATCATATCTTGAGGCAAGTCTTCTAATGATTGCTTCAGTCAACACCATCTCTTTTGCAATATTCGCCAGAGCGTCGTCTTTTAGTACATCTCCGCCTGCCCTCGTTAATAATGTAGCTTCCTTTAAAGCTGACTCCACAAGATATTGATCTAAATCCTGCTCGCCCTCTAAATAGCGCTCAGGAAATAGAACTCAGGAGATAACGCGGTTGAGCAATATAAATGTGTCCTCTTTCTACCAACTCAAACATTTGCCGAAAAAAGAAAGTTAAAAGAAGGGTTCTAATGTGGGCTCCATCAACATCGGCGTCAGTCATAATGATTACGCGGTGATACCTTAACTTCTCTATATTAAAGCCCTCATCACTTCCTTCTTTTCTTGCCCCTATATTTGTTCCAAGCGCTGTGATGAGTGTGGTAATTTCTTGGGAAGATAATATCTTATCAATTCGTGCTTTTTCTACATTAAGAATCTTTCCTCTCAATGGCATAAATAGCTTGGAAATTTCTATCTCTTCCTTGTTTAGCTGAGCCCCCGGCAGAATCTCCCTCCACTAAAAATATTTCTGATTTAGAAGGATCTTTTTCCTGACAATCTGCTAACTTTCCCGGTAATCCACTTAAATTCTAGAACGCCTTTTCTTCTTGTCATATCTCTTGCTTTTCTTGCCGCTTCTCGAGCGTGCAGCATCTACTATCTTATTACAAATAATTTTTGCGTCTTTTGGGTGCTCTAATAAAAATTCTGTTAATTTTTTCCCGACAACATCGGCAACAACTGGTCGAACTTCAGATGAAACTAATTTGTCTTTAGTTTGAGAAGAAAACTTTGGGTCAGGGACCTTAACAGACAAAACACACACTAAACCCTCCCTCATATCGTCACCGCCTGTTTCCACTTTGGCTTTTTTTGCTAATTCGTTTGACTCAATATAAGTGTTAATTGTTCTAGTAAGAGCAGCTCTTAACCCAGTTAAATGAGTTCCTCCATCTCGCTGAGGTATGTTGTTTGTAAAACACTGTACATTTTCTCCATAACTATCATTCCACTGCATACTAACTTCCATTGTTATGCCGTCTTTCTCAGCGCTCTCAGCGTAAAAAACATTTTCATGCAAAACTAGACTTAGATCGATTCATGTACTCCACGAAACCTTTTATGCCGCCAGAAGAGGCAAAGTTTTCTGTTTTTCCACTTCTATGATCAACTAATTCTATGTTGACGCCATTATTTAAGAAGGATAATTCTCGAATTCTTCTTGGACCAAATGGTGCAGGAAAATCAACATTAACAAAGGTAATTTCAGGCACCTATGTCCCCGATCAGGGATCTATATCATAAATTAATTTATTACACTCATAATTTCGTTAACGACTTCATGAATTTTTTTATTTTTTGTCGTTATCTCGAAGTCCGCAATCTCTTCATAAAGAGGCTCTCGTTCTTTACATAGTGTTTTGATAATTTTATAAGAGTTGCTATCAAACTTACCGCCCGCATGAAGCTCTGTCATTACAATTTCTGCTGCACTTCTTTTTAGCTCATCCTTTTTTATGCATGCCCACTGGAATTCCACGACCGTTATCTTCGGTAGTAACCGAATTGTCTTCGTTGATGATTACAGAAATAGTATCACAATGACCTGCTAAGGCTTCATCGATAGCAGTTATCTACCACCTCAAAAACCATGTGGTGTAAACCAGTTCCATCATCCTGTGTCCCCAATATACATGCCGGGTCTTTTTCTTACAGCATCAAGCCCCTTTAAAACCTTAATGCTGTCAGAATTATATTTTTCATTGTTGATATCTTCTTGCTTAGTCATTGGGGTCCTTTTGTTTAGCCTATATTCTCATTGGCATTACTACATACTTATAATCTTCATTGTTTGGGATGGTTACCAAACAACTGCTTGATGAATCTTTAAAACTGTAGAAAATCTACACAAAGCATGTCCTAAAAATTTAGGGGATCCAAAAGAATCATGAAATTCAGCTACTGCATTTACGCAATCTATTAGTTTTAAATTATTTTCCATTCACCTTACTTTTCAATTCTTTAATTAATTCATATGAAATCATTAATGATGAAACGTGGTTATCGGAAACTACTTTACCAATTTTGGTATGTCCTACGGATAACTACTGTATCTGGAAAGTTTCCAGCAATTAATTTTGGTAATACATTATCTTTTAAAGATGTCTGGGGTTTTTACTAATGGTAATTTCAACTTGGTTGTCTGTTTCATCTAATAACTTAATAAGTTCTAAGATTGCTTTTCTTGGGATTATAGTTTGTATCTTCTCTACCGCATCTTTATCAACTATAGAAGGTTTAATACCAGTTTCCAACTGTATCCAAGATGGAATTTTTTATTAATGGGTACTGATCAAATAATAAACCATTTAGATAATACCTTATATCTTGCTGGGCCATTGAAAAATCAACTTCTTTAAGGCGTTCTTTAAAGATTTTCTGACTAATTGAAAATGAAGTGCTTTCTTCTTCATTTTTTTTCATAACTGGGTAGTCTTTTGCGGGAAGTGTTTGAAGGTTAAACCTACTTTTAGCTGCTTTAACTAAAACCTTAGATTCTTCTATTTTAAAATCTAATTTACTTCCTTCCGGCAAAGATCTGGTGATGTCAAATAACTTTCTAGCAGAAATTGTTGTTTCAAACCTTTCTTTTACTTCAGTTTTTATTGCTAGTGAAATTTGCATTTCTAAATCAGTAGCGATAAATTTAATTATTCCATTTTCACCCTCTATAAGTAAATTAGATAATATTGGTAATGTATGTTTTTTTTCTATAATTCCAGAAACATTACTTAAGGGTGAAAGTAAGATATCTCTGTTAATTTTTATATCCATAGTATTTTCTTTATATATAGTTTTAAGATAATAATAATAATAATAAGCTATTTTATTTGTTTTTAATATTATCATTATTTAAAAACAATAATTTAGCTAACTTTTAAACCTATGTGTTTGTCATCACTTTACTGTGGATCAATTCTGCATAGTTTTAAGTTTTAAATTTATTTCTTTGTTAACCGTATTCTAATACACAACTTATACACAACTTATGCATTATCCTCTTAAAACTTGAGTTAAAAAACCTAAATCTTGACTAATGTTTTGATCACTTAGTCTTTGTTTTTCTATTTCATCACAAGCATGCATTATTGTGGTGTGGTGTCTTCCACCAAAAGCTGCCCCAATTTCTGGGAAACTCAAATTCGTAAGTTCTCTTGTAAGGCTCATTGCAACACTTGTCTTAGGCTGAGAAGTTTCTTTAATTTCTATACTTAAAATATCAGCTATTTTTATTTTATAGTATTCTGCAACTGTTTTCTGAATATTTTCAACACTAACCTGCCTTCCCCTAACAGCGATTAAATCTTTAAGTGATTCTTTGGCTAGGTTTGTATTAATAGGTACATTCATAAAGTTTGACATGGCGACTATACGATTTAACGCACCCTCTAATTCCCTTACATTTGATCGAATTTGTTTGGCCACAAAGAATGCTACATCTTCAGGTAAATCAACTTTATTTTGTTCAGCTTTTTTTAAAAGAATAGCAACTCTCATTTCAAGTTCAGGGGGATCAATTGCTACCGTTAAGCCCCAACTAAATCTTGTCCTTAGTCGGTCATCAACCCCAGGTATTTCTTTTGGGTAAGAGTCACAAGTAATAATAATTTGTTTTTTATTTTCAATTAGAGAGTTAAATGCGTAGAAGAACTCTTCTTGCATTGCTTCTTTACCATTCATAAACTGAATATCATCTATTAGTAATAGGTCTAGTGAATGATAGTTTTTTTTAAATGCATCAAACGATTTGTTTTCATAAGCTTTAACTACGTCATGAACATATCTTTCGGCATGAAGGTATATAAGTTTTGCGTCCGGGGTAATACTTTTTAAGTGGTTGCCCACAGCATGCATTAAATGGGTTTTTCCTAAGCCAACACCTCCATATATAAATAAAGGGTTGTAGATCTACCAGGGCTTTCTGCAACTTGTTTGGCTGCAGCAACCGCTAGTTGGTTGGCTTTACTTGTCTATCATTAAATTAAAGTTTTTATTTAAACCTGTAGCTTTTGTGTTGCTTTTTACTTTTAGACTATTGGTAGGAAAGTTTTGGGTGTCTTCTATTAAAGTTTTTTTGCTACCAGTTATAAATATAATTTTTTTATGATCTAGGTGTTTTTCTGCCAGATCGCTTAGCTCGTCTAAAAATCTGTCTTTAATCCATTCGATTGCAAATTTATTAGGCGCTATGACTTTGTATTTTTTATCATTCTTATCAAATTTAAATGAATTTCCTTTATAGATGTTCGTTTCATAAATGTGGTTAATTTTTTATTAAATTTATTTAGGCACAGAGCCCAAAAATCTTCTGTATTCATCTCAACTTTTTTACTTATATTAGCATCGATATTATCTTAAATTCTTAAAGTTATCCACAACCTTTTTTAATCTATTTAAGGCACATTTCGTTGACAAAATTTACTACATGAGTAATGTTCGGCTTCAAAGATTAACGTAGTGGAGTAGTATAATGAAGCGAACTTATCAACCATCGAAAGTAAGAAGAGCAAGGACACACGGGTTTTTAGTAAGAATGAAAACTAGGGGCGGCCGATCTGTAATAGCATCAAGACGCGCTAAAGGAAGAGTTCGTTTAGGTATTTAATTTATTCTTTCGAATAAAAAAAACTTGAAGTTAAGAACACCAAATGAATTTTCGTTTGTTTTTAATTATAAAAAAAAAATAACATCCCCTCACTTATTTATACATTTCTGTCCTAACGACCTGGGTGTTTATCGCCTAGGCTTTATTGTTTCTAAAAAATCAGAGTCATTAGCTGTTAAACGTAATTATATGCGTAGATCTATTCGAGAAATTATTAAGAATCAGCTATCAAAACCCTTTTCTTTTGATATGATTATTAGAGTAAGAAAGTCTTTCTATAAAGACTCGTTTGACGATTTAAACCAGGAAATAAAGACTTTGATTGCGAGTATTAAATAACATGGTTAAAGCACTTATTTTTTTTATAAAGGCTTACCAGCAATGTTTGAGCCCTTTTTTTAGGTCACATTGCAGGTTTACTCCGACATGTTCAGTGTATACAATTGATGCTTTACATAAGTTTGGATTTTTTAAGGGCTGTTTTTTAGGTTTCAAAAGAATTTTAAGGTGTCATCCATTTTGTAAAGGTGGGTATGACCCCGAACCAAAATAAATATTGGACCTTGGATGCTATTTCTTTTCCAGGATAGTCTGTTCTTTTGTCTTTTTCAGTTTTATTGTTGTGGGATTCTTGGCAGAAAAAAAATATTGAAACACAGCCACAGCAACAAAATGATCTCAGTGTTCCAAGCCCTTCCGTCAAAAATAAAAATAATGATTTTCAGAAAACACTAAAGCCTATAAGCACAGATGTTGTCCAAAAAAGTCAATTAATAAAGGTTGAAACGGATTTATATTCTATAGACATTAGTTCCGTTGGAGGCGACATAAGAAACCTGTCTCTAAAAAATTATTTAGCTGATGATTCTGAGGGTTACTTTCAGTTAATGAGTGATTCTCAAAATCCACTTTTATATATTGCTCAAACAGGCTTATTAGGCGAGAATTTACCTACACATAAATCAGTCTTTACTTCAACTCGAAATAATTTTCAAATGAGTTCGGATACTCTAGTCGTTCCATTTACATATGAAGCAGATGGCTTAGTGGTGAGGAAAATTTATACCTTCACTAAAAATAGTTATTTGATTAAAGTTTCTTATGACATAAAAAATAATTCAGATAATTCATTAAAGATGAGTGCTTATTATCAATTAATTCATGATTAACTGTAGGTATTGGATCTTGCCATATCAATACTTCAGCTTATTACACTGATGATCTTAATTTTAATAAGTTGAGCTTTGACGACGTAGATTCAAAATCTTTTTCAATATCTGCTAATGATGGGTGGATAGGAATAATTCAACAGTACTTCGCATCATCGTGGATTGTTCGCGACGACAAAAGAAGAGAATTATATTCTAAAAAAATTGCTAACAATATTTACGCTTCTGGTCTTGTTATCTCTTTGGATGAATTAATGGCTGGGGAGGGAGTGGTATTTGATTCAAATTTATACGCTGGCCCCCAAGCCAAATCAGATCTAGAGCAAGCTGCTAAAGGTATGCCTTATACCGTAGATTATGGGTGGTTAACGTTTATTGCATCCCCTTTATTTTCTGTGATGTCAGGGATTCAGAAAATGGTTATTAATTGGGGCCTATCAATTATTTTAAAAACTAAACCTAATGAAATTATTATTTTATCCTCTATCAGCAGCGAGTTATCGGTCGATGGGCACAGATGCGTGAACTTGCACCTCGACTTCAAAGTATGAAAGAAAAATTTGGTGATGATAAACAAAAAATGCAACAAGCAATGATGGAGCTCTATAAGACAGAAAAAATTAACCCTCTTGGTGGGTGTTTACCAATATTGATCCAAATTCCCGTGTTTATCGCCCTCTATTGGGTTTTATTGGGTTCAGTGGAGCTAAGAAATGCTTCCTTTCTGTACATCACCGATCTTTCCTCCAAGGACCCTTATTATGTATTGCCACTATTAATGGCTGCATCTATGTTCTTGCAAACTAAATTAAACCCCAAGCCGACTGACCCTATGCAGGCTAGACTCATGATGATGATGCCAATTGTGTTTAGTATATTTTTCTTTTTCTTTCCATCTGGACTGGTTTTAATTGACACGGTAAATAATATTTTATCAATGAAAGTAGATATGGTCGTTATTAAGAAAAATACATGCGGCGGCATTGAAAAAGAAAGGCCATGCTTAACGATCCTTTTACTATTGCCGCAATTTCAACCGCATCTGGTGTTGGTGGTTTGGGCTTTGGGGCGCCAACTCAGATTGAGACTTCACTTGCAAAAAAAGTTTGTCAGATTGTTCCTTCAATAGATCTTGTGAGAATGGTAAGTTAACAAAGAAATAGATCATGTAATTGTAACTATTTTTAAAAATCCTCATTCATTTACGGGGGAAGATGTAGTTGAGATTAGTTGCCATGGTTCGACATTTATTCAACAGAAAATACTTGAATTACTTTGTATTAATGGAGCAAGGATTGCAAATCCTGGTGAGTTTTCCAAAAAAGCCTTTTTAAATGGGAAATTTGATCTTAGTCAAACGGAAGCAATTGCCGATCTAATAAATTCAAGATGCTAATGCTGCTCAAAGCTGCAATAAATTCCTTGAGCGGTAGACTTTTCTATTAAAATCAATGACTTACAAGCACCTCAAGAACTTCGGTTTTTGGAGTTTTTTGACAGAATTATGCAAAAAGATAGTAAATTTAGGTGAGTGAAAAAATTAATAAACTTTCAGATTACGTATGAAGTTATTATTAATCTGCTCAGCAAGGTAAGCTTTTACGAGAAGGCATTGATATTGTCTTAGTCGGCCAACCTAATGTTGGCAAATCTAGTTTAATGAATCAATTGTCTGGAGAAGACAAAGCTATTGTTACCAATATTCCAGGAACCACAAGGGACCCTATATCCAGTGATATTAACCTAGAGGGCATACCTGTTCATATCACAGATACAGCAGGGCTAAGAGAGACGGATGATGTCGTGGAGAAATTTGGGATTGATAAGACATGGGACTCTGTTGCAAAATCTCATATTGCACTAGTTATTGTAGAAGCAAATCAAGGTGTTGGAAAATACGAAAAAGTGCTATTAAAGCAGTTACCACCTGATATCAAAAAGTTTTTTATCTTCAATAAAATTGATTTAGTTCAGGCTGAGGCAATAGCAGATTTAATAAATGCTGATACCACCTCACTAGTTAAAAATGGTGAAGGCTTAACTTTATTGAAAAATCATATAATTACTATCATTGGAAAAACTCAAGTATCTGAAAATTCAGAAGGTTTGTTTATTGCAAGAAAGAGACATGTTGATGCATTGAGTTTGGTTAGTGACGCCCTTAAATTGGGACTAGCTAATCTAGGCGCTCCAGAACTAGTCGCAGAAGAACTCATAATAGCTCAAAAGCGTTTATCTTCAATCACAGGTGAATTTTCATCTGATGATTTGTTGGGTGAGATATTTAGTCAATTTTGTATAGGTAATAATAAATGTTTCACGTGAAACCATGCTTTGTAGCCTAGTTTTAATTAAATTGTTTCACGTGAAACAATCGAATGTCTATATTTCATAAAATACAGTAAAATTCTTTTTTTAATAAATAAAATTTTAAATAATGGACTTTCCAAACAATTTTGATGTGATAGTTATTGGAGGCGGCCACGCTGGGACGGAAGCAGCCTTAGCATCAGCGCGCATGGGGCAAAAAACATTGTTGTTGACTCACAATATAGAAACCCTAGGACAAATGTCATGTAATCCATCGATTGGAGGTATTGGCAAGGGACACTTAGTAAAAGAAATTGATGCCTTGGGTGGAATTATGGCTAGAGCTGCTGATGCCGCCGGTATTCAGTTTAGAACTCTAAACGAAAGTAAAGGCCCTGCTGTTAGAGCCACCAGAGCTCAGTCAGATCGTGTTTTATATAAAGCTGCAGTAAGAAATATTTTAGAAAATCAAAAGAATTTATGGCTATTTCAACAATCAGTTGAAGATGTGATTGTAAAAAATAGTAAAGTAGAAGGTGTTGTTACTCAAATAGGGTTAGTTTTTCATGCTAAAAATATAGTGCTTACAGCTGGTACTTTTTTAGGTGGCCTCATCCATGTAGGAATGCAGAATTACCAATCAGGTAGGGCAGGAGATCCTGCTGCCTCAGTTTTAGCACAAAAACTAAAAGATTTGAAGCTACCGGTTGGCAGATTAAAAACAGGCACTCCGCCGAGAATAGACGGACGTTCAATTGATTATACAAAAATGTTAGAACAGCCGGGAGACAATCCTGCCCCTCATTTTTCTTTTATTAATCCAAAAATTGAACATCCCCAGCAAATTTCTTGTTGGATTACCCATACCAATGAAGAAACTCATGAAATTATTAGAAAAGGGCTAGATAGATCACCCATGTATAACGGCACCATTGAAGGAGTTGGCCCTAGGTACTGCCCATCAGTTGAAGATAAAATACATCGGTTTGCAGATAGAGATTCACACCAGGTGTTTATAGAGCCGGAAGGACTAAATACTCATGAGGTTTATCCAAATGGTATTTCTACTAGTTTGCCGTTTGATGTGCAACTTGAGCTTGTTAAATCAATGGCTTAGAGAACGTTAAGATTATAAGACCAGGATATGCTATTGAGTATGATTATTACGATCCACGCGCATTAAAAATGAGCTTAGAAACAAAAGCAATAAGCGGCTTATTTTTTGCTGGTCAGATTAACGGGACAACTGGATACGAAGAGGCAGCCGCCCAAGGACTGATAGCTGGAATGAATGCTGCTTTGAAAGCTCAAGAAAAAGATAGTTGGACCCCAACAAGAGAAGAGTCTTATTTAGGCGTTATGATTGATGACTTGATTACTCGAGGAGTAACAGAACCGTATAGGATGTTTACAAGTCGGGCAGAGTACAGGCTTTTGTTAAGGGAGGACAACGCTGATTTAAGGCTAACTGAAAAAGCAAGATCTTATGGGCTAATTTGTGATGCTCACTGGGAAAACTTTAGTAGGAAAAGGGACGGTTACCTTAAAGAAGAAAAAAGACTTAAGAAATTAATTATAAAACCTGCCGAAATAGATAAAAAATTGCAAATCCAGAAACTAGGCAAGACTATGGTGAGAGAATATACTGCTTTTGATCTGTTAAAGCGACCTAATGTTAATTACGAAGATTTGATGGAGCTTATTGGAGAAAAGGGACATGAAATCACTGAAGTTAGAGAGCAAATTCAGATTTTAGCTAAGTATTCAGGTTACATTGTAAGGCAACAAGCAGAAATAGATAAAAATAAGAAACAACTGAATGTAAAGTTACCCAATGACATAAATTATGATGAAATCCATGGGCTAAGTAACGAAGGTAGAGAAATTTTAGCTAAGTATCGTCCAGAAACCATGGACCAAGTTTCAAGAATGTCAGGGGTTACAGCAGCTACGATTTCAATTTTATTAATTTACTTAAAGAAAAAATACCGTAAAGCTAATGTAGGGGAAAAAGAAAAAGTTGCTTGATAAATCAGAGTTATTAGAGTCAGGGTTAGATGAATTAAAAATACAATACACAAGAAAATTAATAGATAAACTACTGATTTACAACGATTTATTAGTAAAATGGAATAAAGTTTTTAATTTAACCGCAATAAAAGAGCCCCAACAAGTTATTACCCATCATTTCTTAGATTGTATGGCAGTCACGCCTTATATTAGATCGAGCCGAATTTTAGATGTTGGCGCGGGAGCAGGTTTGCCAGGAATTGTATTGGCGCTTATATTGCCAGAAGCACATATCACTTTGGTTGATAAAGTCGGAAAAAAAACGGCTTTTATCAAGCAGGTAATTGGAGAACTAGATATTAAGAATGCAGAAGTAGTTCATAATAGAGTGGAGAAAATGTCTCATAAAGATCATTTTGATGGAATTATAACAAGGGCCTTTTCTGAAATGGACTTTTTTATAAAGCTTACTCGCCCTTTGATTAAAAAAGATGGGTATTGGAAAGCTGATTTTCTAGACATAAAAGCTGGAATTTATAAATTGCGTGTAGATGAAATATCACTGTGCCTTTTATGGATGCAGAAAGATACTTAGTAACAGTTCAAAATTTAAATCACAAATTAGGGTAAATTAAATTTTATGCGTATTTTTGCAATATCAAATCAAAAGGGTGGTGTTGGGAAGACTACAACAACAGTAAATTTAGCGGCTTGCCTAATAACAAGGAAAAAGAAAGTGCTGTTGATAGATTTAGACCCTCAAGGTAATGCAACAACAGGTGAGCAAATAAATAAATCTGAAATTAAATATTCTATTTATGATGTTCTTATTGGAAGATCATCGTTGAATAACAGCATTATAAAGTCAAAAGAAAGCTTATTTGATGTATGCCCTGCAAATCAAGCTTTAGCGGGTGCAGAGATTGAATTAGTAGATATTGAACGAAGAGAATACATATTAAAGAAAGAAATTGAGTCTTTAGATAACGCGTACGATTTTATTTTAATTGACTGCATGGCATTAAATTTATTAACTGTTAACGCTTTAGTTGCTGCGAAGGCTGTACTGATTCCAATGCAATGTGAATATTATGCATTAGAGGGGTTATCTGATTTAGTTGGAACAATTAAGCGAGTAAAAAAGCAATTGAATCCAAGTATAGAAATCGAAGGTTTATTAAGGACATTGTTTGATAAAAGAAATACACTTGCTCAGCAAGTATCTGATGAACTGTCTTCGCATTTCGGATCAAAAGTTTATAAAACTATCATTCCAAGAAATGTAAGATTGGCCGAAGCTCCCAGTCATGGTAAAGCTGCTTTGTTTTATGACAAGTCGTCTAAGGGCGCAAAAGCTTACTTAGCATTAGCTGAAGAAATATTAAAAGGAAATGCATAATGAAGAATAGAGGGTTAGGTAGAGGGTTAGATGCCTTATTGGCTGATGTGGATCATCAGGAGGAAGGCATTAGTGACAGTTTGCAATACTTTCCTTTGGATGTGATTCAGCCAGGCAAATATCAACCGCGGGTGGACATGTCAGAAGAGTCGCTCGGGGAATTAGCGGACTCGATACGCGCTCAAGGACTTGTTCAGCCTATCGTTGTTCGACCAGTCGGTAATAGTCGTTATGAAATTATTGCTGGCGAGCGACGGTGGCGAGCATCAAAGCTTGCGGGTTTGGACATAATTCCAGCCCTAGTGAGAGATGTGGCAGATCGTAATGCGATTGCTATGGCCTTAATTGAAAATATTCAAAGAGAAGATCTAAACCCGATGGAAGAAGCAAATGCTTTGCATCGTTTACGTGAAGAGTTTTCGATGACGCATCAAGAAGCAGCAGCAGCTGTAGGTCGTTCGAGGGCCGCTGTATCAAATTTACTGAGACTGAGAAATCTTAATGAAGATGTTAAAAGATTAGAATAATAAAATCGAAATGGGACATGCAAGAGCACTATTATCCTTGGGTTTGGATGAGCAAGCAATGTTGTGCCAAAAAATAAGTAACAAAAAAAATGTTGATGAAGAACAATTAAAGATATTGGAAGTTGCATTGGATTGTATCAATAATGATAAAGATATATCAGTTTTAGAATCTCAATTTGACAACAAACTACTTAATCAAAGTATTCAGCATAAAACAAAGGGAAATGGTATTTTAAAAATTAATTATCCAAATTTAGAGTCATTAGATAAGGTACTAAAGAAATTAAAATAATCTATGTAAGAGCTTGACTGTTGAAGCAAATACATAGAAAATTTCAAATTTTGTATAAGTATAAACTTAATCTCGATGAATGAGCTTCAGGCACTAACTAAAAAATTAGATTTCTTGCCCATAACATACAGAAAAATGATTGTTAGGCAATTAGTCTTTGGTATTGTTGTAGCAATAATTTTAGGATTTATATTTACAATACACGCTGGGTTATCCTTGTTAGCAGGTATAATGCCTGTGGTTTTAGGGGTAGTAGTAGCGAGTCCTATTGCGAATAAAAAAAATAAAGACAATCCAGCTAGCATTGTTATAAATGCTTTAAAAGCAGAAGCTATTAAGATACTACTTATATTGGTTGTACTTTGGTTAGAATTTAAGTTTTATAGTGATCTAGTTCCAATGGCGTTAGTTTTTGGATTGATTGCAGCGGCATTGATATCAGCTATTGCGATATCAAATATTGATAATATTAAAATTGATAAAAAGGAATAATACCTAGTGGCTGGAAGTACATACAATACACCTTCTGATTATATTGGTCATCATCTTGCTTTCAACGAAGTAAGTTTTGGGGAACATCCCTTTTGGACTATGCACGTTGACTCAGTTGTTATGGCAGTTCTTTTAGGTCTTATTAGTATGGGGCTTATATGGTTAGTAGCAAGGAAAGCGACCGCGGGCATCCCAACTAAAAGGCAAGCATTTATAGAGCTCCTTTTTGGATTTATTGATGACCAAGTCAAAACCTCATTTAGTGGAAACAGGCATGCATTTATAGCTCCCGCAGCATTAACAGTTTTTGTTTGGGTTTTAATGATGAATGCTATGGACTTCTTGCCAATTGATATTATGGCTACAATATATAATGTAGTGTTTATTGCATGAATGGAAACATGTTCCAACATCAGATGTAAATACAACATTTGGTTTAGCTTTAGGAGTATGGTTTTTAATGATATTTTTTGGAATTAAAGCTAAAGGTTTAGGGGGCTGGCTTCATGAATTTTTTTGTGAGCCGTTTGGTTCTAAAAATGGATGTTGCCTGCTAACTTATTTTTAGAAGGAGTGAATTTGCTGGCAAAGCCAGTCTCACTTGCATTGCGTTTATTTGGAAACATGTATGCAGGCGAGATGATCTTTATTCTAATTGCACTGTTGCCATTCAGGAATTTTTGGAGTCTTTTTTAGCGCTTTATTAGGAGCAGGATGGGCAATATTTCATATTTTAATTGTAGTATTGCAGGCTTATATATTCATGATGTTAACAGTTGTATATTTGTCTATGGCACATGAAGGACATTAAATTTTTTTTAAACTAAAATTTTAATTTTTAAACTAAAGGAAATTTAACATGGAACATTTAGCAATGATTCAATCTTTTACAGCTATTGGCCTCGGCTTAATGGTTGGTTTAGGCGCGCTTGGTGCCTGTATCGGTATCGGAATTATGAGTGCAAGTTTCTTAGACGGCGCTGCAAGACAACCTGAATTGATCCCTCAACTACAAACAAAGGTATTTTTATTGCTTGGCTTGATTGATGCTTCATTCATTATTAGTGTTGGTATCGTTATGATGTTTGCTTTTGCTAACCCATTACTAAGCGTTATTAGCTAATTAAAAAGTATTTAATTTTCTATAAAGCATTTTAAAAAAGTTGGAGTTTAAATGAATATTAATTTTACTTTAATTGCGCAGGCTCTAGCGTTTGCAATATTAATTTGGTTTACGGTTAAATTTGTTTGGCCGCCTTTGCTAAATGCAATTGAAAAAAGACAGAAAGAAATTGCTGATGGTTTAGCTGCTGCTCATGAAGGGAAAGCATCTCTTGAAATTGCGGAAAAAAAGAACCAGGAATCGCTAAACATTTCAAAGCAAAAGTCGGCTGAAATTATAGGCCAAGCAGAAAAAAGAGCTTCAGAAATTGTTGAGTCAGCAAAAAAAGTTGCAAAAGAAGAGGGAGACAGAATTATAACAAGTGCTAAATCTGAAATTGATCAAGAAATTAATAGGGCCAAAGAAGATCTTAGGACACAAGTTTCACAGCTAGCTATTTCTGCAGCAGAAAAAATTCTTCAAAAAGAAATTAAAAAAGAAGATCATTCTGCGATGCTCACCAGGTTCTTTAGAATTGTTAGATGCATCTCCATTCTCGAACAATGAAGATTTTGGCGCTAAAATGCGTATTATCTTTCCAAAAGAAATCATTATTGATAACGAAAAAATAGCTAATAATAGCATAGAGGTGGAAGAACATGGGTGATATATTAATTGTGGATGATGAAAAAGATATCCGTGAATTAGTATCCGATATCTTAATTGATGAAGGCTATTCTACTGACTTAGCTGCAAATTCAGAAGAGACATTTAAATCAATTAAAAAATCTAAACCTCAATTAATTATTTTAGATATTTGGTTAAAAGAAAGTAAACTAGATGGAATTGATCGAGTTAATTAAAAGTCTTGAAAAAAAATTCAAGAAGAAAAAATGGACGACGAAACAGTAGATGAGGAAATAATAGGCGGCAGCATCATTCATGTTGGTGATACCGTTATTGATGCCTCTGTCAAAGGACAATTATTAAACTTAGCTTATAAATTAAAAGCTTAAAATTAGGAGATATTTAATGCAGTTATCAACATCAGAAATAAGTGAATTAATTAAAAATCGAATAAAAGATTTTTCAGTTAGCTCTGAGGCTAGAACACAAGGTACCGTTGTCTCAGTAACTGACGGAATTGTTCGTATTCACGGGTTATCAAATGTTATGTCAGGGGAGATGATTGAATTTCCTGGAAATACTTTCGGTCTTGCATTAAACCTTGAGAGAGACTCGGTTGGAGCAGTTATTTTAGGCGATTATGAGCATATCTCTGAGGGTGATGTATGCAAATGTACAGGAAAAATTCTAGAGGTTCCTGTTGGCCCAGAACTAATAGGTCGTGTTGTGGATGCCTTGGGTAATCCAATCGACGGAAAAGGCCCTGTAAAAACAAAAGAAACAGATAAGCTTGAAAAAGTAGCTCCTGGCGTAATTGCTAGAAAGTCTGTATCACAACCGGTTCAAACAGGCTTAAAAGCAATTGATGCAATGGTACCTATTGGTAGAGGTCAACGTGAGCTAATTATTGGTGATAGACAAACAGGTAAGACAGCTGTAGCAATTGATGCAATTATTAATCAAAAAGGCCAAGACATGAAGTGTATTTATGTTGCTATTGGTCAAAAAGCATCAACAATAATGAACGTTGTTCGAAAGCTTGAAGAAAACGGAGCTATGGAATATACAACCGTGGTATCAGCATCAGCATCTGATTCTGCTGCTCTTCAGTTTTTAGCCCCTTATGCGGGATGTACGATGGGAGAATACTATCGAGATCGTGGCGAAGATGCGCTGATTGTATATGATGATTTAACTAAACAAGCAATCGCATATCGTCAAATGTCATTATTACTTAGAAGACCTCCAGGTCGTGAAGCATATCCTGGAGATGTGTTTTATATTCACTCAAGATTACTAGAGCGGGCTGCTCGTGTTAATGAAGATTATGTTGAAAAGTTTACAAAAGGAAAGGTAAAGGGTAAGACAGGATCGTTAACTGCACTTCCAGTTATTGAAACAGCAGCTGGAGACGTCTCTGCTTTTGTTCCAACAAATGTTATTTCAATTACAGATGGGCAAATTTTCTTAGAAAGTGATTTATTTAATGCTGGTATTCGACCTGCTATTAATGCAGGTATATCTGTATCCAGAGTTGGTGGAGCTGCACAAACCAAAGTAATTAAAAAATTTGGTGGTGGTGTTCGATTAGCATTAGCTCAATATAGAGAACTCGCAGCCTTCTCTCAATTTGCTTCTGATTTAGATGAAGCAACTAGAAAGCAACTTGAAAGAGGAAAAATGTTTACTGAACTAATGAAGCAAGCGCAATATGCTCCATTAACAGTTTCAAATATGTCTATTGGTTTTGCGCCAACAATTTTAGCCATTGTATCGGTTAAAAACTCATGATACGATATCCATGGATTTTTAGCTTCAAAATATAAAGTTGTGATTGAAGGTCATGCAGATGAAAGAGGAACAAGAGAATAAAACTTACTAAAGCGGTCGAGGAATTTAAAGCTTCAAACGCTTTTTAAATAAGGATAATAAATGGCAGGAAGTAAAGAAATACGAACCAAGATTAAAAGTGTAGAAAATACACGAAAAATCACAAAAGCTATGGAAATGGTAGCTGCATCTAAAATGCGTAAAGCGCAAGATAGAATGTCAGCAGCCAGACCTTACGCTGAGAAAATTCGTCAAATTACAGCCCATTTATCTCATGCACAGTCTGAATATAAGCATCCTTTTTTGATAGCAAGAGACCAGATAAAAAATATAGGTTTATATAGTAGTAACGTCAGACAGGGGACTTATGCGGAGGATTAAATAATAATGTATCTAAGAACAGTCATTGAGTCTACCCAAATGAAAAGTAGGGAAAAAGATGGGAAATTGATACAAGTTATAGTGTTTTTGGTAACAAGGCAGCAGGATTTTTTCAAAGAATTGGCGGCGAAGTAATATCTCAGTCAACTCAAGTGGGCGATCAACCTAAAATAGAAGATTTATTAGGCACAATAAAATCAACAATCGATAAATTTATATCTAAGGATGTTGATGAGGTATATGTTGCTTACAATAAATTTTTTAATACCGTTAGTCAAATACCGACAATTGATAAAATATTACCAATTTCATCAAATGATCAAGAAATAGATAAAGAGTATTCTCATTACTGGGATTATTTATATGAGCCTGATGCGAAAGAAGTTTTAGAGTCTTTATTTGTTAGATTTATTGAATCATTAACTTATAGAGCTGTGGTAGAAAATATTGCTTCAGAACAAGCATCGCGCATGGTAGCCATGAAATCATCATCAGATAACGCGTCTGATCTGATTGATGAATTACAAATAATTTATAACAAAGCAAGACAAGCAGCTATTACTAAAGAAATATCAGAAATTGTACCTGAACCCAAATCTGTCTCTTAAATTTTTTTTAAACTCCTCCAATTCATTCTTAAGGATAAATAAATGAGTACTAAACAAATTGGAAAAGTAGTTCAGTGTATCGGGGCTGTTGTTGATGTGGAGTTTCCACGCGACCAACTTCCCAAAGTTTATGATGCATTAATCATTGATGATAAAGACTCTACAGCAGAAGAAGGCTTAACTTTAGAAGTGCAGCAGCAATTAGGCGATGGCGTTGTTAGAACTATTGCGATGGGTTCATCTGATGGTTTATCAAGAGGTACTCAATTTGCTTCTACAGGGGCACCGATTCAAGTTCCGGTTGGAGAAGGTACCTTAGGTAGGATTATGGATGTTTTAGGCAGACCAATTGATGAGGTTGGTAAAATTGATTCAAAAGAATTTAGATCTATATACATAGGGCCCCTCCAACTTTTGCAGAACAAGCATCTGAAGTTCAGTTACTAGAAACTGGAATTAAAGTAGTAGACTTAATTTGTCCATTTGCCAAAGGCAGTAAAGTAGGATTATTTGGTGGTGCGGGTGTTGGTAAAACTGTAATTCTTATGGAATTAATTAGAAACATTGCTGCTGAACATAGTGGATCATCTGTATTTGCAGGTGTAGGAGAAAGAACACGAGAAGGTAATGATTTCTATCATGAAATGACAGATGCGAAGGTTATCGATAAAGTTGCGCTTGTTTATGGGCAGATGAATGAACCTCCAGGAAATAGATTACGTGTAGCATTAACTGGCCTTACAATGGCAGAGCATTTTCGTGACGCAGGAAGTGACACACTTCTTTTCATTGATAATATTTATAGATATACGCTTGCAGGAACTGAAGTTTCAGCATTGCTAGGACGTATGCCGTCAGCTGTAGGTTATCAGCCTACATTGGCTGAAGAAATGGGTGTTTTACAAGAGCGTATTACATCTACAAAAACTGGTTCAATTACATCTATTCAAGCTGTATATGTGCCAGCAGATGATTTAACTGATCCATCGCCAGCAACAACATTCTCACATTTAGATGCAACAGTCGTGTTGTCGAGAGATATTGCTTCATTAGGTATTTATCCTGCAGTAGATCCACTTGATTCAACTTCAAGACAATTAGATCCTCAAGTTGTTGGCGAAGAACATTATGCTGTAGCTCGTGCCGTTCAATCAACATTGCAAAAATATAAAGAATTAAGAGACATTATTGCCATTTTAGGAATGGATGAATTGTCAGAAGAAGATAAATTAACAGTTGCAAGAGCAAGAAAAATTCAAAGGTTCTTATCACAACCATTTCATGTCGCTGAGGTATTTACTGGATCACCAGGTAAATATGTATCACTAAAAGATACAATTAAAGGATTTAAAGCTATCGTGGATGGAGAATATGATGATCTTCCAGAGCAAGCATTTTATATGGTAGGAAGTATTGAAGAAGCTGTTGAAAAAGCAAAAACAGTTTCATAAATAAAGGCAATCCAAATTGATGTAAAGTGCAGAAGAGTCTATATTTTCCGGTGAAGCTGAATTTGTGGTGGCACCAGCAAAAATGGGTGAAGTTGGTATTTATCCAAATCATGCATCAATGATTACATTATTAAAAGCTGGTTCAGTAAGAATAAAGATGGTTGATAAAGGAAATGAGGATCTAATTTTTATTTCTGGTGGAATACTAGAAGTTCAGCCAGGACATATTACTATTCTTTCTGATACAGCTATTCGAGGTAAAGATTTAGATGAAACAAAAGCAACAAAAGCAAAAAAAGCGGCAGAAGAAGCAATGAAGAATAAAAGCTCTGACGTGGACTATGCTAAAGCCCAAGCTGAACTTACCGAGGCACTGGCTCAGATTCAAGCAATAGAAAAGTTAAGAAAGATTAAGCATTAGCTTTATGAGCTAAACAAAAAAAGCAGCTTAGAGCTGCTTTTTTTGTTTATACTAAAGAAAAAGCGGCTGAAATAATAGGATTCATAAGTAGTTTTATTGCTGCTGAAATAATTTTTATTTATACAAAATTAACAAATCTTGATTTGTTTAAAATTGCTTGCAATCACTAAACTAAAATAATTTATTATTCTAATGATTCACCAATGTAGGCAGCTGAAAGTGTTGAAAAAACTAATGCTTGCACTGAACTCGCGAAAAGACCTAAAACCATAACTGGAAGTGGTACAAATAGCGGTTCCAAAATTAAAAGGCGAGAAAACACTAATTTTATATGGAGATGTTCCATTAGTAGATATAGGCAACTTAAAAAAATTAATAGAAATAGGTCATCAAAGTTTTAAAGTTAAGGTTGGTGGATTAACAATTGTAAGGGAGGCTGACAGTATTGAAGCAATAGTCGAAGAAAAAGACTGCAATGATATTCAAAAAAAAATAACTGAAATTACTAGTTTTGAAGTTGAAGATAAATTTTTTAATTAATTGGTTGTCGTTAATTTCAAATAAAAATTCTCAAAAAGAATATTATTTAACTGATATAGTAGCTTTAGCTAAAAAAGATAAAATTAAGATTACAATTGGACATAAAAACTGAAATTACCATTTCTGGTATTAATTCTAAAAAAGAATTAGCAAAAATTCCAACAAAAGATACAATTGAAAAAATCAGAACAAGAAGCCATTGGAATATTTCAAATATTACAGCTAAACAAATCTAAATTGTGGGTCAGATGTAGTTGTTGATGTAGGTTGTATTTTTGAAGGGAACGTTAAAATTGGAAAAAATGTAACGATAGGTGCATATTCTATTATTAAAGACTGTGAAATATTAGATGATTCTATTATAAAACCCTATTCTCATTTAGATAATTCAAAAATTGGCAAAAAAAATATAGTCGGCCCTTATGCAAGACTGAGACCAGGAACGGAGACTAGTAGTAATGTGCATGTCGGAAATTTTGTAGAGATAAAAAATTCTAAAATTGGTGCGGGCACTAAAATAAATCATTTGAGCTATGTGGGTGATAGTATTGTTGGCAATAACGTTAATGTGGGTGCGGGAACAATAACCTGTAATTATGATGGTTACCTCACACTACCCACAATTATTGAAGACAATGTATTTATTGGTTCAAACTCACAGCTTGTTGCTCCAGTTAAAATTGGAGCAGGGTCAACAATTGGAGCAGGGTCAACAATAACAAAAAATACCCCAGCAAATGAACTATCATTGTCTCGAGCCAAACAAACTAGCATTCCTACTTGGGAAAAACCAAAGAAGAACTAAATTATGTGTGGAATAGTCGCAGGCATATCTAATAAAAATGTTCTACCTATTTTAATCGATGGATTAGAGCGGTTGGAGTACAGAGGATATGACTCTGCAGGTATTGCGATATTAAATGGCGGTATTAAGCGTATTAGATCTATTGGCCGTGTAAATTCAATCAAAAATAAAATAAAAAAAACTAATATTTAGGGAATCTTGCTATTGGCCATACTAGATGGGCAACCCATGGACTTCCAAATAATGTAAATCCACATGTTTCTAACAACAAGATTGCTGTTGTTCATAATGGCATAATTGAAAATCATGAAGAACAATGTATTCGATTAAAAAAATTAGGATATAAGTTTGAATCTGAAACAGATACTGAGGTCAATCGAACTAGTATTCATTATTATTATATAAAATTAGTAAAGTTTTATAACGTGTGAATGTTATTTAGGTCAGAAAAGCATTGTTCTAATCTATAGCAGTAATTGCTGTGGACAATAAAGAAGAATTAATATGTGCAAGGTTAGGGTGCCCACTAATTATTGGTCAAGGAAAGTCAGAATGGGATTGTTATATGCATCTGACATCAGTGCTTTATTGGGGGTAACCCGAAAAATTATTTATCTTGAAGATGGAGATTTAGGAACTGGTTATGTTTCGCTAGATATATTTTGTAGTAATTTAAAAAAAGTCACTAGAAAAATAAATCATAGTAAAGTAAAGGTATCATCGATGGACTTAGGACCTCATGATCATTTTATGCAAAAAGAAATTTATGAACAACCCAGAGCAATTGGGCGATACGATCGAAGCTGTTATTGATAACAATAAATTTGATTATTCATTATTTGGGAGTAAAGCTAAAGAAGTATTAAATGATATAGACAGCATATTAATTCTTGCAGCAGGAACGAGTTATTACGCTGGATTAACAGCTAAATATTGGTTTGAAGATATAGCTCAAATTCCAACAACAATAGAAATATCAAGTGAATACCGATATAGAAAATCAGTTCCCAATAAAAATCAATTAGTTATTACTGTTTCACAATCTGGTGAAACTGCAGATACATTAGCAGCAATTAAGTTAGCTAAAGAAAGAAAAGCAACTCTTATCGGAATATGCAACGTCGTTGGAAGTTCAATTTCTAGAGAAACACACTGTGGTTCCTACACACATGCAGGTCCTGAGATAGGAGTTGCATCAACAAAAGCATTTACTACTCAAATTACAGTGCTTACTATGATTGCCTTGAAACTGGCGCAAGTAAAAGGCACCATTTCTAAGTACAGAAAAATATGGAAGACTTAAGGTGCTTGGTTGGATAGCATTCTTGAGCTTGAAAAAGGCATGAAGATAATGGCAAAACAATTTAAAAATAAACATCATACTCTATTTTTAGGACGAGGAGCATCATATCCAATTGCACTAGAAGCAGCGCTTAAATTAAAAGAGATCAGTTATATACATGCAGAAGGCTATGCTGCTGGGGAATTAAAACATGGACCATTAGCCTTAGTTGATAAAGATATGCCTGTTGTTGGGTTAATGCCTGATAATAATCTTGTAGAACCAGGTACTTTCTAATTTGTCCAGAAGTAAAAGCAAGAGGAGGTATATTATTTGTTTTTGCTGATGCAGATAGTCATTTTATTGAACAGAAAGGTATTAAAGTTATAAGAGCTCCAAGACATACAGGTGTTTTATCTCCTATTATTCATTCAATACCTGTTCAATTGCTGGCATATCACGTTGCATTGCGAAAAGGAACGGATGTCGATAAACCAAGAAACTTAGCTAAGTCAGTCACAGTGGAGTAGTTCGGTAATTTTGCATGAATCTAGAATTTAGTATTAAGAATTGGAAAAATTTAAACTATGAAAAAAATCACCTTTCCAGATGGGGCAACCTACGTCGGGAGAATTTAAAGATGATAAAAAAGAAGGACAAGGGACTTATACCTATCCAAATGGAGTACCAAATATTGGGGAATTTAAAGACGATAAAAAAGAAGGACAAGGGACTTTCACTGGTCCAGATGGTAGAACCTACGTCGGCGAATTTAAAGACGATAGAATAAATGGGCATGGGATTTATACCTTTCCAGATGGTGGCAACCTACGTCGGAGAATTTAAAGACGATAAAAAAGAAGGACAGGGAACTTTCACTAGTCCAGATGGTGGAACCCATGTCGGGAAATTTAAAAACGATAAAATAAACGGCCATGGTACAACCACATATGCAGATGGCGGAACTCATGTCGGGGAATTTAAAAACGATAAAAAAGAGGGACAGGGAACTTACACTAGTCCAGATGGTGGAACTCATGTAGGGGAATATAAAGATAACTTACTGAATGGACATGGGATGTATACTTTTCCAGATGGTGGAACTTACATTGGGGAATTTAAGGACGATAAAATAAATGGACTAGGAAGTTACACAGGTCCAGACGGTGTTGAGTTTAGTGGAAAGTGGAAAGACGATAAGTTTTTAGGCGATGATAAATAATAATTGAACATTAAAAAATATAATAGTTATTAATCGATTACGTAATTAATTATTGCCTCTATATTTAAAATGATCGATATAAATAAAAGACATTACATTTAATGGAACCTAAAATTATATCTCATAAATACTACATATAGTAAAATTTAAATATGAATTCACAACATATTGTGTTTTTTATGATTAAAAGGATTAAAATAGATTAAGTTTAAAGAGATGAAAGTTTAAACTTTTTCTATATTACAACAGGAGAAATAAGAAATGGATATATTAACTACTGTAAGAAAATGGGCTGGGGGATTATCAGAAACAATCGTTAGTCTATTAGCTTTATCAATTGTTCTTGAAATTTTGATGGGTGGTGCACCTGTACCATTCTTTGGAACACCAGATGTAATTGGGACAGTAACAGGTCTTATTAACAATCTAGGCAGTCAAGGTATTGTTGGGTTAGTAGCTGTTTGGGTTCTGTATTCAATTTGGAAAGCTAGAAAGTAGTATGGATTTAGTTTAGTTATAATTAAAAAAGGACCTTAGGGGTCCTTTTTTTAATTAAATTTTTTGGAGAGAAATAGTGAATCTATTATTAATAGTAAAAATGGTTCATTCATAATATTCGTTATACAAATATTTTATGTCTAAATCTAAAATTTTGTTTAATTTATTAACAAAAGATTGCATTCCTGGTTTTTCTGTCGATATATGATTAAGTTGAACAAAACCCATGTTGTTTTCAACAGTATTGGAAAAAAAGGCGGTGCTGGAATTGTCATTTGCATGGGTATTATACTCAATCTATAAAGCAAAAAAATAAAACTAGATTGTAAAATCTCCCCAGAAGTAAAGCGTATATAATAGAGTCTAAAAATTAAGAATGTAAAAAATATTTTTGAACTATTAGTGTTGCAAAAGTAATGCCAATCGTTGAAATACCTAAAGAAATATAATAACTCACCCCAGTTCTAAGCAAGTAACTTAATAAAAACAAAAAAGGAATAACAGGCAGTATAAACATTAATGTTTCATGAGTAAGCAATGCAATTTTCTGAGAATCTTTTGATTCTTCCCATATTAGTGTAAACGAGACAAATAAAACAATTGGCATTGCAAGTAAGATAGCAGCTAACGTAGTGTTTTTTTTACTAAGTTCAGTAGCTAAAATAATAATTGAAACAGCAATAAAAATCTTTAATAGTATAGACATAAACATTCGACCAAATAAAAGGTATTTAATTCAATTATTAAAGATCTTCCAATATTTTTTTTAAAAAAATGGCATAAATAATAAAAATAAATACAGTTAATATTATTGAAAGGATTAAAGCAGGCCAAAAGCTCAAAATTTTTATTACCCAAGGGAAAAATAAGAACATCGGTAGGGTTGGCAGGACATACCAAAAAGTATAATAAGCGTGATTTGCAATTTTTTCAGTAGACTGATCTTCATAAAAAAGCCAAAAAAGAACAATTATTGTCACCAGTGGTATAGATGCAAAAAATGCACCAAGTTTGTCTGAATATTTTGCGACCTCAGTTACCAGAACAATAATTAAAGAAGTTAAAATTAATTTAATAATAATTAATGTCATATTCATATGATAATTTAAAAAACAAAAAAAAATTATTTATTTTTTATTCGTCCAAAATCGTTGCTAAATTAAAATCACTAAAACCAGACAAAAGTGGAGAATTTCATAAAATATAGTATAAATAAGGTTCAAATTTCATCATGATATGATTTACTTAAATATTGTAATGTAGGATACTGTATTAAATAATATTTGTACTGATTTCTAATATGCGACCACCAATTTTAACAAAATACCCAGTTGAACAAATTATAACTAATTTAAAGGCATCTAAAGAAAAAGAAGTATGGATTGTTAGGTTTATACCGCAAATATTAAATAAAGAAAAGATAAACGCTAATGCAATTTCGTTAATGAAAAGAGTTAGTTTGTTAAAGTTAGAGCCATTAACAGATAAGGAAATTGAAAAGATAAAGAAACATTTAAAAGAGGTTGGACGAGATGACCTTGTGTTTTCTCGGCAAACAGAAAAGAGAAAAAAGAATATATTAATTTTTTGTGCTCACGACGATGCGCCAGAATCTATAGACGGGATAGAAAGACATATTTACCGAATTATCCCAAATGCAAAACTAAAATTTGGGGTTTCTGATATAAATCGAGATCGATGCCGTATTGTAAAAAAGCGATTTTGGAAAATAGATAAGGATCGACCAACAGGCGTTTATTCAATAAGTGATCTCGGGGTAAGTGATTAAGCTACTGAAGCCTTTGGTCCCTTACTCTTCATTCTTTTTTGCGCATTACTCTGATTTTTAAAAGATTTAGCAGATTTAAAAAAAGGTCTTTTCTTGCCACTCCTTCCTTTTTTTCTTGTTGGGCTGTCTGATTGAGTATTTTTAGCTTCCATTCCTGGAACAGATTTAACTTCAATTCCCATTAGTTTTTCTATCGCTTCTTTTGAAGATCTTTCCTTATCGGTATAAAATAATAAAGACCTACCTGTTTGCTCTGCCCTACCTGTTCTTCCAATTCTGTGAACATAATCTTCAGCAAACCTCGGTAAATCATAATTGATTACGTGTGTTATATGTTTAACATCTATTCCACGTGATGCTAAATCAGTTGCTACTAAAACTTTAATCTCATTTCTTTTGAACCGATTAATTGTTTTTGTTCTACTTCCTTGTGACATGTCATAATAGTTGTGATGAAGATTTAATATTTAAATCATACAAGTCATCAGAAAGTTTATCTGCTTGCCTTTTGGTAGCGGTAAAAATAATAGCTTGGTTAACATCCTCACCCTCTAAAAAGTGATGTAATAATTTTTGTTTGTGAGATTGGTTATCTACAAAATAAAGTGATTGTTCAATGTTAACGTGGCCATTGGCTTCTGGCTTTATTGTTATTTGAGATGGGGAGGATAGAAATTCTTGCGCTATTTTTGAAACATTTTGATCTAAAGTAGCAGAAAACATAAGCATCTGTTGGTCTTTATTTGTAGCATTAAATATTTTTCTAATATCTGGGACAAATCCCATATCAAGCATCTTATCGGCTTCATCTAAAACCATAATCTCTACGGCTTTGAGATTAATCTTCTTTTGTTGGTATAGGTCTAAAAGCCTTCCAGGAGTTGCAATTAGTATATCAATAGGCTTTGAAAGTAGTCTGTTCTGTAAGGTGTAAGACATACCACCAGTTATTGTTACAGAATTCATTTTAAGATAACGACTATATTTTTTAATACTATCAGTAATTTGATTTGCTAACTCTCTTGTTGGGCTTACAATGAGGACCCTTGGACCTTTGATTTTTTTTTCATTTTGAGAGAGAAAATGTAGAATCGGAAGTACAAAAGCAGCAGTTTTACCTGTGCCTGTTTGAGCAGTTGCTAAAACATGTTTTTTTAGAAGTATTTCAGGTATTGCTTTTGTTTGTATTGGTGTAGCTTCTTTATAGCCCTGATCAGTAATTGCTTTAAGAATTGATGGGTGAAGATTCAGTGATTGGAAAGACAATAGATATATCCTTAAGTAGTTCTTTAAAAAGATTGCTAATTAAGAACACTAATGTCAATCTTATCGAGAGCGAAGTATATAGGCATATGAGAATAAAGCAAATTTTTCACTACACACATTAGCCCGATTCAATTAATTGTTTCTTTTGCTTCAAAGATAATTTTTTTATCTGTCGCTCTCTTTGACTTGCACTACTTCTATCTGGACGTGATTCCTGAAATACCAATATAAACGGCCCTCGTCCTTTAGTATACTTTGCTCCAGTTCCATTTTCATGATTAGTAATTCTATTCTTAATATTATTGGTGATGCCTGTGTAATAAGTATTATCCGCACATTTTAAAATGTATACAAACCATAAAGGCTTTTTGAGCTTAGCCAATTCAGCAAGAGTTATTAAGCCACTAACATTATAATTTGCCATTTTATTACCAGGTTAATACAGCTCTAAATCTAACCTTATTAGCACGTAGTTTGTTAATAGCAATATTTATGTCGCTAAAGCTAAAATGTTCTACCATCGGAGATACTTTATGTTCTGCACAAAAATTTAACATTTTGGTGATATTTTTTGGACTGCCAACCGGGGAGCCTGAAATTGATCGACGTCCACCCATTAGAGAAAATACAGAGACAGCAATTGGATCAAGAACTGCACCAACAAAATGTAATCTCCCTCTCGGTTTGACAGTATTTAGAAATAAATTCCAATCTAACCTAACATTAACGGTGGATATTAAAAAATCAAACTGAGCACCCAAAGCTTTTATTGATGAGCTGTCAGTTGAAGAAACTATTTTATCTGCACCAAGTGAATTTGATTAACTCATTTTTGTCTTGCGAGCTTGTAAAAGCTGTTACATGACAACCTAAGGCTTTATAAAAATTTATAGCTAAGTGGCCAAGCCCCCCTATACCAATAATTCCTACTTTATGACTACTGTTAATATCGAATTCTACTATTGGGGTGAATACAGTTATGCCTCCGCAAAGTAGAGGACCTGCGTCTTCATGCTTAACACCTTCCGGGATAGGGATTACACTTACTTCATCAGCGGATACTTCTTCTGCAAATCCACCATGTTGACTAAAAACTGTTTTTTTTGTAGAGCCACAAAAGTTGTGATCTCCCAAATTACAGTGTTCACATGAGTTACAGTATCCACAATGCCAACCCAACCCAACTCGATTGCCGATTTTATGTAAAGAAACTTTTGAACCAATACCAATTACTTTCCCAATAACTTCATGCCCTGCAACCATTGGGAATTTCGAAGCCCCCCAACTATTATCGATTGCACTAAGATCACTATGACAAATTCCGCAAGATTCAACTTTTATTTGAACTTCATTAGGTTTTAAGGGTTGAGCTTCAAATTCAAAAACTTCCAAACCTTTTTTTGCCTCTAATGCTGCGAATGCTTTTATCATGTTAAATATAATTCCTTTTTTAAAAAACTATTTTATTATTTTTCCATTTGTGTATAAATCGGTAGAGGTAATGGAGCCATCTTTATTAAAATAAACCTCTTCCCCATCTTTTTTCCCATTAATAAATTTTACGAAAGATCTTATCTGACCATTTTCATACCATTGTTGCCATAACCCATTCTCTTTGCCATTTATTATAAGAGAATACTGATTTTAATTGACCATTTTCATACCATTGTTGCCATAACCCATTCTCTTTGCCATTTATGAAATGGCTTTCAATTTTTTTAATTCCTGATTCGTACCAAAATATTTCTTTTCCGTGCTTTATGCCATTGATATATGTAACTTGATATTTTAAATTATTATTACTAAATTTTTTATTTTGTGTATAGTAAATGATTTTGGTAGATAATAGATTAAAAGATATACTAAAAGATAAATAAAAAAAACTTTAATCAAAAATATGAAAATATTTCATTATAAAGAACCAAGCTGTATTTATTATTTTAAGATTAAAATTTTCTAAAATTGACGTATTTGGCTCTCTATCCAAAAGAAACTTAAAAGAAGATTCTATGCATTTGGCTGGAGTAAATGGTTCTAAAGTAATCGTCGTCATCAAGTATTATATTGTGTGTTGTTATAGTATTGTTTGAAATTTTTATACTAAAATGATTGCTGTCTATTTTTTTGATTAGAATCATTTATATCTTTTCTTTATTGTCTTTTTCAATATATTGACCAAAACCCTTGTTTCCAGATATAAAGTCGTTAACTTCTTTAGTTTTTAAGTCAATCGTTAATTTTCTAAAATTTAAGAAAGTCGAATCACAGGTTATTTTAGAAGAGTCAAAACCACAGTCTATATTATTTAAATCCTGTAATGCTCCATTCAATAAATTTATAAGAAATATTTTTTGTCTCTTCTTTTACGCCAGAAGCACCCATAAGTTCGAAACTACTAATCCCTTTGCATGAAAAAGAAATATTTTTTTCGTAGCCTGAGCTAGATTATTCTTAAATAATAAAAAGCAGCAATAAAAAATTTTTTTTAACATAATTCTATTGTGTAAGCTCTTTAAGGCAATTAGCAAAAGACTTTTTACCTATTTTAAAGCCTAAATTTTCACACTTCTTTCTAGCTACAGTTCCTGAAAGACGTTTTGAGGACTTACCATCAATATTTAGCTCATCACCTAGTTTATCGGTATGTTTGCATTGGTAAGAAATTATTTCCTGAAGCAGTAAATCTTGACCTTCATCTTTTATACTTGATTCTTTGATGCCACCATAACTTTTGCATGATCGTATCATTCTCAAATTTGAATCTTCAGTCTCAAAATATCCCTCAATGATTCTGCCGGAATAATTGTTATGCGGTGCGGGGAATTGCTCTAGTTGGGGAGCACTTGAAGCGCAACCAATTAAACATAATGAAAATAGAATTAAGAAATAATTTTTAATATTCAACATATGATTATTATAAGCTTTTTATTTTAAAATAAGAAAAAGTAAATCGAAGTAAATAAATATAAGTTAAATCATCAAAGTATCGAGGCACAATTAACCCAGGTGATTGCTTTGTACTATCTTGCTATCTTTTTGAAGCAGAAATACACACCCACCCATTTTTAATTATAGAATCTTCAAAATCAAACCAAGTAGAATAAATTTCTTTAATTTCATTCTCTGTTCCTAATCTTAAATCAATTGGAAGGTTGTTTTTATCAATTATAAAATAAGCATCAATTTTTAAAGCGCTTGATAATATATTGGCAACAACCAAATCTCCCTTAAATTCAATTGCATTATCACTATGTATCCATTCAATATCAGTCTTATTAACTTTACTCATAGCTTTAATAGGCTTATCCTTAAGATTAACTACTTTTTTTGCACCTAAGTATCCCATGGAATACTAAGTATTCCAGAGCCACAGCCTATATCTAAAACATTAGAATGAGATTTAACTTTATTAATAAGCCATTGGATACAAAGTTGAGTCGTTGGGTGGGCACCTGTTCCAAATGCCAGTCCAGGATCAATAATAATGTTTATTGCACTTGTATCCACAAAGTCATGCCATGATGGAATTATCCAAACTTTTTTTATTTTTGGTGAAATACCTCCGCTATTAACTTTAAGTTTTATACTTTCTTCTAAAGTTCCAACGGGTGCTACAAATTCAAATTCATTTTTTACATTCGTGATTATTTCTTTTATATTAATATTTTTGTCGAAAAGTGCTTGAATTTCATTTTTTTCCCAAAATTGAGCAGGCCCATCATGAGGCTCTCCAAAAATTAACTCTTCATCTGATTCGTTTAGGTGTGAATTCTGAATGGTGGCTGAAGCGGCTCCTAGCTCTATAAGATAATCAGATATTGACTCAACGTTTAGATTATCAATTTTTATAATAAGACTTGTCCAAGCCATAAATTATGATTTTTTATCTAACTTGTTTTCGAGGTAATGTATGCTGACTCCACCATCACCATATGCAAGATCGTCCATTAAGTCACGGTGAAGAGGGATGTTGGTTTTTGGCCCGTCTATTATAGCTTCTGAAAGAGCAATTTTCATTCTTGCAATGGCTTGCTTTCTATCTTTTCCATATGAAATAATTTTACCAATCATGGAGTCATAATGTGAAGGTACTTTGTAGCCACCATAGGCATGAGTGTCAACTCTTATTCCTGGTCCTCCAGGCATATGAAATCTAGATTAATCTCCTGGTGATGGATACAAAGCTATAAGGATCTTCAGCATTTATTCGGACATTCAGAGTGAAGGCCCTTTAAATGAAATATCTTTTTGAGAAAACTGATTTCTCACCATAAAGCAATTTTAATTTGTTCTTGGACTAAATCAATGCCAGTAATCATTTCTGTTACAGGATGCTCAACTTGAAGCCTTGTGTTCATCTCAATAAAAAAGAATTCTCCATCTTCGTATAGAAATTCAAATGTTCCAGCTCCTCGGTAACCAATTTTTTTACATGCTTTTGCACATCGAGCTCCCATTTTTTCTCTTTGTCTGTCTGTTATACCGGGAGCAGGAGCTTCTTCAATAATTTTTTGGTGCCTGCGTTGTATAGAGCAATCTCTGTCGCCCAAGATGAATAGCATTTTTATGTCATCAGCTAAGACTTGAAATTCAATATGACGTGGCTTTTCTAAAAATTTTTCCATGTAAACAACAGGGTTACCAAATGCAGCCTGAGCTTCACTTTTGGTCATTGCAACGAGTTTAAGAAAGCAGCTTCTGTATGAACAACTCTCATACCTCTTCCACCACCGCCAGATCTGGCCTTTATTAATAATGGAAATCCAATTTCATCAGCTTTATTTTCAAGATGATCATCTGGAAGCGCACCTTCACTACCTGGTACACAGGGAACTCCTGCCTTTTTCATAGCAATTTTTGCACTAACTTTATCTCCCATAAGCCTTATAGTTTCTGCGTTTAGGGCCAATAAATATGAAACCACTTTTCTCTACTTGATCAGCAAAATCAGCATTTTCTGAAAGAAAGCCATACCCAGGATGAATAGCTTGTGCATCCGTAACTTCAGCCGCACTTATAATAGCCGGTACATTGAGGTAACTTAAGTTTGATGAAGCTGGACCAATACATACAGACTCATCGGATAGTTTTACGTATTTAGCTTCAGAATCAGCTTGAGAATGAACTGTTACAGTTTTTATCCCCATTTCTTGGCAAGCTCTGAGAATTCTAAGAGCAATTTCACCTCGATTGGCAATTAAGATTTTATCGAACATTAATTATTAAATCCTGAATAGTGATCAACTGATAATAAATAGTGGCTCCCCAAACTCAACGGGTTGCCCATTTTCAAAAAGAATAGCTTTTATTACTCCATCTTTATCTGATTCAATCTCATTCAGGAGCTTCATGGCTTCTATAATACACAATGTATCTCCTTTTTTTACGGTAGTTCCTACATCAACAAATGGGTTGGAGCAGGAGAAGCGGCTCTATAAAAAGTTCCAACCATTGGTGAAGTAATACATCCTTTTATCTATTGTAGTTGTATCTACTTTACCTAAAGGACTCTTCAGATGAGCTTGCGGTTGCTGAGTCACTTCGGTGGTTGTATCGGGTGTTGAACATAGTTAACAGGCGCTGAAGATTGTGCTTTATTATTATGCCGACTAATTTTTACTTTTTCTTCTCCTTCAGTTAGCTCAAGTTCTTCTATCCCTGACTCTTTTACTAAATCTATTAGTTTTTTTAATTTTCTTAAATCCATTTAATACACCTCTTGAATATTTTAATCTAATTTAGCCGCATAAGTTAAAGCGGCAATGTACCCCTCAGCTCCTAGGCCAGATATAATGCCAACAGCAATATCGGAAAAATAAGATTCTTTCCTAAATGACTCTCTAGCAAATACATTTGAAATATGAACTTCAATAAACCGTATTTTTTTTGCCGAAAGAGCATCCCTCATAGCAATTGAGGAGTGGGTAAAGGCTGCTGGATTTATAATAATAAAATCACTAGTATTCACCTGTATTTTTTCAATAAGTTCTGATTCACTGTTACTTTGAAATATATCAATCGTTACTGAAAGAGCTTTTGCTTCATTTATTAATCGTTTATTAATCTCCGCTAAACTAAATGTCCCGTAATGATCAGGCTCACGCTCACCAAGGAGGTTGAGGTTTGGCCCATGGATTACACTAATATTTTTAACTGACATAGTTTTTTAAGCAATAATTTTAATAGAAATACAATTTTGACGAATTTAATTACATTTGTCTACATTTTAATTATTTTAAATAAATTCATTTAAGTGCATTTTTGACGAATTTAATTACATTTGTCTACATTTATCTACATTTTAATTACTTTTAAGTAATTATGCTAGTCAACGAAGCTTGGGATAATCTGAGTTAAATCATTTTGGGTGAGTTTGCCTAAGAAAGTACTTTTAATTTCTCCAGTAGGGCTAATTAATACAGAAAAAGGTAAGACACCTCTATTATTTCCCAATGATTTAGATAGGGCAACGCCACTCATATCTGAAATCAGAGAAATGTAGTGTAAAGGAACAGTTTCTGTATATTCCTTGACCAATGCCACCTCATCAATTGCAATACCAATTAATGTTATTTTTTTATTATTTTCGTAAAATTCATTTAATTCAGGAATTTCTTCTCTACATGGTTCGCACCATGTCGCCCAGAAATTAATTAATATCCATTGTTCTTTATAATCACTAAGAGAAATCATGCTTCCAAATTTATCAGGGAGCGATGTATTAAACAATAAGTTCGTGGGCATGTCTTTATTGGATGATCTGTGTTCACCGTAATATTTGTTTATTGTTATTCCAAGACTCATAGCTATGAGTCCAACCAAAAAAATTTTAAATAAACTTGTTTTATTCATTTTTTAAAGCTTCTTCCAAAAGAATAGAGAATTCTGCAGAATCCTTAAAACCAATAGTGCGAAGATATTTTACTTCTTTGCCTTTGCTATCAAAAAATATAATCCCAGGGGGACCAAACAAATCAAATTTTTTAAGTAACAAACTGTGTTCATTTGTGTTTGACGTAACATCTGCTTTTAGTAAAATATATTGCTTCATAATAGCTTTCACTTCTTTATCAGTAAAAGTGAATTTCTCAAATTCAAGACAAGCTACACACCAATCTGCATAAAAATCTAAAAGAATAGGTTTATTTATGGCGCCATTAGTATGGAAATTAAGATCAGATATAGAGTTTACTTTAGTAAATTCAAGACTCATTTGTGAATGTTTATCAGTAGAATCTTGCTCAAAAATTAATTTTTTAAGGTTGTGAAGTGTAAATAAAGATGAGAATATTAAACAAAGAATAAAAATAGATCTAATTATTAAACTATTTTTTGAGTAAATAAATAAATAGACGAAGTTAGCTGTTAATACAAGAAGAAGCAAGGTAACAAATAAAGTTTCACTTAGTAATGGCCTAATAATATAAATACTCATGCCAAATAAAATAAACCCTAAGACTCTTTTTACAGAGGACATCCAAGGACCTGCTTTAGGCAAAATCTTTTGAGAAGAAAAACCTATAATTAAAAGGGGTAGGCTCATACCAATACTCATAAAAAATAGAGCAAGTCCACCTAACGCATAATCCTGTGTTTTTCCTATATATAATATCGCTGCCGCAAGTGGTGGGGCGACACAAGGGCTTAATATTAGGGAAGAAAAAAGCCCAAGTAAAAATATATTAAGTAAATTATTAGCTTTAAAATTGTTTAAATACTTACTAATAATATTTTGTAAGGGAGATGAAGGAACCTTAATAAAATCAAACATTGATAAAGCAAATATAAGATAAATAATACTACTAAAAATTAAAAAATTTACATTTTGTAAGCTTGAGGATAACAATGTTCCAGTAACCCCTGCTGTGATTCCTAATAGAGTGTAGGTGAAAGATATACCCCCCACATAACTAAGTGTATAAGAGATTGATTTCTTTGGATTGGCTGCTAATATTATTCCAGATAAAATAGGCACCATGGGAAGCACGCATGGTGTGAGTGCCAGAAGGATGCCCGCAAAAAAGAAACCGAATAATGTTGTGATAAAATTTTGAGAAGACAATTTATCAATAATAGAATAAGTTTCAGATGACGTATTTAGATTATTGTTTGAGAATTCTTTGTAAGCTATTATTTTACTGTAGGTAATGAAGATACCGTTCCACTAAATTCAATAATAAATTTTTGTGTTTTGGAGGGGCTGTTGGATAATGAAATAAGTGCTCTAACCTGACCATAATAGACTTCTTGTTCTCCAAAAAATTCGTCTTGTTTTTTTTTACCCTCAGGCAAATCTAATTCAATTGATAATAATGGACTTGTTGGGCTATTTTAGATTTATATAAGTAATAACCTGGTTCATTAGATATAACTAAATTTACTTCTTTTTTATTGCTTGTAGTCTCTAAATTAATATTAAAGGCTTCTTCTAGCGGAAGAAATTTTTGTTCGTTTTTATAAAATACAGAGTTATCAACTGCAAATACAGTTGATATACTGACCTATTAAAAAAATACTAATAATAAATAAATTTAAATATCTTGGCATCTTATAAGTTAATAATTGAGGTTATAATAATTGAATAATAGATAAGAGTGTTAAAACGGGTTTACGTTCTCATATTCTTAAACTAATTTAATTTATCATAACTCATTAATTATGCGAAAAATCTTAATTCTTGCTTTAATTTTATTACCTGGCTTTGAAATTGCTGGACTGATATATCTTTTTAGTCAGTATGGGTGGTGGTTTTTTGTTTACCTAATAACTATGGCTATATTGGGCTGGCAACTTATTAATGAGGAAAAATCTTTGGTACTACCAAGGTTATTGAGCCTAATGAGCCAAGGAGGTAGCCCAATTGGCTTGTTGATGGGGACAGCTAAAAACTTGTTAGCTGGAGCATTATTTTTATTCCCAGGAGTACTTACAGATATTATTGCCTTATTTTTACTTTTAATTCCCGTTAAAGAACAGGTAAGTAAAAATGAATACCAACAAAAAACAAATACTAAAGGCAAGGGTGACGTTATTGAGGGAGAGTTTAGCCGTGAAGAAGATGGCGAAGATAAAAATAATGAGCTATAACGTAAAGATTTTGCCTTCCGGAAAGACTTTTCTGGTTAGGCCAAGCCAAACAATTTTAGAGGCAGCAATTTCAGCTGGTATTAATATACCTTATGGCTGTCAAAACGGATCCTGCGGAGCCTGTAAGGCTAAAGTAATAAATAAAGTTTTTGTTGCAATCAAACCATTGAACAGTGACTATCTTTCTGATACTGAAAAAGAAAATGGTTTTACCTTATGTTGTAAAGCTCTTGCAACAGAAGATTTAGTGGTGCAAACCAGAGAGGCAGAAATAGCACCTGAGAATGCCCCAAAGATTTTCCCGGTTCGCGTTGAATCTCTTGTGAAGCTTAATGATGAGGTAATGAAAATGTTACTTAAGCTTCCGGGAAATGAAGTACTAAAATTTAAGGCGGGGCAATATATTGAATTTTTAATGGAGGATGGTTCTAGAAGAGCTTTTTCAATAGCTAGCAGTCCATATGATGATTTAATTGAACTTCATTTAAGGTTGATTGAAGGAGGTAAGTTCACTCATCATGTTTTCGAAGAGATGAAAGTGAAATCTATACATAAAATTGAGGCACCAATTGGCCAGTTTTACCTTCGTGAAAGCGTAAAACCAATTATTTTTATTGCAGGAGGAACAGGTTTTGCGCCAATAAAATCAATAATTGAAGATATGTGTATTAATAAAATAAAGCGACCAATCTTTTTATATAGAGGTGTCGGTAAATTTGACGATTTATATATGCATAATCTTTGTTTAGATTGGGCAAAATCAATTGATGAATTTAATTGATAAAGTTCAAAGTACAGAAGTAAATGAATCTGAAATGGAAGAGTTTTTACCAAGTATCTATGAAAAATTAGAATCTTTAGGATTTAGAAAACATTCAAGTCTACTGTTGTGGTGCTCCAGGTTTAGTTGAAGCTGCTTTTAATGAATTCACAAGCAAAGGGCTTCCAGAAGAAGAATTTTTTGCTGATGCTTTTACTTTCGCTCCGCAAGCAAATAATTAATTATTTTAATTATATCTAGTAATGATTCCAGTTAAATTATCTGTAACAATAACTTCATTTAAGCGAGAGCCGTAGTAACCACTTTTTAAAAGAGACGCAATATTTCTGTGGTTTACAATAAATTTTGTTTTATAATCCTCAATCCATGGCCCATGATGCTGGTTAAAATTTGATGCACTGCCATAGCTTGAAATTAATATAAATATAGAAGTGCACTCTTTAATTTCTTGGGTTAATTTTTTTTGTTCAATGGGTAGGTAGTTTCGAATATAGCATTCACCATAATCAACTTTGGCGCCTTTTTCTTCAAGTGAATTCTTTAAGGTTTCCCGACCACCTGTCCCCCGAATAATTAAAATTTTTTTATCTTGAATGTAATCAAATATTTTATTTTTAATTAAACTTTCAGAGTCATAATTTTCTTTTGGGCAATGTACATTAATATCAAACTTATTCTCAAGGGCTTCTTTAGTCATAGGGCCAATACAGGAAAAAGTAATATTACTAGGGAGTTTTATTGTAAGGTTATTTAAGCGCTCAACAAAAAACTGAACAGCATTCGTACTGATAAATATTATATGCTGATAATTTTCTAAATTACTTATAATTGAAATCAAACTTATTAATAATCTTTCAAGAGGTTTAATTTCAGTTAAAGGGTGGTTTAGTAATAAGACATTTGCACTTTTAAGCTCTTTGAATAAAGCAATATTTTTTTCATATGGCCTAGTAGATATTAGTGCCGTATTATTTTTGGTCTTATTTTTGCTCATAACCCTGATAAAATATCTTTAGCTCCTTTATCAATGAGAATTTGACTTAATTCTTTACCAAGCTTATAAAAATCTGACTTTAATCCTTTTACTTCAGCATGAATAATTTGAGAGCCATCTGGCGAAGCCACAAAAGCTTTAATAGTAAAATCATTTTTAGATATTGATGCGTATGCACCTAAAGGAACGGTACAACTGCCAGCAAGTGATTGACTCACTGTTCTTTCCGCTAAAACACATCGCGAAGTTTCATCATCATTAAGAGTTTTGAGTATTTCGTTTAACGATTCGTTCCCAGCTAGGACTTCAATTCCCAACGCGCCTTGTCCGACAGACGGAATGCTAACCGTGGTCTCTAAATATTTCTTGATTCGCACTTTGAGGTCTAAGCGGATAAGTCCTGCTGCTGCCAAAATTATTGCATCATATTGTTCTTTGTCTAATTTATTTAAACGTGTTTGCAAATTTCCCCTTAAGGGCTCAATTATTAAATCAGGATATTTTGCTTTAATTTGACTTTGCCTCCTAAGACTTGAAGTGCCAACAACTGAACCTTTGGGCATAGTATCCAGAGAATTAAAATTATTTGAAACAAATGCATCTCTTGGGTCTTCACGCTCTGTAATTGCAATAAGTTGGAATTGATTAGGAATATCCATTGGCAAGTCTTTCATAGAGTGGACGGCTAAATCAGCTTTTTTTTCTAATAAAGCTTGTTCAAGCTCTTTAATGAATAACCCTTTACCACCAATATCTGCCAATGATTGATCTAGCAAAATATCCCCTTGAGTTTTGAATCCTTCGATATTAATTTTAATTTGCGGGTAAAGCTGATTAATTTTAAATTTAATATGCTCTGCTTGCCACATAGCAAGGGGACTTTCTCTAGATGCAATTGTAATATTTTTAATCATTATTATTATGGATTTTAGCACATAGCTATTATTAGATTAATCATATGATTGATGATTTTCATATATAATTCATTGAATTAATGAATTAAAAAATTTAAATGAAAAAAAATACAAAAAAATGGTCTGCTAGGTTTTTGAACCATGGACTGAAATTGTTAAAAGATTCAATGCATCCGTTAATTTTGATCAAAGATTAGCCATGTATGATATCGAAGGATCTCTTGCGCATGCAGAAATGTTAAAAAAACAAAAAATCATTTCATCCAAAGATTTTAGTGCGATCAAAAAAGGTTTAAATCAAATTAAGAAAGAAATTATCGCTCAAAATTTTAAATGGTCGATTGATTCAGAGGATGTTCATTTAAATATAGAAAAAAGATTAACGCAAATAGGTGATGAAGCAGGATATTTGCATACTGCAAGATCTAGGAATGATCAGGTTGCAACTGATATGAGGCTTTACCTTAGGGAGGTTGTAGATCAAACTATTGAACAGATAAGCGCCTTACAAAAAGCTACTTTAACTTTAGCGGAAAAGCACATTATGACGATAATGCCGGGCTTGACGCATTTGCAAGTAGCGCAACCTGTAAGTTTTGCTCATCATTTACATGCTTATTACGAAATGTTGGAAAGAGATAAAGCAAGATTTATAGATGCGAGGAAAAGAATTAATATTTTACCTTTAGGAGCTGCAGCATTAGCTGGAACCTCTTACCCTATAGATAGAAAGTTCGTAGCTAAACTCCTTAAATTTGATGGTGTTATGGGCAATTCTCTTGATGCAGTATCAGACAGAGATTTTCTAATTGAATTTAATGCAAATGCATCTATATTAATGACACATTTATCAAGGTGGTCAGAAGAGTTAATTATGTGGTCTAGTCCATTTTTTAACTTTATAGAGATTTCAGATAGTTTTTGCACGGGATCAAGTATTATGCCGCAGAAAAAAAACCCTGACGTACCTGAACTAGTTAGAGGGAAAACTGGTAGAGTAAATGGGCATTTAGTTAGCTTGCTAACATTGATGAAGGGACAGCCACTTGCATACAATAAAGACAATCAAGAAGATAAGGAACCAATTTTTGATGTAGCTGATACGATTTCAGATACTTTAAATATTTTTGCAGAAATGATTTCTAAACTTACTATATTTCCAAAAAATATGGAAAAGGCAGCACTTAAAGGATTTTCCACAGCAACAGATTTAGCTGATTATTTGGTGAAAAAAGGAATGCCTTTTAGAGAGGCACATGGAGTGGTGGCGAAAACAGTTAAGTTTGCGATTGATGAGCAGTGTGATTTATCCGGCCTTGAATTAAAAGCTTTGAAAAAATTTAGTAAGCTAATTGAAAAAGATGTGTTCGAATGCTTGTCTCTAAAAGGGTCTATTAAATCAAGAAAGCATGTTGGTGGGACAGCTTTTAATACGGTTAAAAAAGCATTAAAAGTGCCAAGTCTAAGCTAGTTAAATAGATGTTAGATTTTGTAGAAATTGCTAGCGTTATTCAAATGGCAGTAGCCCCAGCTTTTTTATTGACGGGAGTAGGAGCAATTTTGACAGTTATGACAGCTCGTTTAACGAGAATTGTCGACCGATTCAGGGTGCTTCATGAGAACTCAAAAGATTTAAAAGAGTATAAAAAAGCGGAATTAAATTTTTTAATAAGACGTGCCAAGTGGACCCACTGGGCAATCGCATTAACGACAATTTCAGCTTTATTAATTTGCGTTTTAATTGCGATGATATTTATATCTACGGAAATTAGTTTTGATTTTAATCAATTTATATCTATACTTTTCATCATGGCAATGACTTCGCTGATTTTTGGGCTCTTAAGTTTCTTAAAAGAAGTTGGGCTTGGCTACCTTACTTTAAATAGATCCTTAAAACTTTATTCCTTCAGACTTATCCAATTCTTGATTTAATTTATTAATTTTCTTTTCAAGTTGGGAATATTTTTAAAAGATCACTCCTTCTTTTAGATGCTTTTATTTTCATTGAAGTCACTTGAATAAATAAATTAAATTTATTTATTAGTGTATCAAGTTCTTCGGAAACATTAATGTAGTCTTCTAGAGGAATGGAAACAGATTTTTGTAGCATAAATTTGTAAGAAAGGTTGATGAAGGAGTCTTTAATACTTAAACTTTTAATAAATATTATTGATGGCTCTTTAGCACCAATTGATTCTTTATTCTCTGCACTCTCACTGGGTGCAATCTCAAGGGGTGTTTCTACCGCTTTATTAGCTGATAGTTTTCTTGTATGCAGATAATGTTTTATATTCTCAGAAATTTCTTTAAAATTTAATGTACCACTATTATTATCGTAGTAAATAGCAGCATTATTTATATCTATCGCATTTATTATTAGTTTGTCATTTTGAATAATTGGCTTATCAATTGAAACCTCATTTATCCACAGAGCGTAAACATTCTTAGAGCTAGAAGGATTTTTTACTTTTAAGTCTCTTATTATTAGTCTATTTTTTTTAATTGATAATTTAAATAGCCAATACTAGTTTCAAATTTTATAATTTTTGTTATCTTATAAGATAAATACTGCTTAATAATTTCATCACTTAAAAAAAGGTTAATCAGTAAGGCAACTAGGGAAATTAGTGTTGTCCGGACTGGTCAGATTGTATCCGGCTGCTGAAGTTAATGTTAGTATTTCATCCTTAGACCTTTTCCCCGATTCTGATAATGCCCATAACATGCTAGATCTTGTTCCTGTTCTGCAATAAGCAAAAATAGGTTTTTCAGATTCATCATAGTAGTCACTAAACTGATCTATATCATTTTGCGATATTTGGCCACCAATAACTGGCTGATGAACGAAATTAAGGCCCGTTTTCGATAACTTTATCTCGGATACTATTGACTGTGACTTGGTTTTGTTCTTCATTATCAGGCCGATTACAAAAAATAGTTTTAAATCCATCCTCAATATATATATCTTCCTCTGTAATTTGTCCTGACAACAACATAGTCATCAATAATTTTATTTAACATCATTATTTTGGCCCCTTAAAAAAATTTGTAAAAGTTCGTTTAAAAAACTTTGCCCTAAAACAGTCGGTTTAATCCTACCATTAATTTCTTCAATCAGCTTCTTATCTTTTTTACTTAATAATTCTTTTGCAATTTCATTAATATCTTTTGTAAAAAGATTAATTGCGAATCCATCGTTAACTCTTAATGCATTCATCATAAATTCAAATACACGGTCATTGGTTGATACAATTCTAAGTAGTTGATGTAATTATTTTTATCAACTTCAGAGAGATAGTATTTCGGACTTTTATGGCAAGAAAAACGACGAATAGATTGATTTGATGACCATAATCTACTGTATGCTCCAGGTCCTATTCCAATCCAGTTTTCGCTGTTCCAATAATTTAAATTATGGCGACATTCACTTCCATTCTTTGCGTATGCAGAAGTTTCGTAGTGAGTAAAATTCGATTCTCTCAACTTATTACTAATTAAATCAAATAGTTCTGCTCCTTCGTCCTGGTTAGGTATTTTTGGCGGGTGTTTATAGAAGGAGGTATTAGGCTCAATTGTGAGGTGGTAATAAGATATGTGGGAGGGATTAATTTTTAAAGCTATATTAATATCATCCTTAAGCTCTTTTTTTGTTTGCTCTGGTAAGGCAAACATTAAATCAATATTAACTTTATCAAATAATTTAAGTGCTTTTTTAATTACATCTATGCCTTCTTGCTGGTTGTGAATTCTTTCTAATTTTTTTAAATGTTTTTCATTGAAACTTTGAATCCCTAGAGACATTCTATTTATTCCAACATCCTTATACCCATAAAAATATTGCTTATCTACAGTTCCAGGATTAGCCTCGATTGTAATTTCACAATTGTCATCGAGCTCAAATTTAATGCTAATTTTTTCAATAATTTTTTTAAAAGATTCTGGGCTGAATAGACTTGGGGTTCCTCCACCAAAAAAAATAGAATGAATTGGCCTTTTAGTATCAAAATTAGTGTTCTCTAATTGTTTGAGTAGAGCATTAGTGTAAATTAATTCATTATTTTTAATATCTTGCCCTTGAAACTCGTGAGAATTGAAGTCACAGTAAGGGCATTTATGAATGCACCAAGGAATATGGACGTAGACTGATAGAGGAGGAAGTTCTGCTTTAAACAAAGAGGCAAGCCACGTATTTATTTTTTCTTTAAGGGGCTGTAAAGTTCTTCTACTAAACTATGAAGAGTTGCTCGAATTTGCTCATCAGAAACTTCCATTAAAATTCCATCTTCAAAAGCATCTTGAGCAAGCTGCTTTAATTCATCAAAGTTTTCATTCATGACTTTAACTTTTTCAGTACAGGACACGACTGACTTATCATCCCTGAGCCATAAAGGCCAATTTTTATTTTTTGATGCCATAGAGTATTTTAAGTTTTTGTTTTAATTTTTGCAAAGCTTGACCACGATGGCTGATTTTATTTTTTAAATCAAAGTGAAGCTGAGCTGAGCTACAATCATGATCTGGTAAATAAAAAATAGGGTCATAACCAAAACCATTATTACCTCTTGGAGAAGATAAAATTTCACCCTGCCATATTCCTTCTGCGATAATTGGTTGAGGGTCATCACATGAGGTAATAAAAACTATCGCACAGTAATAATGCGCCTTCCTATTTTTTTCATCCTTTAATAATTCCAGTAATTTTTTATTATTTCTTTTATCCGCGAAAAATAAGATTCTTGCAGATAGAATTCCTGGCATCCCATTTAAAGCGTCTACACAAATACCAGAATCATCTGCTATTGCTGGTAAGTTTGATGCTTTTGAAGCAAACCTTGCTTTAGCTAAAGCATTTTCAATAAATGTATCAAATGGCTCTTCAGCTACACCAATCTTAAGAGTTGCTTGTGGAACTGTCTCAACAGATAAGTCAGAAAGCAAAGACTCAATTTCAGCTAGTTTCTTACCATTATTTGTTGATAAAACAATTTTTTGCATTATGTATTATTTGAGAACATTGTTTTTGAATTTGAATTAATTCGGCAATCCCTTGCTCTGCAAATTGAATGATATTATTCATTTCATCTTTTGTAAAAGGCTCTCCTTCAGCGGTCCCTTGAATTTCAACAAATTTACCTTGTTCAGTCATAACAATATTCATATCAGTGTCACAATTAGAGTCTTCTTCATAATCAAGATCTAGCAAAATTTCCCCATTCTTTATACCTAAAGAAATAGCTGCAAGAGAATCAATAATAGGCGACTCTTTAAGAGAGCCATTTTGTATAAGACCCTGAATCGCATCGTAGAGAGCTACATATGCCCCAGTGATACTTGCTGTTCTTGTACCACCATCTGCCTGTATAACATCACAATCAATATTAATAGTTCTTTCACCCAGTTCATTTAGGTTAATAATAGCTCGTAAGCTTCGACCAATTAGTCTTTGTATTTCTTGTGTTCTGCCAGATTGTTTTCCAGAAGCAGCCTCTCTTCCCATTCTCTCGTTAGTAGATCTTGGAAGCATTCCATATTCAGCCGTTACCCAACCCTGATTTTTCCCTTTGAGAAACGATGGAACATTTTCCTCAACGCTCGCATTACAAAGTACATGAGTATCTCCGCATTTAATAAGTACAGACCCCTCTGCATGTTTGGTATAATTCCTAATAATTTCAATATCTCTGAGTTCATTATTATTTCTTTGAGACAATCTCATGTAAATTTCCTTTCTATTTATTAGTTCTCGATTATAGTCTATTGAGATATTTAATTATTAGTTGTTTCAAATTTTTATAACCAGAATGCAAATTAGATTGTTAAAATGACTCATCTAATTTAAGTTTAAAGAGAAAGCTATGATTTCAAGTATGACAGGTTATTGCAGTATTACTGAAGATACAAAATATGGAAATTTAGTAGTTGAAATAAAGACACTAAATAGCAGGTATTTTGAATTACAGGTAAAGTTAATTGACGATCTTAGAGTCTTTGACCCCAAGATTCGAGAGAAAATTTTAAAAATTATTCATCGAGGTAAAGCTGAATGTAGAGTTTCCTTAAAAACTAAAGAACAAAATATTGACCTTAACAATATTGACTTACAACATGCAAAAAAAATAATTGCAACAATAGAAACAGTTTCTTCTTTAATAAAGACTTCTCAGCCTATCAATGCACTAGAAATTGCACACCTATCAAGTAAAAAAGATAATAAGGTGAATACTAGCGGACTTATTAAGCCACTCATGAAGCTATTGGATAGATCTCTAAATCAACTGTTAAAAGATCGTCAAAGAGAAGGGGGAAAAATTAAAAAAATAATTTTGGCTAAATTAAAGATATTGAAAAAGAAATAAAAAAAATCAAAAAACTATTAAAACTCTTAAAATCTCATCAAGATAAGATTTTAAAAAAATTTAAATTAGCACTTATTAATGTTGAACAAGATCGATTAAAACAAGAAATTTTAATTTTTATCCAAAAGGGTGATATTACTGAAGAACTTGATAGACTAGAATCTCACATTCAGGAGCTTAGGAGGCTTTTGGACTTGTCAGAGCCAGTTGGGAAAAAAATAGATTTTTTGATGCAAGAATTTAATCGAGAAGCAAAAACTATGAGCGCATCTGGTAAATTTGAATGGGCAAAAGACTTACCTGAAAGCTTACTTCCGAAAGAGGAAATGCTAGAGGTCGCCCTCAAAAAAGGAAATTTATTTATTGGAATTCCTAAATACATTCCTTCTGCTAATGCCTGTGCATTATTGTCAAAAATCTAGGGGTTTCAGTTTCCTACACTACTCGTCAACCTCGGGAAGGTGAAAAAAATGGCGTAGATTATTTTTTTGTAAAACCAGAAATTTTTAATAAGATGCATAATGAGGGTGCTTTTTTAGAAACAGCTCAAGCACATGGAGAGCATTATGGCACAGCTAAGCAAGTGGTTAAAAACGCATTGGATATTGGCCAGAACCTTATTTTAGAAATAGATTATCAAGGCGCATTTCATGTAAAAAAAATTTTTAAGCATGTTGTAAGCATATTTATACTTCCACCTTCAATGCTGATTTTAGAAGAAAGGTCAAAATTCACAGGCTGAGATAAAAGGACGATTGGCTGCTGCTGAAGAGGAAATCAGCCATCTTGAAAAATTTGATTATGTTATAATCAATGATGAGTTTTGTGCCAGAAGGCACTAAATGATCAATTTTAGTGATGGGTTTTATCGCGAAGACTTAAAAACTGAAAAACAAATTATGAGCTACCGAGGATTGATAGAGTCGTTTAAAAAATAAATTTTATGGAGAAATTATGGCGCGTATTACAGTAGATGATTGTTTAGAAAAAATTCCTAATAGATTCCAACTTACACTAGTTGCTTCATATCGTTCAAGGCAATTAGTAAATGGTGCAACCCCTCTAATAGATGTCACTGGATCAAATGACAAGCACTCTGTTATTGCTTTAAGAGAAATAGCTGCTGGCTTAATCGGAGAAGATATTCTTAACAACAAAGGTGTTGCTTAACGATTAGATAAATGAGTGAATAAATGGTAAATCCTGTTCATCAAATTCGTGCTTTAACTGAAAAAACACCCCCTCCTCTTTTGCCTGCCGACAAAAAAAATTCTAAATTAAGTAAATTATTAAAAGTTTATTTATCAGAGGAAGATATTGAGAGGATATGGCAGGCCTACGTTTTAGTGATAAAGCACACAGTGGACAAAAAAGATAGGAGGGGAAGACTATATTTCTCATCCAGTTGCAGTAGCATGTAGCATCTGAATTTCATTTAGATGCGCAATTCCATTCAAGCAGCATTGCTTCATGATGTTGTTGAAGATACACCTTCAACATAAAAAGAAATTGAGTTTTTATTAATTACTGATGCAAGAACTCGAAGGTCTTTCAAAACTTGAAAGGTTCATTTTGAAGATGCAACAGAAGCTCAAGCAGAAAATTTTAGAAAGATGTTATCCCAACGTCGCAAGATGTAAGAGTAATTTTAATAAAATTAAGTGATAGATTGCATAACATGCAAACTATTTCTTCTTTAAGCCCATCTCAAAGAACTCGGATTGCTCAAGAAACTATTGATATTTATGCCCCTATTGCAAATCGATTGGGTTTAAATAACGTATTTAGAGAGCTTGATGATTTAAGTTTTGAAATCCTTCATCCGCTTAGGCACAAGACTATCCAAAAAGCTGTCAAAGCAAGTCGTGGAAATAGAAAAGAGATAGTTGGTAAAATCCTGATAGAATAAATAAACTGCAGATTAAAGATAAAAGCAGAAATTACTGGACGAGAAAAAAATCCTGCAAGTATTCATAGAAAAATGCTTGAAGATCAGACAGGCTTTAATCAAATCAATGATATTTATGCATTTAGAATTATTGTTAATAGATTTTAATGAATGCTACTTAACGTTAGGCTCTTTGCATTCTCTATATAAGCCAATTCCAGGTAAAATTAAAGACTACATTGCGTTTCCAAAAGCTAATGGATATCAGTCTTTGCATACGACTCTTCTTGGCCCATTTGGTACTCCAGTTGAAATTCAAATTAGAACAAAAGAATATGCATCAACTAGCAGAAGCTGGCGTTGCCGCACATTGGCTATACAAAACTAAAGATGCAGATGTTACAGAGCTTCAACAAAAAACTAATCAGTGGCTAAAGAGGATGTTAGAAATTCAGATAGAGCAGTTCTTTAGAGTTTTTAGAACATTTAAAAGTAGATTTATTTCCTGATGAAGTGTATGTTTTTTCTCCAAAAGGGAAAATTTTTGCGCTGCCTAAAAAGTCGACAGCTATTGATTATGCATATGCCGTTCATACTGATGTAGGGAATAGTACTATTGCTGCTAAGATTAATCAGGAATTAGTACCATTGCGAACGGAAATTAAAACAGGGGATCATATTGAAGTAGTACGTCAACAGTTGCCAAGCCGAACCCAAACTGGTTAAATTTTATTATTACTGGAAAAGCTCGCGCACAAATTAGGCAGTATTTAAGGTCAGCTGAATCTAAAGACCTTATTATTTTAGGATTTATATGCTAACAGGAATAAAGCTATAAGAAGGCTGGTTCATATCACCCTGAAGTATTAAAAGAAAACATTGGAATAAATTAGTATCAGATTATCATGTAAATTCTAAGGATGAGATTCTAATGGATATTGCTTTGGGTAAAAAAGTTAATGTTATGGTCGCGCATCAACTTACAAGTATTATGGATGGGGCTAACAATACAAAAAAACAAGGAAAATTTTTAGATGTTATTACAATAAAGGGATCTGATGGCATGGCAATTCAGCTTGCAGATTGCTGTCACCCAATACCTGGAGATCCAATCTTAGGTTTTATAAACAAAGATAGGGGTTTATTAATTCACACCCATGATTGCAAGGCAATAAAAGAGTTTAAATTAGATCATGATCGTTGGGTCGATGTTGAGTGGGAGCCAAGCCCAGAAAAATTATTCAATGTAAATTTAAGTATTTTGGTAATTAATGAGAGGGGCATGCTTGGACAAATTGCATCAGTAATTGCAGATTCAGGGGCAAATATTGATAATATTTCTTTGGAAGAATCTGATGGAAGTGTTTTTGCTACTCTTAATTTAGTAGTTCAGGTCAGAAATAGAATTCATTTAGCAGAAATTATTAAAAATTTAAGAAAGATTACTAAAATCAATAAAATCAATCGTGTAAAATCTTTTTTAAGGAAAATTAATGAAAAAAATAGCTATAAATTCAAAAAATGCCCCTGAAGCAATTGGGCCTTACAGCCAAGCAATTCGTAAGGGAAATATAGTTTTCCTGTCTGGTCAGATTCCATTAGATCCGAATACAATGGAGCTAGTAGATGGGATTGAGGCTCAAATTAATCAAGTATTTGAAAATTTAAGTCAGGTTATAAAAGCAGCAGACGCTAGTTTTGACGACGTTGTTAAATTGAATATTTATTTAACTGATTTATCACATTTACCTAAAGTGATTGAAGAATCCATCGACTTTAGGTTTAATGATTTAACAAGTAATACATTGCATCACTTCCAAAAGATTCATTAGTTGAAGCTGATGGTTTTTTGGTGTTAGATTAAATTATAAAAATTGGCTTCAATTAAATTTACAGAGTCACAATCTAAAAAATTAAAAAAACTAGGTATTGATTTAGTCCATAATTTAAATGCCTCAAAATGTATTGATGAAACTGAAATTAAGACTATTGATGAAATCCAACCTGGAGAGTTATCACAAATTCAGGGAACGATTGTTAAAACAAAAATTTCATATGCACCAAGAAAAAATTTGAGTGTGCACATTAAAGATGAAACAGGTGAGATTCAAATAAGGTTTTTAAATTTTTACCCAAGTCAAATCAAGCAACTTAAGGAGGGAGCATTAATTCGAGTATTTGGAGAAGTTAAGGTGAACGCGTTATTCTATGAAATGGTTCATCCTCAATATAAAATTATTAATGAAGGTGAGCCGCTTCCAAATACATATACCCCTGTTTACCCAGTTACTGCAGGAATGGCTCAGAAGTCTTTAAGGAAATTAATTCACAAATATATTCTGATAGAAAAAACAAAGAAACAATTCGATGATTTATTCCCTGAAATTTATAAAAAAAATAAATTTCCTACCTTTATTGAGGCAATAGAGTGCATTCATAATCCACCTAAAAATTTCCTAAAAGTTTATTGAATTATTATTCTTAAATAAAAGATTAATTTATGATGAATTACAAAGAAGGATACTTAAAAAATAATTTAGAATTAATAAAAAAAAAGGCACCAAAGAAATGAATTTTCAAAAAAAAAATATGAATTATTTTTACAACAGTTAAAGTTTAATCTAACAGAGCAACAAAAGATTACTTTTTCTGAGTTAAAAAAAGATTTTTCATTAGATTATTAATTCTAGAGTTTAAAGATAGCTGATTTCTTATAAACTCTAGTAGCTTTATTTGGTGCCCTACATGCAATAAGTAATGGTTATCAAGTAGCATTTATGGCGCCAACAGAAATTCTCTCAGGGCAACATTATGAAAAAATAAAAAAATGGTTATCACCATTATCTTTTAAAGTTGAATTACTCACAGGGAGTATAAAAGCGAAGGCAAGGGTAGAAATTTATGAAAAACTCGAGGCAGGAAGAATAAATTTGTTAATAGGTACGCACGCGTTATTTCAAGAAGCCGTAAAATTCAAAAACCTTGGATTCTATATTATAGATGAGCAGCATAGATTTGGTGTTGCGCAAAGAGCTAGACTTTAAGGGAAAGTAATTAAGAGAAATTTTAAGTTATGAGCCACATAAGCTAATGATGAGTGCAACTCCCATCCCAAGAACATTATCAATGAGTTATTTTGCTGACATGGAGATATCAATTATAAATGAACTTCCTCCCGGCAGAATTCCAATTATTACCAAGCTCTTTTCAGAAGAAAGGCGAATGATGATACTAGATAATATTAGAGATCTATGTCAGCAAGGAAGTCAGGCATATTGGGTGTGTCCGTTGATAGAGGATAGCGAGACACTTCAATTACAAACAGCAATCGATACATTTAATAGTTTATCAAAAATACTTTTAAAGTAATGTTGGTTTGATTCATGGGCGAATGAAATCAGATGAAAAAAAAGAAATTATGCAAAAATTTCAAGACAACCAAATAAATATTATGGTCGCTACTACAGTTATAGAAGTAGGTGTTGATGTTCCAAATGCAACATTAATGATTATTGAAAATTCAGAGAGATTAGGTTTATCCCAATTACATCAACTGAGAGGGCGTATTGGGAGAGGTGAAAAAAGTAGCTTGTATTTTACTTTATAAGGAAAAACTATCTGATACCGCCAAAAAACGATTGAAAGTTATATTTGAAAATACAGATGGTTTTATTATTGCAGAGGAAGACTTAAGACTAAGAGGCCCAGGAGAATTTTTAGGTTTAAAGCAAAGTGGCCTGCCTTCTTTAAGAATAGCTAATTTATCTAGAGATGAGTCTTTACTGAGTATTGCTAAAAAAGATGCAGAGATTTTGCTAAAAAACGAACATAAGCCATTTTTGCATTTGGATAGGTGGTTAAAAAATTATGAATTATTATCAAGAGCATAATAAATGAGGTGGCAAGTAAATATTAAAATAGGAGTGAACCTTAATCCTTGGGTCAAAGATAAGGGCTCGCTTAGCAATAAGATAATAAACATCATGCCATTTAGAATAAAAGAATTAAAAGGACGGCATATTAAAGCTTTTAATGACGAAAAAGTTTTTTTTCAAAAGAAAAATACTGGGGATTTATATATAAGGGAAGCATTAATAATTGGAGAAAATCAAACATTAACAGTAATTCCAAAAAAGTATTTAAGAGGTTTTTGGGGAAGAGTTAAAAATCTCAAAAATAGTCCTTTATCAGAAATTGTTTTTAACAAGAAGTGTATTTTAAGGTCAAATTTTGTTTTTAAAAATTTATCCGATAATGACGAATTAATTAAAAGACTAAATGCTTACAAAATTTTTGAGAGGGGCAGAATAATGGCTAGAAAGTCTGTATTTAATCATAGGGGGCAAAAAGCCTTATTAACTGAGGTCTTTCTGAGCAGCATAGAAGGGATAGAATTTCTTGAAAAATAAGATATTAGTTTTTAATTCGCTTAATGAGGCTTGATAAGCCTATTGGGTCATTACTACTATTATGGCCAACATATTGGGCTTTATTTCTAAGTGCAGATGGATGGCCTGATTTAGATATATTGTTCATTTTCACTTCAGGAGTTTTTATAATGAGAACTGCTGGGTGCGTTATAAATGATTTTGCAGATCGAAAAATTGATAAGCACATCGTAAGAACTCAGCAAAGGCCTCTTGCTACTGGAGAAATTTCATCTAACTCCGCGCTAGTATTATTTTAGGTTTATGTCTATCTTCCTTTGTTTTGGTGTTTCAGTTAAATTTACTTTCTATACAACTTGCATTTGTAGCTTTGTTATTTGTAATTAGCTACCCACTCACAAAGCGGTTTTTTTGTATGCCACAATTATTCCTCGGCATTACTTTTGGCTTTGGAATTCTTATAGCTTTTTCTGCTGTACAAAATCAAATCCCATCACAGGCCTTTTTGTTATTTGCAGCAAACATATTTTGGGCAATAGCTTATGATTCTCATTATGCAGTAAGTGATATGAGTGACGATAGAGCGTTAAATATCTATTCAGTTCCCCTCACATTTCAAGGGATGACGATAAAAATAATATTCTTATCCTACTTATCAATGTTTTTCATTCTATGTTTAATAGGTCTTATGGAGAAATTTTCTTATCAATATTATTTGGCGTTGCTAATAGCTATATTTATTGCTTTATATAATTGCAATCTTAGTAAAAAACTAAATTCTGAGAAAAATTTCAAAGCTTTTCTGTTAAATAATTATTGGTTTTTTTATTTTTCTTGGTTTTCTTTTAGTCTTTTCTCAAGCTGCTGCTAATGAAAACATTGACAATGAGACTATAAATAGACTAAAATTCGCCTCTTGAATTAAATTAACTAAGGTATTAAGAGAATGAAAACAGTTTCTGCTAAATCACATGAAGTTAAAAGAGATTGGCTTTTAGTTGATGCAAAAGATGCGACACTTGGAAGATTAGCAAGTGGTATTGCCCACAGACTCAGAGGGAAGCATAAAACTATCTACACTCCCCATGTTGACACTGGTGATTATATTGTTGTGAATAAATGCAGAGCAAATTAAAGTAACAGGCAACAAGGCTGAGGATAAAATTTATCATAGACATACAGGTTTTCCTGGTGGACTTTATTCTACAAATTTTACTAAACTCCAAGCTAGGTTTCCTGGAAGAGCTTTAGAAAAAGCAGTTAAAGGTATGCTTCCAAAAGGACCACTTGGATATGCTATGGTTAAAAAGATGAAAGTTTATCCTGATGCAAAGCATCAACATACTGCTCAACAACCTCAATTAACAACTTTATAAATACAGGATTAAAATGATAGGTAAATATTATTACGGTACAGGAAGAAGAAAAAGCTCTGTTGCAAGAGTTTTTATTGAACCAGGAAAGGGTAGCATAGTAGTAAATAGCAAGCCTGTTGAAGAATATTTTTCAAGACATACTTCTCAAATGATTTTAAAACAACCGCTTGAGCTTACAAATAATCAAACTAGTTTTAATATTAAGGTTAACGTTTCTGGCGGGGGTGAGTCAGGCCAGGCCGGAGCTGTAAGGCATGGAATTACTCGTGCATTAATGGATTATGATGCTGCCCTACGAGGAGATTTGTCAAAAGCAGGCTATGTAACTCGCGACAGTCGGGAAGTTGAACGTAAAAAAGTTGGCCTAAGAAAAGCAAGAAGAAAAAAACAATTCTCGAAACGATAAAGTTTCTTCAAAAAAGTCGCTTTTTAAGCGGCTTTTTTTTATGATTGAGATATTTTTTTAATAAGAGATTAGAATAGAGACTAATGGATACTAAAATAAAGGTAAGCGTAGTAGGAGCCTCAGGATTCACGGGGATAGAGCTATTGAAGCTATTAGCTAATCACCCTAACGTATTGATTGATTCACTTACGTCAAGAGATCTTGCTGGCCAACGAATTGATAAACTTTATCCTGTATTTAGTGGTCTATTATGCTCATCAGTTTGTAAGCCCAGAAGAAGCAATCTTAAGCGACTCAGACATAGTTTTTTTTGCTACGCCAAAAGGTGTTGCTATGAGTTATGCTGAAACCCTTCTAAAAAGAGGTGTAAAGGTAATTGATTTAGGAGCTGATTTTCGAATTAAAGATGCTGATATATGGAAAAAATGGTATGGAATGGAGCATAAGCATAAAAATATTTTAAAGAATTCAGTTTATGGATTACCAGAAATGAATAGAGAAAAAATTAAGCAAGCAAATTTAATTGCAAATCCAGGGTGTTATGCAACCGCTGTTCAATTAGCTCTTTTACCATTACTGGCATCGTCAAAGCAACTTATTGATCCCTCAACAATTATAGCTGATGCTAAATCTGGCATTAGTGGCGCTGGGAGAATAAGTGAAACTAAAGACTTTATTGCAGATACTACTGAGAATTTTAAAGCTTACGGAATTAGTGGTCATAGGCATCAACCAGAAATCGAGGAGAATTTAACTTCTATTTCTACCCATGGAAAAGTTAGGATGACATTTATTCCACATCTGGTGCCAATGATTAGGGGGATTCACGCCACTATATATGTTGATTGCGTTAAAGATTTTGATTCACATGATTTATATGAGACATTTTATAAAGGCGAAAAGTTTGTAGAGGTTATGCCAAAAGAAAAATGCCCAGAAACAAAATCAGTTAAAGGGTCTAATACTTGTAGGATGTCTGTGTATAAAACACCCGATTCAAATACCTCCGCTGGTACTTGTCTGCGATAGATAATTTGATTAAAGGTGCTGCAGGCCAAGCAGTACAAAATATGAATATTATGATGAATTGGCCTGAAGACAACGGACTTAACCCAGATTTACTTGATGAATTCAAAAGATATGAAAATAAAAAAAAATAATAGGTTGTTAAGAAAAAAAGTAAGGGTACAAACAGGGGCAACTTGGCCTATTTACATGCTTTTAGCTTTGGTTTTTTTTAGTTTAGGATCTGGTATTGCATACAAGGTTTTGGAAGGTGGAAGAGCTACTGAGTTTTTTTTAAAAATTAGACAATTAAATGAAGCTAAGAAGATTGCTGAGCAGGAGCTACAAAAAACTAGGCTAGAGCTAGAGTTTGCTAAAATATCTTTAGAGAATATTTCTAATAACAATAAGGTATTAAAAGATAAAAATAACAAAGACCTTAGAGAGTATTTTATTTTATGAAAAAATTGTTGGGAAAAGAAAATAATCATGTTTTAAGAAAAAAAGAAAATTTGGTGCAATTACAACTTTGATTGATAGGGATATAACAATTAAGGGTGATACAACTTATTCAGGCGGATTGCGCCTAGACGGAAAGATTATCGGGGACCTTACAGTACTCGGTGATGCTGGGGGGACATTGATAATGGGATAGGTTCGCATTTAGTTGAAAATCTTGTTGCGAGAGGTTGTTCAGTACGAGCAATGGTTATGTATAATTCGTTTAATACTTGGGGTTGGCTTGATAGTCTAGATAACTCGATACTCAAAAATATTGAAATTCATGCTGGAGCAAGAGTGAATGGAATTTTACTTTCAAGAAAAGAGGCTACCAAGCAGAAAGATAGTTTAACTTTAAAAGAAAAAATTGTAAAAAAAATGAGTCGTCCAAATAAAAAATAAAAGATTAGGAGTATATGATGTCAGCACAAATATTAATTATACAGTGCAGGTATGATGATAATGCAGTAAAAAAAGTTAAGGATTTAATTGTAGAAGAAGGAAGTCCTGACCTAAAGCTTAGAGTTTTTGTCAGCGGTGGCGGTTGTTCCGGGTTTCAATATGGATTCACTTTTGAAGAGGCTGCTAACGAAGATGATACACAAGTTACTAAAGATACTGTCACTCTTTTAGTTGATCCGATGAGCTTACAGTATTTAACAGGTGCAGAAATCGACTATCAAGACAATGTTCAGGGGTCACAATTTGTAATTAAAAACCCCAATGCAACAACAACTTGTGGCTGTGGCTCTTCTTTTTCAGCTTAGTTGTTTGGAATGCCTCTTCTAAATTTACTAATATCAACTTGTCTACGGTGACTTATTTTAGACAAATCATCAGCTAGTATTTGGTTCAAATGAGCAACCCAACCAGCTGTTCTAGCTAAAGCAAAAACAGCAGTAAACATTGAAAAAGGGATACCTATAGCTCTCATTACAATGCCTGAGTAAAAATCAACATTAGGATATAACTTTCTCTCAATGAAATATGAATCTTCAAGAGCTTCCTTTTCAAGTCTAATAAAATGGTTTGGGTAATATTCAATAGAAATAATTCATCTAAAACTTCATGACAAGTTTGTTTCATAATGATAGATCTTGGGTCGTTTTTATATACTCTATGGCCAAAGCCCATTAAACGGAATTCATCATCTTTATCTTTAGCTCTTTTTATGTATTCAGAAATACGAGTTTCATTTCGAATTTCATTTAACATTTTTAACGTAGCCTCATTCGCGCCACCATGGGCCGGTCCCCCAAGAGAGGCAATCCCTGCGGCTATACAAGCATAAGGATTTGCTCCTGATGAACCAACAAGCCTTACTGTTGAGGTCGAAGCATTTTGTTCGTGGTCAGCATGAAGAATAAGTATTTTTTCAAGTGCTCTAGTAAGAACTGGGTTTGTAAGATATTTTTTATTGGGACTTGAAAACATCATATTTAGAAAGTTACCAGAGTGACTGAGATCATTTTTTGGATATACAAAAGGTAATCCTAGGCTATAGGTATAACTCCAAGCTGCAATTGTAGGCATTTTTGCTAGTAATCTATCTGCTGCTAACTTTCGATGGTTTTTATTGTTAACATTCATGTTATCAAAATAGAATGCTGACATTGAACCTACAACACCAACCATTAGTGCCATTGGATGAGCGTCTCTTCTGAACCCTCTAAAAACATTATTAAGTTGATCGTGTAATAATCTATTTTGGTTGATTGTATCGGTGTATCGTTCTTTTTCTCTAGAATTAGGTAGCTCACCATTCATTAGTAAATATGAAACATCTAACTCCACCAACTATTGTACATTGAATTATCGTGATTTCCTGCTTGGGAGTAAGCTACTTTAAAAAAATCCGGATAAACTAAAATCGCAGCAGTTGACATAAAACCACCTCCTGAATGACCATATATACCCACTTTATTTATATCAATAAAAGTGTGCTTATTGTTCCTTCAATAATATTCAAATCAATTTCTTTTTTATCTATTATTAGCTTAGCTTTTTTTGTATCCATAAAGTCTTATAAATTTTTCTATCTTCTGGCATTTGAACTATATTTCTGTCTGAATGGCGCCAAGTACTCTCAACCCCCTAGCTCCTGTGACAGAAGGAGAATTATTAAAGTCCTTATTAATTGTTTTTTGGGCAAGCCACGCAAAGGCTACTGTTTCAACTTGTTGAGCGGGGATGTTTAAACTATCTGTTTTTTTTATATTGATATTTGTTAATACCCCGAGTCTTTCTAATAGAAATTTATTTTCTCCTCCGCCTCCGCAAACATATAACTCATCAATATCGTTACAAAACTTGTTTACATTCTCTACTATGGTGATAGCGGTAAGTTCCAGAAGGGTTCTTTGTATGTCGGCGGGAGCATAATTTTTTTTTATGAGATTTTTTATCCATGGTAGATTAAATAAATCACGACCTGTGCTTTTCGGAGGCTTTTTAATAAAAAATTTTTCTTTGAGGCAGTCTTTAAGAAACACATCAAGACCTGTACCCAAAATTATGGAAAGATATAGATTTATCAAAATTTATATTTTTGTTCTCCTTAATCCAATGATCCATTAGAATATTCCCTGGACCACAGTCATGGCCAATAAACTTTTTTAGCAAATGAATAAATCGATTGAATTTTGCCACCAATATTTATTATTCCTCGATTTTTAGATTTAGAAGAAAATATTTCTTTGTGAAATGCAGGCACTAACGGGGCTCCTTGACCACCAGCTACTCCAATTGCAAGTATAAAATGAAAAGGCCACATGTAAAAATACAAGCTTTCAGTTCTTTCTCCAATTTGAATTGAATATTCAGCAACTGGGTTGTGTCTGATAGTTTGACCATGGTAACCAATTGCAAGTATATCTTTAGGGTTAAAATTTCGTTTTTTTAAAATTGTATTAATACAGTCAGCAGTTATTTTGGCGTGAGACTTAGATAAAAATATACTTTCTTCAAGATCATTGTGCTGTGGAGAATGAAGATTTAAAATTTCCGAGCGAATTTCAGGCGAATAAGGACGGTGTTGAAAATCAATAATATTGATTATATTATCGCTTATACCTACTAGAACGACATCTATCCCGTCAAGACTTGTTCCAGACATTACACCAAATAGTAATGAAGAATTTTTCATAATCTAAATTTTGCCCTATTTATTAATTTACTCAAGCAAATTTTTTAAAAACAGTAACTTTATCTTAGGGCAGTATTTAAGATAGAATTAAAGATATTGAATAAAAAGAGATGAGTATTTTGGATATTAAAGAAACATTGAGTATATTTTTAAGGGGAGCAGATGAACTTTTAGTTGAATCTGAATTGGTTAAAAAATTACAAAAAGGCGGCCCTTTAAGAATAAAAGCGGGGTTTGATCCAACTGCACCAGACCTTCATTTGGGGCATACCGTTTTACTTAATAAGTTGCGTCAGCTTCAGGATTTAGGCCACCATGTCTTTTTTTTAATTGGAGATTTTACGGGGCTAATTGGTGACCCTACTGGAAAAAACGCAACTCGACCACCACTTTCAAAAAATGATGTTTTAAAAAATGCTGAATCTTATAGTAAGCAGGTTTTTAAGATACTGGATAAAAAAAAGACAGAGATTGTTTTTAATTCAGAGTGGTGTGATAAGTTAGGAGCTGATGGTCTTATAGGACTTGCATCCAAATATAATGTAGCAAGAATGCTTGAAAGAGATGACTTTAATAAACGTTACAATGCCAATCAAAGCATAGCGATTCATGAGTTTTTATATCCGCTTCTTCAAGGTTTTGATTCAGTGGAGTTAAATGCTGATATTGAGATTGGTGGAACGGATCAAAAATTTAATTTATTGATGGGCCGAGAACTCCAAAAATATTATGGTAAACCACAACAATGTATTTTAATGATGCCATTGCTGGAGGGCTTAGACGGAGTTCAAAAAATGTCTAAATCTTTAAATAATATTTTATTAGTTGATGATATTATTACAACTGGTGCAACAATAGAAAACTGTGATGTGGCGTTATATCGAATTGTTATCATTAGAGCCGGAAAAAAATATCAAAGCTTGGAGGAACAGGGTAAAAGAAGGAGAAAATCCAAAGAATATTAAAGTAGAGTTTGCAAAAGAATTGGTTAGTTAATTTTTTTGGAAAAGACAGTGCAGAAGCTGCAGAAGTAAAAGCAGCGCCGACGTTTACACGTGCATGTTTGAAAATATTTTGTCACCCTAAGTTTTACTGTACCAAAGTTACTTAAACATATTAATTTTGTTGAAAGCACTTCTGAAGCCATTCGATTAATCAAGGGGGGAGGAATAAAAATTGATGGAAAAAAAATAGATAACCCCAAATTATTTATCGAGCCTGGGGTAAACTTTATTATTCAAGTCGGTAAAAGAAAATTTGCAAATCAATCTTTAAATTGTATTAATCCGACTAATTTTTTGATATAATACTCGCAATATATGGGCCTTGAGCCCATTTTTTTTTATCTAGAACCAATATGATAAGGAGCAATAAATTGACTGACGACCTTGAGTTCCTGATTAACAAAACTGTAACTCATTTAGGTTTCGAGTTTGTTGATTTAGAAATCATTAATCATGGTCAATTATTAAGAGTTTATATTGATAAAGGTGGGTCTGTCAGTATCGATGACTGCGTAGAGGTGAGTAATCAGTTAAATCATGTTTTAACTGTTGAGGAAGATATTGATTACGACAGACTTGAAGTTTCTTCACCTGGTGTTGATAGGGTAATAAAAAACTTAAAAGACTTCGACCGCTTTAAAGGTGAAAAAGTAAGAATAAAAGCACATGGTTTAGAAGATGGTAGAAAAAATTTTAGAGGTAATTTAGTAGGAACTAAAGGTAATTTAGTAATTATTGGAATTGAGTCTACTTTGATAGAGATTAACTTTGACAATATTGAAAAAGCACGCTTAGATCCTGATTTATAGATAGGTTAAGACCGGAGAAAATAAATGAGTCGTGAGATTTTATTACTTGTAGATGCCCTTGCACATGAAAAAAATTTTTCTGGTGGAAATTCTGCTGTTGAAGAGGCTTTAGCTTCTGCAACAAAAAAGAAATACCCAGATGATATAGATATAATAGTTGAAATTGATCAGGAAACTGGAGAATACAAATCATTTAGAAAATGGACAGTTATTCCCGAAGAATTAATTGAAAATAATCAAGCAGAGATACCCTTAGGTGATGAAAAAGCTAATGGAATGGCTGAAAATGAAATCATCGTATGAAACTTTCAATAAGTCTTATGGAGAAAGATGATCTACTAGATGATTTACAGGGTGATGTTAAAGAAATGGAAGATATATTAAATGAATTTTTAGCATTTTCACGTGGAGATAGTGGTGAAGAATTCTCAATAGTTGACCCAAAGAAATTAATTAAGACACTTATTAAGCTTGATGCTGTTCTGCCAAGAGATGAAATGATACCAAAAGAAAATTTAAGAGTAGGTGACCGTGTAAGAGCATTTTTATTAAATATTGATAATAATTATTATGCATATTAATACCTCCATACCAGTTTTAGATTCCGATCCTCTGATTAAGTTCCTGAAACGAAGGAAGGCTTATTAGAAATAATGGCGGCATCTAGAGACCCAGGCTTGAGATCAAAAATTGCGGTGAAAGCTAATGATCAAAGATTAGATCCAGTTGGAACATGTGTAGGAATGAGGGGATCAAGGGTGCAAGCTGTAACCGGAGAATTAGCTGGAGAAAGGGTTGATATTGTTTTATGGGCACTAGAACCAGCTCAATTTGTAATAAACTCAATGGCTCCTGCTGAAGTATCAAGCATAGTTGTTGATGAAGATAAAAGAAGTATGGACTTAGTCGTAACTGAAGATCAGCTTGCTCAAGCAATTGGTAGAAATGGCCAAAATATAAGATTAGCATCCGAATTAACTGGATGGGAGTTAAATATTTTAACTGAAGAGAAAAAGTTAGAAAAAAACAAAGAGGAGTATCTGGAGGAAATTATTTATTGAAAAACTAGATGTTGATGAAGATGTTGCTGATATTTTAGTACAAGAAGGTTTTTCTACTATAGAAGAGGTAGCTTATGTTCCCGGAAGATTCCAAGGGCCTGTTGTCCACCGTGATTTTGCTTTTTTTGAAGGTTATCTTTAAAGATAACTATTTCATCAGAAGAAAAAATACCAGTGCCTGCTGAGGATCTTCTTAGTATGGATGGTATGGATAAAGATACTGCTAAGCTATTAGCAGCAAAATCTATAATAACTATGGAAGATCTTGCTGAATTAGCAACTGATGAACTGATTGAATTAGTTAAAATGGATGAAGAAAGAGCAAAAGACATTAATTATGACTGCTCGCGCACCATGGTTTGTTTAAATAATTTATTGTTTTATTGTGATTAAACAGGAGAAAAATGAAAAGAACTTAAGTTCGAACCAATGTAGATTTATGGTAGAGCAATTAAAGGTGCTGGAGTAAAGAAATTAACTGCTGAAGATGAATACTTGAAGAAGATAAGGCTGCATTAGTAAAATATCTTAAAAAAGAGCATGGCTCATTACCTTACAAAAGTCAATAAATTTAAAGAGTATGGAGAATTACCTACAGAAATCAGAAAAACAGATAGTGAAGGAAGAGCAAGAACCATTCATGTCTGCAGACTTAAAAAAAAGAACAATTGTAAAAACATTAACATGGCGAGCTAAGACTGCAGAAGAAATGGTTGCAGCAGATTCAATAAAAAAAGAAGACACAAGGTCTGAAGCAGTTGATGATAAAAAAGATTGACAACTAAGAGTGAGAATCCCTAAAGATAAAAAAGAAGAGATAGTAAAGGAAACTAAAAGTCAGGAAAAAGAAACACAAGATGGCACACTGCACAGACCCGCTTCAAAAGCAGGCGTGAAAGTTGATAAGGAAGTTAAAAAAACAGGTAAGAAAGAACCATGGGTAGACAGAAGTAAACAAAAACGCCCGATAAAAAATAGAAATGGTCAAAATACTTCTGGTTGGCGCTCGCCGAGAAATAGAAACAAAAGTAAAGACGAAACTGAAGACCAAACTTTTGTAGCCCCGACAGACCCAATAATTCGACGATGTTTTGGTTCCTGAAACAATTTCTGTTTCTGATCTGTCTCACAAGATGTCTGTAAAAGCGACCGAGGTAATTAAAACCTTGATGTCAATGGGGTCAATGGTAACCATTAATCAAGTCTTGGATCAAGAAACAGCGATGATTCTTGTTCAGGAAATGGGCCATAACCCTCAGGCAGCAGAAGAAAATGATTTAGAATCTTTTTTAGAAGAGGATCTCTCAGTAGATGTGGTTACTGAGACGCGACCACCTGTAGTTACTGTTATGGGGCATGTGGACCATGGTAAAACATCTTTACTAGATTATATTAGAACATCTAAAGTTGCTTCAGGAGAAGCTGGCGGAATCACGCAGCATATTGGTGCATACCACGTTGAAACAGCCAAGGGTATGATTACCTTTCTTGATACTCCAGGACACGCAGCATTTTCTGCAATGAGAGCAAGAGGAGCTGAGGCAACTGATATTGTGATTTTAGTAGTTGCTGCAGATGATGGGGTTATGCCCCAAACAATTGAAGCAATTAATCACTCTAAAGCAGCGGGGGTTCCATTAATCGTTGCCATAAATAAAATTGATAAGCCTGATTCTAATCCTGAAAAAGTAAGGGGTGAGCTTTTAGGGCATGAGGTAATACCTGAAGAATTAGGCGGGGATTCTATGTTTACTGAAGTATCAGCTCAAAGCGGACAAGGAATAGATAATTTGCTGGATGCAATATTATTGCAAGCAGAAATATTGGAGCTTAAGGCTCCAATAAATACACCTGCAAAAGGAGTGGTTGTTGAAGGAAGGCTAGATAAGGGCAGAGGGCCAGTTTCTACCCTTCTGGTTCAATCAGGAACAATAAAGCAGGGAGATACCATATTAGCAGGGAATGCATCTGGAAGAGTGAGAGCAATGATTGATGAAGTTGGGGGAAAAGTATCAAAAGCAGGTCCATCAATTCCTGTTGAAGTAATTGGATTATCGGGCGTACCAAATGCTGGCGAAGAATTTATTGTTTTAAATAATGAAAAAAAAGCTAGAGAAATTGCATTATTTAGGCAAGGTAAATATAGGGCTGTTAAACTAGCAAAACAACAGGCATCAAAATTAGAAAATATTTTTGACCCAATGACTGAGGAAGAAGCAAAAGTTGAATATGAAAAAAGTGAAAAAGGATTGCGTTTGAGGCCTTATCTGAGTCCTAGAAAAACTTTCTACAGAAGAAGTTAAGGTAAATGTTATTCATTCAGCTGTTGGAGCAGTCAATGAGTCAGATATTAATTAGCATCTGCTCAATGCAGATTTTTAGCATTTAATGTTAAGTCTTCAGGCGCAGCAAGAAAATTAGCTGATAATTTAGAAGTCGACGTTCGCTATTACAGTATTATTTATGAAGCTGTAGACGAAGTTAAAGCAGCGCTTGGAGGTCTTCTATCTCCCGAACAAAAAGAAAACGTATTAGGGCTTGTTGAGATCAGAGAAACATTTAGTGCCTCTAAAGTTGGAACTATGCTGGTTGCTTTGTTTTAAATGGCCTAATCAGAAGAAATTCAAGTATACGGGTATTGCGAGATAGTGAGGTCATTTATGACGGAGCTCTTGATTCGCTTAAAAGATTTAAGGACGATGTAAAAGAGGTTAAGGCAAAACTTGAATACACAACTAAACTTTTATTGTCTGATTTAAAGATTGGTGATAAAGGAACTATGAATTGTTAGGGGCTAGAAAGATTCCTATAAAATGCCAAAAGACTATCCAAGGAGTGACCGCATAAGTCAGCAAATAAAAAAAGAATTAGCTGAAATACTTCAAAGTGAAATAAAAGATCCAGCTCTTTATGGGCTTACTGTCTTGGATGTCGATTTATCTCCAGACTTAAAGCATGCTAAGGTTTTTGTGGTATCAAATCGCTATGATGAGGAAATTTTTAAAGGGATTGATAGGTCAATGAGTTTCATTAGAACTCAGCTTTCTAGGCGAATGACCACTAGGGGAATTCCAAAGTTACATTTTGAGTATGATAAGACTATTGATGAAAGCATGAAAATTTCTAAACTTTTATCTGGTGTGCTGCCTAAAACAAAATAAAAATGCAAAAAAAACACAGAGTTATTACTGTGTAATCCGGTACTTATATTTTCATAAGCTCATATTGGCAACCACTCAAGCTTATCAAAAATAAAATGGTTATTTACACCTATTAAAGCCGGACATACAGGAACTCTTGATCCGATGGCAACTGGGTTACTGCCCATTTGTCTTGGAGAGGCTACAAAATTTTCTAGGTTTTTACTTGATGCAGACAAAACATATGAAGCGTTAATAAAATTAGGGTATATAAGCTCCACAGGTGATACTGAGGGAGAAATTGTAAAGAATAAAAACAATGACCTACCTAAATTAGCAGACTTAAAAAAGTGCTTAAAAAGTTTATTGGTAAAATAATCAATTACCACCTATGTATTCGAGCATTAAAGCATCAGGTAAGCCTCTATATACTTTTGCAAGAGAGGGAGTAGATATTCATAGGGAAAAAAGGCTATAGAGATTTATAAATTAGATCTAATGAGCTATGAAAAAGATTTATTAAGAGTGTTAGTTAAGTGCTCGAAGGGAACTTATATAAGAGTTCTAGCAGAAGACATAGGTAATGAATTGGGAGTGGGGGGTTATTTAATGGGGTTAAGGCGAACTGAAATTGGGACATTAAACCTAAAAGAGTCAATCAGCTTAGAAGGCTTAGAAAAAATGCAAAATAAAGAAAGGCTGCGTTTATTAAGGCCGGTTAGTGACTCTGACGGCTGGCTTTAATGATATTAGTTTATCGAGGGAAGACGTGGCTCTTATTAAAAACGGACAAGAGTTAATTATCAATAATAAGGAGGCCGGTTATTATTCATTATTTGATAGTCTACATTGTAAATTTTTACCAGATAGTCTAAAACATGATTGCGTATTAAAAGTTAAGAGACTAATGTCTACTCAAGAATTAAATGAAATTAAAAACTTATTGTTAATTAACAAGAATACCGTTAAAATGTGCGGTTCCGAAATAGGAGAATAGCATGACAAGTACAGCTGTAGAAAAAGCGAAAGTAGTAAAGAATACCAAAACGACTCAACTGATACGGGGTCTGTCAATGTCCAAGTTGCCCTTCTTACAGCAAGAATTAAGCATTTAACTGAGCATTTTAAAACACATAAAAAAGATCACCACTCAAGAAGAGGGCTTTTGCGTTTAGTTTCTCAGCGTAAAAAACTACTAGCTTATGCTAGAACTAATGATGTTACTACGTATCAAGATTTGATTAAGCGCCTTGGTATAAGAAAATAGTTATTAAGTTTAAAGTTTAAGGCCGATTCAAGCATTAAGAGATTAATGTAATCGGCCTTTTTTTGTGTTTAAATTGTTTTCATTATTAAGTAGTGAATAATGAATTTGAAAAAGGATATTATAATAAATGTTTAATAAAGTTAAAAAAAGTGTCAAGTTCGGCGAACATAATTTAATAATAGAAACTGGTGAAATTGGCCGTCAGGCAGATGGAGCAGTAATGGTAAGTTATGGCGATACAGTTGTTTTTGTTACTGCTGTTGGAAATAAAATTGCAAGAGAAGGTCAAGAGTTTTTCCCGCTAACCGTTAATTATCAAGAAAAATATTATGCAGCTGGAAAAATTCCAGGTGGCTTCTTCAAGAGAGAAGGAAGGCCAAGCGAAAAAGAAACTTAACTTGTCAGATTAATTAGATCGACCATTAAGACCACTATTTCCAGATAATTTTTACAATGAGATTCAGATTGTTGCAACAGTGGTGTCGTCTGACAGTGAAATTGATTCAGATGTGCCAGCTATAATTGGCGCTTCCGCTGCTTTAGCAATCTCAGGAATACCTTTTCATGGCCCAGTTGGCGCAGCAAGAGTGGGGTATTTGGACGAGAAGTTTGTAATTAATCCAACTAAAACCCAGCTTGAAAAGAGTGAGTTAGATTTAGTTGTAGCTGGGAGCGATTCAGCGGTATTAATGGTAGAATCTGAAGCAAAGGAATTGCCTGAAAAGGTAATGCTTGATGCAGTATTGGAAGGCCATAAGGCTATGCAACCTGTAATTAAAATGATTAATGACTTTGCAAAGGAAGCTTCAAAAGAGCCTTGGGATTGGTCAGCACCAGTACCAGACAAAGAATTAATTAGTAAAATTGAAAAAGTTGCTTTAAAAGATTTAGAAAAAGCCTTTGCTATTAAATCAAAAAGTGATCGTTCAGAAAAAATAAATGAAATAAAAGACAAAGTTCTCGAAGCACTTGTAACAGACGATACAAAAACATCTCAATTAAACCAAATTAAAGACGAATTGCATAATTTGGAAGCAAAAATAGTTAGAAATAAGATTTTAGATGGAGAGTCTAGAATTGATGGAAGAGACACTCGAACAGTAAGGCCTATTGAAATTAGAACTGGAGTACTTCCAAGGGCTCACGGATCAGCTTTATTTACTAGAGGTGAAACTCAAGCATTAGTAGTTGCAACTCTTGGTACAGGGCGAGATGCACAAAGAATTGATGCTTTAAAGGGTGAGTATAAAGATCAGATTTATGCTGCATTATAATTTTCCTCCATATCATGTTGGTGAAACAGGTTGTTTGGCACCAAAGAGACGAGAAATTGGCCATGGTAAATCTAGCTAAAAGAGCTTATCAAAGCAGTCCTGCCTGACTCTGAAGAGTTTGGTTATACTTTGAGAGTGGTATCAGAAATTACTGAATCTAATGGCTCAAGCTCTATGGCTTCAGTTTGTGGAACTTCATTATCTTGATGGATGCAGGCGTATCCAATCACAAATCCAGTTGCCGGAATAGCAATGGGACTGATTAAAGAAGAAGATAATTTTGCTGTGCTAACAGATATATTGGGAGATGAAGATCATCTTGGGCGACATGGACTTTAAAGTTGCAGGAACTAAAGATGGAATAACTGCTTACAAATGGATATAAAGATTAATGGCATTACAACAGAAATTATGCAGGTAGCTCTGAGTCAGGCAAGAGAGGGAATTGATCATATTCTGAAAATAATGAAGAAAGAGCTTAAGGGAAGTCGTGAGAAAATGTCACAATTTGCCCCACAAATTATTACCTTAAAAATTCACCCTGATAAAATAAGAGATGTTATTGGAAAGGGAGGTGCTGTTATTAAAGGTTTAGCTGCCGATACAGGCGCTACAATCGATATTGACGATAGTGGCTTAATAAAAATTGCTTGTACCAGCGCTGAATCTGGAGAAGATGCTCTTGCTAGAATTAAAGAGATTACAGCTGACGTAGAAGTAGATCAAATATATGACGGGACTGTTATTAAAATCCTCGACTTTGGTGCAATAGTTTCATTGTTGCCTGGAAAGGATGGTTTATTACACATTTCTCAAATTTCTCATGAGAGAATTAAAGCTGTAAAAGATCATTTATCAGATGGAGATAAAGTTAAGGTTAAGGTAATAGAGGTTGACGATAAAGGCAGAGTTAGAGTAAGCGCAAAAGCTTTGATTGATGCGCCAGCAAAAGAAGCCCCAACTTCAACTGAAGATTAGGTTAAAAAAAATGCCGTTAATTAACGGCAATCTTCTAAACATAAAAAGCCCAATATATTTGGGCTTTTTATTATGCCAATTGTTTTTCTTTTATACTTCGAGTGTTTTGCAGTCAATACATAATGTTGCAGTTGGTCGAGCTTGAAGTCTATTTAGTCCACATGTCCTTTGAGTTCATGATGTATGTACCATACTCATCTTCATCAATATTTTTTAAGAGTATCATCTATTTTTTTTAAAAGCTTGCGCTCTCTGTCTCTATTTCGAAGTTCAAGTGCCATATCTGATTCTTGGCTTGCTCTGTCGTTAGGGTCCGCATAAGCTGTAACATCTGTTTGCATGTGACTAACAGTTCTATCGGTATCATGACCCAATTCTAGCTTCCAATCATTTAATACTTTTTTGAAATGTTTGGTTTGGGTTTTATTCATATACCTTTCATTGGTTCTAGGGTTATATGCCTTGAATGTTTTAAGTCTATTAGCGGCAGGCTTTTTACTAATGGCCTTTTTAGCGGCAGGCTTTTTACTAATGGCCTTTTTAGCGGCAGGCTTTTTACTAATGGCCTTTTTAGCGGCAGGCTTTTTACTAATGGCCTTTTTAGCGGCAGGCTTTTTACTAATGGCCTTTTTAGCGGCAGGCTTTTTACTAATGGCCTTTTTAGCGGCAGCCATAGCTTTTTCCATAAGTGATTTTTTTTGTACCATAGATATCCCTAAATTAAATTTGCCAGAGGCGAGATTCTACACTTTTTAGTAACTAATGAAAACCCTGTTACATGAGCTTTTGAGCTGTAAGTGTGTTCTCCATTAATGTAGCTACAGTCATAGGGCCAACTCCGCCTGGGACAGGTGTAATGAAAGCGGCTTTTTGGCTCGCCACATCAAATTCAACATCACCGACTAACTTATCATTAATTCGATTAATTCCTATATCGATGACAATGCACCCTTTTTTATCCATTCGCCCCTTACTAGATTTTGCCTTCCAGCAGCAACAACAACTAAATCTGCCTGCCGAACCTTTCCTTCTAAATCTTTTGTTTTACTATGACATGATGTAATAGTACATTTCTCAAGTAATAATTCTAATGCCATTGGACGTCCAACATTATTTGAAACTCCTACAATTGTTGCATCAAGACCTTCTAAGCTTAGTTTAGAGGCTTTAAGCATTTTTATAACACCATATGGGGTACAAGATCTTAACTTTGGTTGTCTGATTGCAAGTAAACCAATATTAAATGGATGGAAACCATCAACATCTTTTTTTGGATTTATGGCATTAATAATTTTGTTATCATCAATGTGTTCCGGAAGTGGTGACTGAATTAATACTCCATCAATGTATTTGGTTTAAATTAATTTCATTAATTAGTTTAATAAATCTTTTTCAGTAATTTTTACAGAATCATAAGATAAGGACTTTATACCTACTTTTTCACACGCAAGTTTTTTATTTTTAACATACACGTGAGAGGCAGGATTGTTACCAATTAATATAACAGCTAAGCAAGGATGCCTTTCCCCTTGATTCGTTCTTTTTTCTATTTCCTTCTTAACTTCTTCAAGAAGCTTACTGGCTATTTTTTTTCCATCTATTAAGATCTACCATGAGTAAATTATAATATTAAATTTAAAAAACTAATTTAACTCCTAAACTATATATTTAGAGCGCCTTATTTCTAAAAAAATACTTAATTCTTCTGTAAGTAAAACTTATAAACTAATATGGTGTAAACATTAAATTTGACCGAATGCCTATTTACGCTATATTTGCGCGTTCGGGGTGTAGCGTAGCCTGGTAGCGCGCCTGCTTTGGGAGCAGGATGTCGGGAGTTCGAATCTCTCCACCCCGACCATATAAAAAAAAGTAAATGCAAGCCCGTAAAAATGCTTTACTATAATTTAGTTAGCTGCCCGTAGCTCAGCTGGATAGAGCATCTGCCTTCTAAGCAGAGGGTCACAGGTTCGAATCCTGTCGGGCAGGCCAATCTTTATGGTGGCTGTAGCTCAGTTGGTAGAGTCCTGGATTGTGATTCCAGTTGTCGTGGGTTCGAGCCCCATCAGCCACCCCATTTATGAGTTTATGAAAAGTTTATGAAAAGTTTATTCAATTTTGTTCTTATTCTTTTGTTTTCAACGAATATATCCGCTAATGAAAAAATTTTTTTGAAAATGATCATTACTAATAATGATATTTATAATATTATTTATGGAGTGGAGAATTCTGGCTTCAAAACTAAAGCTTTTGTATCATTTAAAATAAAAAAATATATAACAGTAAAGATTCTTAAAATTTTATTCTCAATATTTAGAATATAGACTGTGGAGCACGAAACCAATAATTTTGGAGGAAAAGCTTACTGCTGATTCACTTGGTGTCGGAGAAAGAATTTACGACCTAAAAGCATTACTAAAAATAAGAAAGGAAGTAGAAAAATCATACCCAAGTTTTTACGAAGAAATTTGCATATAAAATTTCTTAATTACCTCTTCCCTCATAAAGTATTTTCCAGCCATCAATTTTTTTAATCCATATTTGCGTTTTATGCATTTTAATAGCAGTCAAGTTACTTTTATAATATTGATCAAAATTTACTAATACCATTTCATTTTCAATATTTGGATACTCAAATATTGAAATATTACTTAGCTTTATGTCTATATTCTTAGACTTGTTAATCACATCTCTTTTCTTTGGTGTCCAATTTTCATATGAATGGTTGTTATACATGGAATTTTTTTCATAAAATTTAATATAACTATTAAATTTTCTTTTTTTTCCCAATATTTTTTATTGTAAACTTCAAATTAGTTTCTTAAATATGCTGATAATGAATGCCAGCATCCTTTAGGATAAATAATAATTGGAGTATTTGCTTTTAATGATGATATTAGCAATTTTTTTTAAATCATGGTTTGAAAGAACAATACAGCCATCACTTGATTCTGGAGCCCGTGAAAAAGTATTTTGAGGTGTTCCGTGAATCCATATACCTGATCCAGTATATTTATTTAATTTATCGTATACATTGGGGTAATTAATCCTATAAGCGCCATCACCATATAAATCTGGAAGCTTTCTTTTAATTTTATTTTTTAAAAAGTACATACCAACAGGAGACATCATTTTAATCTTCATATTTTTTATCAAAACCATTCTTGCCGATACTCGCATAATGGTCAGAATTTAGGATAAACACCAAATGACTGAGGTAAATAACCTAGAACTTTTCTAAGTGATAACTGATCATTCAAAACATCGATGTTATTAAAATTTATAGTTCCGGAATCAGGAGACTGTAAAGTAGCTATAGTTCTCATTAAAGCTTCTTCTTTAAAATCATAACACATCAGGATATGATTTGTGACGCTTAGCCACCAAAACAATGAGTACCAGACGTGCAGTTATAGTTACTATATATATTAAATAAAATCTAACTCTTGTAATCTTGTTAGATGATAAGTAAATAATATTATCAATTGCTCCGTTTATGTTACCTTGTGATATTTTGTCAAGACTCATGATAAGAAGTTCTTCAGGAAGGGGCTCAGGCTTTTCTTCTGCTTCTATAGCTTTGAGGTTTGTATAAAATAACAAGAAAAATAAAAAGATGTATCTCATATGGTTAAATCAAGTTTGTTTAGTAACTTTATCCGGAAAATTCTTCGATGATTTTCCAATCATTTGACTGAAATTCAAAAAATAAAGTTTTTTTAGATTTTTGTTGGTAGCCAGTAGATTTGTAATCTTGGTAAAATACGGCTTGTATTATATCTTTTTTAAATTTTAATTTTATATCTTTTATTCTTATATTTTATATCTTTTTTATTTATAATTCTATCTCTTCTATAGTTTTCCCATTCATCCTGGCTCATCTGGTTTGGATATTTAAAATTTTCAGAATAGGAGTTAAAGTATAAATCTAAATCTTTCTCTTCCCATGCAGTTTTCCATAATTTTATTGTTTTAATTATTTTCTATTACATCCATTATACTTCGATTCAATATCAATATTTTTTTTGTCTAATTGTTCGATAACAATAGATTTTTCATTTGTATTTGGTTTGTAGTTAAAAAGCTCGGTAATAAGTTTTAATTGATTAATAATTTTTATTATCTTTATCAATCTCAAATGCCATATTGTATGCATTTGTGGCCATTTGGGTATAAATATCTCCTAAATTAATATGAGCAACAGAGTAACTTGAATTAGTTTTTATTGCTTTCTCTAGAATTTCTTTGGCAACGACAGAGTCATACCAATTGTTGATATAACTGCTAAATTGTTAACCGAAGCCTTGAAATCCTCAGATTAACCCACATATAACTTTTATTCGATAAAAACAATATATAGGAATCAAATGTCACACCTTTGTAGAAAAGTAGTCTAGGTTCTCCAGGAAAAGACCTAAGTCTTTTTTTTATTTTCTCAAGAGCTATAAAAGGTTTTTCATTAATTAAAATTAATAGAGCGCAGAATTGTTACCACTTTAATTAATGTACTACAAAATAGAGATGCTAAAGTAGGTTGTGCAGCAATTTGTAATGGTGGAGGGGGAGCTAGTTCCATTGTAATTGAGCGAGTTTAATATTTTGCTTTATTAATGCTTTTTAATAGAATATCATATAACCATAGACAAGTATGTTAAATGATTTATTAAAACTTATTAATTTATATTTAATGATTCTAAAAAAATAACTAATGAAAAAAATTCTAACATTTATAAGAAGAGCAATTTCAATATTGATTACAATTTTATCATTATTTTTAGTCACAGAATTTTTAAACCCAGCTGAAACTGGAAAATATTACAACATATTAACTTGGATGTTATTTGTTTCCTTTTTTGTTAGATTTGGGTTTGATAAAACAATAATTAAGCTTAAAAATCAATTAAGCTGTAATGGCGTGGACTTATATAAGAAATTATTATTTATTCAGCTAATAATCTATGGTTTATTTTTATTTTTGTTAATATTTTTTTGGGAATTTAACAGTTTACAAATATTAGAAGATTATTCTTACATATTTATAGTGCTTTCATCTGTCATCTTTTATTCTAATAATCTTTTAATCTCTGGTTACCTAAATGCAGTAGGCAAATCTGGGTTAGGTAACTTTTTTGCTGTTGGGCTATTGCCATTAATATTCATAATTTTTATGTTAACTAATTATTATGTTTTCAATAAAGATATTAATCTGAATCATTTGTCTAAATTATATTTTTATTCAGGGTTTGTAGGGTTTATCGTTGTCAATTTTGTTATTTTTTATTTCAAAAATATTGATAAATCTAAGAATATTTTTAAAATGAATAAAATAATATTTACTGAATCTGGCCAAGTTTTCATTTATGAGGGGCTGAATTTTAGTTTAGACTGGTTTGTGTTTTTCTTGGGAGCAATATTTATATCTGCCGAATCAATAGGTGAGCTACATATTTTTGCGCGGCTTGCTTTTTTTATTGCAGTCCCGATGGCTGTTATGGGTACAATCGCCGCTCCCATATATGCAAAATATTTTCAAAAAGATTCTAAACTAATTCAAAAAACAATATATACCAGCGCCTCTATATCAACTCTACTCTCAATTATTGTAAGTATTTTTATGATACTTTTTTCACATGAAATTTTAACTTTATTTGATATTAATAATTCAGAAAATCATGATGTATTTTATATTTTTATAATTGCACAATTATTCCATGTTATTTTTGGAGCCAATGATTATGTTCTGCAAATGTTTGGTAGGGCATCAGTTATGAGATCAATAACATTTTGGTCTTTTCTTGCCACAATTATTATATTCTTTTTTATTAATCTCTATAGTACTTTATTAGCCGTACCTTTATCCCTTATTTTTGGTCTGGTTGTTAAAAATATGTCTGCAACCTATTATATTTATAAAAAATATAAATTAATTTGTAAATCTTATTCTTATAAAAGATTTAGCTCTTTTAAGGCTAAAAAAAATTGATAATACTTTTAAGTAATTTAAATTTTTAGTTAGCATAATTTCAATTATCAATAATTGCTCCTTAAAGTTATAATGCATATTAATGTTTTCAAAAATTTCATAATCTACGAGGTGAGTAATGACTAAGCTTTCAAAAAAAGCACTTGTTTTGGGTGGGGGTGGGTTTATTGGCTCTCATCTTGTCAGAAGGTTAAAAAACGAGGGTTATTGGGTTAGAGCTGTTGATTTGAAGTACCCAGAGTACTGGCAAACAGAGGCTGATGATTTCATTCAAGGAGACCTTAAAGAGAAAGAGTTGTGTAAACAAGCTTTGGATCAACAATTCGATGAAATTTACCAATTAGCCGCAGACATGGGTGGAGCAGGGTTTATATTTACGGGTGAAAATGATGCAGACATTATGCATAATAGTTGTATGATTAATTTGAATTTATAGATAAAATTTACTTAACCCAAAAAAATAAAAATATTTTTTATAGTGGATCTGCTTGCATGTATCCAGAACACAACCAGCTGGACCCAGATAATCCAAATTGTTCAGAGGAATCAGCTTATCCTGCAAATCCAGATTCTGAGTATGGCTGGGAAAAGCTATTCTCAGAGAGACTATATCTCGCTTATTTACGTAATTATGGTTTTAATTCGCATATCGCTAGGTACCATAATATTTTTGGTCCCTACGGGACCTGGGATGGAGGGAGAGAAAAAGCTCCGGCAGCAATATGTAGGAAGGTTGCATTATGTGATGCTAGTGATCAAATTGAAATATGGGGTGATGGCGAGCAAACTCGATCTTTTTTGTATATAGATGAGTGCTTAGATGGAACAACAAAGCTTACAAGATCAAATTTATCTGGTCCCTTTAATATTGGCTCAGAAGAGATGGTTACAATTAATGGATTAGTAGATATTGTTGCTGAAATTGCAGGGAAAAAAATTACTAAATCTCATATTGATGGACCATTAGGTGTAAGAGGGAGAAACTCTGATAATAAGTTGGTACACGAAAGATTAAAATGGAAGCCAACCCAACCCCTTATCAAAGGTCTTGAATTAACTTATGACTGGATTGATAGTCAAGTAAAGGCAAATAAATGAGCACTCTATCAATTATTTTACCTACTCATAATGAGGTCAAATCACTTGGACATGTAATTAAAAGCTGGAACAATTATTTAGTAAAAAGAAGTATCAAGCACGAATTTGTGGTGTGTGAAGATGGGAGTATGTTTGGTACGAGATTTAATAATACTTTTATCAAAAAAATACCCAATAAAAAATGAGTCTTCGGTTGATAGAAGAGGTTATGGCGGCGGAGTTTTATCAGGTATAAAAGCAAGTAAATATAAATATTTATTATGTATAGATAGCGATGGACAATGTATGCCTGATTCTTTTGATATTTTCTGGAAAAACAAAGAAACTTCAGATATATCAATTGGTATTAGAGATCCTCGAATGGACCCAATTATAAGAAAAGCCTATTCTTTTTTATTTTTAATTCTCCACAGAATTCTTTTTATCTCTAATATTAAAGATCCAAGCTGCCCTTATATCCTTGCAAAAAAAGAAGTATATTTAAAATTAGTCCCTTATTGTAGCTATATGCGTGAGGGTTTTTGGTGGGGATATATAGGCGCAGCACTAAAGCTTAGAATGAGTATAAGCCAATATTCAATTAAGCATTTCCTAAGGTATGACGGATCAAGTGTTGTTTATAAGCCAATTAAGATGCCTGCAATTATCGTAAGAAACATAATCGGTTTAATAAAATTAAGATTTAGCTAATTTTGAGACACTTCATACTTTATTTTGCAATAGGTCTAACTTGTGTGCTCATTGAAGTTTATCTATATAAGTTGTTAATATTGCAAATCAATTTATATATAGCGAATATAATTGCAATATTTCTAGCATCTATTTTTTCTTTTTTAATGAATTTAAATTTTAATTTTAAGAAATATTCTACAATTAAAATTTTTGACATAAAATTTATTTCTGTAATAATATTTGGGATGGTTCTTTCAACTTTATTATTAAAAATTATGTTTATTTATTATGACCCAATAATTGCAAAATATATAACAATTCCAATTGTGGCATTTTCTCAATTTTTATAAATAAATATTGGAACATTTAGGAAAATTAAAAATTAATTTTTAGCTCATGAATAATATTGTAAGAACACCTAACTTTATATTTTATAGCATCTTAGCTATAGCAAACATTTTTGCTTATAGCTTTATTGAGCCTCATTTTCAATTATTTGATTCTGCTTTATTCAAACTACAACTAATTTATCCAACACAAGGCTGGCTTCCATATAAAGATTTTGTATTTATATATCCATTTGGCCCATCTTTACTATCATTATTTATTGATAAGTTATCTTTTGGGGCCTTCAATCTAATAACATTTGTATGGCCAATTCATTTTCTCCTTCAATTGGTGATAGTCGAACAAATACGAAAAATCTATTCAGATCAAAATATTCATACGATAGTTACAATACTCGTAATTGAAACTCTGTTTATAGCTAAATTGGGGGGTGAACCTTTCTCGGTATTGCTAACCTTCATCTTATGTTTAGAATATTTTACAACCTATCAAACTAAGAAGATTACCTGGAAAATATTTGCTTATTCAATTCTCCTTTGTTTTGTAAGGTGGGATAGATTAGTATTTTGCCTAGGTATTCTGTTTTTATATAGAGCATTTTGTAAAATAAAAGGTGTAGATTTCGAAATCACTCATACAGCTAAATTATTTTTAATTAGTTTGAGCGCAATATTACTTCTAATTTCATCTTTTTTTATTTATGGAAATGAAAATTTTTATAATGTCATACAATATGTATTTTTTGACCCTTTTATAATTGCTAAATTCAGAAGCCTCCCATTTAAATGGGATAATAATATTTTAAGTATTTTAAATATTTATTACTTTATATTATTAGCCTATATTTTAGTTGGCTGTTCTTTAATTAAAGAAAAATTTAATGATATTAAAGTTTTTTTTTATTTTTTAGGAATTTCTCTTTTTATTCCTACACTTTCTAGGTCAGACGTAGGTCATTTTCTACCTTTTTATATATCAAGTCTTTTTTTAATTTACTCATTGCCTTCATTCTTTAGCAGGTTTTATTTAAAAAGTAAGAAATTAATTCTTTCGATAAATGGAATTTTTTGTTTTTTTATAATCTTTATATTTAGTTTTTTAATCACGCAAAGTCAAGTTGAAAATACTTGTAACAGTTTTAATGATTTGAAATATGGCTATAAAAGTATCTTTGTTGGTAACTCCCAATATGATGATTTTAATATTAATTATCCATACCTTTACTTACAAAATATTAATTTAAAGCCTGCAACTAAATATATTTGATCAATCAATTAACCAAAGGAAATTAGACTTCCTCAGATTATAAAAGACTTAGATAAAGAAATGCTAAGAGGTTTGCCCACAAGTATATTAATAGATAAAAATAATGTTAATCAATATAATAATTGTGGATTACTTGAGCAGTATTTTTCTGAAAAAACTAAAACTATTGGTCATTGTGAGATTAATCAAAGTCAAATAGAGGTCCGAATTAGTTATGAAAGATAGTCAGTTAATTAGATATAGTCGTCATATTTTATTACCTGAAATTGAATATGAAGGACAGCAAAAATTACTTGATAGTCACTGCCTTATTATCGGTGCAGGGGGTCTTGGCTCACCTGTATCAATGTATCTAGCCGCATCAGGGATAGGAAAGTTAACTATATGCGATTTTGATAAAGTTGACCTGTCTAACCTGCAAAGACAATTACTTCACAATCAAGATTCACTCGGTATGAATAAATCTTTGTCAGCAAAGAAAAATTTAGAAAAGATTAACTCAGATATTGAAATTATTTCAATAACTAAGAAGCTAGACGTTAAGGAAATGGAAGAACTTTCTAAAAATGCAAATATTATTATTGATTGTTCAGATAATTTCAAGACTAGATATGCTCTAAATCAAATTGCTTTTAATCAAAGAAAGCCGCTAGTCTCTGGGGCTGCAATTAAGTTTGATGGCCAAGTAAGCATATACGATTTTAGGGATTCAAACAGCCCTTGTTATAACTGTTTGTTCCCCAACACAGATGAAGAGTTAGAAGTTAGATGCGCTGATCACGGTGTTTTTTCACCACTTGTAGGGATAATTGGAGCATGTCAGGCAGCTGAAGCAATGAAATTGTTACTGAATATTGGAAAGTCTTTAAACGGCCATCTATTATTAATTGACCAAAAAGAATTTGAAGGGAAAATATTAACTATAAAAAAAGATAAAAATTGTTTAGTATGTTCAAGATAGTTTAATCAGTTATTTTCTTCATATCAGGCATGTTAATATTGTCACTTAAATAAGAATAAGAATTCAATGAAAGAAGAGTTAGAAAAATCATTTAGTCCTAAAGATATTGAGGGAAAATGGTATCAATTCTGGGAATCTAAAGGTTATTATAAGATTGGTTTAGATTTAAAGAATCCAAAATCATTCTCAATTCTGCTACCCCCTCCGAATGTTACTGGAACCCTTCACATGGGGCACGGATTTAATCAGACTCTGATGGATATTTTGACGAGATATCATCGTATGAGTGGAGCAAATACTCTTTGGCAGCCTGGGACTGATCATGCTGGAATTGCAACGCAGATGCTTGTTGAAAGACAATTAGACCAAGAAGGTATTTCTAGGCATGAGCTAGGCCGAGAAAAATTCATTGAGAAGGTATGGGAGTGGAGAAATATCTCTGGTGGAAAAATTACAAAGCAAATGAGAAGATTAGGAACTTCTCCTGACTGGTCGAGAGAACGCTTTACAATGGACGAAGATCTCTCTAAGGTCGTAACAGAATCTTTTGTTAAGCTCTATCAGGACGGACTTATTTATCGTGGCAAGAGATTGGTTAATTGGGATGTTCAGCTGCAGACAGCAGTATCAGATTTAGAGGTCATTCAAGAGGAAGAGCCAGGTTCTTTATGGCATATTAACTACCCGTTAATTAATCACAAAAATAGTTTTCTTACTGTAGCGACTACCCGGCCTGAAACAATGTTGGGTGATGTTGCGTTAATGGTTCACCCAGAAGATAAGAGGTACAAAAAATATATAGGAAAAAAAGCCACAATACCACTTGTTAATCGAGAAGTACCAATAATTGCAGATGAATATGTTGATATTGATTTTGGTACGGGGGCAGTAAAAATTACAGGTGCTCATGATTTCAACGATTATCAAGTCGCTAAACGTACTAACATTCCCATGTATAATCTTATGGATATCAAAGCCAACATGCGTGCGGACGGAAGGCCTTACTCTGAGGAAGTGGCCAGCGCTCAGAGGATTGCCAATGGCGAAGAAAGCTTTGATGAGACGAAAATTGCACTAATGAACCTGGTTCCTGAAGAGTATCGAACGGGTTCGATTATTGAGCCAAGGTGGATATTTAGGTGTTAGTGTTCTTCACAAAAAAAATAAAAAATGGGAAAATGATTTTAGTGAAATTGACCCTAATGGATTTTCTGAAGTTGAAATTAAATTTTACCCAGGAAACTGGATTAATACTTATAATCAATGGTTAAATAATATTCAAGATTGGTGTATTTCAAGGCAATTATGGTGGGGACATCAAATACCAGCATGGTATGGTCCAGATGGAAGGATTTATGTAGCACATTCTTTAAAAGAAGCTCAAGAGTTAGCTAAAAATGATGGGTATACAGACCTGCACCAAGACGCCGATGCCTTAGATACCTGGTTTTCATCAGGTCTATGGCCTTTTGCTACATTAGGTTGGCCAGATAATAAAAGAAAATAATAAAGTATTAGAAAATTTTTATCCTAACTCTGTGCTAGTGACTGGTTTTGATATTATTTTCTTCTGGGTTGCCAGAATGATCATGATGACTAAATATTTCATGAAAGAAGTTCCCTTTTAAGCATGTGTATGTTCATGGATTAATCCGCGACTCTGATGGAAATAAGATGAGTAAGTCTAAAGGTAATGTTTTAGATCCTATAGACCTAATAGATGGAATCTCCCTAGATGATTTAGTTAAGAAGAGAACAATGGGATATGAACTTCCAAAAATAAACATTATAAAAAAAACTAAAAAAGAATTTCTGATACTCGATAAAGGACACGGAACTGATGCACTTCGTTTTACATTTGCAAGTCTTGCAAGCCCTGGTAGAGACATTAAGTTCGAATTTAAAAAGAGTAGAGGGTTATAGAAATTTTTGTAATAAATTATGGAATGCTGCGCGCTTTGTTTTAATGAATTGTGAAGAACAAGACAATGGTTTTGAAGAATGTACCGATGGGTATCTGGAATTTTCACAAGCTGATCGATGGATAGTAAGCGAATTACAAATTACTTTAGATAAAATACATAAAGCTTATGAAGAATATCGGTTTGATTTATTATCTCAAGAGATTTATCGGTTTATTTGGGATGAATATTGTGATTGGTATTTAGAGTTAGCAAAAATTCAAATCCAAAACGGAACAGAGGCTCAGCAACGAGCAACTAGAAGAACCTTGGTCCGCGTGTTAGAGGCAATCCTGCGCCTCGCCCATCCTATGCTGCCCTTTATAACTGAAGAAATATGGCAAAACATTGCCCCGCTGGCCGGCATTCAGCTAAACCCTGACGGGGCATGAAAGAAGAATAAATAAAATAGATAAAGATGATTAAGTGGAAAGAGCAAAAGTTTTCTGATTTAAACACAAGAAGTTTGAGGGGGGAGATGAACATTTCTCCAGCTCAAAAAATTCCTTTAGTTGTTGAGGGTGATGAGAAAATTTTTAATACATATAAGAATTATATAAAAGGATTAGCAAAACTATCAGAAGTAGAACTTGTAAAAAATATTCCAGACCAAGATGCTCCTGTTGCGATTATTAACAATTTTAATGGATATTTATGCAAACCAAGGGATATTGTTAGTTTATCAAGTAAATTAGATATAATAATTCAAATTACAAAAGCTCATGGCAAGTTGAGTAATAAAAGCTTTACCTCAAAAGCTCCAAGTGAAGTTATAGAGCAGGAAGAAGAAAGACTTAAAAGTTTCAGTCTTTTAAGAGAAAAACAGTATTATAGTATGAAATTAAATAGTTAATTTTTTGTAATATAAAAAATAGTTACTTCATTTTCTTTAAAATGCTCAACAAGTTGATGCCCGGTTTTATCACAGAAAGATTTGAAATCCTTATGAGCACTTTTATCTGTGGTTTTAATTTTTAATGTTTGATTATCCAATATGCTATTTAGTCCCCTCTTACAATATAAAATTGGGAGAGGACATTTGAGACCAATAGCATCGACTTCTAAGTCAAATTTCATTTGTTAAAGGGTTCAACATCACCAGGGTTTCTTAACATTTTATCTACTTCACCTAAATGCATTTCCTCAGTATGTATCATCGTCCTTGCATACTCTTCGAGCATTATAGAGTCTCCCTCAACTAATTTAAGGAGGTCCTTGTATGAATTTAGAGAAGCAAGCTCATGATCAAGCGATTCTCTTAAAATATTACCAATATCATGATTGTGAGATTCTAATAAAGGACCAATGCCAAGTGAAGGATGGCCGCCAAGTGTCGTTATTAGCTCTCCAGCTTGATTCGCATGATCTAGAGACTCAGTGGCCTGACCCCTTAACCAACTGATAATTGGAATTCTATTGTATCCGTATACCATTAAAGCGTAATGTGTGTATATTACTACTCCAGCAAGTTCCATTTCTAAAATATTTTCAAGTGATTACTACTTTTGCTGTGTTATCTGTCATTTTTTTCTCCTGTATTGTTATTAGTTGTTTATTACTGGTGTAAAAATATCATAAAAATAAAAAATTGCTTTGAAGCTTTGAAAAAAGGTGTTACTAAGGTGCGAATTGGTAATTCAAAAATGATTACTGAATCTAATGAATATACTCAAATTAAATTATAATGATTACTCAAAAAGCCATATCTCTACTGCAAGATCTAATTCGAATTGAGTCATTTTCCGGATCAGAAAATAAAACCGCTGATCGAATTGAAACATGGTTTAATGAATCTAATATTCCCTTTTCAAGACAACATAATAATATTTGGTCTACTAATAAAAATTTTAATTCCGAATTACCGACTCTTTTATTGAATTCACATCACGACACAGTGAGGCCTAACAAAGGCTACATTATTTGATAACGCAATCATTATTTTTTTACAAACTTGTAACTAAGGTCTTTATTTTCAATTTGTAATTGAATAAAATAAACTCCGTTTGTTAGCATTTCAATATTGATATTGTTATCTGAAGAAATTGTAGTTTTCAGTATTGTTCTTCCATTAACATCAATAATTCTTACTGGAGTTCCTTCAATATTTTTTAATGAAAAGTTGACCATAGCACTAGTTGGATTAGGGTATAAACTAATCCCATTTAAGGCGAAATCTGATGTTCCAAGAACATTTGTTCTTTAGCGCTAATTTGGCTTATACTTGGTATGATTAATGTTGTCCCTTTATTGATAGAGTTACCGCAGGAAACAAGTATTAGGGCGCATGCATCTTTAACAGTAATTTTTTTGCTAATAGGTTCTTGGGCTTTTTGGAATGAAGATTAATTTTTTAAACAGGATTTTATTATGATGAAAACGTCAGATATATGTATTTTACTTTCAGTTGCAGTTGCATTTGTAACAACTGCTTTTCTTTGGTTTCAAGGTGTTGATACAAGAGGCATTGTTTACTGCAACATGGATTCCATCAATTTTAACCTTTGCTATTTATTTTAAAATAATAGCTAGGAAGGACTAATCATGGATGATTCACTAATATTCTTTACTGGTTTTTTCTGCTTTGCGCTTGCTATAGTTGGAGCTGTAATGACTGTGGTAGAATTTAAACGCCTAGAGAAAGAAGATAAAAAAATTTCAACTAAAGATGGTGGCCTGAGAAAGAATCGAACTTTCGACACGAGGATCTTCAATCCACTGCTCTACCAACTGAGCTATCAGGCCATATAAACTTTAAGTGCGAGATTATATCAAAATATCCTATGTTAGGGTGCTTTTGATATGTGCTATCTAATTAGCGTTAAATTCTTTGGTAGATTTTGATTGCTTAATAAGTTCCAATGCTTTAACAGATACAAGTAGCACAATCGCATATGTTAGATTAGCCACTAAAAAGGAGCTTAAATTCTCTTTGAGAAAAAGAAGGTTTCCGTAAAACTCTGGATTATTAATCCACCCTGATAAAAAATAATGACTCGAATACGAAATTATAAAAGCCGTCAATAGTACCCCCAATACTGTAGGTATGTATATTGAAGTTTTTAAGCTAGGCCTCCCACTTAAAATTTCTTTACCCGCATACCAGGATATTAAATAAGTAGTGACGTAGACCCAGTAACTAAAGGTAAGATTTATGTGAAGCATATTATTTGCGTTAATTGCATAAAGATCAATCCCAACAATCAAAGATACAAAAAATAAAAGCCATTTTATATTTTTTAGAAAAATTCCTGCAGCAAAAAAAATAATAAGGCTTGCGTCAGGAAGGGATAGCAACGTTAATTCGTGACTAACCCTTGTTAAGAAAATAAAAAATATTAAAAAAATACTTATTTTTACTTCTTTTGTTAAAATATTTTTTTAGCGAATTATTTCCTTAAATTAATTTTTCTAAATTTTACCATCTCTATTACCTTTTTAAAAATCAATATTCACACCAGTCATCCATGTTCTACTAAAGTTAAATGGATATAAACTATTATCCGCGCTTTGAATAGCATTCTCATTTCCAAAAATATTATTTACAGCCGCGAATAGATTAACTTTGTCAGCATATTTAACATTATCGACAACATAATTGATACTTAAGTTAGTCGCACTATACGCAGGTTGTTTCTGACTACTACTATTTGCGAAATCTCCAAAATGATATGTTTTTTGTTTCCATGTATGATTAAAATTAATATTACCTTGATCTAAATACTTATAATTAATATCAAGAACAGCGGTATGTTTAGGAACCCCTGGCATATCATTTCCATCTACAAGACCTTGGGCATTACTCCCAATCTTTGCCTCAACGTAGTTGTAAGCAATCCCTACATTTGTCTTATCATTCAATTGAAAATTATTTTGAATCTCTACCCCATATTTTTCTGAATTATCAATATTTTGATTTATCGAACCAACATAAGCAATTTCATTTTTAACATCTGAATAATAAGCAACGATTTTAAATTTATTCCTGGGAGTTAAGTAGTTTAAACCTACATTGAGCGTTTCGGATGAAGCTGGATCAATAAATCCATTAAAATTTCTACCAGTTAAATTATAATTTGGTGCAGGGTAAATTCCTATAAAAAAGCGGTCGACGTCAGGAGCTTGAAAGGCACGATTTAGGTTTGTAAAAATAGACAACTGAGAATTTAGTGAATGATTAAGGCCTATATTCCAAGCATGTAAAGATTCATCAGTACTCAGACCTGCTGATGTCGCTGCGTTATAAGAATAATCTACTTTTTCTTGTCTGTAGCCGGCAGAAAATAAAGTGTTGTTTAGTTGATATTCTGAATTAGCAAAAACTGCTTTATTATCTTTTGTAACTTTACCTCTAGATGAACCTCCATCTAATCTCTCACCATCAAAAACATATAATCCGTAGGTGTTAAAAAAGTCACCAAACTTATGATTTAAAACTAAATCGAGTGTATGTGTCTCGTAGTCCAATGTATCGTCATTATAAGATGTAATAGAATGCGTTTCTTTATCTTCAAAGGCATAGTTTCCATTTAAAGTAAATTTTGAGTTTATTTCATAGTCAAAGCCCGTATTATATTTATCATAATCAAAATCAAAATTTCCGTACTGATTACCACTATTTTGTTTAGGGTTATCTAAAAACTCTGCCATTGAAAGATTGCCAACTATAAAATTATTTGTTCTGACATTTAAAACTCCAAACTTTAATGCTAAATTTTCAGCTGCTTTGACTGTTAATTTTAGTTGCCCTGTATTACTCACTGACTTATCTTTATTGCCTTGAGTATCAGCGTCACTGTAGCCATCGTTTTTTTCATCACTAATGTTTACGGTAAGATTATAGAGATCTGTTGTGAGTCCTGCATTTATTTGATGATTCATAAGGCCAGCACTTCCGATAGCAGATTCGATACTTACACCGTCATAATTTTTAGTATAAATTTGAATAGACCCAGCCATTGCACCATCACCTCTAACTACAGAACCAGAGCCTCTATTAATTTCAATTCTTTCTATGCTACTCAGATTGTAGGCACCTATAAATGGAGTCACCATATCAATATTATTTAGTTTTACTCCATCAACTGAAATAACTAGATTTTGGTAGCCTGATTCTATCCCGTACCCTCGCATATCAATCAAAGGCTTATTTTTGTCGCCATAGCTAGGCGAAATACTAAGACCTGTATGTTTTGATAAATAGTCAAATAACGAGGTACTTCCTGATTTAGCTATTTCTTTATCTGTATGAATTTCAATGGAATAAGGCGCTGTTAATTCTGTCGCATTACTTACCAATGCTCGATGTTAAAGTTGTTTTTAATGCTGGTTCTGCATAAACGTTTACTGCACTTGCAACTAATACTACTAAAAGTTTCTGTTTCATTATGATCCTCTCTTTGCAACCAGGCATGCAAGAATGCATATCCAAGTTGATTTTTGAATAAAAAAATTGTAAAATTCTTTATAAAGAAAAAAGTCTTATCAATTAAATATTGCTTCCCCGCAATACTTCCATGCTAGTTTGATAAGGCCGGTCTCCAGACTTATGAGACTAAATATTAACCTTCCCAGGTATGAACCCAGTGGTTGAATTAAATATCCATCCTCAATTACTGTTGCGGGGGCAGTGTAAGATTTTCACTTAACTTCCCGTTTAAATAACTAATTAAGAATTAATTAGTTATCACCTGCCTATTAATAAAATTGAAATTTTACTGTTCATCTTTATTATAATTATTTAAAGAAAGATACTCAAATAATTCAAACCAAGGACTAATAATGACCAGAATAGTGAAGTGTGCGAAGTTAAAAAAAGAAGCAGAGGGGCTCGATTACCCTCCATATCCTGGACCGTTAGGATTAAAAATATTTGAAAATGTGTCAAAAGAAGCATGGGGAGGATGGTTAACACATCAAACTATGCTAGTTAATGAAAATCGATTAAGCCTGGTTGATCCTCAAGCAAGAAAATATTTAACTGAACAAACTGAAGCTTATTTTTTTGGCGATGGAGCGGATGCAGCTACTGGATATGTACCACCTAAAAGTTAAAAGTACGTTTAATTACTTAACGTTTCTTTTATTTCTTTGAAGGAAGCATGACTAACATCTGTCCCACTTACTGAATAGATTACCCCTTCAGCAATATTTTGCGCGTGGTCCCCAATCCTTTCTAAAGACTTTGCAATAAATATACTTTCCAGTGACATCGATATTGTACGAGGATCTTCAAGCATATAAGTAAGAAGTTGTCTCATATATAAACGATAGTCATCATCTACCTCTTGGTCCCTCTTAAGAACGCTCATAGTATTAGTAGTATCTGATCGAGCAAATGAATTTAAAGCATCTTTAAGCATAGAGCCAACATTTTTAGCCATTAATGTTATTTGTTTAAAGCGCGGTTTGCTCATTCGATCATCTTCAAAAATACGAATAGTAGCTTGCGCAATCTTTGCAGCTTCATCGCCAATTCTTTCTAAATCGTTAATAATTTTGAGCATCATAAGAATATTTCTGAGGTCACCCGCAGCAGGCGAGCGCTTAGCAATAAACAAAGAGCAATCCTCATTTATTATTGTTTCGAGCTCGTTAACTCTTGCATCACGAGAGATTATTTTATTAGCCAGCTTGGTATCTGATTCAACTAGGGACTTAATTGCATCGGTTATTTGTTCTTCAACAATCGACCCCATTTCTAAAACTTTAGACCTTATTGCTTCTAAATCTTCATCAAACTGTTTGTAAATATGCTCTGAAGCCATATTTTCTTTACCTAAAGTTAGTTAATAGTAGGGGTATATTATGACAAATTTAAGGCAATTAAGCACCTTTCTTTATTGTCTTCACTCCATCGTTAGTTGCAAGAAGTAAAATATTGGCAGGACGAACAGCAAATAAGCCATTGGTAACTACGCCAACAATTTGATTAATTTTAGTTTCCATTTCAATTGGGTCTTTAATATTAAGCTCATGCACATCTAAAATAAGATTTCCATTATCTGTTTTAAAGTCTCTTAGTTGCGGATGGCCACCTAGTTTTGTTAATTCTCTTGCGACATAGCTTTTTGCCATAGGAAGAACCTCAACGGGTAAAGGAAACTTACCTAAGGTGGGTACATATTTACTTTCATCACATATACAAATAAATGTTTTTGAATTAGCAGCAACAATTTTTTCTCTTGTTAACTTCTGCTTCAAATTCGCGACGGTCAGAGAGGGCTACAGTAATTTCATCAGCCCCATCTACATATATTTCCATACCATGAATATTATTAAGATCGAACACCTCAATTCCATGAGACCTAAGCCTATCTGCTGTAGCCTCACTACTTGCTACTGCCCCATCAATTTTATTCTTAACTTGAGCTAGCTCGTCGATAAAATAATTTGCTGTAGAGCCTGTACCAACTCCAATAATTCCTGATTTAACGTATTCAATTGCTTTAATAGCTACTTGTTTTTTAAGTTCTTCTTGAGAATGTTGCTTATCCATTTTATTTAAACCTTCATTATTCAATAATTATTTTAAGATTAAGTTATTATTATTTAACAATTAAACTATCTTTAACTGTTTATTAATTAACTTAAAGTATTATGTTGTTATCATACACGGCACAATGTTGCTTGAGAATAATCAAATTATGAAAAATGAATATAAAAAAAGAATTGATAATGCTGAGCTAATTGTCATAGAAGATCCTAGTGAACTAGAAAAACAAATAAATTTATCAAAAAGATTTAATAATAATATTCTATTAAAGCGTGAAGATCTTCAGCCGGTTTTTTCTTTTAAGATACGTGGTGCTTATAATAAAATGAAAAACTTAAGTGATGAGAATCTTAAAAATGGGGTTATTGCTTGTTCAGCAGGGAATCATGCTCAGGGCGTTGCGTTAGCAGCAAAAATTTTAGAATGTAATGCAACCATAGTAATGCCTAAAACAACTCCTATTATAAAAATTAATGCCGTTGAATCGCATGGTGCTAAAGTAGATCTTACACGGAGAAACACTTCATGAGTGCTTTGATCACGCTTTAGGCATTCAAAAAAAACAAGGCTCAATATTTGTTCATCCATTTGATGATGAAGAAGTTATAGCGGGACAAGGTACGATAGCAAAAGAAATTTTAGATGATTATTCTCGTCCAATTGATGCTATTTTTTGCTGTGTTGGAGGTGGTGGTTTAATTTCAGGAATAGCTGCTTATATAAAAGCTGTAAAACCTGAAATAAAAATAATCGGAGTCGAAGCTGAAGGTGCGGATGCAATGACACAATCACTTGCAGCAAATAAGCGAGTTACTTTAGATAAGATTAGTTTATTTGCAGAAGGAGCTGCATTAAAGCAAGTAGGAGAGCTTCCTTTTAAAATTTGTCAGCAGTATGTTGATGAAATGATTGTTGTTAGTAAAGATGAAATTTGTGCAGCAATAAAAGATGTATTTGAGGATACGAGAACCATTTTAGAACCTGCTGGAGCATTAGCAGTGGCAGGTATAAAGTCATATATTAAAAAGAATAATGTTGAAACAAAAACTTTTGTTGCTACCGCTTCTGGGGCAAATATGAATTTTGATCGACTTGGGTTTGTTTCGGAAAGAGCAGAAATTGGTGAAGAAAGAGAGGCAATTTTCGCTGTTACCATCCCTGAGAAACCTGGAGCTTTTAAAAGCTTTTGCAGCCTGATTGGTGAAAATAATATTACTGAATTTAATTATAGATATTCAAGTGAATCTAGTGCAAATATTTTTGTTGGTATTAGCGTAAAAAACTTTGATGAAGCTAAATCAATATTTGAAGTTTTAAAAAGAGCCTCTCTTGAACCAATAGATTTAACTCATAATACAATGGCAAAGCTTCATCTGAGACATTTAGTCGGGGGGCATGCCCCAGAGGCAAATAATGAAGTTGTGTATAGGTTCGAATTTCCTGAGAAACCTGGAGCACTTTTAAATTTTCTAGAAAAAATGGGTCATTGGAATATTAGTTTATTTCATTATCGGAACCATGGTTCCGATATTGGAAGAGTTCTGGTTGGCATGCAAGTTGATGAAGAAAGCAAAGAAGAATCTAAAGAATTTTTAAAGAATCTGGGGTATACCTATGTCAATGAGACTGATAACGAAGCTTATAAAATTTTTCTTGGAAAAAATTAAGAAATCACTAGCTAAAAAAAAATTAAATATAATAAAATAAACATTTTTAATAAACTCAGGAAGTAATTCTTTTTCCCATTTCCAAATATTATATCTTAAGTAGAAACTAGAGATTTAATATGAAAGAATTTTATGAGTTCACCAATATTGAACATCATTTTTTCAGCGTTGATTTAAATAAAATGGAATTAGTTGATTCAATTAAGGCAGGAGATTATCCAAGAGGGATAGGTGTAACTAACGATGGTAAATATTTAATTACTGCAAATAAAGCTGGAGCGAATATATCAGTAATTAATGTGGCCACAAAGGAAATAGAAAAAACTATTGATGTAGGCATCAATCCTGAATTTGTCAGAGTTTATGAGGGGCAAGTTTTTGTTTCAACAGAACCCTCTTCAACTGGAAAGCCACCTGCTAAAGGAGAAATCCATGAGGAGGATGAGGATGAGGATGAGGATAGAACGCCTGCTAAAGTAGCTGTCTTTGTACAAAACAGTGATAAAAAAGTAAGAGAAATTACTGCTGGACCAGAAACGGAAGGCATATAGTATCGTACCTGCAAAAAAATAATCATAACAAATGAAGCTGATAACTCAATCACAATTCATGATTTTTCAACAGGAGATTTGCTTAAAACTTTCCAAACCGAAAAGTTTGGACTTAGACCCAGGGGGATAAAAGTTTCTCCAGATGGAAATTTTTATATAGCAACGCTTGAGCATAGTGATAATTTTATTGTTCTTGATAAAGATTTTAAACATGTAAAAACTGTCAAGACAGAATATTCTGATATGGGGAAAGACCTTCATACAGGTAAATCACCTTATGGCGTTAGCTTTAATGCCAGCGGAGATAAATTATTTGTTGCTGCAAATAATTTTACTGGGTTACAAGAAATTCGTTTTAGTGTTGTTCGTCAAGACATTTGAGAAGATTGATAGAGTGAGAACCGATGGTAGAAGATGTTGGCATTTTACATTTACCCCTGATAATAAAAATATTCTTCTTGCATGTGGAAGGTCGGATGAAGTTTTAGTTATTGATTCAGATAGTTTAGACATTACCAAAAGAATTCCCGTTGCTGGAATCCCTTGGGGAATAGTAACTTATCCAAAAGCAATAGGAAGCTTAGACCAAGCAAAGTAAAATATAGGCTTTAGATTTCATTAATTAATGACCACTCATCATTGGTAACAGGGGTAATCGATAATCGATTGCCCTTTCTTAATATCATCATATCTTTTAGTTTAGAGTAGCTTCTTAATTTTGCTAATTCAATCAACGGCAATTTTTTTACTAAAGTTACATCAACATTTAGCCACCTGGGATTTTCAAGCGTAGATTTTGGATCATAATATTTATTGTCTTCTTCTTCTATATTTTTATAATATTTTTGTAATTTTCATTATTCCTACAATTCCTGGTATTTTACAGTTTGATTGATAAAAAAAAGCAAGATCACCTAAAGCCATATCATCTCTCATAAAATTTCTAGCTTGATAGTTTCTTATGCCCTTCGTTGGAATCCATTTAACTGTTTGTTGAGGGGTTTTTTCTAAATCTTCTATTGTAAATACCGAAGGTTCTGATTTCATTAGCCAGTAGCGCATACTAAAAATCTTCCTTAATTAATATATTATTGTTATGTTAATAGAAGTTTAATACAAGAGAAAAATTATGGAAAAGAAAAATGTACTAGGAACTCCTTTAAAAATTTGCAGTTTAGATCCATTAACAGGCTATTTTAGAAATGGTGAATGTGATCATTGTCAATCAGATACTGGGAATCATACAATTTGCGCTGAGGTAAATAATGAATTTTTAGCCTTCTCGAAGTCACAAGGAAATGATTTGAGCACTCCACGTCCAGAGTATAATTTTGTTGGGCTAGAGGACGGCGACCGATGGTGTTTGTGTGCAAACCGATGGCTGGAGGCAGCTGATGCTGGATGTGCTCCACCTGTAATTTTAGAATCCACTCACGAAAAATCACTAGAGGTTATCGCTTTAGGTGACTTGCAATACCATAGCTTAAGCTAAGAATATCTTATTTCTGCTTACTAAAAAGATGTACTAAAAATATAGAGACTTTTAAGTCTATTTTGTGGATTTGAACTGAAGGAATATTTGCTTTGATGTTGCCTAGACTAGCATCTAGAACCAATGAGTTCAGGTGGTAATAGACTAAGAAGTTTTAGGTTCACACGCCAAGAGCCCTTAAAAGGTTACCCAATCGTGAGTGCTCGCACCACATCTGATTGACTAAAACCGATGCTATAGACTAGTTCAAAGAATATATAATCTAAGCAACATCAAAACAAATATTCAATCATTAAATATTAATCTAATGCTTGATCTATCAAAGACCCAAGATTAGATAATTTATTTTTGTAATCCATTGTATGGATATTAGAGCCCCCCTCCTGATTCAAAAATTCATGTGTAATATTTAACGCAGCCATAATAATAGTTTTATCTACGCCAATAATATTGCCAGACTTTTGAACTTCATCGCGCGTTCGAAATCGCTCGCGCGCAGAGATTGGCTTCCTCTTCCTCAGGACAAGAAATACTAAAGTCCCTACCAAGTAATTTAATATCTAGTTGTTTCATGTAAGGCGGTTATTTTGGTAATTGTGCAAGTAAATTTTCCATTTTTAAGGTTGCATCATTAATTTTATTCTTTAAAACTGATATTTCTTGCTGAGCATTTTGGAGGCTTGGCTTCAAATCAGCATTTTCTTCTTTAAGAGTTTTTACAAAATCAAACAATTGATTAAGTTTGTTTTCAAGTATATTTATATCTTCATCCATTTGTTCACTATAATTTAAATTTTCTCCATCATCAATAGCCAATAAAAATTATTTATTTTTTCTTTGCTCTAGGGTGTGATTTATCATAAATTTCAGTTAGATGTTGATGGTCTAGGTGAGTATAGATTTGTGTGGTGCTAATATTTTCATGCCCTAATAATTCTTGCACAGCCCTTAAATCATGACTAGATTGCAAGATATGAGAAGCAAAGCTATGTCGAAGTAATTGATGGATGAATATTTTCAGGCACTCCTTGTTTAATCGCCCAAAATTTTAATCGATACTGTATGGCTCTAGGGGTTAATCTTTTTGAGAGCTTGCTTAAAAATAAAGCTGAATCATAAGAGCTCCCATCTAAAAATTTCAATCTAAGAGCTAACCATTTTTTTATTGCTTTAATTGCCATATCTCCTATCGGCAGAATTCTCGTTTTGTTTCCCTTTCCTATAACTGTAATTGTTTCGTCTGAGAGATTAACGTCATTTTCATTTAAATTTGTTAGTTCAGATAACCTTAAGCCAGACGAATAAAAAAGCTCTAATACTGCGTGGTCCCTTATTCCTAAAAAACTTTCATCTTTAATGTCGACCAATTTAACTGCCTGATCTACTGAAAGTATCTGAGGAAGTTTTTTGGGTGATTTTGGAGCCTTAATACCTATGATAGGATTTTTGATAAAATTAAAGCGGTTAATTAAAAATTCATAAAAACCTCTCCAGGAAGACAGCATTCTTGATAAAGATTTTCCATTTAAGCCTTTTGAGTGAAGTGAAGAAATATTTTTCCGTATATCATCTATTTCTATTTTGTTAAGTGGCCCCTGATTATTTAATTCCTCTAGTTTAAAAATATCTTTTAGATAGTTTTTTATTGTATTTTTACTAAGTCTTTTTTCAAAAGTAATGTATTCGGTGTAGGCTTTTATGTATTCTTTATTAGTCATTGTTAGCAATTGATTTTAAGTCTACCTTGCCTTCGTAAACAATTTGAGCAGGACCAGACATGGTCATTGAATTTGAGCCATCCCATTTTATGACAAGATCTCCACCATCCATGTGAACTGTTACTGGAGATTCAACTAAGCCTTTAGTAATTGCGACTGCGCTTGCTGCACAGGCTCCAGTCCCACATGCAAGAGTTAGCCCACTCCCTCTTTCTAAAACCTTTAATTTGATATTTTTTTTATCCATTATTGACATAAAGCCAACATTAACTCCATCAGAAAATTTAGATTGTATTTTTTTGCCTATCGTTATGTATTTTTCCCAACTAGGGTTTTTAGCAACAGTCATAACCGCATGAGGGTTCCCTATTGAGACAAGAATATAATCATCTGTATTACTAGAGGCTTTAAGTACTGGACGGCCCATGTTTACTGATATATTTTCTTCTGATTTTTCTGTGAGCTCAATAATTCCAGATTTAGTTTCAACTAACACTGTTTTATTTTGTGTTAATTTATGATGTTGAATATAACGATAGAAACATCTAGCTCCATTTCCACATTGTTCGACTTCTTTTCCATCAGCATTAAATATTCTATATTTGAATTCGGCCTTTATATCCTTAGTTGACTCCACAATTAAGAGCTGATCAAAGCCTATACCAAAGTTTCTGTTTGCTAAAGCCTTTATTGCTAAAGAGCTCAGATTAAAATTAGTATTAATTTGATTGATGACTATAAAGTCATTACCAATACCATGCATTTTTGTAAAATTAATCATATGTAATTTAAGATAGACCCTATTTTTTTTTATTATTATTTGTTGATTTAAAAATCAACTTAAGGTTTTCATGAAAAACTTTCTTTTTACTTCAGAATCAGTTTCTGAAGGACACCCTGACAAAGTTTCTGATTTGATTTCAGACGCAGTTCTAGATGCTATTTTGTCTGAAGATCCATCAGCAAGGGTTGCTGCAGAAACATTAACAAATACAAATTTAGTAGTTCTTGCCGGAGAAGTTAAGTCTTCAGCATATTTAGATGTACAGAAAATTGCAAGAGACGTTATTGCTCAAATTGGTTATACAAAAGGAGAGTATATGTTTGATGCTCAACTTGCGAGGTGACAAACCTTTTGCATGAACAATCTGCGCATATTGCGCAGGGTGTCGATGCGTTGGGTGCCAAAGACGAAGGCGCTGGCGATCAGGGGATCATGTTCGGCTATGCGACCAACGAGACCGAGCATTAATGCCCTTACCTATTCACCTTGCTCACCGTTTAGAACTAGCGGCTGTCAGAAGAGAATATAAAGAGATTAAGTACTTAAGACCAGATGCAAAATCTCAAGTGACTGTAGAGTATAAAAATAATAAACCTGAGAGAATTGATACAGTGGTTTTATCAACACAACACTCTCCTGATGTAAGTCTTGAAGATCTCCGAGAGGCTGTGATTGAGGAAATAATCAAACCTGTATTACCTCAAGATTTAATTAAGGGTGATATTAAGTTTTTAATTAACCCTACTGGTCGCTTTGTTATAGGTGGACCTCAGGGGGATTGTGGACTTACGGGCCGTAAAATTATTGTAGATACATATGGAGGTAAAGGTGCACATGGAGGTGGAGCTTTCAGTGGAAAAGATCCAAGTAAAGTAGATCGTTCAGCGGCTTACGCGCTAGATATGTTGCAAAAAATATTGTTGCTGCGGGTTTAGCGGAAAAGTGTTTAGTACAGATTTCATACGCAATTGGGGTGGCTCAACCGACTTCTGTCATGGTTGATACCTATGGAACTGGAAAGGTTTCAGAAGACATTTTATCTAAGCTGGTACTTGAACATTTTGACTTAAGGCCCACAGGTATAGTTAAGGCCTTAGACTTACTTCGTCCAATTTACAAAAGAACTGCAGCTTACGGGCATTTTGGAAGAGATGAGCCAGATTTTACATGGGAAGCGTTAGACAAGAAAACTGCTTTAGCTTCTCTATAAAGGGCTGTATTCGGTTGATTTATACTAATATTTGAATTACCATGTTGTTATCCGAGGAACGCTGCAAGAATTTTCCCAGGCTCGAACTGCAAATTTATTTGTAACTGCGTTCACCATAATTAACCCGTGCCAGTTCGGGATGTTAGGTGAACAAAACATCTCACTGGTCACATTTTATTTATAAGAGAGAAAAAATGAATACTGTGACTGATTCAAAATTAGATACCAAAGACTACCTTATAGCTGATATCAATCTAGCTAAATTTGGCAGGCAAGAAATTGCAATTGCTGAAACAGAAATGCCTGGTTTAATGGCAATTCGTAATGAGTATGAGAGCTCAAAACCATTGAAGGGGGCTTTTATTACTGGCTCTTTGCATATGACTATTCAAACTGCAGTTTTAATAGAAACCTTAATCGATTTAGGTGCTGAGGTCCGCTGGGCATCTTGCAACATTTATTCAACTCAAGACCATGCTGCCGCTGCAATAGCAAAAGCTGGAGTTCCTGTCTTTGCAATAAAAGGACAAAATCTGGTTGAGCATTGGGACTATCTTGATAAATCATTTATGTTTGAACATGGTGCAAATATGATTTTAGATGATGGTGGTGATGCAACGCTGTATGTTCTATTGGGTGCTCGTGTAGAAGCAGGTGAAACACATTTACTAGATGTTCCAACATCAGAAGAAGAAGAAGCTGTTTTTGCTCAAATTAAGAAGAGAATGGCAGAAAGTCCTGGCTGGTTTACTAAAGAACGTGATGCATATTCAGGGTGTTACTGAAGAAACAACAACTGGCGTACATCGCTTATGACCTAATGCAAAATGGTCATCCTTTCCAGCAATTAATGTGAATGATTCAGTAACAAAATCTAAATTTGATAATTAATATGGTTGGTGAAAGATCTTTGTTGATGGTATTAAGAGCTAGCGATGATAATGATGCAGGTAAAACAGCTGTTGTTTGTGGTTATGGCGATGTTGGTAAAGGATCAGCTCAAGCATTAAGAGCTTTGTCTGCCCAAGTTTGGGTTACTGAAGTTGACCCAATATGTGCGCTTCAGGCGGCGATGGAAGGTTATCATGTTACTACCATGGATTATGCAGCAGAGCATGCTGACATTTTTGTTTCAGCAACAGGAAATTACAACGTTATTAACCATAGCCATATGGTGAAAATGAAGAACCAAGCAATAGTATGTAATATTGGTCATTTTGACAATGAAATTGAAATTGCCTCATTATCAGAATATAAATGGGAAGAAATAAAACCTCAAGTTGATAAATATGTTGTTACTGATAACAAGAGAATTATTTTGTTAGCAAAGGGTCGCCTTGTAAATCTTGGTTGTGGCACAGGCCACCCCAGTTATGTCATGGGATCTTCATTTGCAAATCAAGTGATAGCACAAATTGAATTATTTAATCAACAAGATCGCTACCCTTTGGGAGTTCATACGTTACCTAAGCATCTTGACGAAAAAGTGGCTCGACTTCAACTAGATCGTTAAATGCTGAACTTACAGAGCTGACTAAAGAGCAAGCGAAATATATTGATGTTCCAGTTTCTGGACCTTTTAAAAACGATAGTTATCACATATAGGTATTAAGATATGCCCAATATGCCATCAGTAAGTTTTGAATTCTTTCCGCCTCAGACAGAGGCGGGAATTCAAAAATTAAGGATAACTACTGAAGCACTTCGATAAATTGATCCTGAATTTTTTTCAGTTACTTTTGGTGCAGGTGGATCGACAAAAGAAAAAACCTTAGAAACTGTTTTAGAAATAAGAAGCTTTAGGTTTAAAAGCGGTACCACATATATCTTGTATATCATCACCAAAAGCGAGATCCTTGAATTATTGAAACAATATGAGAGTAAAGGAATAGACCATATTGTTGCTTTGAGGGGAGACAACCCTTCAGGGGCAGTTAGCCATGGCGAACTTAATTACGCAAATGAGCTAGTAGCTTTTATTCGTGATGAAATGGGAGACAAATTTTATATCGAAGTTGCAGCGTACCCAGAATTTCATCCAGAAGCTGATAATGCATTTAAAGATTTTTCTAATTTTAAGAAAAATTATGCTGGAGCAGAATCTGCAATAACACAATTCTTTTTCAATGTGGATGCATATTTTAGATTTATTGAAGAGTGCCAGAAAAGATCTATTTCAATTCCAATTATTCCAGGAATAATGCCAATTTATAATATTAAGCAATTATCCAGGTTTGCGAATAACTGTGGAGCAGAAATTCCTAGATGGCTTAGAATGAGATTAGAAGATTATCAAGATGATATTCCTTCACTTGAGAGAGTTTGGTGTCGATGTTATTTCTGAAATTTGTGAGACTCTTATTCAATATGGTGTACCAAGCATTCACTTCTATACTTTGAATGAAGTCAGGGAATTATCTCGAAAATTGTAAAGAATATTAGAGACTAGTGCATTCTGTTCTGATCAGGCTTATAGAGAGCATCTTCAACAAATAAATAATCATTTTCTCTTCCATTTTGCCATAAAGTCATCATCACAATCCAGCGAACCTCATTAAGGACTAATTGCTTTTTGATTAATGGCCATGGCTTGATCTAAAATTATCTCACGTTCACCAGATTTAAGAATATGGCTTGCTCAAGAAATAGAATAAAGCCAAGACCCTCGGTGGTGATTTTATTCTTTTCGTTATCTGTAAAAATTCGGATTGTATTTTCATAGTTATGCATAGATAGAAACATTATCTTTATCGGCTAATTTTTCAAGTTGAGTAAACCAATCAAGGGCATTCTTAATTTCTTTATTATCAAACCCTGCAGCTTCGAGCTCTTGGGTTATGTTTGTAAAGTCAGAGTGAGGCTTAGAGCTTAGATAATTTTCAAACATATAAATTAGTAAATCAAACATTATTTATCCTCGCTGGTTATAAGATTAGTTTATGAAATTAAGAAGTTTAAATAAAAGAAAAAGATTTAAGTTAACAGTATTAATATAGATTAATTTTAAAATATTTAGTAATTTTTACTTTTAATAAACTTACAATTCTTTTCAGTCAATACCAATTATGTCACTTTTAAAAATATTAAACTATCCTGATCCAAGGCTATATAAAATTGCAAGCAAAGTAATGGTTGTTGATAAAAAAATTAAGGCATTCATTAATAATCTTTCAGAGACCATGTACGATGCAAACGGAATTGGGCTGGCTGCGACACAGGTTGATTTTCACAAGAAAATTATTGTAATTGATGTTTCAGAAGATAAAACCAGTTTGGTTACTTTAATAAACCCTGAATTAATTAAATCATCCGGAACTCAAGAACTAGAAGAAGGATGTTTATCAGTTCCAGATATTTATGAAAAAGTAGAAAGATTCAAGAGTGTATGGGTTAGGGCTCTTAATGAAGAAGGGAAAGAGTTTGAAATAAAAGCTGAAGGATTGTTAGCGGTATGTATTCAACATGAAATGGATCATCTTGAAGGCAAGGTGTTTGTTGAAATCTTACTCTTTAAAAAAAGATAGAATTAAAAGAAAAATGATTAAAAAAAACAAACAACCATATTCTTGATTAAATGCAAAATAAAAAACCTAAAATTATTTTTGCAGGAACTCCAGATTTCTCAGTTCCAACTTTAAAGTTATTACATGACTCAGGCTACGAAGTTAGCCTTGTTTTAACCCAGCCTGATAGAAAATCAGGAAGAGGAATGAAGATAACACACAGCCCTGTTAAAAAATATTCTCTAGAACATAAATTACCTTTATACCAACCAGAGAAACTATTAAATAATGACGATGTAAAAAATAAAATCTTATCATGAGACCTGATATTTTGATAGTAGTGGCATATGGACTCATTATCCCAACAGAATTTTTAAATTATTTTTTACATAAATATAATATACACGCTTCGTTATTACCTCGTTGGAGGGGTGCGGCACCAATTCATAGGGCGATAGAAGCTGGGGATAAGGCAACAGGCGTAACAATAATGAGTGTAATTCCAGAATTAGATGCAGGGCCAATGATTGAAAAAGAAAAAATTAAAATTAAGGATTCTGATACAACAGGAAGTCTAAATAAATACTTGTCTGAAGCTGGAGCAAACCTGATGCTAAAAGTTCTCCAAAATTATATGTTTAGAACTATACTATTAGACCAAACATCTAGAGATATTGGACTTGTGTTTCACAATGAATCTATTTTAAATAAAATATATTCCACACCTTCTTTCAGAGACGAAAGGATTTAATCCGTATCCAGTAGTTAATTGTATTTTTAGGAAAAAAATAATTAAAATTTGGGAAGCAGATATTGTTAGTATAAAAATAGACTCTATAGTTAATTTATTGCCAGGTAATTTATAGTTAATTGTAAAAGAAAACTTATATTTACAATTGTCACGATAATGCAATAAAAATTATAAAAATTCAGCCTGAGGGCTCAAGACCTGATGTCAGCAGAAGAGTTCATTAATGGATATAGTGTGATAACCGGAGAATCAATTACATAATGAATGTATCACAATGGATAGCGTCATTAATTTTACAAAATGTCTTATCAGGCAAAAACCTTGATAAGACTTTTGCAGTATTTTTTGAAAAATACAGTAAAAAATTAGAAGAAATAAATAAGCCTGAAATAAAAAATTTAGTATACGGCGCATTAAGATTCTTAGGAGAGTCTTCATTTATTATCAACAAATTAGTCAAAAGAAGGAATTGATGATAATCTTTAGATGCAGCTTCTATAGCTCTAGACGAAATGACATCTGATAAGCCATTTTGCAGTAATCTAATTTTTGCTTAACAAAAAACACAGCCTCTTTCTGTGTCTTGTTTTGCTTTCCTTTGGTTTCTTTATACCCTTGCAATAAGTCTTTGAATCCTGAGTTAATTCTGAGCTCTGGAATCATCCCAGTATTCATCACTAAATCTAATTGCCCATCAATAATAGAAATATTAAAATCTGGAATAATGTGTTGTACAACACTTGTTGAAGAAAATAAAGCAGAGCCGGGTTTTGGATTTAACTTAGAAATTTCTTTTAAGGATTTTTTTAATAAATCTTCATTTATTGAAAGCAACCCACAGATGTTCAAAAGATTCCTAATTTTATAGATGGATATGTATCAATTCAAGATCAGGCCGCCCAATTGGCTGGGCATTTAATAGATTTAAAAGAGGGTCACAAAGTTTTAGATTTATGTGCTGCCTGGTTAACATAGTACTGAAGGTTTGCAGCATATGAGAGGCTTGATAAAAAAAGAGTTGAGATGATTAAGGATAATCTAGGAAGAGCGGACTTAAAAGCAAAAGTAATAAATGCAAAGGTAGATAAAAGTAATGAATGGTGGGATGGAAAGCAATTTGATAGGATAATGCTTGATGCACCATGTACAGCATCAGGGATAGTAAGAAGGCATATAGATATTAAATGGTTAAGAAGGCGTGATGATTTAGATTATTTCCACGAAAAGCAGTTTCAATTACTAAAAGCATCATGGGAGAATGTTAAAGGATAAAGGTAAATTACTTTATGTCACTTGCTCAATATTTAGGGAAGAAAATAGAGCCGTGATTGAAAAATTTAAAAAAATTAATAATGTAGAAGAGATAGAAATAAAATTTCCAAACAATATAATTTCAATAGAGAATCAACTAATTCCAAACGACATTCATGATGGCTTATTTTATGCATTACTTGAAAAGTAAAATATATATATATGCGGTGCTGATAATTTTCTTATTTTCAGGAAATGTAAATGCATTTGAGGGCGAGAAAAGTATTGAAATAAAAGATTTTAGTTTTAAAAAAAATGAAAATAGTTATTCAATCGAGTTTGTACAAAAAATTAAATTATCCAAGAAAATTAAAAGTGCTATAAATAAGGGGATACCTTTTAATTTCAAAATAGTCTGCAGAGTATTTATTAAAAATAACTTTCGGTTTGATGAAAAAATTCAGCAAGTAGAGCTCTTCTACAGAATTAAGTATAAAACATTAAAGCAAGTCTACGAGGTTCATGGCGTATATGGCAAAAAAAAAGAATTTAATGATTTAGAGGAAGCAATAAAAAGTTTCAAATAATAAACAATGGGATTTAAATTTTAAAAATAAATCTAATGTTTACAAGTACTATATTGTGTTAGAAGTAAAGCTGGATAAGAAGAAATTACCCAAACCCTTACAGGTAAATTTTTTTGATAAATCATGGAACATTGAGTCTATAAAATATGAATATTTATTGGAAAGATTAACATGAAATATGTAATAACATCAGTCGCAATTATTGGTATTGCACTCTTAATTTTGCTAGCAAAGTCCCTGTCAAATACTGATTTAATTTCAAGTGATACTTTTCGTTTTATTAAATTATCAGTATTTTTTGTTTTTTCCTTAATAATTTTGATAACAATTCAAGTATTTCGACTTTTACAAAGTGTTAAAAAAGAAATAATTGGGAGTAGATTAACATTAAGATTAGTGTTGTCTTTTGGCTTAATGGTTTTAATACCTGTTTCGATTGTTTACCTTGTATCTGTTAATTTTTTAACTAAATCAATTGAAGAGTCTTCAAGGTCTTGACGTTTGTAGAGCTTGAATCAGCCCTGGAAGGGGGCCTTTAACTCTTAGGGCAAAAGACGGTCGACATACTAGATAGATGACATTGAATTGAAGGGGAAAAGTATCGCCTATGCAATATCGCAATACAATGCCATGATGAAAAGACAGAGAGGTTCTTAATGATATGAGGGAAAAGTTCGCGATACAAGATGGAGTATTATTTAATAAGAATGGAAGTATTAATTTAATTTCAAGTTCAAGGGAGGTATTAATTCCACCATTAATCGATAATGACGACATCGCAAAAGCTAGTAATGGTTATTTTATTAAAATAGAGTTTTCGGATAATATTGAAACTGGTGATAAGGAGATTTTTTTAAAGGCTTTTATTCCAGTAGACTCAAACAAATCGCAACAAAAAAATGTATTAGACGTTAGTTCACAGCAGCAAATATTAATGTTGACTCAGCCAATACCAAGATCAATTGCAAATATTGCAGTTTCAGTCGAATCTGTATACGAGGAATATCAACAATTAACCTATAGTAGAAATTCATTAAAAATAATCTATACCTTAACCTTAACTCTTGTTTTATTACTAGCAATATTATCTTCTGTTGCTATTTCGTTTATTTTAAGTAGAAAGTTTTCTAGACCACTGGCAATGTTAGCAGATGCTACTAACGAAATTGCTAAAGGCAATTATAAGAAGTTTATTCCAGAATCTGGGAAAGATGAACTAGGTGTATTAGTTAAATCATTTAACAGTATGACTAGTCAACTTGACTCTGCTACTAAAAATGCAAAAAAGAATAGAAAGAGCTTAGAAGAAGCTAGGTCATTTTTAGAAATTATCCTTACCAATTTAGTTACTGCAGTCGTTGTAATTGATAATTCTAAAAAGATAAGGCTATATAATAAATCAGCATCAAAAATGCTTAATTTTAAATCAGGTAACGCTGAAGGTAAATTATTATCTAAAGCTATCAGAAATAAAAAATTATACGGAGGCTTATTAAAATTTATTGAAGAATATTTGGGTAACCCTAAAAAAAGTATGAAGCAAATTAGTACAGAGTTTAAATTTGAGCATAATCAGAAAGAACAAATAATTATCTTACAAATTTCACCTTTAGCTGAAAAAGTTGCAGGATCATATGTATTGGTAATAGATGACATAACAATGGTTACAAAGGCACAAAGACAAATAGCATGGGGGGAGGTCGCAAGAAGATTAGCGCATGAAATTAAAAATCCATTGACACCAATTCAGTTAATAGCTGAGCGAATACAGCATAAATTTAGTAAAAAATTAAATAAAGAAGATTCATCAATAATTAATACAGGACTTTCTTTAAACATGTTTTTGAATTTACAATATTTAAAGACATAAAACAAACCTCCCAGCCCTTTTACAGAAACATAAACTTGATACTTACAAGGATACAAGACGGTGCATCAAAAGAAATCGTAAAGAAGATAAGCCCCTCAAAAATATTAATTGTTCAAGGCGATGAAAATAAATTAAGACAAGTAATAATCAATTTAATTGAAAATGCAAAAGATGCTATGGTTAACGTAAAAGATCCTTGTAATGTCCGCTTAAAAACTATAAGTATTACATTACATAAAGATGGTATTCCTAAAAATATAATAAACATGATATATTTGAACCATATGTAACATCTAAAGATAATGGGACTGGACCTAGGGCTTGCAATTGTAAAAAAAATAATTGAAGAACATAATGGTATTATTCAGGTAAGTAATCGAACGTGTGGAGTAAAAATAACAATAATGCTGCCAACTAAGAATTTAAATTAAATTTTGAAAAAGATTATAAAATATTAGTTGTAGATGATGAAAAAGATATCAGAGAATCAATTTCCCAATGGCTGACGCTTACAGGTTTTTTTAGCAAAGAATGCGTCTGTTGCAATTAAGTATAAAAAAAAGCAAAAAATAGATTTAATTCTATTAGATATTTGGATGCCTGATATAGATGGCATTTCCTTACTTAAAAGTTGGGCTAAAAATAACCCAGCACATCAGGAGTGATAAAAGTTTTTCAAAAGAAACTATTGATACTGCAATTGAGGGAAGTTTAAGGCGCCTTCAAATCCTCAGAAAGACTAATAGATGAATTTCAAAAATTATTAAAATCAAATGGTTTCTTATGAAGATTTAATTGATAAAATTGATAAATATTTCCTTGAGAATAATTCACTCAAGTATGTTAATGATTTTAAAACTGATCTTCAAGCATTAAAAAATTCATACTTCACTGCTTTAGTTGGACCAAAAGGAAATTTTATTAATGTATGTAAGAGTATCTTGGTGAGCAGTAGTTCTTTTCACATTGATTCACAAGATTTAATTACCACAAATATTATTAAGGTTGCTCAAGCAAAAGGAACAAAATATATAGTGATTGATAATTTCTTTAATTATACGGATGAGAAAAAAAACATATTTATTTCATTAGCTGAAGAAATAAGAACCTCAAAAATAAAAATTATAATTATTGAAAGTTCAATAAATGAAAAGAGTTTAAATGCTTTGAAATTAATAGATGGAAGCTTCGAGAAAAATATACTTTTAACGCATACCTTCTCGCATACACATCCGACCAGCAATTTCAAAAGCCAAAACTTTTACCTTGAAAAAAATAAAGATTTTGGTTTTAAAGAATTTGAAATTTCCGCCTTGAACGAATTAAGAGTAAATAAAAATATTACTAATATTGATACATTAGACGGAATAATTTTTAGCTTAATGATTGGTTCTCAAACTGAGAAGATTACAATTACTGATATTAATTCTCTAAATAAAAGCCTAACTAATCCGAATAAAATTATTAGTGAAGATGAACATAGAATTACTTCCCTTCTCAACCAACCACTAAGAGATGCTAGAGATAATTTTGAAATAATGTATTTTAATTTTCATTTACAAAATAAGATTAGCGTTGCAGATTTAGCAAAAAAATCAGGAATCGACAAGTTTTATTTATACATTAAATGAAGAAGATTAAATTTTAATCTTTAAATTCACTTATTACAGGAGTATGGTCTGAGGGACGCTCTAATTTTCTAGGTTCTTTGTCAATATATGAATGAATTAAATCGGGTAATAACGATTTAGACACTAGAATATGGTCTATTCTCATACCTAGGTTTCTTCTAAAGCCTGCCATTCTATAATCCCACCACGAATACTCATTACTTTTGGGATTAAGTATTCTAAATGAATCAGTAAATCCAAGACTTAATATTTGCTTAAAGTAATCTCTTTCAATATCTGAAACTAAGATTTTTCCCTTCCAGATTTGGATCATGGCAGTCAATATCTTCTGGAGCGATATTAAAATCACCTGTTAATATAATATTTTATTATCTGTTAATTTTTTAACCATTTACAAAAATTATCTAAGCCAATTTTTTTTATAAACAAATTTATCAGAATCTAGTGATTGGCCATTAGGTATGTAGGCAGAAATAATTCTAACTTTATTGTTTTCTGCTATTTCGTATGTCGCCAGATATTAATCTACTTTGAGGGTCATCAAAATCCGGTAATATCTAATGAAGACATCTGATAAGGGTTTTTTACTAATAATTGCAACACCATTATAGGTTTTTTGACCATTATGATATGAATACCATCCAAGTGATTTAAATTTAGAATGAGGAAATTTATCATTATCTTGTTTTGTTTCTTGAAGACAAAGAACATCTGGGCTATTTTGATTTAACCATTCAATTACGTGAGGAAGTCTCACGTTCAGGGAGTTAACATTCCAAGTGGCAATTTTCAACTTAAAGTCCGTGGTGTCTTAAAAGGGCATCAATTGATGGCTTTCTACCTCGAAACTTAATGAAGGAATCTAATAGCTGGCCTAGATCCACCCTTTGATAAAACTTCTTTTCTAAATCTTTTACCTGCTTCTGCTGAAAGAATACCCATTTCTTCAAACAGACTATATGCATCTGCAGAAAGAACCTCAGCCCATTTGTAACTATAATATCCAGCAGAGTACCCACCAGCAAAAATATGAGAAAAACTATGTGGAAAGCGATTCCATTCAGGCGGCCTTACAACTGAAACTTGATCACGTACTTGGTTTAGTAGAACGAGAAAATTTTTAAGACTTGGATCATAATCACTATGAAGTTTTATATCAAATAATGCGAATTCAACTTGACGAGTAGTTTGCATGCCAGATTGAAAGTTCTTAGATTTTAATAGCTTATTAAATAAATTTTTTGGCATCGATTTTCGAGTTTCTGTATGCTCAGTCATATTTTTTACAACAGACCATTCCCAACAAAAATTTTCCATAAATTGACTAGGTAACTCTACAGCATCCCATTCAACTCCTTTAATGCCAGAAACCGAATAGTAATTAATTTCTGTTAAAAGATGATGAAGCCCATGACCAAATTCATGAAAAAGAGTAATTACTTCATCATGAGTTAAGTAAAGCAAATTCTTTCTGACCCTGGTGGCTGAAAAATTACATGTTAAATAGGCACAGGCAGATCTCGTTAGCAAATTTATACTTTGAGATAGCTTCATCCATCCATGCACCACCTCTTTTATTTTTCCGAGCATAAAGATCAAAATAAAATTGACCTAATAAGATTTTTATTTTGATCATAAATTTCATAGAACTAAACATCTTTATGCCAGACTTCAGTGCTTGTTTTTTTAAAGCTAAGACCGTAAATTTTTGAAACCATACTAAAAAGACCCTCAATTACTTTATTAATAGGAAAATATTTTTTAATTTCAGTATCTGAAAAATCAAATTTCTCTTTTTTAAGAATTTCAGATAAATAAGCAATGTCCCATGCTTGAGGAGTATCAATTTCATGAATTTTACCGATTCTGTTTAAATCCAACATATCTTTTTCTGCAAAGGGCTTTGCTTTATTTGCTAAGTCTTGAAGAAAAGTAATAATCTCATCGGCAGTATCTGCCATTCTTGTTTCCAAAGCCATTTCTGAGAAGCTTTGATAATTCAGGAGTCTATCTTCAAGTCTTATTTGTTTAGTTATGAATAGTTTTTGTATTATCAAATTTTGGTATAGCCAATTCTGAAGCCTTAATTGCATACGCTCTATAAAGCTGCTCTCGCAATTCACGATTTTCTGCATACTGAAGAACAGGTATGTAACTTGGAAAGTCTAATGTAAATAGCCAACCATCTTTTTTAATATTAGTGGCTTTTTCTTTAGCCATATTAACAATATCTATAGGGATACCTTTAAGCTTACTTTTATCTTTAATAATAAGGGAAAACTCATTTACAGAATCAAGAACATTTTCTTCAAATTTGGAGCAATGTTTAGATAATTCACCTTTAATATTTTTAAATTTGTTTTTTTTAAGTTCTGGTAACGAGACTCCAGCAAGCTTAAAACCAAGCAACTCATTTTTTATAATCTTTCTTTTGAATAGAATTAAATTTTTGCGAAGAATTATCTAAAAATATAAATTTCTTATAAATAATTTCATTTTGACCAAGAGTAGAATAGTATTTTGTAATTTTAATAAGGTTTTCATTGTATACTTTTCTTAGGGGCTCATTATTCATGACGGAGTTTAGGTGACTAATTTGTGACCATGCACGGCTTAATTTCTCTTCGCATTTCTCAAGTGGTGTAACGAAGTTATCCCAATTCGGATTTTCTTTATCACTTTCAATTTTCTTTATTGAGATAATATTTTTATTTATTATTTCATCGATAGCAGGTGAAATATGTTCAACTTTTATTTTCTCAAATGAGGGAAGACAGTTTCTTTTAAGTAAAGGATTCATAATTTGTAATCTTTATTATATTTATTATGCGAGTAAATTTAACCAGAATAATTAATTTTTTTTAGTAAGATATATCAGAGGTAAACTTTTATAGGATTATCATTCTTATGATGATCTTTAATTTTTTCTTTATATTTAATTACTTGCCGATCAAGTTTACCTATTAATAACTCAATTCCATGGTACATATCTTTGTCTGTACATTTTGCGTGGATATCAATATTTGGAAGATGAATTGTAGCCTCTGCAACATGAGTTAGTTTTTCAACACTTAATATAAATTTAACATCTATAACATAATCAAAATGCGTTTTAATTTTTAAAAACTTCTTAGTAATATGCTCATGAAGGGATGGAGTTATATCTAAATGATGTCCAGAAATATTTATATTCATAAGTCTACCCTTAGATAAAATTATCCATTATAGTAGGTAAATCACGAGTGGTGATAAAAATATTAAGTAACTGTACTTCTAGCTATTTTAACTCCTTGATCATTAAGGAGCAAACATAATTGCTCATCAGAGTATGGCTTTTTTTTCAATTCTTTGTCAATAATATTTTTAATTTTAGAAAGGATTGCTTTTGACGATAAATTATAAATTAATTTCAAAATCAGAAATGAACCAAAGAAATATTTTAATTCAAAAATTCCATGTGGAGTCGATATATATTTGTTGGAAGTAATCGTGAAACTGTAGATTCATGAACTTCTAATTCAGTTGCAATATTTTTAAGTGTAAGCGGCTTAATGTAAGACTCACCTTTTTCAAGAAAATCAATTTGTCTTTCTACTATAGATCGAGAAACTCTTAATATTGTTATCGCTCTTTGTTGAAGATTTTTAATCAGCCATTTTGCTTCTTGAAGTTTATTTTTTAAATTACTATTTTTTTTATCACACAAAATATTTTTGTAATCATTATTTATTTTTACTCTAAAAAAACTTTCATTATTTAACTCTACAACCCATTCTCCATTTATTTTTTTTACAAACACATCTGCACTTATGTAGTTAGTATTTTCAATTTTTTGAAATGTTAAACCCGGCTTAGGATTAAGTTTTTTTATTATTTTAATTGCTTTTTCTAATTCATCATCTTCACATTCTTAGATTTGTTAGCATAAGGTTTGAGGAAGCAAGTAAATCTAGGTGTTTTTTAGAAATAATTTTTGCTAAATTTATAATTTTAGGATTATCCTTAATAATATTTAATTGCAGGGTTAGGCATTCTGATAGGTTTCTTGCACCTATTCCTGGAAGTGAGGCATCTTGTATTAATTTTAATAACATTTCTATTTCTTTTAAGTCAACAATAGGGTTGAATGGAATTTCTTCTCTTATTTTTTCTATACTTTCTGATAGGTACCCATTCTCATCAATATAATCAATCAGAAATGAAAAAATAACTTGATCTCTGTCTGTGAATGATAAAACAGATATATTTTCAATTAAATATTCTTTAAGTGTTTGATTTTTAGGTTTAACTTCAAATAGTTCATACACGTTTATTTAGTACTTTTATCTATCTGTTACATTTTTATAGGGGACTGATTGGTCTTTACCCTCCTCCTCTAGAAATAAATTTTCAGCTAAATATTCGTCAATTAGATCATCTAATTCTGACTGGGATGCCTGTATAAATTTTATCGACTGCTGAAGTAAAGGTGTAAGTTTAAGGGATTGTGATAGTTTTAAATTAAAACTTAATTTCATATCTACAGCGTGAAATTCTTACCAAGATAAATTTCTCTTACCTTTTGGTTTGAAGTTATTTCTGATGGTGGCCCAGAAGCAAATATCTTCCCTTGGTTTACTATGTATGCACGGTCACAAATGCCCAGGGTTTCCCTAACACTATGATCTGTTATCAGAACACCAATACCAATTGAAGCTAGGTGCTTAATAATTTTTTGAATATCAATGACTGCAATTGGATCAATGCCTGCAAATGGCTCATCTAATAAAATAAATTGCGGATTACTGGCCAGGCATCTAGCAATTTCAACCCTTCTTCTTTCTCCGCCTGATAAACTGATTGCAGAATTATTTCTGATATGTTCAATATTTAATTCTCTAACAATATCTCTAGTTTTTCCATCAATTTTTTTTTCGATAGTTTTCGTAGTTCTAATATTGATAATATATTCTCTGAAACTGTCATTTTTCTAAAAATTGATGGTTCTTGGGTAAGATATGAAATACCAACTTTTGCGCGTTTATGAATCGGCATTTTTGTTATTTCTTTATCATCAAGAAAAATAGCTCCATTGTTAGGCTTTATTAGTCCAACTATCATATAAAAAGAAGTTGTTTTTCCTGCTCCGTTTGGTCCAAGTAAACCTATCACTTCTCCACTTTTTATAGACAATGAAATATCTTTAACATAAAATTTCTTTTGCTTGATACTCATGTATGTCCAAAATACATTCCCCTTTACATTATTAATTTACTTTTTTAGGATTTATGATTGCTTTTGTGCGCCCTTTTTTTCTGACTTCTCCATTTTTATTTTTGGTATCTCCAGATAATGCTTGAGCAAATTCGCTATTTGCATCGTACATTATATAGTCACCCCATACTTCATCTGTACCTCTTTTTACATATGCTTTTTCATATAAATGAACTTTATCCATGTGACCATCATATTCAATTCTTAATCCTTTACCATCTATATATTCATCCCCCCCTTCCATCTTTTGCTTAAAAGTTGCTGGCTCTCCTATTGATGTGCTATGAGTAAAACCTTGTTTATCCTCTCTTACAATTAATGTATCTGCATGAATAATTAAAGTTCCTTGAGTAAGTATTACATCTCCAGTATATGTACTAATACTTTTAGTGTCATCAACTGTCATTGTATCTGCTTCTATTTCTATTGGTTTATCCCTATCAGACTTTTCTGCAACTCCCGTAGAAGGTACTAGCATAAGTAGTAAAAAAATTAGTTTAATTACTTTGAGGTTTTTCATAGTAGACCTTTACATTACTTAGTAATTTGATTGTTCCTTCCTTTTTATCATAACTCATCCCAATCCCGTCAATTTCAATATCTGGTTCTTGTATTATCTTGACTGGTTTTATACTTGTAACAATATCTAATTTAGTGAAAATGTTTAATTCATCAGTAAAAAGTGTCATCTTTTTCTTTTTTGCTGTCGGTAGGCGGATTAACACAACATTTTTTTTAAGGAACACTTCATCCCCTTTATTGTTGATTTCACCAGCAACACTCTTAATAGAGGTATGAGGTTTCCCATTTTCATATTTTGTATAGAAGGGTTGAATGAGAAAAGCCTTCTCAGAATAATCATAATGTTTCATTTCCTTAGCCTTCAATATGTATTTAATTTCTCCGTCCTTATCAGTTTGTGTTGTTGTAAAATTGGATAAGAAAAAATCAGGACCACTATTAAGATCTTTTTTTTTATTAATATACTCTCTATCAACTTCTTGCTTCAACCAGTAACTGGTTAAAGCAATAATTATTAGGAAAATTGCAACAAAGAATGTGGAAAGTTTATTCAATATTTTTATAGTAAATCAAATTATTTTAGCTTTAAATAAATTTTGTATTGTTAAGGCTCCAATTAAAAAATTATTAGCGTCAGTTACGAGAAAAGCTGTAATCTTCATCTCCTCCATCATTTTAAGAGCTTCTACTGCCATTTGATCAGATTTCAAAATTATGGGGTTTTTTTTCATAGATTTATCTATGGAAGAATTAATTTCTATTCCATCAAGCATGGATCGTCTTAAGTCCCCATCGGTGAAAATACCTAAGGGCTTGCCAACTGAGTTTACAACTCCTGAAATTTTATTCTTAATGAAGGCATTCATAACTTCATGAATGGACTGCTCAATGGTAAAAAGTACCAAATTAGTAGTCATAATGTCTTTAACTAAAACAATCTTACCAAGACTCCCTCCCGGGTGAGAGCGAGCAAAGTCTTCTGCTGTGAACTCTCTTAAATCAAGAACACAAATTGCTAAAGCATCACCCAGGGCTAAAGATGCGCTTGAGCTTGCTGTAGGAGCGAGTCCTAAGGGGCATGCTTCTTTGGTAACCTTCACACTTATATGGATATCACTTTGTTTGGCCAAATTAGAGCTGGAATCACCCGTTATGCTGATAATTTTAGCCCCAATTCTTTTGATGGTTGGTAAAATTGATACTAATTCATTACTTTGACCCGAGTTTGAAAGAAAAATAACAATATCATCTTCGGTTATCATCCCAAGATCACCATGACTTGCTTCACCAGGGTGCATAAAAAAAGCAGGGGTTCCTGTACTTGCAAAGGTAGAAGCAATTTTCCCAGCTATGTGACCAGATTTGCCAATTCCACTCAGAACCACTCTTCCTTTACAATTCAAGATCTCAAATACAGCTTTTACGAAGTCTTCTGAAATATCAGAACTTACTTTTTGTATTTCCTTTGCCTCAATATTTAAAACCTCTTGGGCTCGCTTTATAATTTCTTGTGTATTCATAGAAAATTTTTTGTTTTAATAAATTTAGACTTATCATGAAAATTTCTTAAGTTTTCTGTATTAGGTGAAGCATATCTTAAGTCATACTAGTGATTATGTTTGAATCAATCCAATTAATTATTTTATTGTTAGTCAGTTCAGTCTTGATGGTGGCTCTTTTTAGCTATTTAAGGCTGCCTCCAATGATTGCATATTTTGTCGTGGGGCTTGTTCTTGGACCTAATGCTTTAGGAATTCTTCCAGATTCTGAATCAAGTCGCCATTTTGTTGAATTTGGTATTGTATTTTTAATGTTTACAATTGGTTTGGAATTTAGTTTACCCAAGTTAAATTCAATGAGAAGTATATTATTTGGTTTAGCAACACCCACTGAAATAACAATTTTTACCGTTATATTGTTCGGAGTGTTTATTGGCCTAAATCTGCCTACAGCATTTATTATCGGAGCGGCCCTGACTATGTCTTCCACAGCTATAGTCTCGAAAATTTTAATGGAGCGAATTGATCTAAATAGTAGACATGGTAGGCTGTCTATTGGGATTCTATTATTTCAGGATATTGCGGTGATATTTATTTTAATATTGATCCCTGTATTTAATAATTTAGATGCAGATTTATTTAAACTGGTTATCTTTGCACTATTAAAAATTGTTTTTTTATTATTTATTGTTTTTAAAGCTGGTAAACCAGTGATGAACTTTTGGTTTGATATTGTTGCAAAAAATAAATCAAGAGAATTATTTGTTTTAAATGTTTTAATGATCACTCTTATTTTCTCTTATGCCACCAAGCTTGCTGGTTTATCTTATGCTCTAGGTGCTTTCTTAGCTGGAATGTTAATCTCAGAAACTCGATATAGGCATCAAGTAGAGTCAGACATAACTTCATTTAGAAATATTTTATTAGGATTATTTTTTATTAGTGTTGGAATGATGATTGATTTTCAGGCTTTGAGTAATAATTTTTTATTAATATTTGTGTTGTTTATTGGGCTTACCTTATTTAAAATAATCTTAATAACTTTTTTTACTTATTTAATTTCAATAAGCTTTTTCTTTTTATGTTCTGGAATTATTCTTTCGCAAGCAGGAGAATTTAGCTTTGTAATTTTAGCGCTTGGACAAGAGAGCGGAATTATTTCGGGCGACATTCTTCAGATTATATTGTCTGTTTGCCTTTTATCAATGCTATTTGCCCCAATATTAATTCCATACAATGGAAGGATCGCAAGATTCATTGCTAAAGGGTATTCTAAAAAAACAGAAACATTAATGAAGCAGCAGGAGGGAATAGGACATGATCTATTTGATCATGTGATTTTGTGTGGGTACGGAAGAAGCGGACAATATTTGGGAAGGTTTTTAAAAGAAGAAGATATTAAATATATTGCTATTGATATAGATTTGAACCGGGTTAGTGACGCAGCCAATGCTGGTGAAAATGTAATGTATGGAGATGCAAGTCGTAGAATTGTTTTAAGAGCCGCTGGGATTGAAAGGGCAAAAGCTGTTGTAATTGCTTATGCAGAAGATAGGTCCACTGAAAAAGTATTGAATGTTATTCGTGAATCCCACCCAACCCTACCCGTTGTTGTAAGAACTAAAGATGAATCTTCGGTCGAGGCATTAAAAAATTCTGGAGCTACAGACGTAGTTCCAGAGGTTCAGGAAGGGAGCTTGATGTTAGCATCTCATGCACTGGTTCTATTGGGTGTTCCACTTAGCAGTGTGATAAAAAAGATTAGGATTTTTAGAAGTGAAAAATATAAAATGTTTAAAGGGTATTTTGTTGGTGCAACTGATTTAGATGAAGAGAATACCATTCAAGACCGCCTTCAGCTTCATTCAATAGAGATTAAAAAATACTTTTTTATTAAAGATAAATCATTAAAAAACTTACCATTACAGAAATTTAATATTGAAATACAATACTTAAGGAGACCCAACATGCTTGAAGATGTAGAGCCTCGTGAGGATATAATACTGGCAACTGGCGATATAGTTGTTATTTTAGGTTTGCAAATAGATTTAAACTTATTCGAAAAATATGCAATTACTGGTAAATAAAAATTGAGTGTAAAAATTGTAGTCATAGGAGCAGGAATAGTTGGGTGTTTGACTGCTATCAAGTTAAAAGAAACAGGGTTTGATGTGACTGTAGTTGATAAATCTCAATTAGGCACAGAGTCAACGTGGGCAGGTGCTGGAATTTTATTTCCATTGATGCCTTGGCAGTACGAAGCCAGAGTTTTTGATTTATGCAAAAATGCATCAACATTTTATAAGGCTTTCTCAAAAAAATTATTTCAGCACACTAAAATCGATCCAGAATATATTGAGTCAGGTTTGATATGTACCCCACCCTTTGATAAAAAAAATGTACTAGACTGGGCCGGTAAAAATAATTTAAATGTCAGTGGAAATATAAATTTAACTAATGGTGGAATGATACAAACTCGTGCCCCAAGACTAATGAAGTCTATTAAATTGTATATGAAAGACCTTGGGATAGATTTATTAGAAGAAACTCAGCTTAAGCACCTCAAAGACAATAATATTAATGTTAAAGAGTGGCCGACTGTTGGAGAAGATAAAATATCTGGAGATATATTTGTCATAACTTCTGGTGCTTGGAGCTTTGAATTGAAGAAGCACTATAAAGAGACGATTTATCCAGTCAGAGGCCAAATGATTCAATATAAAAAAACTAAAGTAAAAATTAAACACATTTTATATTCTGATGATTTTTATGTGCTTCAGAGGAAAGATGGAATAATACTTGCTGGAAGTACAGTTGAGCATGTAGGTTTTGACAAAACTGTCAGTAAATTTTATTTGAAAAAACTCATGGAAAAAGCAGAAAAACTTGTACCTGAATTAAATGGTTTAGAGCCCGAAACTCACTGGGCAGGTATAAGGCCGGGAACAAAGGGAAATGTTCCTCTGATACAAAAAGATAAATACCATGATAATGTATTTATTAATTCAGGCCATTTTCGTTATGGTTTAACTATGGCACCTCAATCAGCAGAAGAAGTTTGCAGTATGATAATAAAATCACTCCAATGAAAAAAATAACTACAATAATTTGGTGCTTCATTGATGGGAAAAAAGGACATGAAAATCAATCAGTTGGCCTAATTAACCAGCTGGAATCAAAAGTAAAATGCATTACTCATTATATTGATGTACCTGCAAAAAATAGCTTTTTTTCAGCATTAGTCTTTAATAAGTTATCAGTTTTGAAGGTACTAAGGAAACCAAGCTTAATAATAGGAGCCGGTCATAAAACTCATTTATACGTTTTATATGCTAAATTTTTTTTTGGTGGAAAATCAATTTTATTAATGAAGCCCTCTTTACCGGTTAAATGGTTCGACCTGTCAGTAATTCCTGAGCATGATGTAGGGAATTTAAGTAAATCTATTTATATTACGAAAGGCCCTTTAGGAAAAATTACCCACAAAAAATATAAACAAATACGTGGACAAAATTTAGTATTAATAGGAGGGGAATCAAAACACTATGAATGGGATAGTAATAAAATTATCAATCAAATAAAGGAAATCGTAGAAAATAACCCAAAAGAATCGTTCATTTTATCGAGTTCTAGAAGGACACCAAAAAATTTCATAGCTAAAATACCACAACAGATAAAGTCAAACATAAAGATAGTTTTATGCCATGAAACTAATGAAAGCTGGATGAATAAGGTTATGGCTCAGTCAAATTATATTTGGGTTACCGTAGATTCTTATTCCATGATCTATGAATCAATTAATGCGGCGGCTAATGTGGGTGTATTAAATTTAAAAAATAAAAATACAAAATTAGATTTTGTTAAGCCTTCTAATAAGTTGAGAAACCAGTGTCCTTGGGATAAAAAGCAAACATTTGAAGTAGAATAAAAAAATAATATACAAATCAAACGAAATCGAAATTTGTTCTAAATATATTATAAAACGTTTTATAAATAAAATATGAATACAAAAAATATTACTGTATTACAAGTTCTTCCCGCACTAGAGTCTGGAGGTGTAGAAAAAGGTACTTTGGAGGTAGCTAAATTTTTAGTTGAAAAAGGGCATAGATCAATTGTTATTTCCAAAGGCGGAAGATTGCTAGAGCAGCTTATTAAAAATGGAAGTGAGCATATTAAGTTAGATATAGGCAAAAAGTCATTGTTTACAATTAAGTACATGCCATTTTTAATTAAATTTATTAAAATTAGCAATATAGGTGATTGTTTTTACATTATATTTATTTTTAATTGATAACGATTGTCAACAATTTTACCATGAAGACCACTTTTGGTAACTACAGTTCATGGCCCATATTCAATAAATTTTTATAGTTCGATTATGGCAAAAGGGGATTTAGTTATTGCTATTTCAGAGACGATTAAAAAATATGTTTTAGATAACTATAAAGTACATAAAAAAAGACTTTACCTTAATTATCGGGGAGTTGATTCTATAAATTATAATAATAAGCAGACTGTTTCTAAGCAATGGAGCAAAGATTGGTTCAAGGAATACCCAAATACGAAAAATAAAATTCTTGTAACCTTGCCTGCCAGAATAACTCGATGGAAAGGGCAAGAAGATTTTATTAGCTTAATATTGAAATTAAAAGATGATTTTCCTGATATACATGGATTAATCGTAGGAGATACACAGAAGGGCAAAAAAAAATTCCTTAAGTCCTTAAGAGCAAAAGTTAAGCTCAATAATCTATTAGATAACATTACTTTTACAGGCCATAAAGGAGATATAAAAGAAATAATGTTAATTTCAAAAATCGTTTTCTCATTGTCAAAGGAGCCAGAAGCATTTGGAAGAGTTTCTTTAGAAGCATTGAGTTTAGGGATACCGGTTATTGCTTATTCACATGGTGGGGTTGAGGAGCAGTTAAAAAAGATTTTGCCTTCTGGGTTAGTAACTAAAAATAGTAACCAGTTACTTTATGAGAAAACTAAAAAATTTCTTATTAATGTTTTCATTTCCTAAAAAAAATAATTATTTCTTATTAAAGAATATGTTGGAAAATACATTAAATATTTATTTCATCGGAATAAAAATAAATAATCAGGATAGACATTGAAATTTATCATTGTTACTCAAACATTCCCTCCAAGGAAAGGGGGGATGCAACTTGTTATGAAGAGTCTTTCAGAGGGCCTTTCGGAATATGGCGAGGTAATTATTTTTCTCGATCATTCTTGTAAGGAACCAGTTAATAGTAAAAATTTTACCATTAAAATGAACCCAACATTATTTCCAAAAATCATCAGACCTTATGTGAAGTTTGTAAAACTATTTTTTTTAAGCTCAATAGAGGATATTATTATTTGTGATAGCTGGAAATCAGTTTCAGCAATACCAGGGACCTATTCAAATAAGATAGTTACCTTAGCACACGGGCAAGAGTATCTTGACCAAGATAAAAATGGTAAGAAAATAAAATTAGCGCTATCAAGGTCAAATATTTTGATATCAACATCAGCGTATACAAAAAATTTGATTGAAAAATTTAAAAAAAAAATTATGATTAAAATGGGTTGTAATTAAGGGTTGCAAGACTCATTAAAAATAAGTAAGAAAGTTAGAAAAAAAAGCGAGTTGGTTAATTTATTTAGCCTCACGAGAATAGAAAGAAGAAAGGGTTTGTTTGAAACAATGTCTGCACTATCTATATTAATTAAAAATAACAAGTTAATAAACTGGCATTGGACTATTGCAGGGGATGGACCAGATTTAAACGAACTTAAGAGAAGATCAAAAGTATTGAATTTGGATACATTTGTAACCTTTTGTGGAAAAATAGACGAAACTAAGAAAAGGAGGCTGTTTAGTGATGCTGATTTATTTGTCATGCCTTCCTATAGGTACAAAGATTCAGTTGAGGGTTTTGGAATAGTTTATATCGAAGCTGCAATGTATGGAATTCCATCTATAGGCGGCGAAGATGGTGGAATTACTGATGCTATTGAACATAATGTAACGGGGTGGCTCGTTAATCCATTAAAAAAAGATAAGTTAATAAAACTACTTAAAGCTAAACCATAACTTTTCAAACCGAAAACTGAAAGGAATTGCTGCTAATAAAAATTATAATAAAAAATTTAAACACTGAAAATCATTTGATTAACAGTGTTTTTGAAATTACGGTTTAAAAAAATTTTGACTAATAAAAAAAACATATTAATTATTAAGCATGGGGCTTTAGGCGATATTATTGAGTCCGAAGGTTTGATGCGTGCAATAAGAAACCATCATTTAGAAAGTAAAATTACTTTTTTAACATCAAGTAGGGATAAGAGCTTAATAGAATGCTTTTATTATATAGATAAAGTCATGACTGATGATAGAAGCACTTTTTGGAATGTAAGTAAAAATTTTTTACTATTGAAAGAATTAAGAAATTGTAAGTTTGATATCGTTTATGATTTACAAAACTCCCAAAGAACATCGATATATAAAAAGTTTTTTTTAATTAAACCTCAGTGGATTTCAACTAATAGAAAGATTCATCCAATATCTGGTCTGATTGGCTTGGTTGAAATGCTTGAAGAGCATGGGGTTAGGGATAAAAAATCTTATATCCCAGACATATCATGGATGGCAAGCGATGTGAGTCAATTATTAAAAAATAATAATATTAAATCTAGGTTTATTCTGCTTATACCTGGTTCTTCCGCTAGCCATAAAGATAAAAGATGGCCATACTTTAACGATCTATCAGAGGAGTTAATAAACAAAGGTTTTGATGTCGTTAGTATTTTAGGGCCTGACGAGATGATACTAGAAGATAGTTTGTATGGAAAAATTTTTAAAAATTTAGCATGGGGTGACTTAGTCGGAGTGATAAATAACGCAACTTTTGTCATTGGCAATGATACTGGTCCAAGTCATATCGCATCATGTTTAGGAAAAAGTGGAATAGCTTTATTTGGACCGACAACAGCATTACAGTCTGGGTTATCGAGGCCACCGTTTGCAGCTATAGAATCGGATAATTTGTCTAAGATTACAATTAAAAAAGTAATGAAAAAATTATTACTTCAATTAGATTCGGTTAAAAATTAATTTTTCTTTTGATAAATAACCAGCCAGCCCACAATTAACCAAATTTTATGATTATAGTCTTTTAAAAATACTTATGCCAGTTACAATAGTTTTACTGATAATTATAGTTGTTAGTATGCTTAAGACGAAGAATGACTTATTTTTTTTATATGATTTAAATATTGATATAAAGATTGATGCAATCATTGCGTAGAATAAAGTAAATCCAATAACCCCTGTTTCTGAAAGAAGTTCGAGCGATAAATTGTGGGGATGAAAGCATACACCTGGACCGGATCCAAGTAAGCCAAAATCAGTACATACTTGTCTGTAGGTATGGAGCCCAACACCTATAATTGGAGACTCTAGCCATACTTTTATAGCGCTTTGGAATACGAGACCGTAGGTATATGCTAGCTCACCAACATTTGGCATAACTCCTTCTGCGTTTGATAACGTAAATATGTTTTCAATTTTTGAAAAATGATCAATTGTACTTATAACTGAGCTAGTATAAATCTATTATTAAATGCAAAAATTATAATAGAAAGAATAGACACAAAAAGAAAAGAGATTTACTCCATCTTTATTGATTTTTTTTCTACAAAACTCTAAGCACCATTCAATTAAGGGCCAAAGTTCTTTAGCTGTCTTCCATTCTCTCACCGGTGATAAATATAGTAAATATACCGATAAATAGTATTAAAAAATATGGAATAAAACTTATCGAATATTTTTTAATTGGATTAAAGAGGGTAGCGATTAACAAAAAAAGAAACATAAGTCTCGAAAGCCAAATACCTGGAATAGGATTATCTCTAAAAGGTCCCGTTAGTCTTAACCCGTTATATAATATTGGGTAACCAAAAATATCTGTGCCATTAAAATATTGCCACCAACAATCAAATAGAATAAATAAAAAAGTTATTGCAAAGATAATAAAGAATTTTTTTTGTTGTTCTCGTGTGTTTAAAACCCAATAAGCTAAAGCAAGTGCAAAAATTGGCCATCTGATAAAAGCAATTGAGTAAAGTAGACTCTTCTCGGGGTTTGAGCTTAATGGAGTATTTATGAAGAGTAAGTATCCCCAAAAAATTAAAGCAAATATAAACCAACTCTCTTTTACCCAAACCCAATTCTTATTAATAAAAGATTTATATAAAAAAAGAAAAACTATGGTGATAATCGTTACATCTGCAACACTCCGGGAAAAAAATAAGAGTATCGGTAAAATAATAACAATATATTTACTGAATAAATCTAAAGCTGAATTTGTTTTACTATTTTTCATTGGGGAGTTTATTAATTTTATTGTTTTCCTAATATAAATTATATTGTGAGAGAATATTATTTCTTAAACTGCTATTAAATTTATTGTGCTTAAAAACCTAGGCATAGAAAGTAATAATGACAATTAAAATACAAAAGATTTTATTTATTACTCTTTTAAATAGAGTAGAGTCTGTTGATCCATCATCTCGAATATATAAGAAAAAATGTTTGTAATCTTGATCTAAGATTGAATCAATTTGTATTTTTAAATATTTTCCATATGTAGAAAATTTGTTTATTAAAAATAAAGACGATGGATTCATTGGGTTAATAACCCTATTAAAAAAATTAAGGCTCACAAATTATGATTTAGCAATTGACTTAAGATCAGATGGGTTGCTTTATTTTATAAAATCTAAAATAAAAGTTCATAAGCTACCTAATAAAAAATCAATGAATTTGCATAGTGTAGAAAAGCATTATTATTGCTTAGGAGGCATAGTTTCAAATAAACTTCCGGATACTAAAATATGGATATCAAAGAAAGAAATATCTTTAGCTAAAGAAAGAATAAGTAATATTAAAAGAAGTAAAATATTATCTATTGGCTTAGGATCTAGATTTAAAGCCAAAAATTGGCCGGTTACCTCTTATGCTGATTTGTCCAATAAACTTCTTAAATATTTTGATGCGGTTATTCTGGTTGGCAACAAAGATGATTCGAAATACGCAGATAAATTTATTGAAAATTATCATGGTAAAGTAATTAACTGTATGGGCAAATACGATATTATTGAGACGGCAGCGTTAATCAAGCACTCTGATTTATTTATAGGGAATGATTCTGGTTTAGGACATGTTGCTAGTTCAGTTGGAGTCAAAACATTCACTTTGTTTGGCAATGGCGAGCCATATAGATATAAACCCTGGGGTAAAAATGCACAATGGTATCAAGATAAAAATTTTGAAATAACAAAAATTAAAGTTGAGGTTATTATGAATAAAATAATACCTCTTTTGACTACCTAGTTGCTACCCAGCTACCTGACTTTCCGCCATGCTTTTCAGACAATTTAATGTCGAAGATACGCATTTCTTTATCCACTGCTTTACACATATCGTAAACTGTTAATAATGATATTGTTGTAGCGGTCAGTGCCTCCATTTCAACACCAGTTTTAGCAACAGCTGACATACATGCTCCAGAAATATTATTTTTTTGATCAATAGCAAGCAGACCAATTGTATCATGATTCTCAACATTTATTATTGGCTTATATTCTTGTTTCGCAGCCTGAATACCAGCAATTTTTGCTACTGTAAGGACGTCTCCTTTTTTGTGTTCACCTTTATTTAATAATAATAATGTTTTTGGGCTCATTTGAATAAACCCAATAGCTTTTGCTATCCTTTTGGTAATAGCCTTGTCTGATATATCAACCATTTTGGCATTGCCATCTTTATCTGTGTGTGTAAGCATATTTTTAAATATAAATTAAATATAAAATTCCATTTTTACTAGATATATGTGAATAATATAAAATATGAAAAAGCTTTTATCAATATTATTTATTATATCCACTATTTGTAATGCCAATAATTTACCCGATTTAGGTGATTATGGTTCAACTGTTGTTAGTTCTCATGATGAATCGCTTATTGGTCGACAAATTTTATATCAGGTTAATCAGAGCCAAAATATTGTTAGAGATATAGAGATAAGTGATTACTTAGAATCAATTGGACTTAAGCTTATAAGAAATAGCTCAGACCCAGGCCGAAAAATACAATTTTTTATTGTCAATGACCAGACTATTAATGCTTTTGCAATGTTAGGTAATATTATTGGCGTTCATACTGGACTTTTCCTTTCAGCTAATTCTGAATCCGAACTTTCTAGCGTATTAGCACATGAAATTGCACACATCACTCAAAGACATATTGTAAGAATTCTGGCACAGCAAGATCGTATTACTACTGAGGGTCTTATTATTACCGCATTAGCAATTTTATTATCAAGGGGAAGTGCAGACCTTGGAAGTGGAGCGTTTCTTGGAGGAAATGCTTATGCAATGCAGCAGAATTTAGATTTTACGCGTGAACATGAGAAAGAGGCTGATAGAGTTGGTATCCAAATTTTACATAGGTCTGGATTCGACGTTAGAGCATCCGCAGACTTTTTTAAAACATTACAAAAAGGAAATCAGTTTTCAATTGGAGCGGCGCCTTCATTTCTAAGAACTCATCCAATTACAAGTGATAGGATAAATGATATTAATGATCGTCTTGAGGACTTTTCATATAAACAAAGAATTGAAAATCCCAATTTTTATTTTATTAAGGGAAAGATAAGAGCCTTTATGGGGCGAAAAAAAACAGTCATAAATATATTAGAAAAAAATATTAAAAATAAAGCCTTTCAATACTGTAATTATCCAATATTCTTCCTAAAAGAAATAAAGAATTTGATAAAGCTTATATACAAATAAAAAAATTATTAGATTTTTCTATAAAAAGTCCAATGTTGATTCAATTACAAGCAACATTTTTAACGCAAGTAGGTCGTGAACAAGAGGCAAAAAGTATATTAAAGGCGGGACTAAAAAAATACCCTGGTTATCGTTCTTTTATTTACGGGTTAGCAGAAAATTATATCGAAGATGACGAATCACTAAAGGCTATACGTTTATTAGAAAATTACAAAATTAAATTTTCCCAAGACCCAAATTTATACCTTTTTATTTCAAAAGCATATTCAAGTCAGGGGAAAATATTATTGCAATATGAAAATATGGCCGAATATTTTTATTATAAATTTAATTTACAAGAAGCAATAAACCAAATGGATTTAGCTGTAAAAGCCAACGATGGAAATTTTTATGAAAAATCTAGAGTTGAAGCTAGACTTAAGCAACTAAAGAATGAAGAAGCATTGTATGCAAAATTTTATGATAAGTAATTATTATCATAATGATATTAATAATAAACTATACAAGTTAAATAACTCTATTTATAATTTCAAGTAGAAACTATATTAATCTAAAATCCAGAATTCAATTTGTTCTGGACTACTCTTGCCTTTTAAAGCAACTGCCTTTTGAAGGGTTTCGAAAATTATAGGAGGCGGACTTAAAAGGAAAGTGGAGTGCGGTAATTTTTTACCCAGCTGACTTTACATTTGTTTGCCCAACAGAATTAGGAGATGTTGCTGATTACTATGAGGAATTCCAGTCAAATGGGTGTTGAGGTTTATGCAGTATCAACAGATACACATTTTACCCATAAAGCTTGGCATGATACATCTGAAACAATAAAAAAAATTACATATCCAATGATTGGCGATCCAACAGGAACATTGACAAGGAATTTTGAGGTCATGATTGAGGAAGAAGGATTGGCGCTTAGAGGCTCATTTATTATTAACCCTGAGGGAATTATAAAAACTGCAGAAGTAAACGATTTGGGGATTGGTCGATCAGCAGCTGACCTTGTTAGAAAGATACAAGCCGCTCAACATGTTGCAGCAAATCCAAATCAAGCTTGCCCTGCTTCTTGGAAACCAGGAGAAGAGGCATTAACACCATTCACTAGATTTAGTTGGAAAAATTTAGTTTATTTATCAAGGCACCACAGTTATTCAATCAAGGGAAATCTATAGAAGAAATTTGTGGTTTAGATAAACAGTGTGAAAAAAGATGGTTAGAGGCTCAAACAGATTGTATCTAAATTACAACTGAACAAATGTTGGGCCAGAATTCTGGCCCAATTTTTAATAACTTATGGATTAATAGTAAATGGCACTTGATTCAAAAATAAAAGAACAATTAAATCAATACCTAACCAAAATTGAATCTGCAGTGAGTTTGCCATCCGCGGCTCAATGAACCTGCATCTGCATCAATGGTGGATTTATTGAAAGAATTATCAGGCATGTCTGATAAAGTAGCATTGAATATTTTTAATGATAGCAATGAGAGAACACCATCTTTCCTAGTAAATAAACCTAATGAATCATCTGGCATTCAGTTTGCTGGCATTCCTATGGGACATGAATTTACTTCCCTAGTATTGGCTGTGTTGCAAGTAGGCGGTTACCCCGTAAAGATTTCTGAAGAACAAATTGAGCAAATAAAAAATATTGAAGGAGAGTTTTTTTTTGAGACATACATCTCTTTAAGTTGCCATAACTGCCCTGATGTTGTTCAGGCGCTCAATGTTTTATCTCTATTAAACCCGGGCATAAGTCATTGCATGATTGATGGCGCATTATTTTTATAAAATAAATACCAAAAAAATTATGGCTGTTCCAACCATACATTTAAATGGTAAAGAGTTTGGACAAGGTCGAATGGATCTTGAAGAAATTATTAATAAAATTGATACAAAAGCTTCAGATAAAGCTGCTGAAAAAATTTCAGCTATGAAACCTTTTGATATGCTTATAGTAGGCGGTGGGCCTGCAGGGTCGTCAGCTGCTGTTTATGCTGCAAGAAAAGGTATTAGAACAGGTATTGTTGCAGAACGATTTGGGGGGCAGGTTATGGATACCCTTGGTATTGAAAATTTTATATCTGTTAAAGCTACCGAAGGTCCAAAGCTGGTTGCAGCATTAGAGGAGCATGTTAAGGAGTATGACGTTGATATTATTAATCTTCAAAAGGCTAAGAAGTTATCCAAGAATGAAGCCTCTCATTACGAACTAGAACTTGAGGGCGGAGGAACTCTTGAGAGTAAATCAATTATTATTGCTACAGGAGCAAGATGGAAAGAGTTGGGAGTGCCAGGAGAAAAAGAATATAAAGGCAAGGGAGTAGCTTACTGCGCTCATTGTGACGGACCGTTATTTAAAGGTAAAAATGTTGCTGTAGTTGGTGGAGGTAATTCAGGAATAGAAGCAGCTATTGATTTGGCTGGTATAGTTGGCCACGTTACTGTCTTAGAGTTTGCTCCTGAATTAAAAGCTGACCAGGTGTTGGTTGATAGATTAAAAACACTAAAAAATGTTGATGTCTTAGTAAATATTCAAACAAATGAAATATATGGTTCAGATAAAGTTACCCATATAAAATACATGGAAAGAAGCTCCAAAGAAGAGAAGCAATTAAATATTGAGGGAATATTTATTCAGATTGGGTTAGTACCAAACACTGATTGGATAAATGGGAATATAGAGTTAAGTAAATATGGCGAAATTGAGATTAATAATCACGGGGCAACATCTTTACCAGGCGTATTTGCTGCTGGAGATGTAACTACAGTTCCCTATAAACAAATCATTATAGCTATGGGAGAAGGCTCAAAAGCTGCCCTAGGGGCATTTGATTATTTAATTAGGAATTAGATATTAAATTTTTAAGTAGTGGAATGGTAATAGACTTTTTTGTTTTTAAAGACCATTCATCTAGAGCGTCTAGTGTTGCTATTAAAGTATGAAGATCTCTTTGAAGGTTGTTTATACAATAGCTAATTATTTTTGAATCTAAAGACATTCCTTTTTCTTTTGCATGATGCTCCAAGGCTAACATTTTTTCAATATCAGTAAGCCCCTTTAGTTGATAAACTAGACCCCATCCAAGTCTGCTGGGCACATATCTCCAATATTTTATTAAAGATAGTGAAACCCTTTATGACGTATCTATTGTAAAGATTAAAAATGATCCCAAACCTTTTTTATCTGCATTTTGAAGATAACCCGTACCTCCTATAATAAAGTTTTCATCTAGCTTGATAGAAACATCAAAATTTCCCCAAACGCCGTGAAATTCTCTAGCGATATAAGGTACTGCGTGCCACCCTTCAAAATCATACTCAGCTAGTTTTGGATACCATTGAGTCATAGAGTATGCATAAAAGTTGGTCCATAATTAAGCAATTTTGAAAATATCTATTGATAGCAAATTCAGTTAAAATCCTATTATACTTAAAGTAAAAAATATTTATTTTTTTAAAAAACTTGAATCAAAAATTTATAGCTACAAAGATGCTGGCGTTGATATCGACGCGGGTAATGCCCTAATTGAAAAAATTAAGGGGGCCGCAAAAAGAACTCGTCGTCCAGAAGTTATGGCTGGACTGGGAGGATTTGGCGCGCTGTTTGAACTGCCTACCGGTTATCGAGAACCCGTTATGGTCTCAGGTACTGATGGTGTAGGAACAAAGCTTAAATTAGCTTTTCAATTAGATCGTCATGAGACTATAGGTCAAGATTTCCTGTAATGGGTAAAACAAATTTATTTTCTTGCACCCCTATTTTTTCTAGATTATAGGTGATGATAATTTTCGTTGATTGGGAGCTATTTTATCAAGGGAATTGCAGATGGGTGTTTGTTAGCAAATTGCTCATTAGTTGGTGGAGAAACAGCAGAAATGCCAGGATTTTATTCAAATGATAGCTTTGATTTAGCTGGTTTTTGTGTAGGAGCAGTTGAAAAAAATAAAATTATAACCGGACATAGCGTTAAAAGTGGTGATGTGGTTATTGGATTGGCTTCTTCTGGCGCTCATTCGAACGGGTATTCATTAATTAGAAAAATAATTACAGATTCTGGTGAGAAGTTATCAAAAAAAATTGAGGGTAGTACGCTGGAAGATATTTTGATGAAACCAACTAAAATTTATGTCAAATCAATTTTGAGTTTATTGGATGAAATTAAGGTTCATGCAATGGCGCATATTACAGGGGGTGGTATTTCAGGAAATATACCTCGAGTCCTTCCAAATAATTTAAAAATTAAAATAAATAGGCTGGGTTGGAATATCCCATCTTTATTTGAATGGATTAGAGAAAAAAGTAATTTAGATGAAGCGGGATTATTTAGTACGTTTAATTGTGGAATTGGAATGATAGCTATTTGTTCAGAGAATGATTTAATTGAGATACCTATAAATCACACAGTCATGGCACGAAGAAGTATTTAAACTTGGGTTGGTTCATGACAGGCGAGATGGTGAAGAACAAGTCGAAATTATTTAGTTTAATATTATTTTTATGTATAATGAAAATATACAAAAACAATGATATATTTAAAAAATTCGACTTGTATCATTCAAAAAAAAATATTGGTCAAGTGGATATAAAATATATCCAAAATAATAAAGATTATAAATTTAAAGCAAGCCTTAAAACAAAAGGAATTCTAAAACTTTTTGGAGATAGAGAGTTTCATTCTAGGGTTGTGTTACTATGATTAGATATATATCCCTGTTGAGAATATATAGAAATAGAAAAAAAAATATAGTTTAAAAAAAAATTTATCAAAAAAAAATATTGAAATTACATATAAAAATAAAAAAAATATTAAGAGTTTTTTAAATGACCCACAGGATTTAATATCTCTGCTTTTTCAATTCAATTATAAAGATTATCAAGATGAATATACTTATGAAATCATTGAGGGAAAAAGTATTAAGAAGTTTCGTTATGAGAAGGTAGAGGCTAGCTATATTGAAGATATGCCAACATTAAAGAATACGGATTTGTACAAAGGAGAAATTATTGGCCAAAAAAATACAATACATTATCTCTGGATTTCTAAGCATCCTTATCGAATTCCTCTCAAAGCAAGAATTAAAACTAATTTTGGTCTATTAGTTGATCTAAAATTGGTAGAAACAAGTTTAAATTTTAAGTAACCCATATTTAATTATTGTATTTAAAAAAAAGGATTAATTTTGAATAAAGTTAGTATAAAAAATTGTGCGGAAATTTTAAATGTAAGTTATTTAGATAGCAAGCCAGTTGACTCTAAACTTAGTGAGTTCTTTAGAAACAATAAAAATATTGGTAGTCAAGATCGGGCATGTATTGCAGAGCTTTTTTACGGGGTTATTAGAAATAAAGTTTATTTAGAGAGGGTAGCCGGCTCAAAAGATTCCCACCAAATGATTTTAGTTTATTTAATAAAAATATTAAGGAAAAGTATTAGAGAAATCTTACATTTAATTACTGATAAAGATGAGCTTTTTTTAAAAAATGTTAAATCAATGAAGCTAAGTCAATCAGTTCATCCAGTAAAACTTAGCTTACCAGGTTGGTTGTGGACAAAATTAGTTGCAGAGATGGGGGAAAAGAAGACATTTGATTTGGCAAGTAATATGCTTTCCCCTGCAAACCTTAATGTCCGTGTTAATGCTCTTATGAATAAATCCATCAATGTTGTGATAGAAGAATTACGATTATCTTTTCCTGATATAAGTAAGGATATTTCCCGCATTCCCGGGGCTTTGGCTTGCCAAGGGGGACGTCTATTCAAAAGCATCCTTTATTTTTAAATGGAAATATTGAGGTCCAGGATGAGGGGAGTCAAATTCTTTCATACTTAGTGTCTCCTGATAGAGGCCAAATGGTTGCAGATTTTTGTGCGGGAGCTGGTGGAAAATCTCTTGCACTTTCATCTTTGATGAAAAATACAGGTCGCATTTATGCTTTTGATGTCTCCGAAAAGAGACTTGCAAATTTAAAGAAAAGATTGAAAAGATCTGGTGCCTCAAATATTACTATGCAAAGAATAAGCAATGAAAATGACATAAAGATTAAAAGACTTAGAGGAAAATTCGATAGGGTTCTAGTTGATTCTCCTTGTACTGGTCTAGGTACCTTAAGAAGAAATCCTGATTTAAAGTGGAAACATAATGAAAAGTCACTTAATGAACTTATTTCTAAACAAGAGGCAATTCTTAATGCTGCATCAAGTCTATGTAAGATAGGAGGGTATTTAGTTTATGCTACATGCAGTATCCTTGAGGATGAAAATGAAAATTGGTGGAGCGGTAATATTAAGAATAATATTAACTTTAGAGTAGTCCCTCAAAGCTCTATAATGTCTAGGTATAAAATAACTTTGGGTGATGGTAAATTCCTTAAACTAAATTCTTTAGAAAATAATACAGATTGTTTTTTCGGGGCAGTTTTTGAAAGGGTGGAATAAATGAATACTACTAATAAATATATCTTAATAGCTGCTTTGTCTGGAATCTTTCTTGGGCTTTTCCTTAAATTCTTCCCAGATCTATTTTTTAATCAATCAATATTAGAGCTGACGGATTTAGTTGGTAAGTTATTTATCAAATCTCTTAAAATGATTCTAGTACCGCTTGTTTTTTTCTCAATTGTTGTTGGCGTTTCAAATTTAGGTGGAGGGAAAAACTCAAGCTTAATATGGAAGTCAACTTTTTTATATTTTATGGTAACTATGTCAATTGCAATTACCTTGGCCCTTATTGTTATGAATATTGTCCAGCCAGGCGTTGGTCTAACTATCGAGTCCTGGCAATCAGTTAATAATAATTTACCACCCACCATGACAATCCTAGAATTCTTTAAGCAGTTTTTATTGAGCTTATTTGAAAATCCGTTTAATTCACTTGCTTCAGGAAAAATTCTACCGCTTATAGCTTTTTCTATCATTATTGGTATCGCATTAAATGATAAGAAAGATAAATTTAAGGCAGCTAAAAATGTCTTTACTAGTCTTTATGAGGTTATGCTTAAGATTGTTCATTGGTTAATGCTATTTGCACCATTAGGGGTATTCGCACTTTTAGTGAATATGGTTGTTAATCAAGATATGGATTTATTTTCGCAATTAGGTATTTTTATTTTCACTGTAATATTTCTGATTCTTTTTCATGGGGTTGTGATCCTACCGACTATTTTATTTTTCTTAACTAAAATAACACCTATGAATTTATTGAGAGAAGGAAAGCCGGCATTTATTACTGCATTCGCCACTAGTTCTAGTGCAGCAACCCTCCCAATTACTTTGAGTGTAGCTAACGATAATTTCAAGACCTCTAAAGGGGTATCTAATTTTGTTCTTCCATTAGGAGCTACCATGAATATGGATGGGACAGCATTATATGAAGCAGCGGCAGCATTATTCATTGCAAACCTAGTCGGTATGGACCTAACTTTAGCTCAACAGCTTATTTTATTCTTTACTGCCATGGTTGCTTCAATTGGTGCTCCGGGAATTCCTAGTGCTGGAATGGTAACTATGGCAATGGTTTTACAGGTTTTAGGCTTACCTTTGGAAGCATTAGCCATTCTTCTCCCAATGGATAGGTTGATCGATACATTTAGGACAACAATTAATGTTGAAGGTGATTTAGTAGGGGCACTAATTGTGGATGCTGTTCCTAAGCCTAACTTTCCTTTTCTTTTTTTCAATAACTTCTAGTGATAAAGAATAGGCAGCAGGTATAACGATTAAGGTTAGTAAAGTAGAAGAAATCATTCCACCAATTACAGCGATGGCAAGTGGCCCATTAGATTCAGACCCGGCACCATACCCTAAGGCTGCCGGCATCAAGGCTAGTATTAGTGTAAGAGAAGTCATTAGGACTGGGCGAAGTCGTATAGGGCATGCCTCCAGAAGCGCTTGATCTGTTTTTCTCCCAGCTGCTTTTAATTGATTTGTCATATCTACCAATAAAATAGAATTTTTTGCAACAAGCCCAATTAAAAGAACCATCCCAATCATTGAATAAATATTGAGACTATTTCCAGTAATCCACAATAAGAATATACCTCCAATTACCGCTAATGGCTGCGCTAGCATAACTATTAATGGTTGGAAAAATGAGTTAAAAAGACTAGCTAAGACCATATAAAGTAATATAGTCGCTAAAAAAAATACAAAAATTACATTACTCATGGTTTTTGCAAACTCTTTAGCTTGACCTTCTAATTGAATAGAATATTCACCAGGAAGAATATTCTCGCTGACCTGTTCAATTAATTTAACCGCCTCACCAAGAGACATTGTTGGATTAGAATAAAAATTTGATGAATATTGTAAGTCTTGTCGCCCCATTACTGCCGGCCCTAATTCTTGGTGGAAAGAGGCAATCGTATCAAGTCGAACTAGTTCCCCAGACGTACTTCGTAAATATATTTTATTAAGGTCGCTTAATTTTTCAAACGAACCCTCTTTTGCTTTTAACCTAACATCATATCTTTGCCCATCTCCTGGCTCATCATTGAATCTTGCAACGTCCAACCCATTGCTTAGGACAGAAATTGCTTCGGCAATGTCAGCAGCGCTAATACCAAAGCTGGATGCTTTATCACGGTCTATATCTAAAATCATTTGAGGTAAATTAAGTTGTAAATTAAGATCAATCCTTCCTAATCCTTCATTTTCAGATAGTTTTATTAAAAGTTCATCACTTAATGCAGCAACCTTTTCAATACTTGGCCCAGTAATTGAAAATTGTAATTTTTCTGAACGCCTACCTCCAGCAAATGAAACCCCTGAAGGATAAGCTTTTACACCAGCAAGTTGATTAAAATCAATTCTCATTTTTTCCATAATTTCAGATTGAGATAGTGTGCGTTTATTTTTTTCTTTCAGCCTAACTGAAATAAAACCGCTATTAACTTGTCCTCGACTTCCCAATCCAATCGATGAGAAAACACTGGCGGTGTAGTCATCATATTGATTAATAATTTTCTCAATTTCCAATAATTTGCTATAGGTATATTCCATATTAGAGCCTAAAGGAGTTTTAAATCTGACAGTAAATCGACTTTCATCTTGTTCAGGTACTAGAGTTTTTTCTACTTTTGAGAAAAGAAGACTACTTGCAAGAACTATAATAAGGCTTGAAATTAAGACTTTTAATCTATGGGATAAAGTCCAAGTTAATATTTTCTTGTAATTTTTATCTAGTTTTTCAAAGAAATTATTTAAACCTTTGAGCCAACTAATTTCTTTTTCCTGCATTGCTAAAAATTTTGAGCACAACATAGGGGTTAATGTTAAAGAAATGATTAATGAGACTAATATTCCAGCTGTAACAACTACTGCAAATGATTCAAAGAAACGCCCAATAATTCCATCCATAAAAATAACTGGGGCCCCTTAAAAACTAAAGCTAATGAAGATGCAAGGACAGCAAAGACAACTTCTTTACTTCCATTAATAGCTGCATTAAATATATTTTTATCAATATTTTTTTGATGGCGAAAAATATTTTCAAGTACTACAATTGAGTCATCAACTACAACACCAATCAATAATATTAGAGCAAGCAAGGTCATACTGTTAAACGTAAAACCATAAAAAAACATTACTGCGATGGAGCCTAAAAGTGAAATAGGAATAGCAATTGCAATAATCAATGTTGAGCGAAGAGATTTTAAGAAAAATAACACTACCAAGGCTGCTAATAAAGTCCCCTCAAGAATATGGTTTTGAAGAGACTTGACCATAGATTTAATATAAATTGAATCATCTGTTGAATACTGTAGCTCTAAACCTGGTGGTAAATCTGGCCTTATTTGTGTGTCAATTTTTTCTTTAATTTTATTAATAATATCAACAGTATTAGAATTCGCTACTTTTATAATTCCAAGACCAATTGATGGCTTGCCGTTGTGTCGAGCTGTTTGTCTATAGTCATCTAAGCCATCCTCTACTTCAGCCACATCTTTTATTTTAATTGGACCACCATTTCGATAGGCAACAATCATTTCATTTAAATCTTTAACTTTATGGAACTCTAAATCAAGTTTAAACATTTTTTCTGACTGAGCCCTTACAAGAAATCCCCCAGGTAACTGTATATGCTCTTTCTTAAAGGCAACAATTAAATCCTTAGGTGTTATTTTTAAAGCAGACATTCTTTCAGGAAGCAGATTAATTCTTATGGTTCTATCTCTCCTTCCACCTAGCGTGACATAACCCACACCATCAACAGTTTCTATTTTTTTCTTTAAAATGTTCTGGCGTATACATTGATGGATCCAGATTACCTGTTAAAGATAGCCACATGATCGCACTTGCATTTGTTTCAACTTTTCGAACAACCGGAGGCACAATATCATCGGGTAATCGCCTAGCTAACTTGGCTCACCTTTGACTGAATTTCATTAAATGCTACTTCAATATCCTTATCTAAATTAAATGTGACACTTACGACAGAAACACCCGGAGATGATTCGGACTTAATAGAATCAATACCTGGAGTGGTGTTTACTGCTTCTTCAATTAGATTAGTAATGCTGGCATCAACAATTTCGGGATTAGCTCCCTCTAATACTGTTGTAACCGTGAGAATTGGAAAATCAATGGTAGGAAATTTATCAATACCAATTTTTTGAAAACTAATAATTCCTAATAAAACAAATATTGCCGAAATCATCCAGGCTAGCACATGTCTTCGAATTGAAATTTCAGGTAATGTCATACTTTTATGGGGCTGAAATATTAATTAAAGTTTGGTCAGTTAGGTATCCGGCACCGTCAAGCGCAACTACTTCATTTTCTTCTAACCCAGAGAGAATTTCAATAATACCGTCCTGGTTAATTCCAATTATGACTTTACGCTGCTCTACTTTATCTTTATTGACTATATATACAACTTGTCCAGCCGGTCTCAATACAACACTTTGTTCTGGGACTGCAACACCTTCTCTGGTTGAAAAAATTACCGTACCTTTTACACTGGCTCCGGGTTGCCAGTCAGGCTGACCCTCAATATCAGCTATGATATCTATAGAGCGACTATCAGACATTAATTGAGGTTTTAATTCAGCAATATTAACTATAATTTCACTTTCTGAGGTTGGTGTTTTAAGCTTAATAGGAATACCCAGCTTTTAATTTAGAAGCTAATTTTTCAGGAAATGGTATATGTGCCCGAAGCTTTTTATTGTTAATAATCTGAAATACGGGATCTCCTATTTTGAGAAAATCTCCAATTGAAGGAATTTGTTTTTCAACAGTCCCAGAAATAGGCGCATAAATTTTAGTTTTATCAATATTAGATTGCGCAATATTTTTTCTTGACTTGAAAATTTCTAGCTCTTCTATGGTTTCATTTTTTTCTGTAATAATTACGTCTAGTGCATTTTCAGAAATAAATTTCTTATCAACTAAACTTAGATTTCTTAGATAATTTTTTTCTTGATTAGCTAGTCGAGCTTCAAGCTTTCTAACCTCTGCTTTTGAAAGAGATAACTGGAACTGGTAATCTTTTTGCTCTATTTCGGCAAGAAGGTCACCTTTTTTTACAATTGACCCTGTTCGTGCATGTAATTTAATTACTTTCCCTGAAATTTCTGTAGAAATAGTTGGATCAATAATCCCTCTAATTGACCCTATTGCAGATTCCTTATCTTCAAAAGTTTCTAATGATGCTTTAGCTATTGTTATATAAATGGCTCTTTTAGTTTTTTCTACTGAAGATTCTTTTTCACTGCAACCAAGAAGAAGTATGCTGAATATAGTTGGTATGAAAATATATTTAATACTATTTCTCATGAATTTTTTCCAAATTAATTAAATTCCAATTAAAGAAGGGCCCTGGATCAGTTTTTCGTTGGGGTGAGATTTGATTGTGACCAACAATATCACTAATTGGATAATTATTATAGAGACATTTAATAAGGTTTATAAGTTTCATATATTGATTATTCTCAAAAGGTTCATGACGTACCCTCTAACTCAATTCCAATAGAAAAATTATTGCAGTTAACTTTATTTTTCCATGAAGACTCGCCCGCATGCCAAGCACGATTATTACATGAAACGAACTGAATAATTTCTCCTGTTCGCTTAATTAAGAAATGGGAAGATACCTTAAGATTCTTTATAGTTTTAAAATACGGATGTATTTTATTATTGAGAGAATTAGAAAAAAAATCTTCTATATATGTATTTCCAAATATATTTGGGGGGAGGCTTATATTATGGATAACTAATAATGAAATCTCTTCATCGGAAGGGCGAGCATCTTGATTTGGAGAATGGATTTGTTTGACATTGTTTAGGAAGCCATCAGAATTGATGCAGAATAAATTTTTAAAAGAGTCCATTTAAATCACTTATAATTATGTATAGTTCATTTATTAAGTCTAATGGTTTTTGTAAATTTATGCATTAATTATAGTCGAAATTAGGAGAGTGTTATGTTTACAGAAGCGTTTATTGATTATGTTTTATTTGGAATCGTTGATAATAGCATTATGCTTGTCGGAGCTTTTTTTGGGTTAGGGTTAGAAAAATACCTACCTAAAAAATTACAAGTAGGTTTAGGCGCCATTATCGGAGCGGGACTAGGTAATACATTTAGTGATTTTATGGGAGGTGCAGTCAGCTTAAATTGGTCTCTGGCTTTTGGAACAGCTTTTGGGTGCTTACTAGCATTGGCGGCAATTCCATTAATGCATAAGTCTCGTAAGTATTTTAGATAATCATAGGTTATTTGGGTAGTTAGACTAAAATTGCAAATTAAAACCGTTTTTAGACTTTATAGTTGCTTATTTTATGAATTAATAATTCAAATTGCTTTATGGTTTGTAATAACCTTTTTAATTCTTTTCTTTTTTAATTTTAAAGCAATCGCTACCCAAATATTGTCTTTTTATTTTACGGGTTTTTCAATGGGTAAAATATCTTTAATCCAGCATGTATGGTGGGCAAACATTGGCAATGAAGGCATGGAAGCTTAAATTAATTCCTCCAAAAGACCACAAATTTATTTTTTTTTTATTAAGGTATGTCTTAGCAACTCTAGGCGTAGCTCTTTTACTACTTTTCTATTTAAATATTCTGTTTGGTGGAAGAGAATACATGCATGACCTTATTCTTGATTCAAAAATTATACTCGTTCAAATCTAAATATTAGGTAAGCGCCAGCTGTTAGAAAAATAAGAGAGGGAATCAAAGAGCTTAAAAATGGCGGCCAATCATTTAAAAGACCTAAATGCCGTATAAATGTGTTCATAATTTGATAAATAATACCTAAAATTATTCCTACAGCCTCAAGAAAATTTACCCCCTGATCTTTCTTGTAAAAATCCAAATGGTATAGCAAATATAATCATAATTATTGGCATTATTGGTTGAATTATCTTTTCCCATAATGCAACCTCATACCTCGATACTTTTTGGTTGTTTATTTTAAGATAATCAATGAAATTAACTAAATTAATAATACTCATTTTATCTGGCGATATTATAAGGACATTCATCATCTCGGGTCTTATAAGAGACTTCCAGTTTCCATCATCAATTTTTTTTGTAATCACCTTATCTTCGTTAAAGTTGGTTATGGATATCTGATTTAACTTCCATTGACCATCGTCAAATTTACCACCTTTTGCTTTAATTATTGTTCTTAAGGAAAAGTCCTGATCAAATTCATATATATTTATATCTTGCAATGTCGCATCTGGCAAAACATTCGTAATATTAACAAAACTATCACCGTCCTTTATCCAAAATCCAGATTTGAATTGTTTACTAACAGTCGAGTCTGTAGAATTAATTTTTAATTGCTGTGCATTTTTTTCACTTCCTGGGGTAACTAAGTTACCAATAATTAATGTAAAAAAACTAAAAAATAAGCTTACGAAAATAAGTGAGAAAGCTATTTTTTTGATGATAAGAACACGACCCAACTGTAAATTCTGAATTAAATGAAAGCTGCCCAAAACATATATCATCTTCATTTATTGCTAACTCAGGTAATTGTTTCACTTCAATGTGTACGGAATACTGTATACAACGAACACAATGGCTTGAATTAGTCCGTAATTTCCTTTACCAAGATCTGTGATTTCTTGAATAAAGTCAAAAAAAGAAAAGAGTGCCACCCCTCCAAATAAGACCATCGTTATACCTAGAAAAAATTCTTTATTTAAATATTTTGTAATATGAGTCATTTTATTTAAATGGTCTTTTAGGTAGTAATGGTAAGTTTCGAGATCTTCTATAAGTTAAATAAATGCCAATTGATCCAAAAATGATGTGTGGCGCAAGAGCCCCAACCCAAAAATTTAATTTTCCGACTGCAATCAGACTATTTAAAATTCCAATGAGATTGTTATAAACAACGAATATTAAAACTGCAATTATTATATTTGCAGAACGTCCTGCTCTAGGGTTATTGAAGCTTAGTGGGATAGCTATTAAAAGTAAACATAGCGCTGACAATGGAAGTGACATTCTCCAGGATAGCTCTGCCGGATACCTGTCCTTAAAATACCCTCCAGGATTTTTCCCAAGAAGGATAAATGTTGATGCAGCTTCAACTACCCCTGCCTGCGCTCCAACATTAGATAAAGACGGAATCTCTTTTTCTAATAAAATACTATATTTTTCATAATTTGTTGTTGAAAACTCTTGAGTATCTGACTCACCCTCATAGCGCTTTCCATCTTCCATGACTATATAGGTTTCATTTTTTTCATTAGTTATTCTTTTCCCTTGATTTGATACAATTATTCCAAGCTTTCCATTCTGCTCTGATTGAACGAATACATTTTTCACAACATTTCCAAGCTCGCTAAATCCTTCCACATAAAATATTCTATTTTTTGACTTAGCTTCTTTAAATACTCCCGGACTAATCGTTGAAAATTCATCTCTTGTTTTAATGCCGTTTCTGTATTCTTCAACTTTTTGAACGGCCCATGGACTTACAAAAAAAGACAGATAGCCTATAAGGATAATTGTTGGCACACAAAATGCGATGATTGGTTTTATTAGGCTATATAGCCCAAGTCCAGAACTAAACCATATAATCATTTCACTATCTTTATACCATCTACTTAAAGTCATTAGAATAGTTAAAAATAAAGTAAGGGATAGGAGTAGAGGTAAATGTTTAAGTAAATTAAAAACTAAAATCGTATCAATCGTGTCATTAGGTATAATACCCTTTGCTGCAAGGCGAAAAACATAAACAATTCTTTGAGCGACCACGACTCCCAGCAAGGACTAGAATCGTTGATAAAGATGTATAAAATAGTTCTTTTGTTAAGGTTGTTTTATATAGCATTAGCTTAATTTTTTGATTTACTACAGAATCCTAAATAGTAACAATAATTTAAATCAGATTTAATTAAAAAAATCCAAGCGGACATTATTATATTAGCAGTAAGCGATAAAAATCAAATTTTAAATAATAGTAGCCTGGATAAACCGCTGGTATCTAAATTGAACAATATTATTAAAACTGGAGATTTATCAAACAAGGTTGGCGATACTTTAATTACTCATTCAGTTGAGCAGTATTCACGAGTAATCCTATTAAGAGTTGGAGACCAAAAAAAATTAACTGCAAAAATTTTCTTTAATAGTCTTGAAAAGATTACTAGAAACTTAAAATCAAAGAGTTTTAATACGATACTTATTTCATTGGATCAATTTATAAATAAAGAGATCACTATGTATTCTGCAAGCTCATATCTTGTTAGAGCCATTATCAATAATAATTACTGTATAAATTCTCAAAAAACTTCATCAAAAGAAAAGGCAAATTCTTACAATGTTATTCTTCACGGAGACAAAGCAAATTTATCTAACGTCAATTTGGGTATCAAGCATGGTGAAGCTATAGCAAATGGCGCAAACCTTACTAAAGATTTAGGAAATTTACCTCCAAATATTTGTACGCCAACTTATTTGGCAAACCAAGCAAAAAAACTTGCAAAAGAATTAAATATTAAAGTTAAAATTTTAGATAAAAAACAAATTGAAAAATTAAAAATGGGATCTTTTTTATCTGTTACGCAGGGGAGTAGAGAAGACTATAAAAAATTTAATTTTAGAGAGAAAAAATAAAAAACCTATTGTTTATGATGTTTTTTATAAGGCTGATACAGGTGGTGTTTCTATTAAGCCAAGTCCTGCTATGGATGAAATGAAATATGATATGTGTGGGGCTGCAACAGCGCTGGGTGTCATGAAAATGGCAGGGCTACTTAAATTACCTATAAATCTTGTTAGTGTTATACCAGCTTGTGAAAATTTACCTGATGGGGCGGCACTAAAACCTGGCGATATTGTTAAGAGTATGTCTGGCCAAACAATAGAAATCTTAAATACTGATGCAGAAGGTAGGCTTGTTTTATGTGACGCCTTAACTTATACAGAAAGATATACCCCAGATACAGTAATCGACATCGCTACTTTGACAGGGGCTTGCGTAATTGCTCTTGGCCACCATGCTTCAGCAGTATTTAGTAATCATGAGCCCTTAGCAAAAGAGTTGCTAGATGCCGGAGAAGAATCATTGGATTTGGCTTGGCAAATGCCTTTGTGGGATGAATATCAACCACTTTTAAATAGTAACTTTGCGGATATTGCTAATATTGGAGGAAGAGCTGCTGGTAGTATTACGGCAGCATGTTTTTTATCTAGATATGCAAAAAAATATAATTGGGCTCATTTAGATATAGCAGGTACTGCATGGATTTCTGGCGCTCAAAAGTCAGCAACAGGAAGGCCAGTGAAATCTTTTAAGTCAATTTTTAATTAAGCGAGCATCTAAGTAAAAAAATATCTTAATTTATTCTTTAATTAAATTAAGATATTCTTCCTGTGATAGAAAGTCAATTTGGCTCTTTTCCGAAGCAAACCTAACCTTACAGATCCAGCTACCATGAGGATTTTCGTTTATTTTTTCTGGTTGCTTTTCAATTTCTGAATTAATCTGAATAATCTCTCCTTTGTCAGGAGCAATAATATCTGAAGCTGTTTTGACTGACTCTATAATGCCAATAGCAGAATTTTTTTCAAATACCTTACCATTTTTTATATCTAAAAATACAATGTCACCTAATAACTCTTGCGCAAAATAAGTAATACCTATTAAATAGAAATTATCTACTGGCTTTGCCCAAATATGGTCTTTTGTATAAAGTACATCGGTTTTGTAATTCATATTTACTCTTTTTAAATTTTTAGTCTTAATCAAGTGTGACAAGCTAAACTAAATTGTATATCATCGAGGGAACCAAATATATGAAGAATTTAATTTAATGCAGAGTTTTTTCCAAACTTTTTTAGTACTTTGTTTATATAATTTTGCTGAAAGAAGGCCAAAAGGAATTACTATTCAAAAATATTTTACGCGAAGAAATCCCCTAAATTAATTGTCCGCTCTTCTAAAGTGATGGTAGTAAATCAAGATAGTGGAAAAGTAATATACCAAAAAAATGCATATTCTAGTGCTTCAATAGCATCTTTAACTAAACTTATGACGGCTATGGTGAAAATGGCCTTCTATAAGTGATTTAAATGCAAAGGTTAAGATTTCTAAACTAGATATTGATAGGCTTAAATGGACGGGCTCAAGAATTACTATTGGAACAAAACTTTCACGCTTTCAACTATTAAAAATTTCTTTGATGTCATCTGATAACAGAGCAGCTTCTGCTTTAAGCCGATCTTATCCATCGGGTAAAAATGGTTTTATTAAAGCTATGAATATAAAGGCCCTTCAACTAGGTATGCATAATAGTAAATTTAAAGACCCAACAGGTCTTGATAAGAGAAACATATCGACTGCTAGAGATCTTGTGAGAATGGTGGAAGCTGCATACCAGTATCCTTTAATAAGGAAGATGACTACAACCGTTTCTGGAAAAGTTAAAGTTGGTAGAAAAAAACAAAGTATTGGGTTTATGAATACCAATAGCCTAGTAAGAAAAGGGCAGTGGAACATTGGATTATCTAAAACAGGGTTTATTCGGGAGGCTGGAAGATGTCTAGTAATGCAAACCGTAATTAATAATCAAGCAGTGATTATGGTTTTATTAAATTCATATGGTAAATATACCCGTATAGCAGACGCTAAAAGAATAAGAAGGTGGATGGAGGAAAGCTTGACAATAAAAAACAAGGTAACTAAAAGTCCTGTAATTAAGCTGGTTTCTTCTTAGCTGGTTTCTTCTTAGCTGGTTTCTTCTTAGCTGGTTTCTTCTTACTCTTTTCTTCTAATTCTTTTTTTGATGTCCAGCATGTTCCATAAATTCTTTGAAGCATTTCATTATAATAACTGGAGAAATTGTATTTCTATATCTAGAAAGCTTGTATATAAAAACCAAATCTATAAAATCGAAAGAAGGTGTATCAAATACCTCAATATTTTTTTCAAAGGTTTTAATAAATAACTCATTTTTATTTTTTATTTCAAAAATATTTTCTGTTTTTGGAATTGATTTAAATTCATCGCCAAACTTGACATATGGACCAAAACGACCAATATTAGCTATAATTTTTTTCCCTGTATCAGGGTGAACACCCAAATCCTTTGGAAGAGATATTAGTTTCAAAACATACTTAAATAAAATTTTTACTGAGCAACTAGATTGGAATGTAATTCTTTTAGGTTTTAATTTCTCTCCCTCTTCCTGCATTCCTAGTTGCAGGTAAGGACCATATGGACCAATTATCATTAATATATCTTTTTTGGATTCCTTATCTACCGCAATCACTTTAGGCTCTTGAGGAACATCACCATTAACACTTCGCGTAAAATCACATTCAGGATAACTGGAGCAAGCAATAAAATTCCCACGACGACCTAGCTTGGATAAAAGTGGTTTTGAGCATTTTGGACAGTTCTCCCCTATATCTTTTTGAGTTATTTTTGTTTTATCTAAATCACTTTTCTCATTAATCTTTTTATTAAAACTAGTCCAAAAATTCTTCTAAAACACTTAGCCAGTTTTTACTGTCTGCAGCTATTTCATCAAGCTGAGATTCAAGATTTGCTGTGAAGGTATAATCTACATAATCTGTAAAATGCTCTGTCAAAAATTCAATAACAATTTTTCCCACATCAGTAGGGGTAAAGTAATGGCTGAGCCATTTCCTGCAACAGTATTAATTACTGCTTGAGTAAGTAGATGGTCTTCCAATACCATGTTCTTCAAGTGTTTTAACTAAGCTTGCTTCAGAAAATCTTGGAGGTGGTTCTGTAAAGTGTTGAACCCCTGAAATTTTTTCGATAGAGAGGGTATCTCCAAGCATTAGGTTTGGTAATTTGGTACTATTATTTTTCTCTTTACTGCTATCTTTACTTCCCTCATCTTCATCCTCTAAATAAACAGACATAAATCCAGGAAATTTAATGGTTTGACCGGTTGCTCTAAAAATATTTTCTTCTGATCCTGCTGCCAAGTCAACACTTACAGCATCAAACACTGCATTAGTCATTTGGCGATGATATTGCACGCTTCCAAATAAGATCATACAATCTTTCTTGATCTGATTCGGCGGTTACTTTATGTGCTGAGAAACTCGTTGGTCGAATTGCTTCGTGAGCTTCTTGTGCATTTTTTGCTTTTGTTTTATAAGCGATAGGTTTAGGTGGGAGGTATTCCGCATCATAATTGTCTTTCTAGATATTTCCTTATTTGGCCTGTCGCTTCATTAGATAGACTCATTGAGTCTGTTCTCATATATGTGATCAATCCATCACCAGCCGCACTCCCTTCATATAATTGCTGAGCTACGATCATTGTTCTTTTCGTAGTAAAACCAAGCTTTCGAACTGACTCTTGCTGCAATGTTGATGTTGTAAAAGGAGATGTTGGTTTTCTAGTTCTTTGCTTTTTTTCAACCTTTGATACTTTAGTTTTTCCTGAACTTTTTAATAAAAGATCTCCAACAACTTCTTGCTCTTTTTTTGCATCAGAAATAGAGAATTGCTCAACTTTTTCTCCTTTATACATAATTAATTTAGCTGAGAATTTTGATTTCTCTTTTGCTGTATCCAGATGCACTGTCCAATATTCCTGGCTATCAAACTTTTCAATTTCAATTTCACGTTCGACAATAAGCCTCAAAGCAGGACTTTGAACTCGGCCCGCAGACAAACCATATCTTATTTTTTTCCATAATAAAGGTGAGAGGTTAAAGCCTATTAAATAATCGAGCGCTTGTCTTGCTTGTTGTGCGAAAACTAATGGTGTTGCAATGTCTCTCGGATTTTGAATCGCTTCGATGATGGCTGATTTAGTTATTTCTTGAAAAACTACACGTCTTACACTTTTATTCTTAATTAAATTATTTTCATTTAATATTTCAGCTAAATAACGAAGCGTTCCTACAGGGTCTCCATCAGGATCAGTCGCCAACAATATTTCGTCTGATTTTTTTACTGCTTTTGTTATTGCATCGATGTGTTTTTTATTTCTATCAATTAACTGAAAATTCATCTCAAAATTTTCAGTATTAATACCTTGGTTTTTAGATAATAAATTTCTAACATGACCGTATGATGCTAAAACTTCATAATCTTTACCCAGGTATTTATTAAGGGTTTTGGCTTTAGAAGGAGATTCAACTATTAGTAATTTAGTCATTTTATAGGGTTTAGAAATATAAAAAATATGAGAATTATGAATAATAGATATAAAAATATAACTATTCAAGCTTATTTACAAAATTATTTGTATTTAATAGCTGATTAAGTTCTTTATGTAAAAGACCTACCACCATCAATGTTTAAAATTTGTCCAGTAACAAATGGAGCATTTAGTAGAAGAAATTCTACAGCTTTAGATACATCATCTGGTTCACCCGATCGGTTGAGTAAAGTCTGTGAAATTACTTTTTTACGATACAGCTCATCAAATTCATGTGATGAATTAGGCCAAAGAATCGGTCCAGGAGCTACTGCATTTACCCTAATCGTTGGCCCAAGCTCTTGTGCTAATGATTTTGTAAGTGTTTCTAAGCCTGCTTTAGCGATCGAATACACTATATAATTTTTTTTTGGTTGTTTGATGTGAACATCTGTAATATTAATTATTGCTCCCTTTGTTTTCTTTAAAAAAGGAGCGGCAGCCTGACATAAAAATAGAGGAGCTTTTAAATTACTTGCCATTAAATCATCCCAATTTTTTTCATTAATCTCACCTAATTCAGTTGGGTAGTAACTCGAAGCATTATTCACTAAGAAGTCTAGCCGTCCAAAAATAGAGATTGATTTTAAAATTAATGGCTCGTAAATATTTTGATCGCATAAATCTCCTTGAATTATTGTCACCGAGTCTTTTCTTAGAATATTTAATTCTTTTTGTAGTGCCTGGGCTTCTTTTTCAGAATTTCGATAATGTATTATTAAGTTTATATTTGATTTGTGGAGGCGCCTGCAAATAGAAGCGCCAATTCTTTTGGCTCCACCAGTAACTAAAGCTACTTTTTTATTATTTTTCATTTTTTGCATGAGCATTTATTATCTATTCATTACTTATTTGCCTGGAATCATAAAGAAGAAATTTTTAATAAAGAAATTAATCTTAAATGAAAATTTAAAAAATGAAAATAAATATGTCGTATTAATGGATCCTTTAGATGGTTCCTCTAATATCGATGTCAATGTTTCAGTTGGAACGATAAAGTTATTATCTTCGCTCCATGCTATTCCTTTTGAAGTAAATTTTCTTAATTGGAATACAGTCTTTAAGAATCAAAGTAAAAAAATTATAGAAATAGGTTTTGGAATGGGAAATACCACAGTAGAAATTGCAGCAAACTTATGTGACGTTAATTTCATTGCTATTGATGTTCATTCACCAGGGGTTGGCAATCTCTTAAATAAGATAGAAGAGAAGAAGCTTACCAATCTAAAAGTAATTCACCATGATGCTGTTGAGGTTCTTGAAAAAATGGCTCAAGAAAAAAGTTTAGATGCTATTCATATTTTTTTCCCGGACCCATGGCACAAAAAAAAACATAATAAAAGAAGGTTGATACAGGAGCCTTTTATAAACTTGATGGCCAAAAAGATCAAGCAAGATGGGTATGTTCATATTGCAACTGATTGGGAGGATTATGCATTGCAGATTTTACATATTTTTGGGGAGTCAAAAGACTTTAAAAGAAAAAATATGGATTTAACCCAAAGACCATCTTATAGACCAAAAACTAAATACGAAGATAGAGGCTTAAGGCTTGGCCATAGAGTTTGGGATATTATTTTTATTAGAAGATAACCATTTTTGAATAATATCTTCGGCTTCATCTATACCTTGTTTTTTTAAGCTCGAGAACAACTGAGCAGAACATGGGGTTTTAAAAGGAATCCCCCAGCTAGCCTCAACTTGATTTTTAACTTCCCTTAAGGTTCTGAGTGCCTTATCTCTAGAAAGTTTATCGCTTTTTGTGAGTAACAGATGAATAGGCCTTTGTCGCGGCGCAAACCAGTCAAGCATTTTCATATCAAGCTCTGTAAGGGAGCGACGTATATCTACGACGATAATTAGACCAATCAAACTTTTTCTTTCCTGAAGGTAGACAGGAAGTGTTTTTTGCCAATGAGCCTTAATTGCACTTGGCACTTTAGCGAAACCATATCCTGGAAGATCAACTAACGATTTACCATCATCAATACTAAAAAAATTAATTAATTGTGTTCGCCCTGGTTGCTTACTAACGTAAGCAAGTCTATTCTGTCTGCTAAGAGTATTGATTGCGCTGGACTTTCCAGCATTTGATCTCCCAGCAAAGGCTATTTCTAGCCCCTCATCCTCAGGTAATTCGTTTAGATGATTAGCGGAAATAATAAAAGAAGCATTTTGTAATAAGCACATAACTTGTATTTTACTTGAGTTAGCCCTTTCGAGTTGTAACAATTTTAGTTAAAATAGATTTTTCCTGATAATTATAAATCCCGGAGCTTAAATTACAATGAAAAAAGTATTTCAATTGGTGGCCGCAGTTCTAATGGCACTAAGTTTTCCAATAGGGGCAGAAAATTCATTAAATGAATTTGAATTAGCTTCAGTAAAAAAAATCGTTAATGGGTTATGTATAGCATGCCATGCAGTTGATGGTAATAGTCAGCTGTCTGCGAATCCTAAAATTGCCTCACAGCATTCGGCTTATTTAACCAAGCAATTAATGAATTTTAAATCAGGACTTAGAAATAATGCAGTTATGGCGGGTATGGTTGCTAATTTATCAGATGAAGATATGGAGAACTTGGGAATGTATTTTTCTGAACAAAAATTAAAGCTTTCCGTGGCAAAAAGTAATGGAAAGGGCTCCGAAGGGGAAAAAATATTTAGAGGTGGTATTAAAGATAAGGGAGTTCCAGCATGTGCTAGTTGCCACGGGCCCTCTGGACACGGTATTCCAGATCTATATCCTAGACTCAACGCACAGCATTCTGAATACACCTTAAGTCAATTAAATTTATTTAGGCTTGAAGGAAGACCTAATGAAATAATGCAGAAGATTTCCCAAAAATTAACAGAGAAAGAAATGCAATCTGTCTCTGATTATATTCAGGGGCTAAGATAGGGATATTATCAATGAACCTCAGCGTATAAAGTTAGTCAATAATAATATATAAAATATCAATTCAGATTATTAAATTTGGCAAAATCAACTAAAAATTTTAAAAGCTTTATTCATCTTTTAAGTACGATGCGTTTTGCAATCACAATGTTTTCATTTGTAGCGATTGCATCAATTATTGGTACTGTTCTTAAGCAAAATGAACCTTATGAAAGTTACTTAATAAAATTAGGGCAATTTTGGTTTGAGATATTTGAGATATTAGGGTTATATAATGTATATCAGGCTTTCTGGTTTTTATTGATTTTAATTTTTTTGATTATATCAACCAGTCTTTGCGTTTATCGTAATACCCCAAAAATTATTAGTGATTATAGAAAATTTCAGGATAAAGTTCAGGAAAAATCTTTATTATCTTTTAAGCACAGTTATAAACTGACCTATAAAAATTTTGATAATAGTAGGCTTGAGGAAATTTTATTAAAAAACAAATTTAGATTTAAAAAAAAGATACTAAGAAATGGCGATGAATTATATTCAGCTAAGAGGGGTGAGTTTCAAAAGTTAGGATATATATTTACTCACCTTGCTATTATTGTTATCAGCATTGGTGGCTTATTTGACGGGAATTTAGTTTTTAAAGTTCAGGAGTCACTTGGGCTAAAAAATATTATTATTGACGATATTCCATTAAAAGAAATTGATAGCTCTAGTAGATTGAGTGAATCTAATTTTTCTTACAGAGCACAGATGCTTTTAGCTGAAGGAGAAAAACAAGAAGTTGCGGTTTTGAGAGCTAAAGAAGGTTATTTGATTCAGGAACTACCATTTTCTATTGCCTTGAAAGATTTTCGTATAAAGCATTATTCGACAGGCCAACCTAAATCTTTTGAAAGTGATTTACTGGTCGAAGATAAAAAAACAGGGAAGGTTATTACTGAAACTATTAGTGTAAATAAGCCACTAACAGTAAATGGAATTACAATATACCAATCAGATTTCCAGGATGGTGGATCAAAGCTTGGTTTACGAGTTTGGGACTTACACTCTAACCAGTCATTTGTTCCAATGGCATCGGAAATATTCAAAACAAATAAATTGGTATATGACGATCAAAATTTTAATGTTGAATTTAATGATTTTAGGCAATTTAATATTCTTGAAATTGAAGATGGCAAGAAGAAGAAACTAAAAAATGTAGGACCTAATTTTATTTACAAGATTAGAAATGAATCTGGGCAAGCTGTTGAATATCAAACATATCAGTTTCCGATGATTGTTGGAGGAACATCTTTTTTCATGAGCGGAATGAGGTCGACCCCTCAGGATGAATTTAGATATATTAAAATACCAGCAGATGCCAATAGGGAGCTAACTGGATTCCTAAAATTTAGGTCTTTAATAACATCACCAAAACAGGTAAGTGAATCGATTGATAAAGTAATTAAAGAAACTTCTTCCAATAAAGCAATTGATATTAATTTATTCAAGACAAGTATTTCAAATTGTAACAGAACTATATTCTAGAGGATGTAGAGACGTGAGAATGAATTAGATCATAGGTTGAGGGTATCTAACGCCAGGAGGAGATTGCAATAACAGCTATATTAAAATTATTTTTTTAGTTAGCAAGGAAATAATAAAAAATTATAAGGTAGAAAATAAAGATGATGATTCATTTATACTTGATGATAGCTCATCATTCATACAAGATTCTTTAAATGCTTATAGCGACAGTTTTTTTTATGGGATACCTATGTTTTTTGAATTGAAAGATTACCAGCATATTCAAGCTAGTGGGTTGCAATTAACCAAATCTCCTGGGCAAGTATGGGTTTATATTGGATCCATAATGTTAGTTTTAGGTATTTTTTGTATGATTTATATTCAAGAGGTAAGGTTGTGGATATAAAGTCGCTATAAATGACAAAAAAAATAGTGTTCGCATAAAATAATATTTTCATTTTGATAAGTTTGCATTAGAAACAAGAGATAAAATTAAAAGTATAATAAATTAAATAAAGGAATTGAAGTTTGAATAAATATATAGATAAATTTTTGTTACATGGCCTAGCTTTAACGCTTTCTCTTTTATCAGTTTTTGCGATTTTTAAATTCCATGATTATATGGACAATTATGAAATTGGAATTTTGGTAGGCGCAACAATTCTTTTTTCATGGCTTGGTAAAACTTGGCTTAATTTCGGACGTTTTTTTATAGCATCACTAATATTAAGTTTTATATCTATCTATATCTATCAAGGCAATCTCATGCAAGCGGAAAATAACTTCTTTTTGAAATATTTTCTTTCTAGCCAGTCAGCAATAATGTGGATGAGCGCTTTGTTCCCATTAAGCTTAATAATCTATTGGATTTCTTTATTTAGTAAGCAAACATTTTATGAAAACTTAGCATCTGCCTTGGTTTGGATTGCTGCACTTATGGGATTATTAGGGTTGCTTGTTCGCTGGTTTGAATCTTATTTAATCAGCATTGATATTGGCCATATACCAATAAGTAATTTATATGAAGTATTCGTACTCTTTTGCTTGATAACCTCACTTATGTATCTTTATTATGAGCAAAAAATGAATACTAAAAAGATGGGGCCATTTGTTTTAATTATTATTTCTGCTGCAGTGGCCTTTCTTCTTTGGTATACATTTAATAAAGGAGCAGATGAAATTCAACCACTAGTTCCAGCTCTTCAATCTTATTGGATGAAAATTCATGTTCCAGCAAACTTTATTGGTTACGGAGCATTTGCTATTGCTGCTATGATTTCTGTTGCGTACCTTTTAGTTGACAATGGAATTTTAAAAAAACAACTACCAAATTTGACTGTGTTGGATGATATGACCTATAAGGTCGTTTCAATAGGATTCATTTTTTTTACAATAGCAACAATACTTGGAGCTGTATGGGCTGCTGAAGCATGGGGGGGTTATTGGTCATGGGATCCTAAAGAGACCTGGGCTTTAATTGTATGGTTGAATTATGCAGCATGGCTTCATTTAAGGTTAATTAAGGGTGGAAAATTCACAAGTTGGGCCATTATAGGACTGGTTATTACTACTTTTGCTTTTCTTGGAGTTAATTTATTTTTATCTGGACTGCATTCTTACGGAGAGTTATAAGCTTGCAAAGCTAATAAATCTAACGTACGCTTTACTAAAATTAATTATAAGTAATATATAATGAAAAAAAATTTAGTTTCCATAGAAAACCTTTCATTTGATTATGGAAAAGAGTCCCTTCACAAAGATATAAATATGAAATTTGCAAGAGGGAAAGTATCCGCAATTATGGGTGGAAGTGGCTGTGGTAAAACAACTATTTTAAAGTTAATTGGTGGCCAATTAGTACCTAAGTCAGGAAAAGTTGTTGTTGACGATGCTGTTGTTCATGAGCAAGACCGAAGTGGTATATTTAATCTTAGACGTAAAATGGGAATGCTATTTCAGCATGGCGCTTTATTTACTGATCTTTCAGTTTTTGAAAACGTAGCTTTTCCTATGCGAGAACACACAAACCTTCCCTGAAAGCATAATAAAAGATCTCGTTCTCTTGAAACTAAATGCAGTTGGTTTACGAGGTGCACACAAAAAAATGCCTGCTGAGTTATCTGGAGGAGGCAAAGAGTTGCGTTAGCTAGAGCTATAGCGCTTGATCCAGATATTATTATGTATGATGAGCCATTTGCTGGACTTGATCCTAAATCAACCATTATGATTTAATAAGAACATTAAATGATGCACTTGGAGCAACATCAATTATTGTTACTCACGATGTAGCCGAAACTTTTTCGTTTGCTGATTACGTTTATTTTTTAGCGGATGGGGTTGTAGCTGCGGAAGGATCTCCAAAACAATTATTAGCATCTAAATTGCCCTTTGTTAAACAATTTATTCACTCAGAAAAAGATGGCCCTGTTCCTTTTCATACTGAAGCACCCAGCTATAAATCGGATCTCTCACTTTAAAATAATGAATAACATATTAAATTTTTTAGAAAAGTTAGGCGCATCAGCAAGAGTCGTTGATAAAGCTTGGGGCAGGAACTAGGCTATTTTTTTTAATAATTATATATTCTGCTGATAGCTTTAAAAGAATTCATTTAACTATTAAGGAAATTTATTTTACAGGTGTACTTTCTCTAGTTATTATTATTGTGTCTGCATTTTTTGTAGGAATGGTATTAGGGCTTCAAGGCTATTACACACTTGAAAAATATGGCTCATCTGAAGCGATTGGTGTTTTAGTTGCATTGGCTCTTGTAAGAGAATTAGGCCCTGTAGTCACTGCATTACTGTTTGCAGGAAGAGCTGGAACCGCAATCACAGCTGAAATAGGGTTGATGAAAACAACAGAGCAATTATCAGCCATGGAAATGATGGCAGTGAGTCCAATTGCAAGAATTGTGGCACCAAGATTTTGGGCAGGGATGATAAGTATGCCAATTTTAGCAACTATATTTTCAATGGTTGGTATTTTAGGAGGCTACTTTATTGCTGTTTTAATTATTGGAGTCGATGATGGCGCATTTTGGTCACAAATGCAGGCAAATGTTGACTTTCATAATGATATAGTTGATGGGGCGATCAAAAGTATTGTTTTTGGCTTTACTTGTACATTAATTGCCTTATACCAAGGTTTGGATGCGCCACCAACTGCTGAGGGAGTAAGTAGGGCTACGACAAAAACTGTAGTAATTTCATCACTTAGTGTATTGGGACTTGATTTTGTATTAACGTCATTTATGTTTGTTTAAAATTATGGGAAAATATAGTTATGGATAAAGTTAAATTAGATATTTGGGTTGGAATTTTCGTTACATTGGAATTATATCTCTATTTGGTCTTGCAACAAAGTAGTTGGAAATTTGACATCTAATAGTATCAAAAATACTTATTCTGTTATTGCCCATTTCGAAAATATTGGTGGGCTTAAGCCTAGGGCGCCTGTAAAGAGTGCAGGGGTTGTTGTTGGTAGAGTTGATACAATTATTTTTGATACTAATGCTTATCATGCAGTTGTTAAAATTAATATTGATGGTCGATATATTTTTCCTAAGGACACTTTTGCAAATATATATACTGCTGGATTACTAGGAGAGCAATATGTAGCTCTGGAGGCAGGTGGCGATCTAGAAAATTTAGTCGCTAACGATAGAATTATGCAAACTCAGGACGCAGTGGTTTTGGAAAAACTTATTAGTCAATTTTTATACAATAGCGCATCAAAAGAAGAGTGATTGAAGAAATGAGGAGAAAACATGAATCTTAAAAAGTATCTATTATTATTAATAGCATTAATGCTTACAACAGGATTATTGGATTTAGCTGCCAGACGAACTCGTTAGAAAAACTGCTGATGATGTTATTAATGAATTAAAAAAAGATAAAGATATTAAAGAGGGAGACAGAGCAAAAATATATAAGCTAGCCGAAGAAAAAATATTACCTAATTTTGATTTTAAAAGAATTTGTCGTTTAGTGCTAGGTAAAAATTGGAGGTCAATGACCGTTGATCAAAGAAATGTGTTTCAAATAGAATTTAGAGGGTTGCTGTTAAGAACTTATGCGATTGCGCTATCTAAATTTAGGGATCAAACAATTGAATTTAAGCCACTAAGAATGAAAAGTTCAGACAAAATAGTACTTGTAAAAACAGAAATTACCCAAAGTGGCGGTCAGCCTATCGATGTAAATTATGCTTTATCAAACAGCACAGGTAAATGGTTAGTTTTTGATATTGTGATAGAGGGAGTTAGTTTAGTAACGAATTATAGAAGTCAGTTTGCGAGTCAAGTAAAAAAGAATGGTATTGAGGATTTACTTAAAAAGCTATCTGAGAAAAATAATGAGTCGAATTGAATTAAATAAAAACAATTGGGTCATAAGTGGGAATGTTACGTTTCATGAAATTCCTTTTTTAATGATGCAAACTAAAAACCATAGCTGGAATGAGAGTATTACTTTAGATATGTCTCAAGTTAAGAATATAGATACTTCTTTGTTGGGTTTATTGTTTGAGTGGAAAAGACAGGCAAACCAAAAAAAACATTCATTTAATATTACAAATGTCCCATATAACTTAATAAAATTAGCTAAGTTATATGGAGTTAAAGAATTTCTTTAAAAAGAAAATAATTCGCGCCTCTAGAATCAATCTTAAAAATGCTTATCTAGTTGAATTATCGGTGAAAAAAGCATAGAATTTAAAAGCGTAAAAAAAAATTACAAACAACTTAAAGCAGTTGATGGAATTTCATTAACTGTAGGACAGGGAGAGTTCTTCGGTTTACTGGGACCAAATGGTGCAGGTAAATCAACGATGATAAACATGTTAGCAGGCTTAGTCAGACCTTCTTCCGGGTCAATAAACGTAATGGGCTTTGATGTTCTTAAGGATTATCAAAATGCAAGACACTCAGTTGGTATTGTTCCTCAGGAATTAGTGTTTGATCCGTTCTTTAATGTAAGAGAGATGCTTCGTTTTCAAGCTGGATATTTTGGCAAAGGGAAGAGTAATGATGAATGGATAGATGAAATTATTGGGAGGCTTGATCTTACAGATAAAAAATCATACGAAATATAGAAGTATGTATCCGGCGGGATGAAAAGAAGGGCATTGATTGCTCAGGCATTAGTGACACTGACCCCAGTCATTGTTTTGGATGAACCAACTGCAGGTGTTGACGTAGAATTAAGACAAAGGTTATGGGCTTTTATAAAAGAATTAAATAAGGAAGGCCACACAATTATTTTGACCACTCATTATTTAGAGGAAGCTGAGACATTATGTAATCGTGTTGGAATGATGAGAAGTGGAAAGCTTGTTGCATTGGATACAACTAAGAATTTGTTAAAAAAGTTTGCAGCAAAAAATTTGAAGCTTAGGTTAAATTTAGATAAAAAAAATGGGAGCCCTCTTTCCTTAGCAGGAACTCAGTATAGTTTAAGTGACGATTGGTTCACGTTCGAGTTAAAAAAAATATCAGATGTGGCCTCAATTATTGACAAACTTAAGCAGAAGAATATTGAAATACTGGATATGGAAACTGTTGATCCAGATTTAGAGAATGTATTTCTTAAGTTAACTAGGAAAAAAGTTTAAATGAATTCTCTTGAATCACAAATTATAGGCACATGGACACTACTTAAAAAAGAACTATTAAGGTTTTGGAGAGTAGCTTTTCAAACTGTTGCAGCACCTGTGATTTCCGGGATACTTTACCTCCTTATTTTTTCCCATGTACTTGATGGTCGAATTGAGGTCTATGATGGGGTTCCTTATATGGCATTTTTGATTCCAGGGTTAATTATGATGTCACTATTACAAAATGCATTTTCTAATAGCTCATCTAGTTTAATTCAAGCAAAAGTTATGGGTAACATTGTTTTTCTACTACTAACTCCTTTAAGCTACCTTCAATTATATTTTTCTTTATTAGTTGCATCGATTGCCAGAGGAATATTTGTTGGTATATGTATATTTTTTATTTCTATTTTTTACATCGATTTACCTATCGAAAATCTATTTATAGTTTTCTTATTTGCTTTTCTAGGCGGCGGTTTGATGGGTTCTTTTGGAATAATTGCTGGAGTTTGGGCTGAGAGGTTTGATCAGATGGCAGCTTTCGGTAATTTTGTGATTATGCCTTTATCGATGTTGTCAGGAGTATTTTACTCAATACATTCTACCAGAGTTATTTCAAAAGATTAGTCACATAAATCCATTTTTTTATATGATTGACGGATTTAGATATGGTTTTTTAGGACAATCAGATGGCTCGCCTTATTTAAGTTTATTAATAGTGACTTTATTTTTTATTATTTTGGCTTTTATTACTATCAGAATGTTAAAATCCGGTTATAAATTAAGGAATTAGTATTGAATTATACCCAGCATAAAATTGAAGAAATAATAAAAAAAAACCTAGACTGTGTTTTTTTAAAAATAAAAGGTGATGACGGAACTCATTTTGATGCCACGATTGTAAGTGAAGTCCTTTATTAATCAATCAACTCTTAAGCAACATCAAATAGTTTATAAGTCAGCTAGGGGATATGATGAAGCAGGAAATTCATGCCTTATCAATAAAAACTTATACACCAGTACAATGGGAAATTATAATGGAGCAAGGAAAATAAAATGACTACAAGTGAAAAAATTAAAGAATTAATAAGCACCAACGACGTTCTATTGTTTATGAAGGGTGACCGAAAGTTTCCTCAGTGTGGGTTTTCGAGTTCAGCGTGTCAAATATTAGATGCAACTGGAGGCTCTTATGAAACTGTTGATGTCCTTCAGGATCCAGATATTAGGGAGGGCGTTAAGGTTTTCTCAAACTGGCCAACCGTACCGCAACTATACGTAAAGGGAGAGTTTGTTGGGGGCGCAGATATTATGCGCGAGATGTATGAATCAGGTGAGCTAGCTAAAATAATTCCGAAGATATAAGTTGGATCAATTAATTATTCATGGCGGTAAAGAATTAAATGGAGAAATAAATATCTCTGGAGCAAAGAATGCTGCTTTACCTATTCTTATTTCATCATTATTATCGGATAAGCCTTTAATCCTAAAAAATGTACCAGATCTCTATGATATTAAGACTACTTTTAAGTTATTAGGAGTTTTGGGAGTCGCTATTGAAAATATCGACTCTAGTGTTACCTTGAATGCAGAGTCAATAACTCAATATGACGCACCTTACGATCTTGTTAAAACTATGAGAGCATCTATCTTGGTTTTAGGACCTCTAGTTGCAAAGTATGGAAAAGCAAGAGTTTCTCTTCCTGGTGGATGTTCCATCGGATCTCGTCCTGTAGATATTCATATCAAGGGACTAGAGGCAATGGGAGCTAAAATTAATCTTGACCAAGGCTATATCGATGCAACAACAGCGCACTTGCCAAATAAAAAATTAATTGGTTGCAAGATATTCATGGACCAGGTAACTGTTACAGGGACTGAAAACTTGATGATGGCGGCTATTTTAGCAGAAGGCATAACAGTTTTAGAAAATGCGGCAAAAGAACCTGAAGTAGTAGATTTAGGTGTGTGCCTTAATAAAATGGGGGCTGAGATAAAGGGCCTTGGAACAAATACAATTATAGTCAAGGGCGTCTCGTCTTTGAATACTGCAGAACATACAATTATTTTTGATCGTATTGAGGCAGGAACATATTTGGTTGCTGGCGTAATGGCCGGCGGAAAAATTAAATGTAATAATGTTGAGCCAGATAAAATGGAATCGATTATTCAAAAATTAAAAGAAACAGGGGCGACAGTGACTCAAGATAAAACTTCAGTAACAGTTAGCAGTAAGAAGAATTTTAATCCAGTTGATATTCGAACAGCACCTTATCCTGCTTTTCCAACCGATATGCAAGCTCAGTTTATGGCGCTCAATGTAATGGCAAATGGGGTTAGCGAGGTAACGGAAACAATTTTTGAAAATAGATTTATGCATGTTCAAGAATTAATAAGAATGGGAGCTAAAATTGTAACTAAAAGCCAAATGAGGCGCAATTATGGGATAATATTTTAACCAGGTACAAATGTGATGGCGACTGATCTGAGAGCTTCAGCATCACTTGTTCTTGCTGGATTGGTCGCCAAAGGCATAACTATTATTGATAGAATTTATCATTTGGATAGGGGCTATCAAGATTTAGAAAAAAAATTTAATGCAATAGGTGCGAAGATTGAGAGGGTATACAAATGATTACAATCGCTTTATCTAAAGGAAGAATTTTTACTGAAACAATGCCAATGTTGAATGCGGCAGGAATTTTTTGTAATGATGATCCTGATGAATTCTCGAAAATTAGTTCTAACAACCAATAAAAGGACCTTGCAATTAATTATTGTTCGAGCATCTGATGTTCCAACTTATGTAGAATTGCGACGGAGCTGATATGGGTATTGCTGGTAAGGACGTATTAGATGAATATCAAGGCAAAGGTCTCTTTCAACCTTTAGATTTAGGAATAGGAAAATGTCAGTTAATGGTTGCAGCTCAAAAAGAGTTTGACTATAAGGGAAGTATTAAACGAAAAACAAGATTACGTGTTGCCACTAAATATCCACAAGCAGCGAGGAAATTTTTTTCCAATAAAGGAATACATATCGATGTCATCAAGCTTTACGGCTCTATGGAATTAGCACCAATTGTTGGAATGTCAGACATTATTGTGGACTTGGTTAGCTCAGGGAAAACCCTAGAAGCAAATAATTTAGTGCCATTTGAAGAGGTAGGAGAGATTTCCTCTAAACTAGTTGTAAATAAAGCCTCGTTAAAAATAAACAGAGAGCTAATTCAACCCTTAATTCAAAAATTTTCAAATGCTGTTTCTAAATAACCTGTGAATATAAAAAGATTAAAATCAACAGATAAGAATTTTTTACAAGATCTTAAGGAGATGCTTGCCTTTGATTCTGATGGAAATGAAGAAATTATTAAAACAACCCATGAAATTGTTAACCTAGTTAAGAGGAGGGGTGATCAAGCGCTGATAGAATTGACTGACTAAATTAGATCATCTTGAAGTTAAATCTAGTGTTCAGGGTTAGAAATTAGTCAGGCAAGGTTATCAGAGGCATTAATTGAGAATATCCCAGAAAAAACTAAAGAAGATCTTAAATTAGCTGCAGAAAGAATTCATAACTATCACCTAAAGCAAAAGGGAGAATCATGGAGTTATGAAGATAGTGATGGATCGAGTTATGGGCAAAAAATAACACCAATTGATTCAGTTGGCCTTTATGTTCCTGGGGGAAAAGCGGCTTATCCTTCCTCAGTATTGATGAATGCTATCCCTGCAAAAATTGCAGGGGTTAAAAATTTAATTATGGTTGTGCCTACCCCTTGCGGAGAACAAAATGACTTGGTCTTTTCTGCAGCAATGGTGCTGGAGTTGATAGAATTTTTGCCATAGGCGGAGCTCAAGCAATAGCAGCATTAGCTTATGGAACAGAAACGATACCTCGAGTGGATAAAATTGTAGGGCCTGGAAACGCATATGTAGCAGAAGCAAAGCGTAAAGTATTTGGGACTGGTGGGGATAGATATGATTGCTGGTCCTTCTGAGATAACTATTATTTGTGATGGAAAAACAAATCCAGACTGGATTGCAATGGATTTATTTTCACAAGCTGAGCATGATGAATTAGCTCAGCCTATTTTAATTAGCTCAGAGCATGAGACTTATGTAAATGAGTGTTCCAGGTATGATATTACTTACAAAATGCCCAGAAAATCTGTAATTAAGACTTCACTAGGAAATAGAGGATTTTTATTGCTGCAAAAAGATTTAAAAGAAGCGCAGCTATATCTGATTATATTGCACCAGACATTAGATTCGTTAAAAATCCAGATGATTTACTAAAAAATATTAACCATGCAGGGGCAATATTTATGGGTCGAAACACATGTGAAGCAATTGGCGATTACTGTGCAGGCCCCAACCACGTGCTGCCAACATCTGGAACGGCTAGATTTTCTTCACCTTTAGGGGTTTATGATTTTCAGAAAAGATCTAGTTTAATTAATTTATCGTCGAAAACGGCAGATAATCTTGGCGATGTTGCATCAAACCTTGCAATGGGTGAAGGGTTATATGCTCATGCAGAATCAGCAAAGTATCGAACAACAAAGAAAGATGAGTAGGTATTGGGGGGATATTGTAAAAAAATTAACCCCCTACGAGCCGGGAGAACAACCTAAAAATAATTTACTGTTAAAACTAAATACTAATGAAAATCCATATGGCCCTTCCCCAATCGTGTTCAAGAACGAATTAAATGTAATGATTCCTTAAGATTATATCCAGATCCTGAAAGCAATGAGCTTAGAGGTTCGATAGCAAAGTATTATGGCTTAACGAAATCTAATGTTTTTGTCGGTAATGGCTCTGATGAAATTTTAGCTTTTATTTTTCAAGGACTACTAAAAAAAGATCGACCGATTTTTTTCCCAGATATTACGTATAGTTTTTATCAAGTTTCTCATCTTCCATTATTGAATATAGACAAAGTAGATTATGAGCAGATTAATTTTTCAGATTATAAAAAGATAACGGCGGTATTATCTTTCCAAGTGCCCAATCACCATACAGTTGAATACTCCAAAATCATTAGACGATGATAGAAGAATTATTAAAGATAAACAAAGATAGCGTTGTTGTTGTTGATGAAGCGTATGTTGATTTTGGAACGGAATCTGCAGTTAATTTAGTAAACCAATATAAAAACTTAGTTGTGACACAATCAATGTCAAAATCAAGATCTCTTGCGGGTATGAGGGTAGGGTTTGCTTTCGCAGATCAGGGATTGATTGAGGCGCTCAGCCGCATAAAAAACAGCTTTAATTCTTACCCGGTCGATAGGCTCGCACAAGCAGCAGGCATTGCTGCTATTAATGATAAGGATTACTTTACTGAAACTAGAAAAAATATTATTGAGGCGAGAACATTTCTAGAAAAAGAGTTACTAGAGATGAACTTTGAAACCCTACCTTCAGGTGCTAATTTTGTATTTACGAGGCATCGTATAAAGAATGGGAATGAGATGTTTAAAAAATTAAGAGATTCTGGTATTTTAGTTCGTCATTTTAATAAGCCAGAAAGAATATCTCAGTATCTTCGAATTACAGTTGGCACAATGACGCAAATGAAGCAATTAGTTTCAATATTGAGGTCCAAATAAAAAAAGTAATATTAAAGAAATGCTTAGATTGAAATGTCTAAAGAATTTAATTATTTAAAAAAAGAATTCCCCAAAATTTACAGGAATCTAGTTTTAGAGCATAAGGCAGTTAACAAAGTGATCATATTTTGTAAGAAAGACAAAATATTTATAGAGGTTTCAGATAATGGAAAAGGAATTTCTGAGGATTTAGAAACTTATTTTGTCAACTACTTGGCAGAAAAATATAATTCAAAAGCTTTTGCAAGGGCAGCTGCATATGTACTCGAAGATCAAACCACCTTTATTGGTTTTGATATAAAGACAGTTGATAATGAAATTTGGTCACAACAAAATATTTTTAATGCTGATGATGAGGGAAAGTTATAGAGTTGATAAAGATTTTAAAAATAGTAGTGATCAGAATGTTATTTGTCCTTTAGTAAACTCTTATTTTGAGAAAATTGATTTTCCTGAAGACACAGAGCAGTTTTTAAATAATTTGTACGAGCAGATTAAGCCTAATCTACAAATAATTAAAATAAAATAAAATAAAAATGATAAAATCACACATATGATACGTTCAGCGAAAGTATCAAGAAAAACTAAAGAAACCGATATTGAAGTTACCATCAATATTGACGGCACTGGTAAATCTAATTTAGATTCAGGCATAGGTTTTTTAGATCATATGCTAGAACAAATTTCCCGCCATGGTTTATTTGATTTAACAATCAAAGCCCATGGTGACTTACATATTGACGCACATCATACAGTTGAGGATATTGGTATTACTCTAGGGCAGGCCTTTAATGAAGCAATAGGTGATAAATTAGGTATTCGACGGTACGGGCATGCTTACGTTCCATTAGATGAGGCATTAACAAGAGTTGCCTTAGATATATCAGGGCGCCCTGGACTTGAAATTAGTGTTGAATTTACAAGAGCTAGAATTGGCGAATTTGATGTGGATTTAATCTATGAATTTTTTCAAGGCTTTATTAATCATGCAAATATTACATTGCATATTGATAACCTTAAGGGTGTGAATGCACACCATCAGGCTGAAACAATATTTAAAGCTTTTGGAAGAGCTTTAAGGGTCGCAGTTGAACTTGATGAGAAAATAAAAATTCATTAAGCACTCTAGGGATAGTTTCTTTTAATTTATTAAGATATTTAAATTCAATTTATGATTGCAATTATTGATTATGGAATAGGTAATTTAAGATCAGTCCATAATGCTGTCAGTTTTATCTCACCCCAATGTAAATCAATTGTTACCAGTGACCCAGAAATTGTCTCCAAAGCAGATAGAGTTATTTTCCCAGGACAAGGCGCTATGCCAGATTGTATTATCCAATTAGATAAAGCCGGCCTGAAGGACTCAGTTATTGAGGCAGCGAAGCAAAAACCTTTTTTGGGTATTTGCCTGGGCCTACAAATGCTATTTGATTCAAGCGAAGAGGGAGATGTTAATGGTTTTGGTTTGATTCCGGGAAAAGTAAAGAAGTTTCAACCAAATGCTTTGGAAAGAATAAAGGTTCCGCATATGGGGTGGAATACAATTCAATTCAAAAATAATGACTTATTTAAGGATATAGATGAGAATTCTGACTTTTATTTTGTTCATAGTTATTATGCTGAGGTTGAAGATGAGAATTTAATAATGGCAGCCTCAAGTCATGGAGAAAATTTTACTTGTGCAGTTGCAAAAGATAATATTTTTGCAGTACAGTTTCACCCTGAAAAAAGTGCAGAGATGGGCCTGCAATTGTTAAAAAACTTCATTTCATGGGATGTCTAGATTGATATTATGATTATTATTCCAGCAATTGACTTGAAAGAAGGTAAATGCGTTAGGCTCAAGCAAGGCCTAATGGATCAATCAACTATTTTTTCTGAAAATCCCTCTGAAATGGCAAGAAAATGGGTAGATTTGGGTGCAAAAAGATTGCATTTAGTGGACCTTGACGGTGCTTTTGCAGGAAAGCCTGTTAATCAAGAAGCTATTAAATCTATTGTATCTGCAGTTGGAGGTTCGGCATTAATTCAACTTGGTGGCGGAATTAGGAACATGAAAACAGTAGAAAATTTTTTGAATAGCGGGGTTGATTCTATTATCATTGGAACTGCAGCAGTCACTAATCCAGATTTTTTACTTGAAGCATGCAATGCATTTCCTGGGCAGATTATTGTGGGGCTTGATGCAAAAGACGGAGATGTAGCAATTAATGGATGGGCAAAACTTACAGGACAAAATGTTATTGAACTGGGTCAAAAGTTTGAAGGATACGGTGTGGATTCAATTATTTATACTGACATAGGTCGCGATGGGATGATGTCTGGTGTGAATATTGAGGCAACAGTAAAATTAGCTGAATCTTTAAAAATTCCTGTTATTGCAAGCGGCGGTGTATCTAGGCTAAAGGACATTGAGGATCTCTGCGAAGTCTCAAGTATAGGCATCGAAGGAGTTATTACGGGAACTGCCATATACGAAGGCACACTAGATTTTAAGGACGCTCAAGGTTTAGCTGAGCGTTTAACAGGTTAATTATGACTGTCTCAAAAAGAATTATTCCATGCCTTGATGTTAAAAATGGTAGAGTTGTTAAAGGTATAAAAGGTGTACTTAGGGAAAACTTTAATCCTGTTGAGATTGCAAAAAAATATAATGAACAAGGTGCGGATGAATTAACTTTCCTTGATATTACTGCAAGCTCAGACAATAGAGGGCTATTATTTGATATTGTAGAGCGGGTTGCAAAGGAAATTTTTATTCCTTTGACGGTTGGCGGGGGTGTAAAAACCTGTAATGACATAAGGAACCTTTTGAATGCAGGAGCAGATAAAGTCGGAATTAATACTTCAGCTATTCTAAACCCAGATTTGGTGGGAGAGTCAACAAGTCGCTTTGGTTCTCAGGCAATCGTAGTTGCGATTGATGCCAAAAAAGTTGATGATCACTGGGAAGTTTTTACACATGGCGGCAGAAATGCTACTGGAATCGATGCAGTTAACTGGGCAAAAAAAATGGCTAAGATGGGTGCCGGAGAATTACTTTTAACGAGTATGGATAGAGACGGCACAAAAACAGGTTTTGATAATAAATTAAATAAATTAATTTCTGACGCAGTAAATGTACCAATTATTGCTTCAGGTGGCGTAGGAAACTTGGAGCACCTAAGAGATGCTGTTGTAGTTGGCAAGGCAGACGCTGTATTAGCGGCAAGTATATTTCATTATTCAATTTACAATTCAAGAAGCAAAGCAATATATGTTCGATAACAATATAGAGGTAAGGCTATGAGTGACTGGATTGATAATATAAGGTGGGATAAAGATGGGTTATTGCCAGTAATTGTTCAAGAAGTAAATACGGAAAAGGTAATTATGTTTGCATGGATGAATCAAGAAACTTTGGAGGAATCAATGAGCACAGGAAAAGCAATTTATTGGTCTCGATCAAGAAACAAAGTTTGGCTCAAGGGAGAGGAATCTGGACATTTTCAGCATATAGAAGATATGTTTTTAGACTGTGATAATGATTCTTTGCTGATAACAGTTAATCAAATCGGAGGAATTGCCTGTCATACAGGTAGAGCAAGTTGCTTTTATAATAAAATTAATATGAAAACAAAAAAAATAGAAGAAAACCAAATATTCCCTAATAATCCTAAAGAAATTTATAAGGATAAAAAATGAAAGATGAATATTTAGAAAATTTATTAAATATTATTAAATCAAAAAAAAGAATCCTTTGTGCTCGTATACTGCGCTCCTTCATCAAAAAGGACTTAATGAAATTCTCAATAAAATTTCAGAAGAGGCTGAGGAAACCGTTGAAGCAGCTAGGAACGAAGGAGATGACAATCTAGTACATGAGATTGCGGATTTATGGTTTCATTGTTTGGTTTTATTATCACAGAAAAATTTGTCAGTTAATGACGTAACTAAAGAACTGAAGAGTAGAGAGGGAACCTCTGGAATTGAAGAGAAAAATAATAGAGGAGAAAATAATACCAATGGATGATTGCATTTTCTGCCAAATAGCACAAAAAAAAATACCAGCTACAATTATTTATGAGGATAAAGATTTATTAGCATTTAAAGATATTAATCCGATAGATGAAAAATCACTTGAATCTAAATCAGCATCCACCATAGGATTATAATTAATTTTAGAAATAACCAAAGATGCTACATTAGTTGATGTTACTATTAGCCCCAAAATTAGCAAAAGAAAATGGACTTGAGGGATTTAGGGTTATGATAAATAGTGGAGAGAAGGGCGGGCAAGAAGTTTTTCATATTCATTTTCATGTTTATGGCGGAAGTGAAAAATTAGCAAAATTGTAATTAGGAGAAAGTAATGCCTGGAATAAATGACTGTCGGGCTTTCACCCAGGCTGAAGTTATTTTTGGAGCGGGAAAATTAAAAAATATAGGCGGTGATTTGGGCACAGCAGTCAAAAGTTTTAAAGAAGGAATGAATAGCCCCAAAAAAAAAGTAAATAAGAAATCAATTAAAAAGTAGGCATAAAATTTAATCATGTTTGATATTTCATTTGCAGAATTACTTGTTGTTGTTTTTGCTTTAATAATGTTTGTTTCGCCAAAAAATATCCCAATGCTTGCAAGAGGCGCGGGAAAATTAATGAAGAAGGTGAGATTTTTAATATCAGATATTAAAAAAGAGATAGAAAGAGAAGATAAATATAAAGAATTAAAAGATATTGAAAAAGAAATTAAAAAATCAAAATAAATTATGAGTAGATTAAATATTTTCTTTGGACATTTTTCAGAACTAAGGTTAACTGCTATTAAATCTGTTTTTATCTACTTAATTTTTTTTATAGTAATGATGCCATTCGCAAACGAAATTTATTATTTTTTTTCTCAACCACTATTAGACCAATTAACTTTATTAAATGGATCAGTTATCTCAACAAAACTTACTGCTACTTTCGTGGTCCCATTTAAAATAACTGCATATTGTGCTTTAATAATCACTTTGCCCCTTATATTTTTCCAGATTTGGAAATTCGTTTCTCCTGGACTATATAAAAAAGAAAGGCACTTTAATAACAAATAATAAAATAGGATTTCTTTTATTCTTAGCAGGTACTTTTTTTGTTTATTTTTTAATCTTTCCCCTTGTATTTAGTTTTTTTATATCTGTAACCCCTAAAGATGTTGATTTAATGATAGATATATCAAGCTACCTACAGATGATAATTTCACTTTTTTTGGCATTTGGACTAGCTTTTGAGGTGCCACTAGTTTTAATAACCTCTGTAAAATTTAATCTGATAAAAATAGAAACACTCAAAAAAATTAGACCATATATTATCGTAGTTGCATTTATTTTTGGCGCAATCTTTACACCACCAGATATAATATCCCAAATTTTATTAGCTGCTTGAAAAACAACATACCAAGAAGTGCTGGCCAAAAAATAAATTTTAAACAATCCCTTTGAATTATAAGTTGAAAAGTACTGTCTGTTGCTTATGTTATTTTGTATAATACGGCTGAAGACATAAAATACTTTTCAAAACTCGGTATTAGGATTTCTACATGACAAATAGTAGTAAAAAAGTCGATTTTAATCGAAGAAAATTTTTGTTAGCTGCAACCTCTGTAACTGGAGCCGTAGGCGTTTGTGCCTTAGGGGTGCCTTTTGTTGCAAGTATGGGCCCTAGTGAAAAAGCCAAGGCCGCAGGTGCTCCGGTTGAGTTTGATGTTGCTCAGGTCAAAAAAGATGAGCTCAAGACAGCCGAATGGCGAGGTCAGCCAGTTTGGATTTTAAACAGATCTGAAAAGATGCTCTCAAGTTTAAACGACATAGAGATTTTGACAGATCCCGATTCAAAATCACCTCACAGCAACCTGAATATTGTCAAAATAGCACAAGGTCAATAAAGCCCAATGTTTTAGTAATGGTTGGGATTTGTACTCACCTCGGGTGCTCTCCATCACCAAAATTATCCCCTAAGGGTGAGATGGGAGATTCATGGGAGGGGGGTTTCTTTTGCCCTTGTCATGGCTCAAAGTTTGATTTAGCTGGAAGAGTCTTTAAAGGATCTCCTGCTCCAACCAATCTAGTAGTGCCCCCATATCGTTATAGTGATAATAAAATAATTGTTGGTGAAGATGGAGAAAAAAGCTAATGAGTAATAAGTTGATGGCATGGATTGACGAAAGGCTGCCTGTAAGTAATTTTGTTAAAAATCATTTATCACAATATTATGCTCCAAAAAACTTTAATTTCTTTTATTATTTTGGTGCTTTAGCTATATTTATATTTGTATTACAAATTGTAACTGGGATTTTCTTAACAATAAATTATAAACCAGATGCAGCTCAAGCTTTTGCATCTGTTGAATATATAATGAGAGATGTGGAGTGGGGCTGGTTAATTAGATATATGCATTCAACTGGAGCGTCTTTATTTTTTGTAGTTAGTTTATTTGCATATGTTTAGAGGACTAATGTATGGTTCTTATCATAAGCCTCGTGAGCTAGTATGGCTTTTTGGGATGACAATTTACCTTGTTATGATGGCCGAAGGTTTTCTAGGGTATGTTCTTACCATATGGGCCAAATGTCATACTGGGGTGCTCAAGTTATTATTTCCCTTTTTGGTGCAATTCCCTTTATTGGTGAGTCTTTGGAATTATGGGTCAGAGGGGATTATTATATTTCTGGTGCCACAATTTCTCGCTTCTTCGCTTTGCATGTTGTTGCATTACCCTTAATTCTCATAGCCCTAGTTTTTATGCATTTGGTTGCTTTGCATGAAGTAGGTGCTGAACAATCCAGATGGCGTTGAAATAAAAGATACTAAAGATAAAAAGACGGGTACCTTTAGATGGAATTCCATTTTCACCCTTATTACACTGTTAAAGACTTATGGGTTGCTAGTATTTTTAATAGTTTTGCTCAATTATATTTCTTTGCACCAGAGATGGGAGGCTATTTGTTAGAGGCAAATAATTTTATTCCCGCTAACCCACTAGTTACCCCAGATCATATTGCCCCTGTTTGGTATTTCACACCTTTTTATGCCATCTTACGTGCTGTTCCAGATAAGCTCTTTGGCGGCGTTGCTGCCATGGGCCTCTCGGTCATGATTTTTTATTTTGTTCCTTGGCTTGATAAAAGTAAAGTAAGGTCGATTCGCTATAAAGGTATTCTTTACAAGAAGTGGCTAGCTTCTTTTGTAGTTAGCTTTATTGTCCTTGGTTACTTAGGAACTGTGCCATCAAATATTTGGGGGCAATTACCATCTTACATCCCACTTATTGGAGGGATAGATTTTGCTACTTTGGTCGCTCGTATATTCACAATAATTTATTTTTTATTTTTTATTTTAATGCCAATTTACAGTAAAAAAGATAAGACTAAGCCTGTTCCTAAAAAAGATTCAATTAATATTTCATTATAACTTTTTAATGCTTTTAAGTTTTTTATTATATTGGTCTTGTCACAAATATATACATGAACGCTACTATAGATTTATCAGACAAACAGTCACTTCAAAGGGGAGCAAGAATATTTGTTAACTATTGCTTAAACTGCCATAGTGCAAACTATATGCGATATCACCACATGAATTGCCTTAGTTTATATAAAAAATTCAATAAAAGAGAATTTATTGTTCACGAGTAATAAGGTCGGAGATACCATGAGTATTGCAATGTCTGCTGATGACTCTAAAGAATGGTTTGGTGCTTCACCCCCTGATCTAACTGTAGTTGCAAGATCAAGAGGTGTTGATTGGATATATAGTTATATGCGTGGGTTTTACCGCGATAAGACAAGGGAGATGGGGTGGAACAATAAAGTTTATTTAAATTCTGCAATGCCTCATATTTTGTGGGAATTGCAGGGGGAGCAGACGCTTGATGCCAATTCAGGAAATTTGAGTTTAATAAAACCTGGAAATTTAACTGAAAAAGAGTATGATTCTTTGGCTGCTGATCTTACAAATTATCTGGCTTTTATGTCAGAGCCCGTCAAACTAAAAAGACAAAAAATAGGACTATATGTTTTAGGGTTTTTAATTTTACTTCTTTTCTTATCGGTAAACCTTAAGAGAGAATTCTGGAGAGATATTAAATAAATTATGATGAAATTATATTCAAACGCACTCGATCCATTTAGTCACAGATGTCGCATAGTTCTATGTTGAATCTTTATCTGCCTATGCGAGACAGTTTCTTGATCGTTTAAATAAACCTGAAGATTTATCTATTCTTAGTCCTTACTCAGATCACCCTGTTTTAGTTGAAAGGGATTTGGTATTAACAGATGCTAATATTATTAATGAATACATAGATGAAAGGTTTCCGCACCCTCAGTTAATGCCACCTGATCCAGTTATGAGAGCAAGGGCAAGACTTTTTTTAAAAGATTTTGAAAATGAGTTATTTGTATACATGAATGTTTTAGAAAAAAACAATATTACAGTTACTTTTCGAAGATATATTGGTGTTTTTTCTCATCTATAAATTAAATCCAATTTTAACGAAGCAACCGTATTTATTACATGATGAATACTCAATGTTAGATGTGGCAATAGCTCCATTGTTGTGGCGATTGCTTCATTATAATATTAAATTAACAAATCAATGCTCGGCTGTCCTGAAGTATGCTGATAAAATTTTTCAAAGGCCTTTATTTTCTGAAGCAATGTCACCTGCCGAAAAAGCAATGAGAATGTAACTTGAGTAAATTAAATAGCAACGCTTATTTAATTAAAGGAATTTATGATTGGTGTGTTGATTCAGACCTTACCCCTTACATTAGAGCTGAGTTAAATGAAGATACTAAACTTATAGTCACTCAAGCTATTACATTAATTAATAGGAAAGTCGATCGAGGAATAGATAATTCATTAGTATTAAATAAATACAGTAACACAATCTCAAAATATTATTATTAATGATTGTTATTAACTCTTTGGATTTATCATTATTTATATTTTTATCTTTATCAATAGATTCTATAAAAGCAATCTATAGTGTAGAGACTGGTGAAGGAATATTTGTAAACAACAAAGGATATTTTGAAGCTAGTAAAGAGAGGGTATAGAGAAAATTAGTACTACTAAAAAACCAATAAAAAAAATCCAATCATTTCAAGAAACAATTTTAATTAGCTTACAAAAACTCTAGTTTCAATTAAAAAAAGTTGATATAGTAACCTTTTCCAAAGACGCCCTCTTAGCTCAGTTGGTAGAGCAACGCACTTGTAATGCGTAGGTCGTCAGTTCGAATCCGACAGAGGGCACCATTTTTATTTTTTCTTAATCTTTTTTATAAATATCCAGTTGTTTTAATTGACAAAACATTAAAAACACAACATAATTTCGGGTTCGGTTTGGAGGGGTGGCCGAGTGGTTAAAGGCGACGGACTGTAAATCCGTTCTCTCTGAGTACGAAGGTTCGAATCCTTCTCCCTCCACCATAAGCTTTTACTGCTATAGTTTGGAGTATTTAGAGAGGTGTGCGGGTGTAGCTCAGTTGGTAGAGCATTAGTTTTCCAAACTAAATGTCGCGAGTTCGAACCTCGTCGCCCGCTCCAGAAATACGTGGGGGAATGTTTTGCCCATGTGGCTCAGTGGTAGAGCACTCCCTTGGTAAGGGAGAGGTCGCGGGTCCGATTCCCGCCATGGGCACCAGATTTTTGGATAATGTTTATTAAAAGGAAAAATGTTATGGCTAAAGGTAAATTTGAGCGTACCAAACCACATGTAAATGTTGGAACTATTGGTCACGTGGATCACGGTAAAACAACATTAACAGCTGCAATCTCAACTGTACTCACTAAAAAATATGGTGGCGATAAAAAAGATTTCGCAGAAATTGATTCAGCACCTGAAGAAAAAGAACGCGGTATAACAATAAACTGCTCACGTTGAGTACGAGACTGAAAAACGTCATTATGCTCACGTAGATTGCCCAGGCCATGCTGATTATGTAAAAAATATGATTACTGGTGCTGCTCAGATGGATGGTGCAATTTTAGTTTGTGCTGCAGATGGCCCAATGCCTCAGACGCGTGAACATATTTTATTATCTAGACAAGTGGGTGTACCTCACATTGTGGTGTTTTTAAATAAAGCAGACATGGTTGATGATAAAGAATTACTTGAATTAGTTGAAATGGAAGTGCGTGAACTACTCTCTAAATATGATTTCCCTGGTGATGATATTCCAATTGTTAAAGGTTCAGCATTAGAGCTTTAGAAGGTGATGCGTCAGATATTGGTGAGCCAGCTATTCTTAAATTAGCTGAAGCGTTAGACAGTTATATCCCAGAACCAGTAAGAGCAATTGACGGCGCTTTCTTAATGCCAGTAGAAGATGTGTTCTCAATCTCAGGCCGAGGTACTGTAGTGACTGGCCGTGTTGAACGCGGTGTTATTAAAGTTAATGAAGAAATTGAAATTGTTGGTTTAAAAGATACAGTAAAAACAATTTGTACGGGTGTTGAAATGTTCCGTAAATTACTTGATCAAGGTCAAGCAGGAGATAATGTAGGTGTGTTACTTCGTGGAACAGCTCGTGAAGATGTTGAGCGTGGACAAGTTTTATGTAAACCAGGATCAATTAAGCCACATACTAAATTTACTGCTGAGATTTATATCTTAAGTAAAGATGAAGGTGGTCGTCATACACCATTCTTTAACGGATATCGTCCACAATTCTACTTTAGAACAACAGATGTAACGGGTGCAGTGGAGTTACCAGAAGGTACTGAAATGGTAATGCCAGGAGATAATGTATCAATTACAGCAACATTGATTGCACCAATCGCGATGGAAGAAGGTTTAAGATTTGCGATTCGTGAAGGTGGCCGAACAGTTGGCTCAGGTGTTGTAGTAAAAGTTATTGAATAAGATAAATTAAAATTAGGCCAGTAGCTCAATTGGTAGAGTATCGGTCTCCAAAACCGAGGGTTGGGGGTTCGAAGCCCTCCTGGCCTGCCATATTAGGGAAAGTGTGAAAATGAATGTAATGAATATAAAGTTAGTTTTATCATTTTTGCTATTAATTGCAGGCTTAGGTGGATTTTATATCTTGTTTGACCACCCTCTTGTTTTTAGAATTATTTCTGTTTTGGTTGGAGTAGTTGCTTCACTATTTGTTTTTTGGACAACACCACTAGGTCAAAAAGCAATAGGTTTCTTAAAGGAAGCTGTAACTGAAGCTAAAAAAGAAGTTGGCCAACAAGAAAAGAAACGATTCAGATGACTTTAGTAGTTTTTGTTTTGGTTGTTTTGATGGCTATTTTTAGCTTTTGTTGATATAAGTTTTTCATACATTATAAATATTTTATTAGGACGGGGTAGTTAATGTCAAAACGTTGGTATGCAGTTCAAGCTTATTCAGGGTATGAAAAAGTTGTTCAAAAAAGACTGATTGATAGAGTTTCTCAGTCAGGATTAACTGATGATTTCGGAGATATCTTAGTTCCTGTAGAGGAAGTTGTTGAGATGAAGTCAGGAAAAAAAACAATTACAGAGCGAAGATTATATCCCGGGTATGTTCTAGTTCAAATGGACATGAATGATGATAGTTGGCATTTAGTAAAAAGCACCCCAAAGGTTTCAACATTTATTGGGGGAAACGGACAGAAACCAACTGCAATCAAAGATACTGAAGTGGACATTATACTTACATAACCCAGCATGATGGTATCCTTGCCTCCGAATGGAATGCTCAATGTAGTTGGAGAAACTGTTAAGGTTATTGATGGACCATTTAAAGATTTCGCTGGAACAGTCGAAGAAATTAACTACGAAAAAAGCAAGTTAAGAGTTTCTGTAGTTATTTTTGGCCGTTCAACACCTGTAGAACTTCAGTTTGGACAAATAGAAAAAGAAGTCTAATTACGTAATTAACTTTAATTGGGAGCTTTGTAAAAAAGCGTTTGAACCAAAATTTAGGAGAGTTGAAGAAATGGCAAAAAAAATAGAAGGATATATCAAACTGCAGATTCCAGCTGGCGGAGCTAATCCAAGCCCACCTGTTGGACCAGCACTGGGTCAAAGAGGCTTAAATATTATGGATTTTTGTAAAGCGTTTAACGCTGCAACACAAAAGGTTGAGCCAGGTTTACCTATTCCAGTGGTGATCACAGCGTTCTCTGATAAAAGTTTTACTTTTATTATGAAAACCCCACCTGCTTCAATTTTGCTTAAAAAAGCAGCAAAATTAAGTAAAGGCTCACCCATGCCCATACAAATAAGGTTGGAAAAATTACTCGAGCTCAAGCTGAGGAAATAGCAAAGACGAAAATGCCTGATTTAACTGCTGCAGATATGGATGCTGCTGTTAGAACGATTGCAGGAAGTGCAAGAAGTATGGGTATTGAAGTGGAGGGCCAATAAAATGAATTTAAGTAAAAGAATGAAAGTTTCATTAGAGTTAGTTGATAATGATAAAACTTATGAAGTTACTCAAGGGCTTAAATTAGTTAAAGAAACAGCTAAGGCTAAATTTGATGAGTCTGTTGATGTAGCAATTAATTTAGGGATTGATGCAAAAAAATCTGACCAATTAATTCGTGGAGCTCTCGTGCTACCTAATGGTACAGGAAAAACTTCTCGTGTAGCTGTCTTTGCTCAGGGCGATGCAGCAGAAGCAGCTAAAAAAGCTGGTGCAGATGTGGTTGGATTTGAAGATCTAGCTGAGAGAATAAAAAAAGGCGAAATGAATTTTGACGTTGTAATTGCAACTCCAGATGCGATGAAAATTGTTGGTACCTTAGGTCAAATACTAGGTCCTAGGGGTTTAATGCCTAACCCTAAGGTTGGCACGGTAACACCTGACTCCCGAGAAAGCTGTTAAAGATGCTAAAGGTGGACAAGTTCAATACAAGACTGATAAGGGTGGAGTGGTTCATTGTTCTATTGGAAAATCTTCTTTTTCAGTGGATCAGTTACATGGAAATTTGACAGCATTAATAGATGTTGTGAATAAATCAAAACCTGATGGAGCTAAAGGTGCATTTATAAGAAAACTATCTGTTTCCAGCTCAATGGGGGTTGGTGTAAAAATAGATCAGGCTAATTTATAAAAATTAGCCAACAAATTTTATGGGTTAAAGCTAACTCATATAAAGAGCTTTGGGTTCGTTGAAGTAACTTTCAACGAAGTTGTCAAAGACCGTAGGTACGAAAGTTTAATTTATTAGTTTAAGCCTACGCAGATGGCGGGTCCCTAAGGGATAATATCCTGATAGAGGTCGTCGTTTTAGTTGGTATTAGGACTTAGAAATAAGTACTTTTATTTAACGGAAGGAGAAGACTTTGAGTCTGAATCTTGATGCAAAAAAAGCAGTTGTAGCTGAAGTTAATAAGCAAATTGAAGATGCACAGACTATGATACTCGCTGAGTATCGCGGTGTGGGCGTTGGAGATTTAACAAGCTTAAGAGCTGAAGCCAGAAAATCAGGTGTTTATCTAAAAGTGCTTAAAAATTCATTAGTTAAAAGAGCGATTGAAGATACTCCATTTTCTTCATTATCTGAAGATATGGTAGGCCCACTTATTTTTGGAATTTCTGCAGATCCAGTAGCGGCAGCAAAAGTACTGAATAACTTTGCTGACACTAATGATTTGTTTGTGATTAAAACAGGTGCAATGCTTAATGAAAAATTGGATGTTAGTGCAATTAAAGCACTTGCTTCCTTACCAGGTCGTGAAGAATTACTTGCTAAATTATTGGGCACAATGCAAGCCCCAGTTACAAAATTTGTTCGTACATTAAATGAAGTACCTTCAAAGTTTGTAAGAGGTCTTGCAGCAGTTCGTGACCAAAAGCCTGCATAATTTTGGCTTATAAAGACTTTACTAAAAACTATTAGGAGTATTAAAGAATGGCTATTTCAAAAGAAGATATATTAGAAAGTATTGGTTCAATGTCAGTCCTAGATTTATCAGAGTTGATTAAAGAAATGGAAGAAAAATTTGGCGTTTCAGCAGCAGCAGCAGCAGCACCAGCAGCAGCAGCAGGCGGTGGTGAAGCAGCAGCAGAAGAAAAGACTGAATTTGATGTAATGCTAACAAGCTTTGGAGATAACAAAGTAAATACGATTAAAGCAGTTCGTGAAATTACAGGATTGGGCTTAAAAGAAGCAAAAGATTTAGTTGAATAGCTCCAAAAGTAGTTAAAGAAGCTTTAGATAATAGACGTAGCTGAAGAAGCAATGAAAAAATTAACAGATGCTGGCGGAACAGCAGAACTAAAATAGTTCTATCTAAAGTAATGGGACTGGGTTTATTTTATTAAAGCCTAGTCTTCTATTTTTTTTAAAGACTTAAATAATAAAAAATTTAATTATTTAAATTTTTTATTATTTAAATTTAACTTAACTCTGGAGATTCAATGAGCTATTCCTTTACCGAAAAGAAACGTATTAGAAAAAGTTTTGCAAAAAGAGAGAAAGTTTCTGAAGTTCCTTATCTTTTGACTATGCAACTTGAATCCTATAAAGCATTTCTTCAAAGGGAAGTTCCCATAAAAGAAAGAAAGGATCAGGGCCTACAATCTACTTTTAATACGCTTTTCCCTATATCAAGTCATTCTGGAAATGCTAAGCTTGATTTTGTTAGCTTCACTTTAGGAGACGTTGTCTTTGATGTAAAGGAATGTCAACAAAGAGGATTAACGTACGGTGTACCTTTGAGGGTAGCTGTTCGTTTATCAATAATGGATAAGGATGCAGCAGAGCCAACTGTAAAAGAGGTTAGAGAAAATGACGTCTATATGGGGGATATGCCACTTATGACGCCGAATGGGACTTTTCGTGGTAAACGGAGCAGAAAGAGTTATTGTTTCTCAATTACAGAAGTCCGGGTGTATTTTTTGAGCACGATAAAGGTAAAACTCATAGCTCTGGAAAAGTCTTATATTCTGCAAGAATAATTCCTTACAGAGGCTCATGGTTAGATTTTGAATTTGATCATCACGAATATTTTATATTTTAGAATAGATAGAAGAAGAAAGATGCCTGTTACAACTCTTCTTAAGGCCTTAGGACTTACTTCAGAAGAAATTTTAGCGACTTTCTACAACTTTGAATCCTTTCATGTTAATTCTAAAAAAGTCGAACTAGAATTAGTCCCTGAAAGGTTAAGAGGTGATGTAGCTAAATTCAATATTACTGATAAAAAGGGTAATATAATTGTTGCCCTAGGAAAGAGGATAACTGTTAAACACGTCCGAGATATAGAAAAATCAGGAGTAAAAACAATCCCTGTAGATTACGACTTTTTAGAAGGACGTAAAATTGCAAAAGAGATTATTGATAAGGAAACAGGCGAAGTAATTGCAAAAACTAATGCAGAAATTACATCAGAAACCAGTAAGGATGGAGTTAAAACTTTTGCATTATTAGATAAAATATTTGAAGCAGGCATAGATTCTTTTAATACTGTTTACTCTAACGATTTAGATCATGGCGACTTTATTTCACAAACACTTTCATTAGATGCTGAAGATCTTAAGTAGACCCTACAACTGATCAAGAAACAGCTCTTATAGAAATTTATAGAATGATGAGACCTGGAGAGCCACCAACAGAAGATTCAGTTAAAGCTTTGTTTGAAGGATTATTCTTTAACCCTGATCGATATGATCTATCAAATGTTGGTCGCATGAAGTTTAATAGAAGAGCTTTCCCGAAGACATCTGATCAATATTCTAGTTGGTTGCAAGCCCTCCATGAGAAAGCTGGAGAAAAGTCTGAAGAGGGTGCCTCTATTTTATCAAATGAAGATATTATTGCTGTTGTTGGTTTATTGATTGAGTTAAGAAATGGACGAGGTGAAATAGATGATATTGATCATTTAGGTAATCGTCGAATTCGCTCCGTTGGAGAGCTGGTAGAAAATCAATTTAGAACTGGCTTGGTAAGGGTGGAAAGAGCTGTTAAAGAAAGGCTCGGTCAAGCTGAAGCTGATAATCTAATGCCTCATGATTTAATTAATTCCAAACCGATTTCGAGTGCTATTAAAGAGTTTTTCGGGTCATCTCAGCTTTCTCAATTTATGGATCAAACAAATCCTTTGTCTGAAATCACTCACAAGAGAAGAGTTTCAGCTTTAGGACCTGGGGGATTAACTAGAGAGAGAGCAGGTTTTGAGGTAAGAGATGTTCATGCAACTCACTATGGAAGAATTTGCCCAATCGAAACTCCAGAAGGACCAAACATTGGTTTAATTAACTCACTTGCACTTTTTGCAAGAACAAATAAACTAGTTCTCATTGGGGTACTTACAGAGCTAAAGTAGAAAATGGAAAAGTAACTGCGAAAATAGATTTTCTATCCGCTATTGAAGAAAGCGATTTTAAAATCGCTCAGGCTAATTCTGAAATAGACCCGAAAGGTTCTTTTAAAGAGACTCAAGTATCTTCAAGGTATAAGAATGAATTTACAATGACAGGTGGGAATGATGTTGAGTATATGGATATCGCACCAGGCCAAATTGTTTCAGTGGCTGCATCACTGATACCCTTTTTAGAACATAATGATGCCAATAGGGCTCTTATGGGGGCAAACATGCAAAGGCAAGCAGTGCCATGTCTAAGAGCACAAAAAGCTCTTGTAGGAACTGGTATTGAAAGAACTGTTGCATCCGATTCAGGAACTACTGTTCAAGCAAGACGTGGTGGTATTGTTGACTACGTTGATTCTCAAAGAATAGTAGTTAAAGTTAATGATAAGGAAACCACCCAAGAAGACGTGGGTGTCGATATATATAACTTAATTAAATACACGCGTTCAAATCAAAACACTAATATTAATCAAAAACCTTTAGTTAAGGTTGGCGATAAGATTGAAAGAGCTGATGTTATTGCAGACGGAGCATCCACTGATGTTGGGGAATTAGCTCTCGGACAAAATATGTTGATAGGCTTTATGCCATGGAATGGTTATAACTTTGAAGATTCTATTTTAGTTTCTGAAAGAGTAGTTTCTGAAGACCGCTACACTTCAATTCATATTGAAGAAATGCAAGTTGTCGCAAGAGATACTAAACTTGGGTCTGAGGAAATAACACCAGATATCTCTAATTTATCAGAGCATATGATTAGTCGATTAGATGAGTCAGGCATTATTCATATCGGAGCCGAAGTAGAAGCTGGTGATGTTTTAGTAGGAAAAGTTACGCCAAAAGGAGAAACCCAATGACTCCGGAAGAAAAGCTACTTAGAGCAATTTTTGGAGAAAAAGCATCTGATGTTAAAGATACAAGCTTAAGAGTCCCTTCTGGTCAAGCCGGAACCATAATTGATGTTCAAGTATTTACTAGAGAAGGAATTGATAGGGATTCTAGGGCGCAACAAATTATTGGTGACCAATTAATTGCATACCAAAAAGATTTGGATGATCAGTTAAGAATTGTTGAAGACGACACTTTTTCAAGAATGAAAAAGGTGCTGGTGGGACAAGTTGCCACTGGCGGTCCAAAAGGTATTAAAAAGGGAGATAAACTTTCTGCAGAACTTTTATCCGAAGTGGGGAGATATACCTGGTCTGATATTCGATTAAAGGATGATAAAGATTCTAAGAAGCTAGAAACATTTAAAGCAAACCTTGAAAATGCAAAAAAAGAATTTGCAAAAAGATTCGAGGAGAAAAAAAGAAAATTGACACAAGGAGATGAATTACAGCCTGGTGTTAAAAAATTAGCTAAAATTTATATTGCTAAAAAAAGAAAACTTAAGGTAGGGGATAAAATGGCGGGACGTCATGGTAATAAAGGAGTTATTTCTAAAATTGTTCCGGTAGAAGATATGCCTCATATGGAAGATGGAACTCCAGTTGATATTGTTTTAAATCCACTGGGTGTCCCATCTAGAATGAATATCGGACAGGTTTTAGAGGTTCATTTAGGTTGGGCAGCAAAAGGTCTTGGTGATCGTATAAATGAGATGCTCCAAAAGGAGTCAAAGATTTCTGAAGTTAGGGATTATCTTGATAAAATCTACAACACATCATCAGGTAAATCTGAAGATATCAAGTCACTTAAAGATTCTGAGATAAAAGAGTTAGCCACTCATCTGACAGACGGTGTTCCGTTCGCAACTCCAGTTTTTGATGGTGCTGCGGAACCTGATATTCAGCAAATGTTAGATTTAGCTTATCCAGACGACAGTGATCATACTAAATTGTTAAATTTTGATTCAAATAAAACTCAAGTGAGATTGTATGACGGCAGAACTGGGGAAGCATTTGATCGTGCGGTAACAGTTGGCTATATGCATTATTTAAAATTGCATCATTTGGTTGACGATAAGATGCACGCACGTTCTATCGGTCCTTATAGTTTAGTAACTCAGCAACCATTAGGTGGTAAGGCACAATTTGGCGGCCAAAGGTTTGGTGAGATGGAGGTTTGGGCGCTAGAAGCTTATGGCGCATCGTATACTCTTCAGGAAATGCTAACTGTTAAGTCTGATGATGTTGCTGGTAGAACAAAAGTATATGAAAATATTGTTAAGGGCGAACACAAAATTGATGCAGGGATGCCTGAGTCATTTAATGTTCTGACAAAAGAAATTCGCTCTTTAGCGATTGATATTGACCTAGATAGAAATTAAGGAGATTGTAAATGAAAGCTTTATTAGACTTGTTCAGAAACAACACCCAACAAGAAGAATTTGATGCAATCAAGATTGCGCTTGCTTCTCCTGAAAAAATTAGATCATGGTCATATGGTGAAGTTAAGAAGCCAGAAACTATCAACTATAGAACTTTTAAACCTGAGAGAGATGGACTTTTTTGCGCAAAAATATTTGGTCCAGTAAAAGATTATGAATGTCTTTGTGGGAAATATAAACGTCTTAAACATCGAGGCGTTATTTGTGAGAAATGTGGAGTAGAAGTAACTTTATCAAAAGTTCGTAGAGAAAGAATGGGTGTTATTGAGTTAGCTAGTCCTGTAGCTCACATTTGGTTTTTAAAATCTTTACCAAGTCGTCTCGGAATGGTTTTAGATATTCCGTTAAGAGACATTGAAAGAGTGCTTTATTTTGAAAACTTTATAGTCACAGATGAAGGAATGACGCCTCTTAAAAAAAATGAAATTATGTCCGAAGATGATTATTTCGCTAAAGTAGAAGAGTTCGGTGACGAGTTTAAAGCAAGTATGGGTGCTGAGGCAATAGAGCAGCTTTTGAAGGATATTGATATTCATAGTGAGGTTGAAAAGTTACAAGAAGAATTTGAATCAACTAGCTCAGACGCAAAAATTAAAAAAATTGCTAAAGACAAAGAGAATTGGCTTGCGCTGTTTGATAAAGATGCCTTGGATGATTCTTAAAGTCCTTCCTGTACTTCCGCCGGAATTAAGACCCCTTGTCCCTCTTGATGGAGGAAGATTCGCAACTTCAGATTTAAATGATTTGTATAGACGAGTTATTAACAGAAATAATCGACTTAGAAGGCTAATTGATTTACGTGCACCAGATATTATTGTTAGAAATGAGAAAAGAATGCTTCAGGAGTCTGTTGATTCTTTGCTTGACAACGGTAGACGTGGAAAAGTGATTACTGGTACAAATAAAAGACCACTAAAGTCTCTTGCCGATATGATTAAAGGTAAGGGCGGAAGGTTTAGACAAAACTTATTAGGTAAAAGAGTTGATTACTCAGGTCGTTCAGTTATTGTTGTTGGACCACAATTAAAGCTCCATCAATGTGGACTTCCAAAAAAAATGGCTCTGGAGTTATTTAAGCCTTTTATTTTTAATAAACTTGAATTAAAGGGCTTAGCTGAAGGTTTATGGCGATGCAAAAAAAGTTGTAGAAGCAGAAGGGGCAGAAGTATGGGATATTCTAGAAGAGGTTATTCAAGAGCACCCTGTTCTTTTGAATAGAGCTCCAACCCTCCATAGGCTTGGGATACAAGCATTTGAGCCGGTACTGATTGAGGGTAAGGCGATTCAGTTACACCCATTAGTTTGTGCTGCATTTAATGCTGATTTTGATGGAGATCAAATGGCCGTTCATGTACCTCTTTCTTTAGAGGCTCAGATGGAAGCTAGAACTTTAATGCTAGCTTCGAATAATGTTTTATCCCCAGCGAATGGTGAGCCGATAATAGTTCCATCACAAGATATTGTTCTTGGATTGTATTATTTAACTCGAGAAAAAGTAGCAGCAAAAGGAGATGGAATGGTTTTTGCTGATGTTGATGAGGTTAGGCGTGCGTATGATCACAAGGTAGTTGATTTACATGCAAAGGTAACTGTTCGTATTAATGAATATGAATTAAATTTTGATAACAGTAAAACCTCTAAAGTGAAGAGATATGAGACAACTGTGGGGAGAGCATTGTTGTCGGATATTTTGCCTGATGGATTATCTTTTGATTTAATCAATAAGAGCCTTAAGAAGAAAGAGATTTTGATGCTTCATATCGTCTTGCAGGCCTTAAGGCAACAGTATTGTTAGCTGATCAAATTATGTATACAGGTTTTAAATACTCTACAATTTCAGGAGTATCAGTTGGGGTTGATGATATGGTTATACCTCAACAAAAAGAGAAAATGGTTTTTGCTGCCGAGAAAGAAGTTACTGATATTGAAAAACAATATAACTCTGGTCTTCTTACGTCTGGCGAAAGATATAATAAAGTTGTTGATATTTGGTCCCATACAAATGACCAAGTTTCACAAGCGATGATGAAAGAATTAGGAGTAGAGAAATCAAAAGCAAAGATGGTAAGCCAGTAAAAGATGGGAATGGTAAAACTCTACGTCAAGAATCTTTTAACGCCATATATATGATGGCAGATTCTGGAGCTCGAGGCTCTGCAGCTCAAATGAAACAGTTAGCTGGAATGAGGGGGTTAATAGCCGAAACCTGATGGATCAATTATTGAAACGCCTATTACAGCCATCCTTGAAAGAGTTCGTAACAGATCACTGGTCTAGCTTGCGGGCCGGGAAAAGGGACGGGGCTCAAATTGATTACCGATACTTCAGACCATCGAAAGATGATGTGGTAACGCGGCGTAGTGTATGGACGGAAGGTAGGCTGTGAGGTCTGCTGGACCGTATACTAATGAGAGTCTTGGGAAGAGTAGCAGCACAGTCATAATAAGTCCTGATTCACAAGAAGTTATTTATGAAGCAGGAACACTCCTAACTGAAGATGAAATTGAAAATATAGAAAGTATAGGTGTGGATGAAGTAAAAGTTAGAACAGCACTTACATGTGAAACTAGGTATGGTATTTGTGCTAAATGCTATGGTAGGGATTTAGGTAGGGGTAATTTGATTAATCAGGGGGAGGCGGTAGGCGTTATAGCGGCGCAGTCAATTGGTGAACCTGGGACTCAGTTAACAATGAGAACATTCCATATTGGTGGTTCGGCTACTAGATCTGCTTCCATAAATCAAACTGAAAGTAAGTCCTCAGGAACAGTTAGGTTTACTTCAACTATGCGTTATGTGAGTAATGCAAAAAAAGAACAAATTGTTATTTCAAGAAATGGTGAATTCATTATTGAAGACGATAATCAGAGGGAGAAAGAAATCCATAAAATGGATTATGGTACTAAAGTATTGGTTAAATCAGGTGATAAAGTTGCACGTGGTGATAAATTATACGAATGGGATCCATATACATTACCAATCATTGCTGACAAAGGTGGTATAACTAAACTTGTAGATCTTGTTTCTGGTATATCCGTACGTGATGTGACTGATGACGCAACTGGAATTAGCCAAAAAATCGTAACTGATTGGCGTTCTGCAAAGCAAGGTTCGGATTTAAAGCCATCAATAATTGTAGCTGATACTAAAACTGGAGATCCAGTAATAAATGATGCAGGCAATCCAATCCAATATGCTATGTCTGTTGATGCAATTTTATCTGTAGAAGATGGCCAAGCTATTGAGGCTGGTGATGTTGTTGCACGTATTCCTCGTGAAGGTGCAAAAACAAAAGATATTACGGGTGGTTTGCCACGTGTTGCAGAACTTTTTGAAGCACGTAGACCAAAAGATCACGCCATAATTGCTGAAATGGATGGTTATGTTGAATTTGGACGTGACTTCAAGAACAAGCGACGAGTTAATGTAGTATCTGCAGACGATTCAGAAACGATGAAGCATTTTTAATACCTAAGGATAAGCAGATAACTGCCCATGACGGTCAAGTCGTTACAAAGGGTGAGGTTATTGTTGACGGTCCAGCAAACCCATCTGATATTTTAAGGTTAAGAGGGCGAGAAGCACTTGCAAGATATATTATTGACGAGGTCCAAGAGGTTTATAAATTGCAAGGCGTTGTGATTAATGATAAGCATATTGAGGTCATTGTTAGGCAAATGGTTAGACGAGTCCTTATAGTAGATAAGGGAGATACCCATTTTATTAATGGTGATGAAGTTGGCCGAGCGGAAGTTCTTAATGCAAATGAAGCTATTATTGCAGAGAACAAAAAGCCTGCCGAGTATGAATACGTTCTTAAGGGAATAACTAAAGCTTCTCTTGCAACAGATTCATTTATTTCAGCTGCCTCTTTCCAAGAAACAACGAGGGTTCTTACTGAAGCTGCTATTCTTGGTAAACGAGATGAGTTAAGAGGGCTTAAGGAAAATGTAATTGTCGGAAGATTAATACCTGCAGGTTCTGGTATGGCTTATCATGACACCAAGCTGTGTCAGGAACTGGCAAGGAAGCAGTTCAAGAGCTTACTAATTTAGAGCAAGCTGAAGCAGCATTTGAAAACCTTGAGCCTTCTGAAGCTAAAAATGAAGAAACTCAAACTAAAACTAAGGAAAAAGTTGGAGATAAACCAGAGGTAGAAACTAACATAATAATTCGTTTATTTTTTATTCATAAGGTTTGATTAATTGTAAAATTAAATTACATTTGCACGCCCAAATAAGGGAAAATAAAGATAACATATGCCTACAATATCGCAGTTAGTTAGAAAGGGAAGAACTAAGATTACTAAGAAAAGTAAATCTGCTGCTTTAGTATCATGTCCTCAAAAAAGAGGTGTTTGTACTAGAGTGTATACAACTACCCCTAAAAAACCTAATTCAGCAATGAGAAAAGTTGCTAGAGTTAGATTAACAAATGGAACAGAAATCAATGCATACATTCCTGGTGAAGGACATAACTTACAAGAGCATTCAATTGTTTTAGTAAGAGGTGGAAGAGTTAAAGATCTTCCTGGTGTAAGATATCATATTGTCAGAGGAGCTTTAGATACTGCTGGTGTTGAAGGAAGATTACAAAGAAGATCAAAATACGGCGCTAAGCGTCCAAAAAAATAAATATTAATTGATGACGTTCATTTTATGAACCTCTCTAAAACTTAAATAAATGAGAAAAAGTAAGGCAAAGAAAAGACCGTTACTTCCTGATTCAAGGTTTAACGATCAACTAGTAACAAGATTTGTCAACAACTTAATGTGGAGTGGTAAAAAATCCACAGCGTTTAAACTTTTTTATGATGCAATTGATATTATAGAAGAGAAGAAACAAAACGACGAAAAAACTGCCCTTCAAGTATGGAAGGATGGTTTGTCAAATGTAATGCCACACGTTGAAGTGAGAAGTAGAAGAGTAGGTGGTGCAACTTTCCAAATTCCAATGCCAATACGTTCCGACAGAAAAATTTCCATGGCTATGAAATGGATTTGTGATGCTGCAAGAAAACGCGGTGAAAAGTCTATGGATTTAAGGTTAGCTGCTGAAATCATGGAAGCCTCTGATAATAAAGGTTCAGCAATGAAGAAAAGAGAAGAGATTCATCGGATGGCGGAAGCTAATAAAGCTTTCTCTCACTTCCGTTTTTAATTTTTAATTTTGTTAAAGGTATAATCAAGTGGCTCGAATAACCCCCATTGAACGTTACAGAAATATAGGTATTAGTGCTCATATTGATGCAGGTAAAACAACTACGACTGCAAAATTAGCTTTATACAGGGGTTAATCATAAGATTGGTGAAGTTCATGATGGTGCAGCAACTATGGACTGGATGGAGCAAGAGCAAGAAAGAGGAATTACGATTACGTCTGCTGCCACTACTTGTTTCTGGGATGACCAACCAATTTGAACAGCATAGAATTAATATTATTGATACTCCTGGTCACGTAGATTTCACAATTGAAGTTGAAAGATCTTTAAGAGTGCTTGACGGTGCTGTAGGTTTATTGTGCCGTTGGTGGTGTTCAACCACAATCAGAAACTGTATGGCGTCAAGCAAATAAATATAATGTTCCTAGGATGTGTTTCGTTAATAAGATGGATCGTGCAGGTGCAGATTTTTTAAGTGTAGGATCAGATGAAATCAAGGCTTAAAGCCAATCCTGTTCCCATTCAGGTTCCAATAGGCGCCGCAGAAACTTTTACAGGTGTTGTTGATCTTATAAAAATGAAAGCCATTATCTGGAATGAAGAAGATAATGGGGTTACCTTTGAGTATCAAGAAATTTCTGCCGAACTATTAGAAACCTGCAAAAAATGGCGTGAAAATATGCTAGAAACTGCTGCGGAAGCTAATGAAGATATAATGAATAAATACCTTGAGACAGGTGATTTATCAGAAGAAGATATTAAAATAGGATTACGTATTAGAACTCTGGCAAATGAAATTGTTCCTATGTGTTGTGGTTCTGCGTTTAAGAATAAAGGCGTTCAGCCACTATTAGATTCTGTTATTGAATTAATGCCTTCACCTACAGATGTTGAGGATACGCCAGGTGAAGAAGATGAAGAAAGTGACTCTAGGAAATCATCTGATGATGAGCCTTTTGCAGCTCTAGCTTTTAAAATTGCAACTGACCCTTATGTCGGACAGCATTAGCATTCTTTAGAGTTTATTCTGGAAGGATTAGAGCAGGCAGAGGAAATCCAATCAATGGAAAAAAAATATTCAAGGCTAAAAGATAAAGCTTCAGAAGAAATTAAAGTTTCTATACCTAGAGTATTGGTGCGGCCGTGGGCTTAAAAGATGTGAAAACTGGCGATACATTGTGTGATTTGAAAAAAACTATTGTTCTTGAACGAATGATTTTTCCAGAGCCTGTTATTCATGTTGCTGTTGAACCTAAGACAAAAGCTGACCAAGAAAAAATGGGGAAAGCTTTAGGAAGATTAGCTAAAGAAGACCCTTCATTTAGAGTTACAAACTGATGAAGAAACTAATCAAACTATTATTTCTGGTATGGGAGAGCTTCATTTAGAAATTTTAGTTGATCGTATGAAGAGAGAATTTAATGTAGAGGCAAATATTGGTTCTCCACAAGTAGCATATCGTGAGGCAATTAAGAAGACAGTTGAGGCAGAAGGGAAATTTGTTAAACAATCTGGTGGTAAAGGACAGTATGGCCATGTGTGGCTTAAGATTGAGCCTAATGAAACTGGTAAAGGCTATGAGTTTATTGATGCAATCAAGGGCGGCTCTGTTCCAAGAGATTTTATACCTGCTGTAGATAAAGGATTGAAAGAAACAATTACTGCTGGAGTACTGGCAGGCTACCCAATAGAAGATGTTAAGGTAACTTGTATGATGGTTCTTATCATGATGTTGACTCTAACGAAAATGCGTTTAAAATGGCAGCTTCATTTGCTTTCAAGGATGGATGTGATGAGGCTAATCCAGTTTTACTTGAGCCAATGATGGCAGTTGAAGTTGAAACTCCTGAAGAATACATGGGCGATGTAATGGGTGATTTGTCTTCTCGAAGAGGTATTGTGCAAGGGATGGAAGATAACGCAACAGGTAAAATAATTCGATGCGAAGTTCCGTTGGCAGAAATGTTTGGTTATTCAACGTCACTAAGATCAATGTCTCAAGGAAGAGCAACATATACAATGGAATTTAAACATTATGCTGAGGCACCTAGAAATATTGCCGACGCGATAATTAACAAAAAATAATTTTAGTATTTTTAAAGGATAAATGTTATGGCTAAAGGTAAATTTGAGCGTACCAAACCACATGTAAATGTTGGAACTATTGGTCACGTGGATCACGGTAAAACAACATTAACAGCTGCAATCTCAACTGTACTCACTAAAAAATATGGTGGCGATAAAAAAGATTTCGCAGAAATTGATTCAGCACCTGAAGAAAAAGAACGCGGTATAACAATAAACTGCTCACGTTGAGTACGAGACTGAAAAACGTCATTATGCTCACGTAGATTGCCCAGGCCATGCTGATTATGTAAAAAATATGATTACTGGTGCTGCTCAGATGGATGGTGCAATTTTAGTTTGTGCTGCACGATGGCCCAATGCCTCAGACGCGTGAACATATTTTATTATCTAGACAAGTGGGTGTACCTCACATTGTGGTGTTTTTAAATAAAGCAGACATGGTTGATGATAAAGAATTACTTGAATTAGTTGAAATGGAAGTGCGTGAACTACTCTCTAAATATGATTTCCCTGGTGATGATATTCCAATTGTTAAAGGTTCAGCATTAAAGCTTTAGAAGGTGATGCGTCAGATATTGGTGAGCCAGCTATTCTTAAATTAGCTGAAGCGTTAGACAGTTATATCCCAGAACCAGTAAGAGCAATTGACGGACCTTTCTTAATGCCAGTAGAAGATGTGTTCTCAATCTCAGGCCGAGGTACTGTAGTGACTGGCCGTGTTGAACGCGGTGTTATTAAAGTTAATGAAGAAATTGAAATTGTTGGTTTAAAAGATACAGTAAAAACAATTTGTACGGGTGTTGAAATGTTCCGTAAATTACTTGATCAAGGTCAAGCAGGAGATAATGTAGGTGTGTTACTTCGTGGAACAGCTCGTGAAGATGTTGAGCGTGGACAAGTTTTATGTAAACCAGGATCAATTAAGCCACATACTAAATTTACTGCTGAGATTTATATCTTAAGTAAAGATGAAGGTGGTCGTCATACACCATTCTTTAACGGATATCGTCCTCAATTCTATTTTAGAACAACCGATGTAACAGGTGCAGTTGTTCTCCCAGAAGGTACAGAAATGGTAATGCCAGGAGATAACGTATCAATTACAGGGACACTTATTGCTCCAATCGCAATGGAAGAAGGTTTACGCTTTGCTATTCGTGAAGGTGGACGAACAGTTGGTTCAGGTGTTGTTGTAAAAGTTATTGAATAGAGAGATTTATAAAAAAAAGTACTCTGAAATGGGTATTCGTTCATTAAAGGAAAGTTTAAAATGGCATCACAAAAGATAAGAATTCGTTTAAAAGGATTCGATTATAAGTTAATTGATCAGTCAGCTCAAGAGATTGTCGATACTGCAAAAAGAACAGGAGCTGTTGTTAAAGGACCAATTCCTTTACCTACCAGGATTGAAAGATTTGATTTGTTGAGATCACCTCATGTATATAAGAAATCAATGGATCAATTTGAAATTAGAACACATCAAAGGCTTATGGATATTTTAGAGCCAACTGATAAAACAGTTGATGCTCTAATGAAGCTTGAATTGCCAGCTGGAGTTGATGTAGAAATAAAGTTGTAAAATTACGAGGCGTTGGTATATAATGACGCTCTTTTTTAAATAAACTGATCAATTGTAATCAGTTTTATTAATAATAATATTAAAAGAAAAGATCATGAGCTTAGGGCTTATTGGTCGCAAGGTCGGAATGACTCGCGTTTTTACTGATGATGGAATAGTATCCCAGTGACAGTTCTTGAGGTAGTTCCTAATCGTGTGACACAGATCAAAACTATAAAGACAGATGGCTATGAAAGCCTTCAAGTTGCTTATGGTTCAAAAAAATCAACAAAGCTATCAAAACCCTTGGTAGGTCACTATGCTAAAGCAACAGCTGAAGCTGGAGCAGGCCTTAAAGAGTTTAGAATCCCTTCAACAGAACTAGAAAATTATAAATTAAATTCTAAAATTACAGTTGAATTGTTTCAACCTGGACAAAAGGTAGATGTAACTGGAATAACAATTGGTAAAGGCTTTCAGGGTCCAATTAAAAGACATCATTTTAGTTCCAACCGAGCTACTCACGGGGTTTCAATATCTCATAATTCACACGGTTCAACTGGTCAATGTCAGGATCCAGGTCGAGTGTTTCCAGGTAAAAAAATGGCGGGACATCTTGGTGCAAAACAAAGAACCACACAAAATTTAGAAGTTGTAAGAATTGACCTAGGAAGAAACTTAATATTAATTAAAGGAGCTGTTCCTGGTTCTAAAGGCTCAGATGTAACTATTAGTCCAGCTGTCAAGAATAAGGTTGATGCCTAATGGAATTTAAGCTTATAGACAAAAAAGGAAAAGTGTCCACAAAGACTATTTCAGCCTCTGATGATACTTTCGGTAAAGATTTTAATGAAGCTTTGATTCATCAATTAGTTTCGTCTTATAATTCTAACGGTCGTTCAGGAACAAGAGCTCAAAAAACAAGAGCGGAAGTTCATCACAGTACAAGAAAACCATTTGCCCAAAAAGGTACTGGTAGAGCAAGGGCTGGAATGACCTCGAGTCCAATTTGGCGTGGAGGAGGTCGAGCATTTCCAAATAGACCTGATGAAAAAGATACACAAAAATTAAATAAAAAAGCTTATCGTGCAGGGATGAAGATCTATACTTTCTGAATTAGTAAGGCAAGACAGGATTATCTATTATTGAAGAATTTAAAGTTGAAACTCCAAAAACAAAGCAGTTTTTAGATAAAATAAAGCCTTTAGGTATTACAAAAAATGTACTTATTTTAATTGATGCTTTCGATGAAAACCTATATCTTTCATCTCGAAATATTCCGCACGCACTAGTAGTCGAAGCTAAGCACGCTGACCCAGTAAGCCTCGTTCATTTCGATAAAGTTATTGCTACACCTGCCGCACTTAAACAGTTAGAGGAGATGTTTGCATGAGTGATGTAATAAAATCAATAGATAAGGCGTTGCAGGCAATTTTAGCTCCTCAAATTACTGAAAAAGCAACAATGATTGCTGATAAATATAATCAAGTTGCTTTTAAGTTACAAGGCAACTAATCTATGGTAATAAATCTGCTGATGAAACCATGTTTAAAGTAGAAGTTAAATCTGTAAATTTATTAAATGTTAAAGGCAAAGCAAAAAGAGCCGGAAAAACAATGGGTAAGAGAAACGATTGGAAGAAAGCCTATGTACGTCTGGCGGAAGGTCAAGACATTGACTTTTTCAGGCGCATAGGAGAATTTATGATGGCAATAGTTATAAAAAGTAAAACCAACCTCACCTGGCAGAAGACATGTTGTCAGTGTAGTTGATAAAGATTTGCACAAAGGTAAGCCTTTTGCAGCTTTAACAGAAAGTAAGAATAGAATAAATGGTCGTAATAACCGTGGAAAAATTACTGTTAGGCATAGAGGTGGAGGCCATAAACAAAGATATCGTATTATTGACTTCAAGCGAAATAAGGATGATATTACCTGCAAAAGTAGAAAGAATTGAGTACGACCCAAATAGAAATGCTCGTATAGCCCTTTCTATGTTATGCAGATGGTGAAAGAAAATATATTATTGCTCCAAAAGGTGTTAAAGCTGGTGATCAAATTATTTCAGGCAATTCAGTTGCTATCCAAAAAGGTAATTGCTTACCTTTAAGTAATATCCCTCTTGGTAGTGTTATTCACTGTGTTGAGTTAAAACCAATGAAAGGAGCACAACTTGCCAGAAGTGCAGGGACTTCTGTTCAATTAGTTGCTAAAGAAGGGAACTATGTAACTATTAGACTTCGTTCAGGTGAAGTCAGAAAGGTATTGGCTGAATGCAGAGCCACTCTTGGTGAAGTCTCAAAGTCAGAGCACAGTTTAAGAAAATTAGGAAAAGCTGGTGCTACGCGATGGAGAGGAGTTAGACCAACCGTGCGAGGAGTTGTAATGAATCCAGTTGATCATCCCCATGGTGGTGGTGAAGGAAAGACAAGTGGTGGAAGACATCCAGTTACTCCTTGGGGTACCCCGACCAAAGGATATAAAACTAGAACTAATAAACGTACTGATAAGTATGCGACTCAGTCGAAGACCATCAAATAAAAGGTAAAAAATAATTATGTCACGCTCAATTAAAAAAGGACCATTTGTTGACTCACATCTTGCAAAGAAAGTTGAGGTTGCATCTGAAACTAGAGATCGTAAACCAATTAAAACCTGGTCAAGGCGCTCAACAATTTTACCAAATTTTATTGGTTTAACAATTGCAGTTCATAATGGCAGGCAACATGTACCGGTTTTAATTTCAGAAAATATGATTGGACATAAGCTTGGTGAATTTTCAACAACAAGAACATTTAAAGGCCACATTGGCGATAGGAAGGCGAAATAATCATGGCTATTGAAGTTTCAGCAATATTAAAAGAGCAACTTTCAGGTCTTAAAACTGAGGCAGAAGTAGCAGAAGTAGGAAAAAGAGTTGATAATGCATTAAATATATTAAATTTTAGCCCTACAAAAGGCGCTGAAATTGTAAAAAAAGTTGTTGAATCTGCAATTGCTAATGCAGAACATAATAATAGTGCTGATATAGATGAAGTTAAAACTAAAACGATTTATGTGGATAAAGGAACTGTATTAAAGAGAATTCGTGCACGTGCTAAAGGGCGAGCAGGAAAGATTACTAAACCAACCTGTCACATAACTGTGACTGTAGGTAACTAAAAGGGTAATTATGGGGACAAAAAATAAATCCAACTGGTTTTCGTTTAGCGATAAATAAGAATTGGTCTTCAAAATGGTATTCAAATTCGAAAAACTTTCCTATTTTATTGAACAATGATATTAAGGTAAGAGCATTTTTGAATAAAAAATTAGCAGCAGCAGCTGTAAGTAAAATTGTGATTGAACGACCTGCTAAAAATGCAAAGATAACTATATTTACTGCTAGGCCAGGAATTGTGATTGGTAAAAAAGGCGAAGACATTGAAACACTTCGTGCAAGTATACAAGACTTAATGGGTATTCCTGTTCAATTAAATATTGAAGAAGTCAGAAAACCAGAGATTGATGCAACGTTAGTTGCCCAAAGCATTGCGCAGCAACTTGAAAAAAGAGTTATGTTTAGAAGAGCTATGAAAAGAGCGATGCAAAATGCTATGAGATTGGAAAACAACAAAAAATTATGAGTTCAGGAAGTCTATCTGTTGAGAGATAGCAAGAACAGAATGGTATAGAGAAGGTCGCGTTCCTCTTCTACATTTCGTGCAGATATTGACTATGGCATTAGCTAGAAGCATAAACTACTTATGGAATTATTGGGATTAAGGTTTGGCTATTTAAGGGGGAGATTTTTGAGGACGAATCAAAGGTTAAACCAGGAGAGGCTTCAGTTGAGAAGACTTTAGAAGAGCGACCAAAAAGAACCCTAAAATCTGTAACTAAAAAAACAGAAGATATAAAAAAAGTTAAAGTGATAAAAAAGAAAGAGTTAGTTAAAGATGAAAAAATTACTGACATAGAAAAACCTAAGAAAGAAGAGACATAAAGATGCTTCAACCAAAAAAAAGTAAATACAGAAAGCAGCATAAAGGCAGAAACCGAGGTCTTGCTACAACAGGAAATAAAGTAAGTTTCGGTGATTTTGGCTTAAAGGCTACTGGACGTGGCAGGATAACTGCTAGACAAATCGAAGCGGCTAGAAGAGTTATGACTCGTCATATTAAAAGGGGAGGCCGTGTTTGGATAAGAATATTTCCAGACAAGCCAATTACAAAAAAACCTGCTGAAGTTAGGATGGGTAAGGGTAAGGGTAGCTGTCGATACTATGTTGCTGAAATACAGCCTGGAAAAATGTTATATGAGATGGATGGTGTTCATGAAGAACATGCTAAGAGAAGCATTTCGGTTAGCTGCAGCAAAACTACCTTTGTTAACATCTTTTGCTTCTAGACACTATTGGTGGATAAGGAGATAATTATGAAAGCTTGATTTAAGAAAAAAAATAACAGAAGATCTAGGAAAGGAATTAGTAGAGTTAAGGAAGGCTCAATTCAATTCTAGAATGCAAGTCGCAACTCAACAAACCAGTAAAAATGACCAACTGGGTAAATTAAGAAAAGATATTGCTCGAGTGATGACTGTTCTTACTGAAAAAAATACTGAAAAAAAAGGTAAAAAATAATTATGACTGATACAGTAAAAATCGTAAGGACTGTAACTGGTAAAGTTGTGAGTAATAAAATGGATAAAACAATAACAGTTAAGGTTGACAGAAAGGTTAAGCACCCTTATTGGAAAGTTATCAATTCAAAAGTTGCATGCGCATGATGAAAAAAATGAAATTAATGAGGGTGATTTGTTGAAATTACTGAAGCATAAGACCTATTTCAAAAAATAAATCATGGGTTGTAACAAAGGTAGTTTCAAAAGCGAGATTATAAATAATTAAATTAATGAACTTGAGCTATATACTTAAATAACATATAATTTGCTCTTTTTGGCGCTCAGATAAAATACAAGCTAGCGCCCCAATACTGACCGTGGCTTTGCCTTATTAAGCTAGTTAAACGGATTAAGTTGGAGAATATTAAATGATACAAACACAATCTAGATTAGATGTTGCCGATAATACAGGTGCACGAAGTGTTATGTGCATCAAAGTTCTTGGTGGATCAAAAAGACGTTACGCAAGGTATAGGTGACATTATTAAAGTTGCTATAAAAGATGCAGCTCCTCGATGGAAGGGTAAAAAAAGGAGAAGTATATTCTGCGGTTGTAGTTAGAACTGCAAAAGGCGTTAGGCGTCCGGATGGATCATTAATTAAGTTTGATGGTAACGCTGCAGTGTTATTAAATGCAAAACTTGAGCCAATTGGAACAAGAATTTTTGGACCAGTTACACGTGAGTTGTGACAAGCAATTTATGAAAATTGTATCTTAGCTCCTGAAGTTATTTAGGAAAAAGATGAATAAGATTCGTAAGGGTGACAAAGTCATCATAAATACAGGAAAAGATAAAGGAAAGCAGGGAATTGTTCTCAATATCTTGAAAGATAACCGTGTGGTTGTTGAAGGTTTAAATATGGTAAAAAAACATACTAAACCAAATCCTGAAATGGGAATTACAGGCGGAGTTAGTGAGTAAAGAGATGCCACTTCAATATATCAAATATTGCTATTTATAATACGAAGTCTAATAAGACAGACAAAGTAAATTTTAAAGAATTAAAGGATGGGAAAAAAATTCGCATCTATAAATCTACACAAGAAGCAATAGACGTTTAGGAAAAAATTATGGCCAGATTTAAATGAATTTTATAATGATACTGTTGTTAAGAAAGCTTACAGAACAATTTAAGTATCAAATTCTCAAATCCAAATAACAAGAATAACAAAAATAACACTTAATATGGGTGTTGGTGAAGCTGCAAATGATAAAAAACATTTAGAAACTGCTGTTAGGTGATATGGAAAAAATCGCAGGGCAAAAGCCTATTGTTACTGTAGCAAAAAAATCAATAGCAAACTTTAAGGTTAGAGATGATTACCCTGTTGGATGTAAGGTTACTCTTCGAAAGTCAAATATGTACACGTTTTTAGATAGATTAATTAAGTTGCAATACCTAGAGAACGAGATTTTAGGGGCTTATCAGCAAAATCTTTTGATGGCCGAGGCAATTATAATATGGGTATTAAAGAACAAATAATTTTTCCTGAAATTGAGTATGACAAAATTGATGTCTTTAAGGGGTAATGAATATAACAATTACAACTACTGCAAAAACTGATGAAGAAGCTCAGGCACTTTTGGCTGCTTTCAGTTTTCCATTTACGAGGTTAAGGTAAATTATGGCTAAATTATGTATGACTGAAAGAGAAATAAAGAGAACTAAAATGGTTGAGAAGTATAAGACCAAAAGATTAGAGTTGAATACGATAATTAAAGATTCAAGCGCGACAAAAGAGCAGCAAGCTGAAGCTAGGTTAAAATTACAAGATTTACCTAAAAATTCAAGCCCAGTAAGACTCAGAACTCGTTGTGCTTTAACAGGCCGCCCAAGAGGTGTTTATAGAAAATTTGGTATTGCCAGAAGTAAGCTACGCGATCTTATGTTAGCTGGTGAAGTTCCAGGCATAACCAAAGCAAGCTGGTAAGGGAGAAGATAATATGAGTATGCATGACCCAATTGCAGATATGTTAACCCGAATCAGAAATGGGCAAATGAGAAATAAAGTCTCAGTATCCATGCCTGCATCTAAAGTAAAGCAATCTATTGCAGCAGTTCTTAAAGATGAAGGTTATATAGAAACCTACAATATTGATGCGAATAAAGGAAAACCGTTGTTAAATATTGAGTTGAAATATTATGCTGGACAACCTGTTATTGAGAAAATACAAAGAATTAGTAAGCCAGGTTTAAGGATATATAAAAATAGCGACAATTTACCAAGAGTAATGAATGGGCTTGGGGTAGCAATTTTAACTACTTCCAAGGGGTGTAATGACTGATATCAAAGCAAGAGCCGCAGGAATTGGTGGCGAAGTGCTTTGTTATGTTGCTTAATTAAGGGAAAATAATGTCTAGAATTGCTAATAATCCAGTGAACCTCCCTGAAAAAGTAGAAGCTAATATTACTGACACTGAAATTACTATTAAGGGTCCTTTAGGAGTCTTAACTCAATCATTAACTGGTGATGTTGATATTCAAAAAGAAGACTCATTATTGAAATTTAAAGCCACAAAAGAAACAAAACATTCTAAGGCGATGTCTGGAACAGTTAGATCACTTGTTCAAAATATGGTCGTTGGTGTTACAGAAGGTTTTGAAAGAAAATTACAATTAATTGGGGTTGGATATAAAGCTAAAGTTCAGGGCAATAAAATAAATTTAGAGCTAGGGTTTTCTCATCCGGTAAATCACGATTTGCCAGATGGAGTAACAGCTCAAACTCCTAGCCCAACAGAAATAATTTTAAAAAGCTCCAGCAAGCAGGTAGTTGGGCAAGTTGCATCAGAGATTAGAGCGTATAGACCGCCTGAGCCATATAAAGGTAAGGGTGTTAGATACTCTTTGAGAATTGATATTAATTAAAGAAGCTAAAAAACAATAGAGGTCGATGATGAATATAAATAATTCAAGGTTAAGAAGGGCAACAAAAACAAGAGCTAAGATGGCATTGTTAAATAAAACAAGGCTTACCGTATTTAGGTCTAATACGAATATTTACGCTCAAATAATTGATGGCTCTGAAAATAAAGTAATTGCATTTGCTTCAACTGTTGAAAGTGATGTTAAGAAAAAATTAAAGAAAACAAGCAATACTGATGCGGCAATTGAAGTTGGTAAGCGTATTGCTGAAAAAGCATTAAAAGCTGGCGTTAAAATTGTAGCTTTTGATCGGTCTGGGTATAGATACCATGGCCGAATTAAAGCTCTTGCTAACGCTGCCCGTGAAAATGGATTGACCTTTTAATATTAACTAGGACGTATACATGGCACAAGATAAAAGAGCAAAGCATCAAAAGCAAGATCAGTCTGATGGTTTAAGAGAGAAAATGATAAATGTAAACCGCGTAACTAAAGTTGTTAAAGGCGGTCGTATCATGAGTTTTGCGGCTTTAAGTGTTGTAGGTGACGGAGATGGTGCTGTAGGAATGGGAAAAGGTAAAGCAAGAGAAGTTCCTCTAGCTGTGCAAAAAGCAATGGAAGAAGCCAAAAGAGAAATGATTAAGGTAAAACTTAATAATGGCACTTTATATCACTCAGTTGTTGGTAAACATGGCGCTGCAAAGGTTGTTATTCTTCCAGCCTCTGAAGGTACTGGAATTATAGCTGGCGGACCAGTGAGAGCTATATTTGAGGTAATGGGAATAACTGATGTTCTTGCTAAATGTATAGGCTCAGCAAACCCGTATAACTTTAAACCTTGACGGATTAGCTTCCATGAATAATCCAGCAGATATTGCGGCTAAAAGAGGAAAAACAGTTGAGGAAATTAGAGGATAGTTATGGCTAAAGATATGAAATCAACAGTTAAAGTAACGCTTATTAAAAGTCTTATAGGAAGAACTGCATCTCAAAAAGCAACAGTATCCGGGCTAGGTCTTAGAAGGCTTCATCATACTGTTGAGTTAACTGATACCCCTCAAGTAAGAGGAATGATTAACGCAGTAAATTACCTTCTTAAGGTGGAAAGTTAAAATGAAACTAAATACAATCAAGCCAGCAGAAGGCTCAAAAAAAGAAACACGAAGAGTTGGTCGTGGAATTGGTTCAGGTTTTGGTAAAGACTGCAGGAAGAGGTCATAAGGGACAAAAATCAAGATCTGGTGGTTTCCATAAGGTAGGTTTTGAAGGCGGTCAAATGCCGATTCAAAGAAGACTTCCTAAAAGAGGGTTTAAGTCTATGACGAAGCAATTCAATGCCACAGTAAGAACAGGTGAGTTAGGAAAACTTAAAACAGATGTTGTAGATTTATTAAGCCTTAAAGAAGCTAAGTTAATATCAAACTTATCGCAAAATGCAAAGATATTTTTATCTGGTGAGGTCACAAAGAAATTTAAGGTTCAAGGTATTCATTTATCTAAAGGCGCTAAAAAAGCTATTGAGTCAGCAGGAGGAGTTGTTGAAGTTATAGCTGACCCAGAAGAAAAAACAATTAAAACTAAACTAGTTGTTAAAGATGTAGCAGCTAAAAAGCCAGCAGCAGCTAAAAAGCCAGCAGCTAAAAAGCCAGCAGCAGCTAAAAAGGAGGAACTGATTTGGCAGAAAATAGTGGCGCAGGTCAAGATGGGCGAACTAAAAAGTCGTTTACTATTTTTGCTTGGTGCTTTAATTATTTTTCGGCTAGGCTCGCACATTCCTGTTCCAGGAATAGATCCTTTCGAGTTACAAAAACTTTTTGACACTCAGAGTGGTGGCATATTGGGAATGTTTAATATGTTTTCTGGTGGCGCTTTAGGCGATGGCTCGTATTTGCATTAGGTATTATGCCTTATATTTCTGCATCAATTATCATGACACTTCTTACATCAATGTCAGAAAAGTTAAAAGAACTTAAAAAAGAAGGGCAAAGCGGCCAACGAATAATTACGAAATATACCAGGCAAGCAACTGTAGTTTTAGCTGCGTTCCAGGCTCTTGGAATCACTGTAGCATTAGAAGCGCAGCCTGGATTGGTTCTTGACCCTGGCCTAGCTTTTAGATTAACAGCCATGGTTACCTTGGTTAGCGGAACTATGTTTTTAGTTTGGTTGGGTGAGCAGATCTCTGAAAGAGGAATTGGAAACGGTATATCAATGATTATTTTTGCTGGGATAGTTGCAGGACTTCCAAGTGCTCTAGGAAACACTTTGGAATTAACAAGAACTGGAGCATTTTCAATACCCTTAGTATTCTTTTTATTCGTTGCAGTTGTTTTAGTTACTGCATTGGTAGTTTTTGTTGAGAGAGGACAAAGACGAATTACAATTAATTATGCAAAACGCCAGGTCGGTAATAAGTTGTATGGTGGCGAATCTTCACACTTACCTTTAAAGATAAATCAAGCTGGAGTAATTCCAGCAATATTTGCTTCTAAGTAATTTTATTCCCTGCAACTATTGCGGGTGGATTGGTTCAAGTAACAATACGTATTGGTTAAAAGATATTAGTGCGGCATTTCACCAGGACAACCAATTTATATTTTAGTTTGCTTTGCTATTATATTCTTTGCATATTTTTATACTGCAATTACATTTAATCCAAATGAAACTGCTGATAATCTAAAGAAAAGGTGGTGCTTTGTTCCTGGTATTCGTCCAGGAGAGCAAACTGCGAATATATTGATACTATTAGTGGCGATTAACAGTATTGGCGCGATTATATTACTTTAGTTTGTTTACTACCTGAGCTACTAATTTTGAAGTTTAATACACCATTTTATTTTGGGGGAACATCACTACTTAATTATTGTTGTGGTAACTATGGATTTCATGACTCAGGTTCAGTCACAAATGATGTCTTACCAATATGATGGCCTTTTAAAGAAAGCAAATTTACAGGGCAATCAGGAGGAAGACATAAGTTGGTAAAGGAAGATATTAGAAATGGAAGGCGAAGTGCTAACGGGTGGATCTTTTACCGTTGACATGAAACTTGAGAATGATCATGTCGTATTAGGGTTTATATCAGGGAAAATGAGAATGAATTATATAAGAATTTTGCCAGGAGATAATGTAACAGTAGAAATTTCTCCATATGACTTGAGTCAAAAGGCAGAATAACATTTAGGGCTAAGTAAATTAAATAGTAATTGAAATAAAAGGAAATATTATGAGAGTAAGAACATCAGTAAAAGCCATTATGTCGAAACTGTAAAGTTGTTAGACGTAAAGGGGTTGTTAGAGTGATTTGTAGTAAAGATCAACGACACAAACAAAGACAAGGCGCATGTCACTAACATTATCGTTGTTAAGTGAGTGAAATATAGTTATAATTCACGGCTTTGTTAAATATTTGCAGTTTTTAATTAGGAGTAAGAGATGGCACGAATTGCAGGGGTAAATGTACCAGATAATAAGCATACTGAAATTGCTTTAACAGCAATATTATGGTATTGGAGAGTAACATTGCAAAGAAAATTTGTCAAGCAGTTGGTATTAAAACTTCAACTAAGATTAAAGACTTAGATGATTCAGATCTCAAGTTGAGAACTTCAGGTATGATGTGGTATGTAGTTGAAGGAGACCTTCGAAGAGAAGTATCAATGAATATTAAACGATTAATGGATTTGGGATGTTACCGAGGCCAAAGGCATCGAAGAGGGCTACCTGTCAGAGGCCAAAATACTAAAAATAATGCAAGGACTCGAAAAGGTCCTATCCGCGCAATTAAAAAATCTTAGGAATAAATACTAATGGCAGAAGATAAAGTAAGGATTAAGAAAAAGATTAAAAAAAATGTGTCTGAAGGCATAGCTCATGTTCATGCTTCATTTAATAACACAATAATAACTATTACAGATAGACAGGGTAACACCCTTTCTTGGGCAACTCTGGTGGTCAGGATTTAAAGGATCTAGAAAAAGTACACCATTTGCAGCTCAAGTTGCAGCAGGTAATTGTGGTGAAAAGGGCTCAGGAGTTTGGAGTTCAAAATATTGAGGTAAGAATTAAAGGTCCAGGTCCAGGAAGAGAGTCTTCAGTTAGAGCACTTAATTCTATTGGTTTAAAAATTACAAGTATTCAAGATGTGACCCCAATGCCACATAATGGTTGTAGACCGATGAAAGAAAAGAAGAATTTAATAAAGTTAAATCAGAAGTTTAATAATAGGAGAGTAAAGTTGGCTAGAAATCTTGATCCAAAATGTCGTCAATGTCGAAGAGAAGGTGAGAAAAGCTTTTTCTTAAAGGGGAAAAATGCTTTACTGAAAAATGTGCAATAGAAAAAAGAAATTATCCTCCTGGTCAGCATGGCCAAAGGCGTGCGAGTAGACTCTCTGATTATGGAGTTCAACTTAGAGAGAAGCAAAAGCTTAGAAGAATTTACGGCATACTTGAAAAGCAATTCAGGGGTTACTATGCAGAAGCTGATAGAAAAAAAGGTATCACAGGCGATAATTTATTACAGATGCTTGAATCAAGATTAGATAATGTGACATATAAAATGGGTCTTGGTGCTTCTAGAACTGAAGCTAGACAGATAGTTAAGCATAATAGTGTGCTTGTTAATGGAAAAAGGGTAAACGTACCTTCATACCAAGTTCAGCCCGGCGATGAAATTTCTGTTAATAACAGTTCGAAAAATCAATTAAGAATTAAGGCTGCACTCGAAGCAGCTGAAGAAAGAGGATTTCCTGAGTGGCTTGAAGTTAATACTAAGAAATTATCAGGTATTTTTAAGAATAAGCCAGAGAGAGACGACCTTCCATCAACAATTAATGAATCATTAATTGTTGAGCTTTATTCAAAATAATTTAGTCTAGAAAGTAAATAAAAGGATAACTATGCAAATAAGCCCTACCGAATATTTAAAACCAAGAATTGTAGATGTTGATATTGTTTCTGAGCAAAGAGCAAAAGTAGTTTTGGAGCCAATGGAAAGAGGATTTGGATTCACTTTAGGAAATGCTTTAAGAAGGGTTCTGTTGTCATCAATACCTGGTTTTGCTATTACTGAGGTAAAGATTGATGGAGTGGTTCATGAATACTCAACAATTGATGGTGTGCAGGAAGATGTAGTGGACGTTCTTTTAAATATGAAGAAAATAGCACTAAAAATTCATAACAACACTAGTGGTACGATATCTTTAAGTAAAAATGAAGAAGGAGAAGTTACTGCTGGAGACTTTGATCTTGGGCATGATATTGAAGTCATGAACCCAAAGCATGTAATTGCTCATTTAAATAAGGGTGGAAAATTAAATATTGAAGCTAAGGTGGAAATGGGTAGAGGATATCAACCTGTGCCTGCAAGAAAGAAAAATAACGAAGATGAAAATGAGTTAGGTTTTATAGCAATCGATGCATCATTTAGCCCAATTAGTAAGGTAAGCTATTTTGTTGAGAGTGCTCGTGTTGAGCAGAGAACTGATTTAGATAAATTAATTATGGATGTAGAAACAAATGGTGTAGTTGAGGCTGAACAAGCAATTCGTGATGCAGCGTTTATATTACGTGGACAACTATCAGTTTTTGCAAATCTAGAAAGTGAGTTAACTGAAGTTGAGGTGCAACAAGCCCCAGAAGTTGATCCTGTTTTGTTACGTCCAGTAGACGATCTTGAATTAACAGTAAGATCAGCTAATTGCTTAAAAGCAGAGAATATTTATTATATAGTATCTTATCCAAAGAAATGAAAGTGATTTATTAAAAGCGCCTAATTTAGGTAGAAAATCATTAAATGAAATTAAAGAAATACTTTTAGTTAAGGGATTGTCTTTAGGAATGAAAGTAGAAAATTGGCCACCAGCAGGTGCTGGAACAGTATAAAAATAAAGAATTTGGAGTAATAAAATGCGACATGGAAAGGCACATAGAAAACTAAATAGAACATCTAGTCATAGGAAAGCTATGTTTAAAAATATGGCTAATTCTCTGATAAAGCATGAAGTAATAAGGACTACTTTACCAAAAGCTAAAGAACTTAGGAAATATGCGGAACCTCTAATTACTTTAGCAAAAGAATCAACTGTTCATAACAAGCGACTTGCCTTTAATAGGTTAAGAGATAGGGATGTTGTTGTAAAACTATTTGGTGAGCTTGGCCCTAGATACAATAAACGTAAGGGTGGTTATTTAAGAGTTCTTAAGTGTGGTTCCCGTAAAGGTGATAATGCACCAATGGCTTATGTTGAGCTAGTTGATCGTCCAGCAGAAGTTGTTGAATCTAAGCCAGCAGAAGTTGTTGAATCTAAGCCAGCAGAAGTTGTTGAATCTAAGCCAGCAGCAGCTAAAAAGCCAGCAGCAGCTAAAAAGCCAGCAGCAGCTAAAAAAGAATAAAATTTTAGAATGAGATAATAACTCAAATTCGGTTTTTTATTGATATGGACCGCTACTCATCGATAAATACATATAATAGTGCTGATAAAGTAAAAAAATTAGTGAATTTAATAATGAAAAAAAATATAGAAAGATCAGAAAGCCTTAATGAAATTATTGATCAAATCAATGAGCTACTGGACAATAATAAGCTAGTTAATGACGTTAATGAAAAACAGGATTTGCCTAAGCAAAGATTAATAAAAAATTTAGTCGACAAAAAAAATATAAAAAAACTCCAAAACCTTCTTAATGAACTTCATCCTGCCGACATTGCAGATATCCTAGAATCACTACCAATAGAGACAAGGTTAACTGTTTGGGATTTAATTAAAACCGAAAATGATGGGGATATTCTGATTGAGGTATCTGATGCTGTAAGGCAAACATTAATTGCAGATATGGATAGTACTGAATTACTTGCTGCAACGGAGCACTTAGATGCCGATGAAATTGCAGATATAGCTGCAGATCTTCCAAAAAATGTCCTTCAGGATCTGTTAGAAAATCTAGACATTCAAAATAGGGAAAAGCTTGAGTCAGCCTTATCGTATCCGGAAGAAACTGTTGGCGCTATTATGGATTTTGATGTCGTTACTATAAGAGAGGATATAACTTTAGAAGTAGTCCTGAACAACCTAAGAAAAATTAGAAAACTTCCTGATCACACGGATAAATTATTTGTTGTAGATAAAGATGGTTTAATTTTGGGAGTTTTGCCACTAGAAAGGCTTATCGTTAATCAGGCAAAGACATATGTCAGAAATATTATGTCTAAAGATGTTGTCTTATTTAATCCAGAGGACGTTGCTCATGAGGCATCAAACGCATTTGAGCGTTATGATTTAGTTACTGCGCCTGTAGTTGATACAAGTAATAAATTAATTGGAAGGGTAACTGTAGACGCTGTAATGGACTACATAAGAGACGAGACAGAAAGTGAAAAGTTATCAATGGCCGGACTTCGTGAAGAAGAGGATATGTTTTCATCAATATGGAAATCAGTACAAAATCGATGGGCATGGTTGGCAATAAATTTAATAACAGCATTTATTGCATCAAGGGTCATTGGAAAAAGTAATGCGCTTCTTTTACCCTCTAGTGTTTTTAGCAGCTTTAATGCCAATTGTTGCAGGAATTGGTGGTAAAGGTGGACTTGGAAATACTAGATTTTGATTATAAATAATCAAAGAAATATACTATTTAGTAATTTAAGATTTTTATTATATAAAGAAATAAGTGTGGCTTTATTGAACGGTGTACTGTGGGGAAGTGTTCTGGGGTTATTCGCTTTCGTACTCATCAATTTGTAAAAATTGCTGCAAATAAAAAGAATGGCCATAATTTAATTCTTTCAGCCATAATCTGCAATGTTTTTTTCCCACTTGCATTAATCATTTTAATACGAATAAGATGGTAGTGTATTAATCACAGCAATGACAGATAGCGGAGGTTTTTTTATATTCCTGGGTCTTGCTACATTGGTTTTAATATAAATTATAAATAATAAATTTTGAATTTTTAAAAAATAATTTTAGTTTAGAGTTACTTCTAAGTGGGCCATTTTTAATTCAACTAGCTGTAATGCTGTTATTGAAGTTTTTACAGATCCTAAAAAAATAATTAGAAAAAATATCATAAAAGATGTCGGAGAAAAGGCATTATTTTTAAGCGATACCTTTAAAATTGTTAGACCTATAGTCATGGTAGGAATAATTTCTCTTCTTAAATATTTCTTAGATAGCTCGCAACCAACTAGGCTTTTATATATCACCTTAACTATTTTGGCAGCCTTAATTGTTATTAGGCTAACCATTATATTATTTAGGTATTTGTTAAGACCAGGTCCCTGGGTAAGAGCGATGGAGAATACAATTGCAACTTTAATTGCACTAATAGTTGTTTGGTTTGCATTCGGTGTAATTGATGACTTAAAATATTTCAATAATAAACTTATGCGTGGTTTAAGAATACCAAGTAGTTATCTACCAACTTTGGGGTAATTGTTGCAATTCTTATTGCGATGACGGTAGCACAATTCTTGGAAAATAGATTAATGAAAATAGAAAATTCTAAACTTGATACAACATCAAAAAATTATGTTTGGAAAAATTTTAAGAATTTCATTATTTGTATTTGCAATTATCATAGCTCTCGATACAGTAGGCGTTGATTTAACATTCTTCACAATATTTGGTGGAGCTTTTGGGGTAGGCTTAGCTTTTGGGATGCAAAAAATTGCTAGTAACTATATTTGTGGCTTCATTATTTTGATTGATAAATCTGTTCGGATTGGGGATATATTAGAGGTAGGTGAGCATTATGGACGCGTTTCTCTAATTAAATCAAGATTTACTGTTCTCAAAAGATTGGATGGAGTTGAGGTTGTTATTCCTAACGAATCTTGGATATCAGAAAATATTATTAACTATACTTATTCTGATAGAAAAACAAAAGTTCCGCTAGACATACAGATTAGTTATTCATCTTCAGTAGACAAAGCTTTTGAAATTATTTTAACGGCTGTTAAAAATGAATCTAGGGTTCTTGATAATCCCGCGCCACAAGTTTTTTTAAAAGAATTTGGTGGCAGTGGTATAAACCTTCATGCTTCAATCTATATAAATGACCCTGAAGATGGTTCTTTAGCTCTTAAATCTGATCTGTATAGAACAATTTGGGATCAATTTCAAAAGAATGGTATTGGTATACCGTTTCCAACAAGAACTGTCGAAGTAATAAACCAAAAGCAAGTTTCTTAAAAACATATAACTCTCCTTTATTTTATACAAAGTAAGTTATTTTATTTTATTTTCTTTATATAAAACGTGCTTTCTAACTACTGGATCAAATTTTTTAATTTCAATAAAACTTTGTCGTTTTCTTATTTTTTGTTGTTGTATAAAAGTGACCTGTACCAGCAGATGAGATACTAGTCTTATTTTTTCTCTCATAATTTTTCCTTAAACTTTTTTGCCTTCAGCGCGCATTTTTGTAAGCACAGCATCAATCCCTAATTTATCAATTGTCCTTAGAGCTGCGCATGATATTCTCATTGAGATAAAGCGGTTTTCACTTTCAACCCAGATTCTACGATTTTGTAGATTAGGTATAAACCTTCTACGGGTTCTGTTGTTTGCATGTGAAACATTATTACCTGTAGTTGTTCTTTTACCTGTTACTTCACATTCACGTGTCATATCTATACCTCTCACTCAATATTCTTTTAGAAAAGATGACCATTATCCACATAAACCACTGTCTTTTCAAGTCTTTTTTATGCTTTACCAGTGCTACCAAAACCATCTTCCCCTCTTTGGGTTTTACTGTAATCATCAACTAAATTGAATTCAGCTTGAATAACTGGCACGATTATAAGTTGTGCAATTCTTTCTAAAGGATTAATTTCAAAGGGTTTTTTACTTCTATTCCAGCATGAAATTAGTAATTCACCTTGATAATCGGAGTCAATAAGCCCCACTAAGTTTCCTAAAACAATCCCATTTTTATGCCCTAGGCCAGAACGTGGCAATATCATTGCAGCATAATTTGAATCTTTTATGTATATAGATACCCCCGTTGGTATCAAGATTGTTTCACCCGGTCTTATTAATTTAATGTCCTCGAGGCAAGCTCTTAAATCTAATCCTGCAGAGCCAACTGATTGATATTTTGGTAAATTTTCACTAATAAGTGGGTTAAGAATTTTGTAATCAATTGATAAAGTCATGGATAGCCCCCTTAGTTTTAATTAATTCGTATAAATGTTTTAATATATCCTGCGAAAGTTCTTTTTTATTTTTCTTTGCTATATTCGTAACCCCTTCGTGGTCAATTATATATATCTCTGCTGATTCTTTCCCCATAGATTCTTTGATTGAGTTGGCAACAATCATGTCTAATTTTTTATTTTTTAGTTTAGCTTGTGAGTTTTTAATAATTTTTTCACTTTCAGCTGAAAAGCCTACACAAAAAATATTTTCATAATTTAATGAAACTTCAGATAATATGTCGTCACTTTTCTCTAGCTCCAAGATAACTCTAGTATTTGTTTTTTTCATTTTCCCCACAATTGTTTTAGGTAGATAATCTGAAATTGCCGCAACACTTATAAAAATATCATTTTTTTTTGCTTTCTCTAAAATTACTTGTTTCATTGTTTTATGACTTGGCGCATAAACAGATGTTATTCCTGAAGGGGGTTTTTCGTCGGTTCGACCACACACTAAAGTTACACTAGCTCCATATGCGTATGCTGATTCAGCAATACTAAATCCCATCTTACCCGAGCTAAGGTTAGTAATTGCTCGAGCATCGTCTATCTTTTCGACAGTTCCGCCGCAAGAAATAAGAATATTTTTATTCTAGAAGTTGGGGGGTTAATTTTTTTTTAATATCAAGTAATAAGATACTTTGACTAACTAATCTTCCCATTCCTTCTTCCCCACATGCTTGCTCACCATTATCTGGCCCTGAAATAGTAATACCATCTTTAATGATTAAAGAAATATTACGTCTAGTAGCCGGGTTCTCCCACATTTTTTTATTCATTGATGGAGCAATCATTATGATTGCTTTTGTTGCAAGTATAACTGTTGAAAGAAGGTCATCTGCTTTGCCATGACAAATTTTGGCAATTGTATTTGCAGATGCGGGTGCAATAACAATAAGATCAGATGCTCTAGATTGATTAATATGCTGCATCCCATTACCTTTGGAAGGCTCCCACATATTCTCAAGTACAGGCTTTCCTGACAAAGCTTGTAAAGTGAGCGGGCTAATAAATTCTATTGCAGATTTAGGTCATCACTACCTTAACTTTACAATCAAGTTTAATAAGTTGTCTTATTAATAAAGGTATTTTATAAGCAGCAATACCCCCTGAAATTCCTAATAAAATATTTTTCTGAGCTAAAACACTCATATAATTGGTGTTTATTGCTCACTTTCAGATTCAGGATCTCTAAAGTAAATCTTATTATCTAACCATTCTTGAACAGCAATAGCATAAGGCTTAGGAAGTTTTTCATAAAATCTAGAAACCTAGATGATCAATCATTAAGTTTTCATGTAATCAAGAATTTAAAAGATAGCTATTTAAAAGATCTTAACTTAACCCATGTTGGTATAGATATGCCGTTGGAATTATCCCCAACCGGAAAAAGACCGGCTGAAGTTGAAGCAAGATTTTTACTAAAAAAAAGATCTTGTACTATTTTTTCACCACCAACTATCAATGCTTTAAGATGTGAAAGTTATATTCATGCTTGTGAAATAAATTTTAAAGAATGTGGAAATCGTATTTCAAAGCAATCATGGAATTTATTTCCTAAAATTAAAGAAGCTCAGAAATTTTTTAAAAATAAATTAATTACCAAGCCTTCTATATACGAGATTCATCCAGAACTAAGTTTTATGGCTATGAATAATATGAAGGTAATAGAGTTAAGCAAGAAAACTGATCTTGGTAGAAAAATACGTATCAAGTTAAAGAAAGATTGCTTGATGATATAGGCGATCAAAATAAAGTGTCTGCATTGATTAATAAAAGGTCAGATGATGATATTTTAGATTCTATATCTGTACTATGGTCAACTCAAAGAATAGTTGATAATATTGCTCAGTTCGTTCCAAAAGACTCTAAAAAATTAATATGAGAATATATTTCTAATTTATGCTTAATTTAATTAAAACAAAAATAATTTGGATATTTTTATCTATTTTAGGTGCGGTTGCTTTTTCTACAATAGCACTTAGTCGTGATGAATCTATTAATGCATTATGGTTTATTACAGCTGCTGTATGTATTTATCTTGTTGCATACAGGTTCTACGGTGCATGGATTGCGGCAAAAGTATTAGTTCTGGATGAGTTTAGAGAAACTCCTGCCGTAAAAAACAATAATGGGCGGGACTTTATTCCAACTAACAAATGGATTGTATTTGGAACTCATTTTGCGGCAATCGCAGGCCCAGGACCTTTAGTTGGACCCACACTTGCGGCTCAATTTGGTTATCTACCTGGAACAATATGGATTTTAGTTGGTGCTGTATTGGGTGGTGCAGTTCAAGATATGACTCATTTTATTTTTTCTGTCAGAAGGAATGGTAAAACTTTAGGCCAAATGGCGAAAGAAGAACTAGGCCACCTTGCAGGGACAGCTTCTTTGATAGCTACTTTTGTAATTATGATTATATTAATATCTGTTTTAGGTCTCGTGGTTGTTAATGCAATGAAACATAGCCCATGGGCTACATCAACAGTAGCAGCAACTATTCCGATTGCAATGTTTATTGGATTTTATATGCGTTTTATAAGGCCTGGGAGAGTGCTAGAGGCAACTGCTATTGGCGTAACCCTTTTATTATTTGCAGTTTATATTGGGGGCGAGATTGATAAATCTGAAACATTGAGGGTTTATTTTGATCATGGTGGTTTGTTTTTAGCATGGTCTATTATTATTTATGGATTTTCTGCTGCAGTCTTACCAGTATGGATGCTATTAGCCCCACGAGACTATTTATCAACTTTCGTTAAGTTGGGCACTATTATTTTTCAATTGAAAGAATTGCAATTTTACAACCAGATATAAAAATGCCAGCTATAACTAATTTTGCTGACGGATCAGGGCCAATTTTTGGAGGTAGCTTGTTTCCATTTGTTTTTATTACGATAGCTTGTGGGGCAATTTCAGGCTTTCATGCATTAATTTCATCTGGAACAACACCCAAGCTAATTGATAATGAGAAGTATATTCCTATGATTGGTTATGGAGGAATGCTCCTTGAATCTTTTGTGGCAATTATGGCAATGGTTGCAGCCTGCGTTTTAGAGCCTGGCGTTTTCTTTGCAATTAATAGTCCTGTTGGAATTGTTGGATCCGACCCTTCAATGGTTATTCAAACTATTAACTCATGGGGCTTTCCTGTGACCCAAGATCAAATGGAGCAGCTTGCTAAAGATGTTGGAGAGACTACCCTTTTTGCTAGAACAGGTGGAGCACCTTCATTAGCAGTAGGTATGGCAAGTATTTTTGCAAATGCATTTGGAAAAAATCTTTTAGCGATGTGGTACCACTTTGCAATTATGTTTGAAGCAGTTTTTATTTTAACTACATTAGATGCAGGTACAAGAGTAGGAAGGTTTATGTTGCAAGATATTTTAGGAAACATTCATCCAAAATTAGGAAGAACTTCATGGCTTCCTTCTACAGTTTTAACGAGCGCAATTGTGGTTGCATGTTGGGGATATTTTTTATATATAGGGGTTATCGATCCTAACGGTGGTGTAAATATTTTATGGCCACTATTTGGAATTTCCAATCAAATACTGGCCGCAATTGCATTAAGTGTTGGGACCGCGATTTTGATACGAACTGGTAGAGTTAAGTTCGCATGGATTACTGGAATGCCATTAGCTTGGCTAGCAATTATTACTTCAACTGCTGCTTTTCAAAAAATTTTTAGTGAGGATGTAAGGGTAGGGTTTTTAGCAGGTGCAAATGCCATGACTGAAAAAGTAAATTCAGGAATAATATCAGAAGAAAAAATAAACATAATGAATCAACTAATATTTAATCTTAGGTTTGATGCTGTGATTACAGCAATTTTAACGATAGTTTTATGGCTGGTTATTTTTGATGTTTTAAAACTATTATTAAATAAAAAATACAAACAGTCTGGATTAGCAAATTGAGTATACTTAAAAATATATGGAAGTTTATAAGAACTTTAAGTGGAGATGACGCTTATGAGGTTTATTTGAATAATTTCATAGCATGCAAGGACCATTCCAATAAGAAGCCGTTAAGTAGAAAAGATTTTTATTGCCAACAGCTCCAGGAAAAATGGAATAAGATAAATCGATGTTGTTAACTACACTTTATTTTTTGTTACAAAAAACATTCCAATTCCAATGCCAATCATTGGGATAGTAAGCCATTGACCCATAGATAGGTTTAGATAAAAAAGACCTAAAAAACTATCTGGCTCACGAGTAAATTCAACTAGAAATCTAAATAAACCATAAAAAATTAAAAATAATGCTGAAATACTTCCGGTTGCCCTTTTCTTATTTGAATATAAGTAGAGTATTAAGAATAAAAATAAACCTTCAAATAGAGCTTGGTAAAGCTGGGAGGGATGCCTTGCTATTTTATCGACAATAGGGAAAACCATTCCCCAAGGCTAAATCTGTAGGCCTACCCCATAATTCTTGATTAATAAAATTTCCAATTCTTCCAAAACCTAAACCTAAAGGAACTAATGGAGCAATAAAATCTGTTAGACTTAACCATCGAGATATTGATATTTTCTTGTAACAAAAATAAGACTTATTAGGACACCTAAAAATCCACCATGAAAAGACATTCCTCCTTGCCAAAAAGCGAAAATTTGATCTAAATTTGATAGGTAATAATTAGGTTGGTAAAACACAACATAACCAAGTCTCCCTCCTATAATTACTCCTAAAGCACCATAAAAACAAGTTCATCAAGAATTTTTGCATTTATGTCACTCCACCATATTTTTTTTAATTGTTTTTTACCTAAATAAATAAAAGATAAAAAAGCAAAAAAGTACATTAAGCCATACCAATGGAGCTTTAAAGGGCCAATTTGAAGAGCAATAGGGTCTAATTGTGGATGAATAAGCATTATTTTTAATTATAAGTGTAAAATTCTAATTATTAAATTAATCATTTGGAATTGCAATGCCAGAATATAGATCTAGAACAACGACTCATGGAAGAAATCAAGCAGGTGCTAGGGCACTTTGGCGAGCTACAGGGATGAAAGATGGCGACTTCGATAAGCCAATGATCGCAGTGGTGAACTCTTTTACTCAATTTGTACCTGGCCATGTCCACTTAAAGGATATGGGACAGTTAGTTGCGCGCGAGATTGAAAAAAATGGTGGAGTTGCGAAAGAATTTAATACTATTGCGGTAGATGATGGAATAGCTATGGGACATGATGGAATGCTTTATAGCCTTCCCAGCAGAGATTTGATTGCAGACAGTGTTGAATATATGGTTAATGCTCATTGGGCAGATGCAATGGTTTGTATATCAAATTGTGACAAAATAACACCAGGCATGCTTATGGCAGCTATGAGAATTAATATACCTGTGATTTTTGTGTCGGGTGGACCTATGGAAGCTGGCAAAGTCGATTGGGAAGAGAACGGAGGAAAAATTGAAAAAATTGATTTAGTTTCTCCGATGATTGCTGCCGGAGATTTAAGTGTTTCAGAAGATAATCTAAAAAAAATGGAAGTATCAGCTTGCCCAACCTGTGGTTCTTGTTCAGGAATGTTTACTGCAAATTCAATGAATTGTTTAACGGAAGTTCTTGGTTTAAGCCTTCCAGGAAACGGAAGTACTTTAGCTACTCATACCGCTAGAAAATCATTATTTTTAAATGCAGGTGCGAAAATTGTAGATATTACTAAGCGCTATTACGAGGGAAATGATGAAACTGTTTTGCCTAGAAATATTGCTACAAAAAAAGCATTTGAGAATGCAATGGCTCTAGATGTATCCATGGGAGGATCAACAAATACAGTTTTACATTTATTAGCTGCTGCTAAGGAAGCTAGAGGTTGATTTTACGATGTCAGATATTGATAAAATATCAAGAAAAGTACCTTACCTAGCAAAGGTTGCACCTGCGTCACAAAAATATCATATGGAAGATGTTCATAGAGCTGGAGGTGTTTATGGAATTCTGGGCGAACTTAAAAGAGGAAAACTATTGCATGAAGATGCTTATACAGTTCACTCGAAAACTCTTGGTGAGGCAATTGATCATTGGGACATTATTTCAACTAAAGAAGATGTAGTGAAAGAATTTTATCTTGCTGCGCCAGGTGGAATACCGACAACAGAAGCTTTTAGTCAAGCAAAAGTATGGCCGTCTCTAGATGACGATAGAGATAATGGTTGTATAAGAGATATTGCTCATGCATACAGTAAAGATGGAGGACTAGCTGTTCTTTATGGAAATATTGCAGAAGATGGTTGTATTGTTAAGACGGCTGGAGTTGATGAAGATATATTAAAATTCTCTGGCCGGGTTAGATTATTTGAATCTCAAGATACAGCTTGCGAGGCAATATTAGGAGATAAAATAATCCCTGGAGATATTGTAGTTATAATCTATGAAGGCCCAAAAGGTGGCCCTGGTATGCAAGAAATGTTATACCCAACTGCATATTTAAAATCAAAAGGATTAGGTAAGTCTTGTGCTTTATTAACAGATGGACGCTTCTCTGGAGGTACATCAGGTTTATGTATAGGTCATGCATCCCCAGAATCTGCGGAGGGTGGAGGAATTGCTTTATCGAGAGAAGGAGATCATATAGACATAGATATTCCTAATAGAAAAATTAATTTAAAAATAACAAATGAAGATTTATTACTAAGAAGAGAAGAAATGAACAATAGTAAAAATCCTTGGCATCCAAAACCTAGGGAGCGACGAGTAACAGATGCATTAAAAGCCTATGCAATGATGACCACTAGCGCATCTAATGGTGCTGTTAGAGATATCAATCAATTAAAGAAAAGATAATTCAAATTGAATAAAAGTATTAAGATCATCGATGAAGCTGATGGGCTTCAATTTATTGAAATTGATAACTCATTAGCAGTGGCAAGAGTTGCACTGCAAGGTGGACACGTTGATTGGTGGCGACCGAAATCAGCTAAACAAGATGTTTTATGGCGTTCTTCAAATGCTAGATATGAGAAAGGCAGATCAATTAGAGGCGGTGTTCCTATTTGTTGGCCTTGGTTTGGAAAACACCCAACAGATGGAAGTTTTTGTGCTCATGGTTTTGCTAGAGTAATCCATGGAAACTATTGGAGTCGACACAATTAAAAAATGGAGCTACGAAAATTGTACTCACAATGATCCCAACAGAAGAGGCTACTAAACAGCTTACATATGCTTTTGAATTGATACTAACAATAGTGGTTGGTGAAAGTTTATATTTAAATTTAAAAACAACAAATTTATCTGATAGTCCTTTTATTATTAGTGAGGGATACCATACATATTTTTATATTTCAGATATTGAAAATATAAAGGTAAATGGATTAGAGGATTCTGTCTATACAGATAAGGCAGACAATTTTAGTCGTGGAATTGAGAAAAATGCAATTACATTCAGCAATGAATTCGATAGGGTATATACAAATACAAGTAACGATTGCTATATTGAAGATGAAAATTTTAACAGGGTAATAACCATAAAAAAATCTAATAGTAATTCAACTGTAGTTTGGACTCCTTGGCAAGAAAAAGCATTAGAGATGGGGATATGGGTGAAAAAGATGAATGGCGAAGAATGGTATGTGTGGAAACTGCTAATATTTTAGAAAATAGTGTGGTGATTTATCCCAAATTATCACATAGCATAGCTACAGAGTATTCTGTCCAAGAATATTAATGCCGAATCAACTTAAGAGTGAATCAAGCTTTTATTTAAAGCAGCATAAAGATAATCTAAAATATTAATTTAGTTTACTATGTCGGTACGAGTAAGAAAAATAAACCATAATTCCAATGCAAATCCAAATTAAAAATCTAATCCATGTATCTGATGGAAGAAAAAACATAAGTAAACTACAAGAAATAATTCCGAGAACTGGAACTAATGGGTGCCATTTGTTTTTAAAGGTATTCTTATTGTGAGTGTGTCTTAATGCAATAACTCCAATACAAACAATTACAAATGCAGTTAAAGTCCCACATATGGGCTGGAACCAATTATACTGATCCTGTATTCAATATGTAAAGAAATAAAAATACCAGTTGAGATAATTACGGTTACTGGCGTTTTTGTTTTATTATTAACTATGCTGAGTATTTTAGGTAAAGCCGTCTCGACTCATTGCAAAAATAATCTCTTGTTAATGCATAGAATAAAACTAGCATTACAGTCGCAAGACCAAATATAGCTCCAGTAGCAACAAGGCAGATGCCCAGGAAAACCAATTTTGATAAGAGCAAAAGCGACTGGGTCTGAAACATTTAACTCGCTATAATGAACAATCCCAGTTAACAGGCCTGAAACAATTATATAAAATATTGTACAAATTAATAACGAGTAAAGTATTCCTTTAGGTAAATCTTTTCGGGGATTGATTGCTTCTTCTGCAGCTGTGGATACCGCATCAAAACCAACATATGCGAAAAATACAATTGAAGCTCCAGCAAGCACACCTACTGTTTCACCGTTCGGGAGCCTATCAAACCATCCATAAGGCATAAAAGGAGTCCAGTTTTCAGGGTTAACATTAAATATTGCAATAAATATAAAAATTAAAATAGCACTAATTTTTATAAAAACCATAACTGCATTAAATTTTGCACTTTCTTTAACCCCAACAATTAAGAGAGACATTATTAGTAAAATAATAATTGATGCGGGAAGGTTTATGATGCCCCCTAGGCTTGGAGGATTTATAAGGGAGAAGGGAAGCCCAATATTTAAAGCAACTAATGCATTATTGAAGTACCCGGACCACCCACTTGCAACAGCAGCAATTGACATGCCGTACTCCATCAAAAGTATCCAACCAACAATCCAGGCAATAAACTCACCAAAAGCAACATATGAATATCCGTAAGCACTTCCGCATCCACCTACAGAAGATGAAAGTTCAGCATAAGATAATGCTGCAAATGCACATGCAAAACCTGAGGCAAGAAAAGATAAAATTATGGCTGGACCTGAATGAGTTGCTGCAGCTATACCCGTTAAGACAAATATTCCTGTACCAATAATACAACCAATACCTAATAATGTTAAATCGAGTGAACTAAGGCAGCGTTTAAGTTTATTATCATTTTTTTGGACGGCGCTTTTTTTTCTAAATAATTTTTTAAAGATCATTAAATTTAAACCCATTTCTTATTAATTAAAAATTTAGTAAAATTCCATTTGACGCTATCGTTTAGTTTTCCTTTCAACTCGCTTTTTAAATATTTGAACAGGGGATGAGCGTTTTTACCATTGACATCAACTTTTGTTGACATAAGAAACGTAACGTCATAATTTAGGTTACAAAAATCTTTGATTTCTTCAGAAGTTCCAGGCTCTTGTTTACCAAATTGATTGCAAGGAAAGCCAATTATCACTAAACCAGTATCAAAGTCAGGATCATTTAAATCATCAAAAAATAACCCCCCCACGCCCCTCGCCTCTTTGCGGTGGGGTATGTAAAAATACTCATCACACCAAGCTTTTAGTCTTGGATGTAAGTCATCACCAAAGGGGTCGCAGGCAGCTTTGGCCGTAGCGTGCCAATGACGGCAATCGTCTTGGTTACCATAATAAGGGGTTAGGTCGTAACCACCACCAAACCACCATACAGGATCAGCACCCAGTTTTTCTGCAATAAAAAACCGAACGTTGGCGTGGGATGTTGGCGCATAAGGGTTGCGAGGGTGGATGACCAAGGACACACCCATGGCTTGAAAACTCCGTCCAGCCAATTCTGGTCGATGCATCTGTGGCAGATTTTGGGAGGCGGGAACCTGTTACATGTGAGAAACCAATTCCTGCACGCTCAAAGATATTTCCGTTTTCTATAATACAAGTTGTTCCACCCCCACCTTCATTTCTTTGCCAGGTATCATTTAAAAAATTTTTGCCATCAACTATTTCAACGGCATTTATGATATCTTTGTCTGAAGGCTTAAGAAGTATTCTTTAACAAATTTTTTATTTACTTGATTATCCATTTATTTTCTAATTATTAATTGAGTCTCAAAGTCCTGGATAGTACTAGATTTATTGTTTACACCAATCTTACCTTTAATTACCTTAACTCCAGCACCTGCGAACAATCTACTTGCATTCCTGTATTTTTTTATTGCGTGCTGACCACTTTTATTTGCGCTTGTTGAAGTTATACACATTTTAATGGATGTTAGTAATGTATTGCAATTTTTTAAGCCGGGTATTCGAACCGCAACTTTATCGGATTTTTTTAGCCAGTACGGACAGTTTTTATGTGCTTTCAATAGCCAGGTATGAGGTCCTGGCCACTTAGAAAGCATAAGAGATTTTTTATCACCCTTCAGTGGGCGAATAATTTTTTTTAAATAATTAAGTTCGGATGCAATAATAATAAAATTCTTATTTTTAGACCTTTTCTTTATTTGAATTATTTTCTTTATGGCCCTAATATTTTTTGGATCGCATCCTAATCCAAAACATGATTCAGTTGGGTAAGCAATAATACCGCCCCTCATCAAAAATCGTTTAAGCCTAAAGGTATTCATTTTTTATTTTAAAGCTTTTTTTAAAGTATTATTTCACTAATACTGCCATTAAATTTAATTTTTTTAAGTAGGTTGTATGCATTTTTATGAGCAATTTTTAACGTGCTGCCTTTTGCAGTTACCCCAAGCACTCTTCCTCCCGATGTAATTAGATTATTATTCTTAAGTACTGTCCCCGCATGGAAAATAAATGAATCCTTATCGCTAGAGTTAGAGATTATAATTTCGTCGCCCAATACAGGCTCCGCTGGATAGTCTTTTGCTGCCATAACTACCGTAAGCGCAGAGCCACTTTCCCATTCGATTGTTTCGCCTGCTAGTTCTTGATTTGCTGCAGCATAAAGAATGGTAAATAAGTCACTTTTCATTCGGAATAATATAGGTTGTGTTTCTGGATCACCCATCCTACAGTTGAATTCTAAAGTTTTAATTTTACTATCTTTATAGTTCCTCTCCGATATAAAAAACCAGTAAATTCAATACCATTTTTTTTCATACCCTGAATTGTAGGGGTGATAACTTGATCCATAATTTTTTTATGTACTTCTTTAGTTACAATTGGTGCGGGAGAATAAGCCCCCATTCCTCCTGTATTTGGTCCAGTATCACCATCAAACACTCGCTTATGATCTTGTGCTGTGCCGATTGGCAGAATATTTTTGCCATCTGAAAGGATGAAAAAGCTTGCTTCTTCACCTTCCATAAATTCCTCAATAACGACTTCCGCTCCTGCTTTCCCAAAAGCCCCAGAAAAAATATCTTTCAAACCATTGATTGCTTCATCTAGTGTCATTGCAACTATAACACCTTTGCCGCCTGCTAAGCCATCTGCTTTGACTACGATTGGTGCGCCTTGTTCATGAACATATTCAATTGCTAATTCTAATTCTGTAAATCTGGCGTATTTTGCAGTTGGTGCATTACATGAATAATTTTGAAAAATCTTTGGAGCTTTCCAGTTGAGCTGCTAATTTAGTTGGACCAAATACTTTGAGGTTATTTTTTCTAAAGGAATCTACTATACCTTTAGATAGCGGAACTTCAGGGCCAACTATTGTCAGGTCAATTTTTTTATTTTTTGCAAAGGCAATTAATAATTTGATATCTGTAATAGCAATATTTTGAATTTTTTGATCTTTTTCGGTTCCTGCATTACCAGGCGCAATAAATATTTTTTACTTTACTTGATTGTGATATTTTCCATACAATTGCATGCTCTCTTCCACCACTTCCTATTATTCCAACTTTCATATAATTTAGTGTTTAAAGTGCCTAATGTTTGTGAATAACATAATAAGATTATGTTCGTTGGCTGCCTTAATGACTTCATCATCCCGAATACTTCCTCCAGGCTGGATACACCAATTTTTTTAGCTAAATCTATATTATCTCTAAATGGGAAAAAAGCATCAGAAGCAACAACACTATCTGTTAATATAATATTTTCTTTTTGTGCTTTGATAACAGCAATTCTTGTACTATCTACTCTACTCATTTGACCAGCTCCTACACCTAGTGTTCTTTTGTCTTTACTGAAAACAATAGCATTTGATTTTACATGCTGAGCCACTTTCCAGGAAAATTGAAGATCCGCTAGTTGCTTTTGAGTAGGCTCAAGTTTCGTAACTATTTTACATTTATTGATATCTAATATATGTTTATCTGGGGTTTGTACAAGCCAACCACCCCCAATTTTCTTAAAATCTAATTCATCCTCGTTCTTGTCTAGTGAGACGTTGTAACAATTACATTTTCTTTTTTTTCAAATATTTTTTTAGCTTGTAAACTAAAGCTTGGCGCGATTAAAACCTCAACAAATTGTTTACTTATCAGCTCTGCTGTACCTTTATCCATTTCTTGATTGATTGCAATTATTCCTCCAAAAGCTGAAACAGAATCACAATTTAGGGCTTTTATGCTTCCAAGATAGTCTTAGCGGAACTAACTCCACATGGGTTTGCATGCTTTACAATTACACAAGTTGGCTCTGAAAAAGATTTAACACATTCCCAAGCATTGTCGGCATCATTCAAGTTATTAAAAGATAGCTCTTTACCTTGTATCTGTTTGAAGGTAGATAGCGTTCCTTTTGGTGGATTAGGCTCAGTATAAAATGCTGCTTTTTGGTGTGGATTTTCTCCATAACGCATTTCTATTTTTTTATTCATGGTTCTAACCAGTTGATTTGGCATTTCATTCTTATCTATTTTAGCGAGAAGGTACTGGCTTATTATAGAATCATATCTTGCAGTGTGTTCGAAAGCCTTCTGTGATAATTCCAGTCTATATTCTTCCTTAACAGATCCTTGATTACTTGAAATCTCTTTAATGAATTTTTGGTAACTCATTGGGTTTGTTAAAACTGTAACATGTTTATAGTTTTTTGCTGCAGACCTAATCATAGCTGGACCACCTATATCAATATTCTCTATAGCATGTTCTAGCAAACATCCTTCTTTGGCGATAGTTGATTCAAATGGATATAAGTTAACAACAACTAAATCAATGTGATTAATATCATGCTTTTCAACTGTTTTAATATGATCAGGATTACTCCTAATGTTTAATATTCCACCATGAATCTTTGGGTTAAGAGTTTTGACGCGACCAGCCATCATTTCAGGATAGCCAGTATAGTCACTTACTTCAGTAACAGTCTATTTTATTCTCTTTTAATAGCTTGGCTGTACCACCAGTAGATAAAATTTCTATATCGAACTGATTTTAGTATTTTAGCTAGCTCTAAAATATTTTCTTTATTTGAAACACTTAACAATGCTCTTTTAATTTGTGCCATTCTAAAAATCAATCTTATGTTGTTTAAGTTTTTTTCTAAGCGTATTTCTATTGAGGCCTAACATTTTTGCTGCTTTACTCTGGTTACCTTCAGCTTTATTCATGATATATAAGAGAAGGGGTTTTTCAACAGTGTTAATAACCATTTCATAAATAGCACTAGCTTGATCTCCATCTAAATCATTAAAATATTGATCGAGAAGTGTATCAACATTGTCACTTAAATTTATTTTAGCCATTATGCTACTAATTCTTTATTTTCATTTGATTTTACATCGGGAGGAATTCTCTACCCCGTTGAATCAAAAAATGTATTGATTGATGGGTGTGTTGCAATCGAGATTCTATTTGATTCATCTTAAATCTAAACTGAGCTGATTTTTTTAAGCCTTTTGTGTACCAAGATATGTGTTTTCTTGCCACCCTCAAACCCTTAAGTTCGCCATATGATTCTATGGTCTATGCTACAGCATCTATTGCCTTATTATCATTTATTGTTTGGGCGCACCATATGTTTACTGTTGGTATGCCATTAGCAGGTGAAATATTTTTCATGTTTACAACAATGTTAATTGCTATACCTACAGGAGTAAAAGTATTTAATTGGGTCGCGACTATGTGGCGAGGATCAATGACTTTTGAGACACCTATGTTATTTGCTATAGCATTTATTGTTTTATTTACAATTGGCGGTTTTTCAGGATTAATGCTTGTATCCCATTGTCTTCAGCAATTTTTGCAATAGCTAGTGCGTTCCTATTATTTTTGTCCCAACCAGTTCTTATATCTAATTACTTCGTCGCTGGCATTGTTAATTATTTTTTCAACTAATTTCTCTTGTTTAAGTAAATGCAGATCCAGCCATTACATTACATATTTTTTTAGCAGGACAACCCATATTTATATCAATAATTTGAGCGCCTTTTGCCATGTTGTATTCTGCAGCTTTCGCCATCATCGCTGGATCTGCACCTGCGATTTGAACAGATATTGGATCAACTTCACCTTCATGATTTGCTCTAAGTAAAGTTTTTTCGCTTCCGTATAAAAGAGAGTTTGAAGTCTACATAAAAATGGTAAAAATTTTCCACCAAATTTTTTACATAAAATTCTGAATGGTCGGTCAGTCACTGAGTCATAGGTAGCTAAAATGATATTGCTTTTTAAATTATGTGAACCTATCTTCATAATATTTCTTTGTTGATTTAGGTGCCTATTTTATAGGCAATTGCTTGAATATCAAAATTAAGTATCTCTCCATTTAAGGCCAAGAGCTTTCAGGTATTTTTTTAAAGCTTTCATAGCTTCTTCAACCTCACTATTATCACCCTTGACTCCTAACTCTAGAGTCTTTTTAGGCTTTAGACGTGGCAAGCTATAAGCTTTAATATTTTTGTATTCATTGTTAATTTGATGCATCAGGTCAATCAATAAGCTTTCACTAACATTATCTAACCATATTGAGGAATCTGACTGCTTTGGATAATTTAAGGATAATTCATTATAGAAATTTAAAATAATCCAATCGGTCATAGGCCATGCCATCTCTGGAAATCCAGGCATAAAATGATGATCATTGATTGAAAATCCAGGAACATTATTAACAACATTTTTTAATAAAGTACAGTTTTCTGGAAGATGCGCCATTAAAATTCTCTTAGGGTAGGTGTCTTTACCGAACTTTTCTTTTATAGATTTTTCTGCTTCTGGGTGAATTTTAAGCTGCACATTGTTTGCAATAGCAGCAGCTTCTCTTGTGCAGTCATCTGGTGTAGCTCCAATACCACCATAGCAGAATAGAATACTGTTCTCTTTGTCTTTAATAGCTTCTGATATTTGATTAAGATCGTCACTTATGAATTCAGCTTTTTTTAAAGATAATCCGCAATCTTTTAATTTCTTCGTTAAATAATTAAGATGCTTGTCTTGTCTTTTCCCAGATAATATTTCGTCCCCGATAATAAGTGCATAAATCTCTTTTAATTCACTTTTCTTCATCTAATGTGCTTGCTCCCAGTTATCTCCTGATCCAATTTCAACAATAAGAGGGATGTCAAAGTTAGCAACTTTCTCCATAAGGTTAGGTATTTCTTTTTTGAAAACATCGACCTCTGAATCCGGTACTTCAAAGACAAGTTCATCATGAACCTGCATTATAATTTTTCCGCTAATATTAGGTCGGCTGTTCAACCAACCCTGTACTTCTATCATTGCTAATTTTATCAAATCGGCAGCAGTTCCTTGCATTGGACCATTAATTGCAGCTCTTTCAGCTGCCTGTCGTCTTAACCCATTAGATGCATTAATTTCAGTTACATGAACTTTTCTACCACAAAGAGTTTCAACATACCCCTGTTCTCTACATAAAGCTTTGGTATCTTCCATGTATTTTTTTATACCAGGGGATATTGAGTAAAATAACGATCAATATAATTTTGAGCTGCACTTCTTTCAATATTTAAATTTTTGCTAAGCCAAAGGCTCCCATTCCATAAATTAAACCAAAGTTAATTACCTTGGCATAACTTCTTTGTTCTGTTGAAATTTTAGTTGTTTCAGTATCAAATATTTCTGCTGCAGTTATATTATGAATATCTTCATTATTTTTAAAGGCCTCAATTAGTCTAGTATCCTGAGAGAGGTGAGCCATTATTCTTAACTCAATTTGAGAATAATCTGCAGCATCATACATCCCTTGTGGCTGCGAAAGCTTCACTAACTTTTCTTCCCTCAGAACTTTTAATGGGAATATTTTGTAAGTTTGGGTCACTTGAAGCAATCTTCCAGTAATTGCAACAGCTTGATTGTAGGTTGTGTGAATTCTCCCAGTTTTATTATTAATCATTTTGGGTAATTTATCTGTGTAGGTAGTTTTTAATTTTGATAATGTTCTGTAATCTAATAATAACTTTGGTAACGGGTAATTTTCAGCTAGCTCCTGCAGAACCTCTTCTGAGGTGGAAGGAGTCCCTGTTGGTGTTTTTTTGAGTGGTTTAATTTGGAGTTTTTCAAAAAGTATCTCTCGAAGCTGTTTCGGTGAAGATAAATTAAATGGTTGACCAGCAAGTCTATGGGCCCCACTTTCTAAAGCTATAGTTCCGCGTATAAACACATGGTTTGCTTCTGTAAAATTTTCTCATCAATTAGAACTCCATTTCTTTCCACCTCTATAAGTGCCTGCATTGATGGGATTTCAATATCTTGGTACACCTTTTTGTATCGGCTTTTCTGCTAACAGTGAATCTAGTTTATTGAAAAGTCTTAAAGTAATATCTGCATCCTCAGCAGCATAATGAGATGCATAGTAATGAATTTGATCAAAAGTTAATTGCTTAACCCCTTTACCTACTATTGACTCATAACTTATACAGTCATGTGTAAGGTATTTTTGACTTAATTTATCCATACTGTGTCTCTGATTACTTTCAATTACATAACTCATTAGCATAGTATCTTCATTAATTCCTTTAGGATTTACTCCGTAGTTCATAAAAATATGAGTATCATATTTAATATTTTGGCCAATTTTTGTAATAGACTTGCTCTGCAAGAAGGTTACCATTAGTCTATGCTTGCGCGTCACGTTTTGCTCGCTCCGTTGCTAGCGGCGTCCCTGTTGCGGAGTAAGCAGTAAAAGATTTGGCTGTATTAGTTAGAACCACACCTCCATCTTTATCGGTCAGGGAGTATTTTAAAGAACCAAAAAGACTGTAGCGCTCAAGCGTTTGTGACGCAGACACAACACCTTTTTCTTCTTTAATGGTGAGTGTATAATTTAATTGATATTTACTTGAGCTATTTCTTCTAAACTGCTTTTCTGAGTTTACATCACTGGGTTCCTGTTCTAGTTCTTTAAGCCATGTTGAGAAGTTGAATTCTTTATAAATTTTTTTAAGTTCATCTAGATGAGGGGCTTTCTTTTCAAGTTCTTTCCAGTCGACGTTTATATCTAGATTACATCTAATTGTAATTAAATCTTTACCTGTAGGAAGCCAGTCTTTGGCCTTCCTTAAATTTTCACCAACGACACCAGGTATGGCCTCAGAATTTTTCATTACGTTATCTAGTGTGTGATATTCCTCAAGCCATTTTAATGCTGTTTTTGGCTTATCATGATTTCCCGCCTGGAATATTATCTGCTTTATCACCAATAAGTGCAAGGTAATCAATAATTAATGAAGGGGGTACTCCGAATTTACTTTTAACGCCTTCAACATCCAAGACCTCCTATTAAGGTTATAGAACTAGTTACTGTACACCCTCCAACAATTGATACAATAACTTCAATATTATTTTCTCTTCATTACTGCCAAGGTTGCAATAACGTCATCAGCTTCAACGTCTGGAATTTCAACTACAGGCATCCCCATAGCATTGCAAATAGATTTTAAATGGTTCAATTTGTATAGCTAACTCCTCAGGCATACTTGGACGATTTGCCTTGTATTCACTATAAATATCATTTCTAAAAGTTTTTCCTTTAGCGTCAAATATACAGATACTATAATCGGACGGATATTTTCTATGTGTACTCCGGAGCATATTTAAAACCCCATAGATAACACCGGTAGGATGACCTTTATGGCTAAAATCTGAATACACATGAAACGCCCTGTAGAGATAAGAAGACCCGTCTATTAATAACAATTTTTTCATAAAGTTTGACTTTAAATGTGAGCTACGATTAAATTAATAATAATTAAATATTATACAGTTTAAGGCTAAGCTTTAAATTTTTGATATAAACTTACGGATATCTTAGGTTTTTGGTAGAATCATGACTTAATAAAAGGAAATTTTAATGCGTAAGATTATAAGTTTTATTTTTTTGTTGTTTTTTGTATTTTCGTCACAGTTAATCGCTGACGAAATAACTATACTTGAAGAGATACCATCGCCACCAAACACCTTAGACTCAGGTTATTTCGATGAGCCAGAAATTACAATTAGACAAGATGGCACCGATACTTTAGAAGAACATAGGATTAATGGAAAACTGTATTTGGTAAAAGTTACCCCTGAGAATTTTCCAGCATACTATCTTGTAAGAGAGCTTGAGGGTGGTGACTGGTTAAGAATGGATGATAATAAACCATTAGTTGTTCCACAATGGGTCGTAGTTAGCTTCTAATAAATTTCTTTTAAAAAAAATAGGCTCTAAAAATGCAGTAAAGAACTCAGTGTACAATTTCGATTAATATTTGGCTTAATAATTTTGATATTGAGCCACTCGAAGACCTAAAAGGAATTTCTGCAGGAGTAACTAATACTAACTATTTAATTTCAACCAATCAGTCAAAATATATTCTTACTATATTTGAACATCATACTATCGAAGAACTACCTTTTTATATTAACCTAATGACTTTCTTGCAAGAGCAGGGTTTTAGATGCCCAAAGCCCATACTAAGTAAAGGCGGTGAGTCATTAAATTTTCTTATGGACAAACCTGCCCTGATCGTTTCCTTTCTTGATGGCGAAGAAGTAAAGAATATAAATAAAGAAGATTGTTATAAGATAGGGAATCGATTGGGGCGGTTACATAATTTAGGCATGAAGTTTAAAGAGAAAAGAGAAAATAGCCGTGACCTGTTGTGGATAAAAAATAAATATCAAGAATTAAATAATGAACCGTTTTCTTACATAAAAACGAGGAAAGAAATTTCTTTTTTAATTAGCAGTCATCAAACTGATTTACCTACTGGAATTATTCATGGAGACTTATTTAGAGATAATGTATTATTTGAAAAAATTTTCTGGATTTATTGATTTTTATTATGCTTGTAATGACCATCTTATATTAGATATAGCAATTTCAATTAATGATTGGTGTATTAATTTGGATGGAACAATTGATAAAGAAAAATTAGACATGTTGATTGTTGGGTATAAAGAAGAAAGGCCTCTAAGATCTAACGAGCTAGATTACCTTCCAAAAGCTCTCAGATGGGCGGCGCTTAGATTTTTCATTTCACGTTTAGAGCACGTGAATAGCAACCCAAGTGCTGAAATTCTTTCTATTAAAAATCCAGACCAGTTTAAAGATATATTAATAGATAGACAATCAACTAAGGATTTATTTTGAAAAATATTTTTAGACAATCAAATTTATGGGCCTTTCAAAGCATTCAGTTATTGAGGGGTAATATCAGATTTTCTTTGTTTTTAGGAATGTTGTATTTATTTCTATATATAATTCTTCCGAGCTTATCTAATCTTGGATTTTTAATGCCTCTAGTGGTTCTAGTGTGGCCAATAGTTATTACTATCTATGTAAGTTTTTTTAAGTCTCTAGATTCAAATAAAGCCTTTAAATTTAGTGAGGCTTTAAAAATGCCTAATGAATCTTTAAAGGGTTTACTAGCCTTGGGGGTATTGTGTCTCTTTTATACTTTATTAATATCTTTTGTATTGAGTGATGATTTAAAATCTTTGGTTTTGCTATCTAAGGAGGCAGGGGAAATTGAAGGTTTAGCTGAAAGTATTTCACATATTTTCATTAAACTCGCAATACTATCTTTACCACTTTATGCAGTTACCTGGTTTTCTCCATTACTCGTAAGGTATAACAATTTTAATTTAATTAAAGCAGTTAAGTCTAGCTTCGCTGGTATTTTGTCATATATCATTCCGATTTCTATTACATGGTTAATTTTGCTTGGAGGTTTTCTTTCACTTACCTTTATAATAATTTTTATATTCTCATTAATTAATGCTTCGACTATTCCGTTCTTATCATTTTTATTAGTTATGATAATTTTAATTATTATGACTGCTTATATTTCCGTATTATTTGCTTTTCAGTATGTAACTTATAGAGATATCTTTAAAGACTTAAAGACTAAATAGGCTCAATTTTTGCATATTCCATGGCTAATAATTTTACACCGTGAGATTTAAATTTTATTTGAATACGAAGGTCATTTTCACCCCCCTCATAGCCAATAACCATACCAATACCAAATTTAGAGTGAGTGACTTGCCTACCTACAGGTATTTCTCGATTTATAGATGTTGAGGATGGTACTTGAGAGAAAGTATCCCATGTATTTGTAGTATTTTTCTCAATGGTATTAATTCTTTTAATTAAAAACCATTTGGTATTTCTCGAATAAATCTTGAAGGAGGATTAAAAGTATCTGATCCGTGCAACCTTCTTGATTCAGCGTAAGTAATATAAAGCTTTTGCATCGCTCTGGTTATACCAACGTAACAAAGTCTTCGCTCTTCCTCTAATTGAGAAATGCTATCCATGAGGACAAAGTCCATCCTCTAATCCGGTAATAAATACTACATCAAATTCAAGACCTTTTGAGCCATGCATTGTCATCATGTTGAATGCATCATCGCCGGCTGATGCTTGAAGCTCGCCACTTTCTAAAGATGTATAATCTAGAAATTCAGCTAGTAGTAGAGATTGATTCCCGTCCTTTGATTATTTTTCTTTGTCTTTGTATCGAGCGTCTATAAGATTATTTAAATCTGTACAAGCAATTTCAATTTTACGGTACTGTACAGATTGAAATCCGCTTGCAGGTGTAAGAGCATCTCTAAATTTCATGTACTGATCCACATCCATACCATATTTCATTATGGCAAAAGAGGATATAAGTACATCAAAGTAACGATTAATACGTCCTAGTTTAGATGATGACTGAAAAAGGTTAGTTTGATTTTCGTTTGCATAAGACCTAATTTTTTCAATCGTAGAAAGACCAATCCCACGGGTTGGAAAATTCACAATCCTCTCAAAAGCGATATTGTCTGAAGTATTCTCAATAAGTCGGATATAACCCATTGCGTCTTTTATTTCAGCTCGCTCAAAAAATCGTAAACCACCATAGATTCTATAATTCAGATTTTGTTTAATTAGAGATTCTTCAAAGACTCGAGACTGCGCATTTGAACGATAGAGTATCGCGCATTCATCTAGATTCCTACCTTGATTAAATTGAGTTTGGATTTCACCAACAACATATTGTGCTTCCTCAGTTTCTGTTCTTGCGTTTAATACATTTATCAAGTCACCATCACCTGACTCCGTCCAAAGAGACTTTTCAAGACGGTTTTGATTATTAGCTATTAAGGCATTAGAAGCACTAAGGATATTTCCAGTTGATCGATAATTTTGCTCAAGCTTAATAACTTGTATTGGTTTGAAATCATTCTCAATCTTTTGAATATTTTCAATTTTGGCTCCTCTCCAGCCATAAATGGACTGATCATCATCACCAACAGCAAAAATAAAGCTTTCCTTTGACGTTAGTAGCTTAAGCAAGTTAAATTGCAATGTGTTGGTATCTTGAAACTCATCAACTAATATATGTTTAAAAATTGATTGGTAGTGGTTTCTTATTACAGAGTTATTTGTGAATAGTTCAATGCACCTTAAAAGAAGTTCAGCAAAATCTGCTACTCCCTCTCTTTGACATTGCCTCTCATATTCCGCATAGACTTCATTTAATTTTTTTGTATGCTCATCATGAGGCTTTACTCCTTCTGATCGAATACCTTTATCTTTATTTGAGTTAATGAAGTACTGAGCTTCCTTTGAAGGGTACATTTCTTCGTTAACATTCATTCCTTTGCATACGCGCTTTACCAAGCGCAACTGATCATCCCCATCCAATATCTGGAAGTTTTGCGGCAGCCCTGCGTCTTGCCAGTGTGCCTTTAAAAGTCGGTGAGCGAGGCCGTGAAAAGTACCAACCCACATGCCATGAGAGGGTATTTGCAACATCTCCTTTTTATTTCTTTGGCAGCTTTATTTGTAAATGTTACAGCCAAAATAGAAAAAGGTGAGAACTCATTATCTTCTACTAACCAGAGAATCCTTTGAATTAGAACCCTAGTCTTTCCGCTACCCGCGCCAGCTAAAACTAAGGCAGATTGATTTTTAAGCGTAACCGCTTCTGCTTGCTTTTCGTTTAAAGCGCCAAGGAATTTATTTTGTGTATTTTGGGAATTCATTTTTTGTAATGCTACAGGAAAAAAATTTTAAAAATTTATTTTTAGGAACTTTTTTTACCTAATGTACTCATAAAAGAGTTGTGAACAACCTGGTTTTGTTATCTATATATCCTCCCTTATAGATGATGCGACCAGAAAAAAAGGCCTTGTTAAAGAGGCCTTTTTTTAGTTTTACTTCTTAAGGTAAATTGAGTTACATCATACCAGGCATACCACCCATACCACCAGGCATACCACCACCCATACCGCCCATATCAGGAGCACCGCAGCAGACTCATCTTTTGGTAAATCTGCTTTTACGCTTTTTGTTGTAATTAATAAACCTGCAACAGAAGCTGCATTTTGTAGAGCTGATCTCACAACTTTAGTAGGATCTAAGACACCCATCTCAACCATATCTCCATATGTTTCATTGGCTGCATTAAATCCATAATTACCTTTACCAGCAGTAACATCATTAACTACAACTGAAGGCTCAATACCTGCATTCGATACGATTTGACGAAGTGGATCTTCTATCGCACGAAGTACAATGCTGATTCCAGCATCTTGGTCTGCATTGTCACCCTTTATTTTTTGCATAGCAGTTTTCGCTCTAATTAGAGCAACTCCACCACCAGGAACAATACCTTCTTCAACTGCAGCTCTTGTAGAATGTAATGCATCTTCTACTCTAGCTTTTTTCTCTTTCATTTCTATTTCAGTAGTTGCACCAACTTTAATAACTGCAACACCACCAGCTAACTTAGCAAGTCTTTCTTGAAGCTTTTCTTTATCATAATCACTCGTTGATTCTTCAATCTGAGCTTTTATTTGACCAATTCTAGATTTAATACTATCTTGGCCGCCTGAACCGTCAATTATTATTGTATTTTCTTTTCCAACTTCAATTTTCTTTGCTTGACCTAAATCTTCAATTTTAATATTTTCTAGAGTTAGTCCAACTTCATCAGCAATCACTGTTCCACCAGTGAGAATAGCAATATCTTCAAGCATTGCTTTTCTTCTATCGCCAAAACCAGGTGCTTTAACTGCAACTACTTTTAAGCCACCTCTAAGTTTATTTACTACAAGAGTTGCTAGTGCTTCTCCTTCTATATCCTCTGCAATAATTAATAATGGCTTACTTGCTTTTGCTACTTGTTGTTGCATAGAGTTAACTGCTTTTACTTGTCATGAAGTAGAATGAATGGGTCTTCTAATAGTGCAATTTGCCTATCATTATTATTTATAAAGTATACATTAGATAACCTCTGTCAAACTGCATACCTTCAACAACGTCAAGTTCAGTTTCAACACCTTTTAGCTTCTTCAACTGTAATTACCCCTTCTTTACCTACTTTTTCAAATGCTTCAGTAATTAATTTACCTATAGTATTGTCATTATTTGCAGAGATAGACCTAAACGGTCACAATTTTCCGAGATTTCAAAATCTTCAAAAATATCTTTTGCTAAAACACCTGCTTCAACAGCTTTTGCCATGCCGCGCTTCAGATCCATTGGATTCATTCCGGCAGCAACTGATTTCATTCCTTCCCGAATAATTGCTTGCGCTAAAACAGTTGCAGTTGTTGTTCCATCACCAGCATTATCTGTAGTTTTAGAAGCAACTTCTTTTACCATCTGAGCACCCATATTTTCAAACTTGTCTTCTAATTCAATTTCTTTAGCTACTGAAACTCCATCTTTTGTAATTGTTGGGGCACCGAAAGATCTTTCTAGGACTACATTCTTTCCTTTTGGCCCTAGATGTTACTTTCACTGCGTTAGCAAGTGTATTAACACCCTTAACCATTTTTTGGCGAACATCATCACCAAATCTTACGTCTTTAGCTGCCATTTATTTTTACTCCAATATTTAATTTATATTTATTCAATGATTCCCATAATGTCTTCTTCTTTCATAACAAGAAGTTCATCGCCATCAACCTTCTCTCCTAAGTGATCAACCATTATTTATCGCCGACTTTTACATCTAATGCACGAGTTGTACCATCTTCAAGAATTTTTCCATTACCAATAGCCTCAACAGTGCCTTGGTCTGGTTTTTCAGTTGAAGCGCTTTCAGGTATAACAATTCCTGAAGCAGTTGTACGCTCTTCTTCTTGACGCTTTACTATTAAGCGGTCATGTAAAGGACGAATTTTCATTTGTAAGTTCTCCTAGTAGTGTATTCTTAAGTTAAAATTTAATTACATCTATTGCGCTATAAAATTAGCACTCGATTTCATAGAGTGCTAATAATAGGGACGAATAGGTACTAAAATTCAAGGGCTAAAAAATTACGTTAACTTATAACTCATTGACATTAAATAATATGTTTAATAAAAAAGATTATAGAAAAGTCGGTCAAACAGATTTAAAAATCTCACCCGTTACTCTTGGAACGATGACTTTTGGTGATCAAAACTCAGCAAAAGATGCTTTTATGCAATTGGATTATGCACGCTCTCAAGGCATAAATAGTTTTGATGTCGCAGAAATGTACCCAGTTCCACCTAAAGCGGAGACGTGTAACGCAACAGAATTAATCATGGGGGATTGGATTGGTAGGCAAAATAGAGAGGAGTTAGTAATATCTACTAAGGTTGCCGGGCCAAGGAGGTCGATTGATTGGATTAGAGGTGGTCCTAAATCGTTAGATGAAAATAATATTACTCAAGCGGTTGATGGATCTCTAAAAAGAATGAAAACAGATTATATTGATTTACTTTATCTCCATTGGCCAGAAAGAAATGTTCCTATGTTTGGGCAGTATAAATTTGATCCTAAAGATGATTTTTATAATAATAAAAAAATTAATTGGGTTTCTATCGAATCACAGTTAACTTGCATTGAGTCTTTGGTCAAGGAGGGAAAGGTTAGATACTTTGCTTTATCAAATGAGTTGCCATGGGGTGTAATGGAATTTATAAGGCTCGCAAAAATTAAAAATTTACCTTTAGTTTGCACTTTACAAAATAGCTATAGCTTAATTAATAGAATCGTTGAACTGGGCATGACAGAGATATTTTTTAGAGAAGATCTAGCTTTTTTAGCATACTCGCCATTAGGGTTTGGGCATCTAACCGGAAAATACCTTAAAGATCCAAAAAGTCTTGGGAGAGCAAACTTATTTCCTGGGTATGCAAAAAGATACGATAAGCCAGGAGTTAATAGAGCTATTAAAAGTTACTTAAACTTAGCAGAAGATTTAAATTTAAGTTTAACGGAATTAGCATTGAGCTTCGTTTATTCTCAATGGTTCGTTAAAAGTACAATTATCGGAGCCACAACGATGGAGCAGTTAAAGCAAAATATAAGTGCCTATAAAACAAAGTTACCTGAAGATATAATTAATCAAATAGACCAAATACACCTTGAGGTAATGAATCCAGCTCCATAATCTAAGATGAATAAAAAATATATTAAAAAAAGAAAATATCGTGTGGCATCCATGTTCGCAGATGAAAGATTATGAATCTGTTCCACTTATACCTATTCAAAAAAGGGCGAGGATCCTGGCTATATGATTTTGAAGGTAAGAAATATTTGGATGTGACAAGTTCATGGTGGGTAAATTTATTTGGGCATAATAATAAAACAATAAAAAAATATATTAAAAATCAATAATTTATCAATTATTTCTCATGTTTTCTAATTTTATTTATACCATTTTTCCAGCTTTCAGAAAAATTAAGTAAATTAACCAAGTCTAAGGCATTGCTCTTATGGAAGCGATGGAGCAAATGCAGTAGAAATTGCACTAAAAATGAGTTCTCATTATTGGAGCCAAACAGGTTTACCAGAAAAAAATAAGTTTGTATATTTAGAGAATAGCTACCACGGTGAGACATTAGGGTCCTTATCTGTTACTGATATACCTTTATTTAAATCTCAAGTATTATTCTTTAATGCGCCCCCATATTCAAACCTTATCGCCAGATTTAAGGCTAAAGAAAGCAAACCAATCCAATGATGATTTTATGGCTAGCAAGTTACAAGGTTTAGCTAAAATATTCGAAAAAAAGCATTCTAAAATAGCCAGCATTATTATTGAGCCAATGGTTCAGGGCGCAGCTGGAATGGCAATTTATGATTCAAGTTATCTGGTTGGAGTAAGGGAATTATGCGATAAATATAAAATACATTTTATTGCTGATGAAATAGCAGTAGGGTTTGGTAGAACAGGTAAAATGTTCGCTCATCAACATGCAAAAGTTGACCCTGATTTTATTTGTTTATCTAAAGGTTTGACAGGAGGGTACCTCCCTTTATCGGTTACTCTAACAAGCGATAAGATTTATAAAGCTTTCTATCACAAACAAATGAATAAAGCTTTTCTTCATTCACATAGTTACACAGGTAATCCATTAGCTTGTAGTGCAGCCTTAGGAACTTTATCAATTTTTGAGTCAGATAATATTTTAAAGAAAAATAAAATCAAATCAAAATCTATTAACTTAATGTTTACTAAGTTAAATACGTTAGCTATTAGTAATATTAGAAATATAGGCATGATTTGGGCATTTGAACTCAATGATGGCGTTATTTTAGATAAAGCAGTTGAATACTGCATTGAAAAAGGGGTTTTAATTAGACCGATTGGCCGAACTTTTTATTTTATGCCTCCTTATTGCTTAAAAGATTCAGAAGCTAGGTTTATGATAGACGTCACTTACGACGCTATTAAGAAGGCAGGCGGCTAGAAATGAAATTTTTTATTTATGCCCTCATTTTATTCATACCAAATTTTTTGTGGGCCGATTATCTTGAATCCTATAAAAAATTAGAAAAAAAATATAATTTCGACAGAGAAAGCTATAAGCGTAAGTTAAAAATATCTCTGAAAAAAATAGTGCTCCAATTATACGCAATCAAAATAAATTATTTAATCCCGCCTCTGTAGCAAAAATAATTACAACATATATAGCGCTTAAGGAATTGGGCCCAAATTTTAAATGGCGCTCCGATTTTTTATATACTGGGGAAATAATTGGCGATACCTTACATGGCGATATTATTTTTAAAGGCAGGGGAGATGCAACCTTTAACACAGAAGATTTAGAGCGCCTCATCAGAGGGGTTCATAGAGACGGAATTATTAATATAGAAGGAAACCTGATATTAGACAATAGTTATTTTTTACCAGTAGATCAAATTAAAGACTTCGATGAAGATCCATTGAGAGCGTATAACGCCCTCCCAAATTCAATTGTAATTCAAAGTAATACAACAAATTTTAAATTTTCAGAAAAGGGTGGAAAAATTAAGATTGAGGTTACTCCAGATTTAAAAAAATTAGAGGTTAATAAATAAAGTTACAATTATGATATCAGCAATAGCGCGAAATCTAAGCTAGATTATTCGCCATAGGGGATCCAGATGGGTACAATAATTTTTTCTGGGGAATTCAGTAAAAAGTGTTTTGAAAAAGAAATTGATTTTAAATATAGAGATAGTGGATTATCTAATGATTTAATGATCTGTGGTTAAGTAATGGGGGTAATTTTAACGGAAGTGTTAAAACTAAAAATATTAATGAATTAGATGCTAGGTTACTAAAGTCGCATTTTTCAAAACCACTAAGTGAAATTATCAGGGATATTAATAAGTTTAGTTTGAATTTAATGGCTAGAAATTTAATGCTAACAGTACTGGCAGAGAGTAAAGAATATCCTGTTAATGAATCAAGTATAAATATTTATGTAAAGAGCTGGCTAGTTAAGAATAAAATAAATTCAAAAGGTATTATTTTTGAAAATGGCGCAGGTTTATCTAGAATAACACAGTTACTTGCAATCTGCTGAAGTAGAATGGAAAAAATTTATAATGATCCGATGATGCCAGAAGTTATCTCCTCTTTTCCAATAATCGGGACTGATGGAACACTAAAAAAAAGAATGCGTCACTCCCCCGCAAGAGGAAATGGACATTTTAAAACTGGATCTTTAAGGGATGTGAATGCAATTGCCTGGATATTTTTTAAATAAAGATAAGGGTATACAATATTTTTATTTTTATGATGAACGATTTAAAAGCAAATCAATCTGAATTATTTCAACAAGATTTAATTGATTTGGCATACTTCAAAAAACATTTGAAGTGAAGATGGCAAGCCTAACTTAAGTATTTTTTTAATAATATTTGTTTTTTGCGCGACTGGAAATGCAATAGAAATCGTAAAAGGAGATTATAAAATGGTAGATAAGATTAAAGAGTTAACTATTGAAAACTTGCAGGAAGGAGAAGGAAGAGCCGCCGAAAAAGGATTGTCGGTTATTGTTCACTATACAGGCTGGATATATGATCAGTCTCAAGGCGATGGCCGAGGTAAAAAATTTGATAGTTCTCTGGATAGAAGGGAGCCATTTACTTTTGTATTAGGTGTTGGTCAAGTCATTAAGGGTTGGGACGAAGGTGTGAAAGATATGAAAGTTGGTGGTAAAAGAGTGATTATAATTCCTTCAGACATGGCTTATGGAGCAAGAGGTGCAGGAGATGTTATACCGCCGAATACTGATTTAATTTTTGAGGTTGAGTTACTGGGGCTGCAATAAGATGAAAACTTCCGTTAAGTGGACTGATGGCGTAAGTTTTTTAGGTAAATCTGAGTCCGGTCATTCTGTGAGTTTAGATGGCCCAAGTGAGCTTGGCGGTAAAAATAGTGGAATGAGACCAATGGAAATGATGCTTATTTCAATAGGCGGGTGTACTTCTTTTGATGTTGTTACTATTCTAAAAAAATCCCGTCAAAATATTACTGATTGTGTTGCCGAAATATCTTCAGAGCGAGCTGAGGGTATCCCTAAGGTGTTTAAAAAAATACACATTCATTTTATTGTTAGTGGTGAGGGCTTAGATAAAACAGTCGTTGAAAGAGCAATTAAGCTTTCTTCAGAGAAGTACTGCTCTGCTTCAATAATGTTAAAGGAGTCGATTGATTTTTCTTATGATTGCGAAATTGTTAAATAATTTTATTTGATGATTTTTATTTTAAGAACTTTATGATCGTTAATAACATCAAACAAACGGTCAATATTAGGATGGCTACCTGGGTTTATTTTAGCTTCTTCTGTGTATTCTGAGAAAATCTCTAGGCCTTTCAGAGCTGCCTCAGCGTTTATCTCTCCAAATTCAAGGTAAAGATGATTGTAAACTTTAACGGACCCTGAGCTTCCAGGCTTATTTTCTATCTTTCCAATAAGAGCCCCTGATTGACTAAAAATTTCAATTTTAGATATAGCTGCTTCGCTTTTAAGGGTGCTAAGGTCTCACTGAATGTTTGCATTATATTTTTAAACTCTATAGGTGGATGTGGTCATAATTTTTCCTTAATCGTTTTGGTTAGACGCAGCGGCGTCAATTAGCACCCATTTTTTTTGCAGACAGCTGATGTTTTTTTTCATCTTCCTGTATTTTTTCTAGTATTTTTTTGGTTTTGATGAGATTTTTTAGGTATTTTTTTTAAAATATCTATTAGATGATCTTTAACTTGCTTTTCTGTTTCTTCTAAAAAACCTAGATTATATTTTTCATCAATAATACTTGCGATACTTCCCATAGCAAAAGAACCAAAATAGAAAATCGGATTCAACTTACTTACTTTACCTTCTAAATCCTCAATCCTTGATTCACACCAAGACAGATGATCAATTTCTTCCAAAGCTGCTTCTTCAAGTTCAGATTTTATTAACAAATTTTTATTGAAAAGAAGTTGACCTCGATAAAGCCCTTGTGCACAAACCTCACCAGTGTGATTTACTCTCATTAATTTAGCGCTGAGCGCTTTTTCTTTTTGCGTAAGGGTTTTATTTTGTATGGTTGAGCTATCTGGCCTTATTCTTCTTGGAACAGGTTTAACGGTGAGTATTTTTAAAGCTCTATCTATTTCAGAGAATAAAGAATCTATCATAGCTAAATGAATTAATTTTTTTGGTACAAATCAATACCTTTAAGAATATTGAGTGCTTCAGCAAATTGTTTATCATCTTTGCTTCCAAAAGCAATAGGCTTGTAAACTTTTTCTTCGCTAACGATTTGATTTATAGTCCCGTCTTTAACATCGACATCTTTAGCTGGAGAAGCTTTTTTTTCTTTTTCTTTGTCTTTGTCCTGAGGGTTTGAAAGTCTGTTGGGAATATTTTCTTCTCGGTACTCTGAAACCTCATTTCCATTGGTAACGATTATGTCAGGGTTAATTCCCTTGCCCTGGATAGAAGTTCCGTTTGGGGTGAAATATCTGGCAGTTGTAAGTTTAATTGCTGTTCCATTCATCATGGGTAGAATACTTTGAACAGATCCTTTCCCAAAACTTCTTGTCCCAACTATCAACGCCCTTTTATGATCCTGCAATGCACCGGCAACAATTTCGGCTGCGGAGGCTGACCCGTTATTCACTAAAACAACTAATGGAGAATATTTGATGTCTTCCGGCAGGCCATTAAGGTAATTATTTTTTCCAATAGGGCGATCCCTAATCAAGTTTCCGGAATAGCTGTAAGGTGCATTTTTGAGTCTGCTGCTCTTCCTTCTGTATAAACAACTAAGTCACCCTCTTTAAGAAAAGCTGCGTACTATTTTAACAGCCTCTTGAAGGAGCCCACCAGGATTATTTCGCATATCAAGTATCATTCCGTTAAATGCAAATTTGTTTTCTTTTCTAAGTTTTTTAATGGCTTCTCCATATTATGCACCACCTATTGTATTAACAGTACCACCAACACCTAATCCATTTGGTTCGATTAATCTTGCAGTTGTACCTAACACAGTCCCACCTTTACCTATTACTATTTCATCCGTTTGTAACTGAAGAGATAGATGTTATTTTTGTCGCCAGTAATACCTCTGTATCCAAGAACACCATCAAAAGGTGCTATAATGTTTCTATCTTTAAGCTTTACAATTAGATCACCTTTTTCTACATAATCCTTAAGGAGTATCATCTATTGGTGTTATCACTTTCACAACACCTGCTTCCATACCAACTTCAATTCCCAGACCTCCAAATTCACCAGCTGTTCCTGCATTAAGGTCTTTAAACCTATCTTTATTTAAGAAAGTTGAGTGAGGGTCTAACCCAGATAGCATGCCGCTTAAAGCTTCATCAAGTAACTTTTTGTCTTCAATGTCGTCAACGTAGTCTGACTTAATTTTCCCGAAGACTTCAGCAAAAGTTCTCAATTCATCTATTGGTAATTTGTTGGGGCTATTTTTGTCAGCAAAGACTGGGAGATTTATACTTAATAAAAGACCTAGGACTGCTCCACCAAAAATAAGGGAAAATTTTTCGAATTTAGTTCGCATGTTTTAGTTGCTTCTCAATAGTTTAAAAAGTTATAAAAGGAATATTACATCAAATAAATCGCATAAAGTGATTCTAGTTTAAATTAATAGTCTTTTACGTTTAATAACAGAATTCTGACTTACTAATACTTTATTAAGTTCCCCATCATTTTTATTGATTTAAAGTTTATGAATTTGTGTATCATCTATTTACATTATGAAGTTTTAATGAAACTTTATTGGCTAGAAGTTAAACCTAAAAAAAGAACCATATGAAGCAAGAAGTGATTATTGATGATTTTTTTGACCCACAAGGTGCACTTGGGAAAACTGTGGATAATTATCATACTCGTACTGAACAAATTGAAATGGCAAAATTGGTTCAGAATGCTATCGAGAATAATGAGTCTTTAATTATTGAGGCAGGAACAGGGGTCGGTAAAACTTTTGCTTACCTTGTCCCGGCTATAATAAACGGCGGAAAAGTGGTCATCTCAACAGCAACTAAAAATCTTCAGGATCAATTATTTTTTGATGATATACCTAAAATTCGAGATGCATTAGGTGTCCCGGTCGATATAAATATTCTTAAGGGCAGGGCAAACTATATTTGCCAGTTAAGGATGGAAGATGCTCTCTTGCAGGGCCAATTTTTTAACAAAGAGGACGCTAAATATATTCGTGAAATTAAAAAATTTTCAGACTATTCTGTTTCAGGAGAAATTAGCGAATTATCAATTCCTGAGAAAGCAACAATCTGGCCATTAGTCACTTCAACGAAAGACAACTGTTTGGGGCAAAATTGTGAGTTTTATAAAAGTTGGGATCTGGTAAAAGCGAGAAAAAAAGCTTTAGATTCAGAGTTGTTATTGTTAACCATCATTTATTTTTTGCAGATTTCGTTCTTAAGGATGAGGAGCTCTCAGAAATCCTTCCAACAGCGAATACAGTAATTTTTGACGAAGCCCATCAATTACCAGACACAGCCTCGATATTTTTTGGTCAAAGTATATCCTCTACCCAAATTTTAAATTTGTTACAAGATAGTAATCAAGCATATGTAAAATTTCCCAAAACATTCAACTTAATAGCTGACCTGACAAAAAGCCTTCAAAAAATTATTGATGAGCTTATCGATATACCAGGCATTAAAAATAATAAATTTGATATAAAAAGTATTGGTTTTAAATTCTTTTTTAAAAAAATTTAATGAGCTTATTGAACTGATTAATTCATTGCATCTATTACTTTCTAAGCATAATGATCAAGGCCCTGAGTTTGAAAAGTTTACGGAAAAAATAATTGCTAAATCTTTAACTGAAGCTAAAAAAACAGGAACAAAAAACTTTAGTCAAACTTTAAAAAATCAATTCAATTTAATTCAACCCGTGAGAGTGTGGCTGAATATTTTACAAAGTTTAAAAAAGAAAATGATAGTTCTTGGATTTTTACTTCAGCAACTTTGGCAGTCCGTGAAAGCTTTGAGCACTTTCAATCTTTAATGGGCTTGGAGAAAACAAAGACTAAATTACTACTTAGTCCTTTTGATTACAATAAAAATGCTTGCTTATATGTTCCAGAGGATATGCCAGGACCAGCAGATTCCTTATATTCCCTTACTCTGGTAAAAAAAGCGTTACCTCTTATTAAATCAGCAAAAGGTAGGGCCTTCATTTTATCAACAAGCATAAGGGCTATGGAAGAAATCAGGTCTTTACTTTTAGATGAATTTGAAAAAGAAAATATAACCTACCCAATTTTAGTTCAAGGAAGTGGTTCAAAAAAATTATTATTAGATCAATTTAAAAACCATGGCAACGCTATTTTAATTGGATCTGTTAGTTTTTGGGAGGGTGTTGATGTAAGAGGTGCTTCTTTGTCACTAGTTATTATTGACAAGCTACCATTCCAGTCTCCCGGAGATCCGGTCTTTGCATCAAAAATTAAGATGATTAATGAAAGTGGTGAGAATGCCTTTATGACAATGCAACTCCCCCAGGCTATTATTAGACTTAAACAGGGAGCAGGGAGACTCATAAGAGACGAATTCGATAAAGGTGTTTTGATGATATGTGACCCAAGAATTGTAGAAAAGAAATATGGGAGTAAAATTTGGAGAAGCCTCCCTGCATTTAAGAGGACCAGGGATGAAAGAGAGGTAATTCAATTTTTAGAAAATTTGGACTAATTTAATTTATGAAAATTTTATCTATCGATGTTTCAGGTCAAACCCTATCTATTGCTTTACTAATTGATGAGAGGTTGGTCGAAAAAGAATATCCGTCTGGAAAAAATAATTCAGATAGTATTCTTCCTCAGATACAATCAATCATGAACGATGAAAACTTAGATTTTAAAAGTCTTGATGGGGTAGCATTTGGATCAGGTCCCGGTTCTTTCACGGGACTAAGAATAGCAGCAGGAGTTGCATATGGGATAGCTTTCGCAAATAATTTACCTATTGTTGGTGTGAATACCCTTAAGGCGTTAGCAAAAAAAACTGGCGCTAGATTACTGTATTTCTTGTATAGATGCACGAATGAGTCAATTGTATATCGGTGCTTATCAAAAGATTAACAATGTATACACACCCATTGTTAAGGATGGGTTATATGATCCCTCTGACCTCCCAAATATTAATGCTAAAGATCCTGTTTTAATAGGATCGGGGGTTGAGCCCTATAAGAAATTCTTGGAGGAAAGGTATAACGCCATAGGTGCTTCGTGTGCTAAAGAAGATAATATACTTGCCGGTTCAATTGCAAAAATAGCTAAAGATGAATTTTCGGAAAAATTTGATTTAAATAAAAAGATTTATTATATATAAGAAACAAAGTTGCTGATACATTAAAAGAAAGAAAGGCCTTGAAAAAAAAATTAAAATAATGGTTTCTGATAAATTTTTACAATTCGAAGGAACTAAAAGTGATTTATCAGAAATATTACGGATTGAAAATGAGTGCCATTATTCGCCATGGTCAAAGGGTAACTTTGTTGATGCAATAAATGCAGAAAACCTCTTTATGGTAATAAAAATCAATAATATGGTTGTTGGATACTCTGTATCATTAACGACATTAGATGAATGTCAACTATTGAACATAGCAGTAAAAAACGACCATCAAAGAATGGGAATAGGGCGTATGATGATTGAAAATATTAAAGATCATTGCAAAGAAAAAAAAATAACTAATATATTTTTAGAAGTACGTTACTCAAACAGCTCTGCAATTAGTTTATATAGTAAAGCTGGGTTTAATGAGCTTGGCGTAAGAAGTAATTATTATAAAAAAAGAAATGGCAGGGAAGATGGTCTTTTAATGGGTCTTACAATATGAGCGATAATAATAATGAATCTTTGGTTTATGAGGTTCTTGGTTTAAAGCCATTTTGGGTTGAAAAACAAAGTAAGGATAAACTTAACAACCAAGCGTATTCAGAAGAAAAAAAATATTCAAGTGAGAAGAAGTATTTACTTAAGGAAGTAAAAATTAATAATCAATCATGCCTTTTTATAGCGCCTTATAGTTTTATGACTTCCTTTGCTTCTCTGGAGCATAAATTGTTTGAAAAGATTAGTGGCTTTATTAGTACCATGGGAGACTCTGGTAAAAAAGAGTCACAGATGATTGAGGCAGCTGTGATTAAAAATGAAATAAATTTATGTGATTTTGTTTTCTTTCTTGAACAAGACTTACATGGGGAAATAAAAGAAATGGTGACGACTAAACCTTTCATGACATCTGTTTCACTAAAAGAAGTGATTGAAAATCCAGAGAAAAAAAGAAAATTATGGCAAGATATCAAAGAGTTAATCAAAGTAATTAAAAAATAAAATATGCGAGCATCTAAATTTTACATCTCTACCTTTAAGGAGGCGCCAGCAGACGCTGAGTTAGTTAGTCACCAGCTTATGATTAGGGCAGGGTTGGTTCGTCGTTTGGGTTCCGGGCTTTATAGCGTAATGCCGATGGGCCTGAGGGTATTAAAAAAAATAGAAAATATTATTCGTAAGCACATGACAAAAGCTGGGGCGATTGAGTTACTTATGCCTGCAATACAACCAGCCGAGTTATGGGAAGAAACTAATCGCTGGGAGAAAATGGGTCCAGAGCTATTAAGAATCAAAGATAGGCATGACAGAGATTTTTGTTTAGGTCCTACTCATGAAGAAGTTATTACTGACCTTATTAGAAATACTGTAAAAGAGTTACAAACAACTTCCAATTAATTTTTATCAAATTCAGACTAAATTTAGAGATGAGATTAGACCTAGATTCGGTGTTATGCGCGCAAGAGAATTCTTGATGAAGGACTCATATTCATTTCACAGTGATGTCGATTGTTTAAAGAAGACGTACAAAATAATGTTTGACACTTATGGTGAAATTTTCAAAGAAATTGGATTGGACTTTAGAGCTGTTCAGGCAGATAACGGAGCTATAGGAGGGGAAGGCTCTCATGAATTTCATGTATTAGCAGACTCTGGGGAAGATGAACTATTTGGAAAATATGAATTTGATTTTTTAGAAGCTGGAGAATTATCACTATCACTTAGAGAAAAAGGATTTAAAGAAATAACGAGGTATTGAGGTAGGGCATATTTTTCAATTAGGTACTAAGTATTCAGATTCAATGAATGCCAAATCTTACTAAAGACTCAAAATCAATAAATATGTTTATGGGTTGCTATGGAATTGGTGTCTCTAGAATAGTAGCTGCAGCTATAGAACAAGGGCATGATGATAGGGGTATAATTTTTCCAGATGCAATTGCACCATTTGAGGTGGTGATTACTCCTATTGGATACGATAAAAATAATGACGTTAAAAGTTTAGCTGACTCCATTTATAATAAGTTACTTGATCTTGGATGTGATGTTATTTTAGATGATAGAGGTCTGCGACCAGGAATAATGTTTAGTGAAGCTGAACTCATAGGAATTCCTCATAGGCTGACAATCAGCGAGAGGCTAATTAACGAAAAAAAAGTTGAGTACAAAAATAGACAATCAGATGATCCAGTATTTATTGATGAAGATAAACTAACTAAACGAGACCTAGCATTTAGATCTACTTAAGCACCTTATAGGCATGATAGCTTCCAAACTCACCCTCAGAGTCAATATAAACAAAGTAATATCCGTTAAGTGTGTAGCCTAGCCCATTAAAATAATTTTTTGAACGTAACTTCAAATCTTTGGGCAACTTGCTTTCTCCTTTGTATTTCCCTTCGGTGTCATAAACTAAAAATCGTTTATTTTCTACATCAAGTAAAATTCTTCATTTTTCTTTTCGGTGTATGCAACAAAGTGACTAGCAACGTCGTGATGCTCAACATTTGGCTTTGTAAAATCAAGTTTAATTGTTTCTATAAGTTTATAAGTTTTAGCGTCCACAACAAAAACTTCGTTTGTTCTTTCCTGTTTAGCGTAATAAATATTATTTTTACTATCAAAAGAGGGCATAGTCCCAGCACTTCCCATAGCAGCTGCAAAACCTGAGATAGAACTAGATTTTCCTGTTAACAGGCCGTTATCATCAAGGTCGAGAGAGAAAATTCCAGTCATTGGCGCAAAACCTCCTGCACTTGAAACGTTATATGAAATTGTTTCTAGTCGAGCTTCTTTTTGGTTGAAATAAATCGAGCGGTTATCAAAGCCAGCTCTAGTGGACTCAATATATTTTCCAGTCTCATCATATGTATGAATGAGCGATTTAGATATCGGTGCTTCAGTAGCAGAGCCCATTGGAGCTAAACCTCCATCGGCAATATAATATTTTTTTTCAACAGGAATATATGCGACTGTTTGTGGCCTAGAGGTAGGAGCTTTTTTTAGGTTAATTTTAAGAATAAGCTCAGCTTTTTCTAAAACCTCTGCATTTAAGCCACTTATATTAAGGGCTGATAGAATAATTAATACCAATAATTTCTTTGTAATCATTTTTACTTATTCCTTTTAAAATTAACTCACTATTTAGAAGTTAGTCCATACCAACATTTTTTTGTTCAATAAACATTGCATCACCATAACTAAAAAAGCGATAATTATATTGATTAGCTTATGATATTTTTTTTGTAAATTCATAGCCAGCAAAAGCAGACACTAGCATCAAGAAGTGATGATTTAGGTAAATGAAAATTTGTAAGTAAGCTATCAACTAATTTAAATTTATAACCTGGCTTTATAAAAATTTTTGTTAGAAAACCTCATTTGAGATTTAAGAAAGGAATAATTTATTTTTAAGAGCTCTCATAACAGTTGTACCTATTGCAATAATGCGTCCCCCGTTTTTTTTTGTAGTTTCAATTTTTATTTTTGTTTCTTCCGTAATTTCAAAAAACTCCTTGTGCATAATGTGTTTGTCTATATCCAATACTTTAACTGGCTGGAATGTTCCTGATCCGACGTGAAGAGTTATGAAGGCGTAACTAATTTATCAGATATGGACAAAAAATTTAAATGGCAGCTCGAAAAATGTAAGCCAGCAGTTGGCGCAGCAACAGCACCTTCATGCTTTGCAAATACTGTTTGATATCTTTCTATATCATCAATTTCATCTGGACGATTTATATAAGGGGGAAGTGGTATGTGACCTTTTTTTTCCATTAATTCATCAAATGACCCTTGATTTAATTTAATTAAAAATAGATTATTTTTTCTTTCCACTATCTCTACTTCATAATTTTCTGAAAGTAATATTTTGTAATCTAGATTAATTTTTTTTGATGATTTAATCATTGCTAATGCTTGCTGATTTTCAAGAACTTGCTCAATTAAAATTTCTATATTCCTCCAGTTTCTTTTTGACCATACAATCTAGCTTTAATAACTTTTGTGTTATTAAAAATAATTAAATCATTAGGACCTACTAGCCCTAGAAAGCTTTTAAAAGTTAAGTCTTTAAGTGTTTGAGTAGAAGGATTTGCAAGTAATAGCTTACTATCTCCTCGGTTTTCTGGAGGATACTGGGCTATTAAATTGCCTGGAAGTTCATAATTAAAATCTTCGATATTCATTTAAATGTTATTGGTTGTTATAATATGTCAACTATCATGCCGGGATGGCGGAATTGGTAGACGCACTGGATTCAAAATCCAGCGCTAGTAATAGCGTGCGAGTTCGATTCTCGCTCCCGGCACCAAATTTAGTATTTGTAAATTAATATTGAATTATAACTTTTTTATAACGTCTTAAGTTTAATATGATTGAGCATAAAACCTTAGATTTAAATAAACATCTTTTTATTATAAGACCTAACCCAGCAATGTCATGGGGATTAATAAAAAAGATATATTTATGTTTTGCTATATTTGTATTAGTAATAGCTATTGTATTAAGCACAGTAAATTTATATTTAGCGATACCTTTTTATGGGGTCGAAGTTTTATTCCTGGGTTATGCCCTATACATTACTGCTCTTAAAAGTACCTACTTCGAAGAAGTTTTTCTTGATCAAAATAATATTAAAGTAACTTTCGTTAATGGTAAAAGAAAAAAAGATTATAATTTCGTGAGGCAATGGTCAGAATTTAAATATAAAGTTTCAACTAAAACGCAACCCTCTGAAGTCTTTATAGCTAAATCTGGGAAAAAAGTATTCATTGCAAGGAATGTAAACGAAGGTGATAGAAAAAAATTATTTAATTTAATTAAAACTCTTTGAAAATAAGGTTGTCAATAATAGGAAAGAGGTTAAATTAAACTTTGTGTCAAATTGCAATCAAAACTCTATGTAAGCGAAATTTTTATTTGTTTAATTTTGTTTTTGTAATTGAATATTTTTTATTTAGCTGATAATATTTCTAAAATTTTTGATTAAAGAAAGAAAGGTAACCCAACTGTGAAATCCATATACCAAAAAATGTTATTTGTGCTATTCGTATTACCTGTTTCAGCTGTTGCTGATTGGGGTCTTAATATGACGAAAGGTGTAACACCAATAAGTCGTGAAATTTATAATATGCACATGGTGACCTTGTGGGTAGTTACTATTATTGGTATTTTAGTTTTTTCTGTTATGTTCTGGTCTATATTTCATCACCGTAAATCAAAGGGCGTTAAGCCAGCAAAATTTTCCCACAGTACAACTGTTGAGATTATTTGGACTATTATTCCTACAGTAATCATTGTCTCTTTAGCAGTTCCAGCTACATCACTACTTATAAGAATGGATGATACATCTGAAGCTAAAGTAACTATCAAAGCAACTGGCTATCAATGGAAATGGAAATATGATTATCTGGACGAAGACTTAACTATTTATGCTGCGCTCGATGCAAACAGTTCTGAGATAGCTCAACGAGATTCAGGCCTTGATCCAATGGAAGCAGAAAATTATCTTTTAGAGGTTGATAATCCAATTGTTCTCCCGATTAATACAAAAATAAGAATTTTAACAACAGCTAACGACGTGATTCACTCTTGGTGGGTTCCAGACCTAGGCTGGAAGAGAGATGCAATCCCAGGATTTATTAACGATAATTGGGCTGTGATTGAAAAGCCAGGTACTTATCGAGGCCAATGTACAGAAATTTGTGGTAAAGGTCACGGATACATGCCAATTGTTGTTAAAGCTGTTTCAATGGAGGATTATGAAGCGTGGATTGATGATAGAAAAGCATTAAAACTTGCTGCATTAGAATCACAAAACTAGCAAACGGTTTACTATGGAAGAGTTGATGACAAAAGGCGAGACAGTTTACAAGGCTCAATGTTTAATGTGTCACCAGGCTAATGGTGAAGGCGTGAGCGGTGTTTTCCCAGCCTTAGTTAAAAGTCCCATTGCAATTAATTGGTTTCAAAATGATTACGCATATAAAACAAATTATATACGGTAAAAAATTAATGCCTGCTTTTGGTGAGCAGTTATCTGATTTAGATATCGCTGCCGTTACTACCTACGAAAGGAATGCACTGGGGTAATAACACTGGAGATATAGTCAACCAAAAGAAATATCAGAAGCAAGGTAGATGGAAAATGTTAACCAATTAATAATTTAGGGATGAAATATGAGTCGCACTGGCAAAAGATAATGAGCATGATCATGATCACAAACCAACTGGGTTGAAGAGGTGGTTTTTTTCGACCAACCATAAAGACATTGGTACATTATATTTAATTTTCGCCCTGACTATGTTTTTTGTAGGCGGGTCTATGGCGATGATTATTCGTGCTGAACTATTTCAGCCCGGACTTCAATTTGTTGACCCTCAATTTTATAATTCGATGGTAACTGTGCATGCACTTATTATGATTTTTGGAGCAGTTATGCCAGCAGGTGTTGGCCTTGCTAATTGGATGATTCCATTAATGATTGGAGCTCCAGATATGGCGCTTCCAAGAATGAATAATATGAGTTTTTGGATTTTGCCTTTTGCATTCGCGCTTTTAATTAGTACTTTATTTATGGAAGGTGGCGGACCTAACTTTGGTTGGACATTCTATGCGCCTCTCTCCACAACATATGCGCCAGACACAGTGAACTACTTTATTTTCGGTGTACACATCATGGGAGCCTCATCGATTATGGGGTCTATTAACATCATTGCTACTGTGATGAACATGCGCGCGCCTGGCATGACCTATATGAAGATGCCGTTATTTGTATGGACTTGGGTAATTACTGCATTTTTACTGGTAGCAGTAATGCCAGTCTTAGCGGGTGCAGTGACCATGATGCTAACAGATAAATATTTTGGTACCAGCTTCTTTGATGCAGCTGGCGGTGGCGATCCAGTTTTATTTCAACACATATTTTGGTTTTTTGGACACCCTGAAGTTTATATTTTAGCTTTACCTGCTTTCGGTATAGTCTCTCAAATAATTCCAACATTTGCACGAAAACCATTATTTGGGTATGCCTCAATGGTATATGCAACAGCATCAATCGCAATTCTTTCTTTCTTTGTTTGGGCTCATCATATGTTTACTGTTGGCCTTCCAATTAAGGGCGAATTATTTTTCATGTACGCGACAATGTTAATTGCTGTTCCAACTGGAGTTAAAGTATTTAATTGGATAGCAACAATGTTTAGAGGCTCAATAACATTTGAGACACCTATGCTATTTGCATGTGCTTTCGTTATTTTATTTACTATTGGTGGTTTCTCAGGATTAATGCTGGGAATAACGCCAGTCGACTTTCAATATCATGATACATATTTTGTAGTAGCTCACTTTCATTATGTTTTATTAACGGGCGCTGTATTTGCCTTGATGGCTGCTGTTTATTACTGGCTTCCAAAATGGACCGGGTATATGTATGACGAAAGACTAGGTAAGCTTCATTTCTGGCTTTCATTTATTGGCGTTAATATTGTATTTTTCCCACAGCATTTTTTAGGCCTTGCTGGAATGCCAAGAAGATATGCTGATTACCCAGATGCTTTTGCTGGTTGGAATTATATTTCTTCAATCGGATCTTATCTCTCTTCTGTTGGACTTTTAGTATTTTTTGTCATGTTAATTCATGCATTTATCAAGAACGAACAATGTGCAGATAATCCTTGGGGTGAAGGTGCGGATACACTGGAATGGACATTGTCTTCTCCACCACCATTTCACCAGTTTGAAGAATTACCTGTTATCAAGTAATATAGGAGACAATTTTGTCACATATAACAGCTCGTTAAGGAGCAGCTAGGGAAAAAAAATAAAAAACTAGCATTTTTTTTAGGGATAATAGCTTTATCTTTTTATGGCATATTTGTTCTTATGCATGCAATAAATGAATAGAATAAGAAATAGAATAAAAAGTGTAAAAAAAACTGTTTTAAGTTTGACTGTATTTACATTTTTAATGTTTGGTTTTGGTTATGCAATGGTTCCCTTGTATGATGTTTTTTGTGAGGTAACTGGTATTAATGGAAAAGTGTTTCAATCTGAATACGTGAAGTAAAAGAAGAATATAAAACTGATCGTATTGTGAAAATAAGGTTTGATTCAAATATTAATGGTGATCTGCCTTGGAAATTGAAATCAAATGTTAAGACGATGAAAGTGCACCCAGGCAAATTTTATGAAGCGACATATGTTGTTGAGAATTTATATAATGGGAATGTGACAGGACAGGCCATACCAAGTGTCTCCCCTCAGATTGCATCATTATATTTTAAAAAAGCTGAATGCTTTTGTTTTATAAACCAATTACTAAAACCTGGTGAAGCAAAAGAAATGGTCGTAAGGTTTGAAGTAGATAAAGATTTACCTGAAGATGTTACAGCGCTAACACTTTCGTATACTTTTTTTAGGGTAAACAAGGTTGCAGCTAAACTAGAACTTATAAAAGATAGGAATTAATTATGGCAACTAAAGATATATATTATGTCCCAGAGGGAAGTAAGTGGCCCATAGTAGGCACACTTTCATTATTTACATCTTTCTTAGGTGGTGCGGTTTGGTTTAACGGTGGAGATATTGGAAAGTTTATATTATTTATTGGACTAGCCGCAGTAGCTTATATGTTTCATGGTTGGTTTAAGGATGTTATCAAGGAAAGTTTAGCAGGAAAGTATAGTAAACAAGTGGATGTAAGTTTTAGAATGGGTATGGGTTGGTTCATTCTTTCAGAAGTGATGTTTTTTGCAGCTTTTTTTGGTGCATTATATTATGCGCGAATGTTTTCAATCCCATGGTTAAGTGGAGAGGGGCAAGGGCTTCATAATGGAACACATGAGTTTCTCTGGCCTGCATTCCAAGCCTCATGGCCTCTAATAACGATACCTGACCCAACAAATGCTTTAGGTTTAACTGGAGAGCCATTTCTAGAATACGATGATGTAGTTCCCGCTTTCGGTGTTCCGGCAATTAATACTGCTTTATTATTAACTAGTGGTGTAACACTAACTTTTTCTCATTGGGGATTAAAGAACAACAATCGAAAAGCATTGTGTGGGTGGTTATTTGCAACGATTTTACTTGGCTTTATTTTTGTAGGGTTTCAGGCTCAAGAATACGCTCACGCCTATAATGAGCTAGATTTAACATTAAATGGTGGTATATATGGGTCTACATTCTTTATGTTAACCGGATTCCATGGGTTTCATGTGACCATGGGTGCTGTTATGTTGGCTATTATTTTAGTTAGATGCCTTAAAGGTCACTTCAGTAATAAAGATCATTTCGCTTTTGAAGCAGTCGCTTGGTATTGGCATTTTGTTGACGTGGTCTGGTTATTTTTATTTATTTGCATATACTGGATATAAGGACATGAAAAAAAAGCTACCCCAAGGTAGCTTTTTTTAAATATGATTCGGAGATAACCAACCCATATAAAACCCAAAGAACAATAAGATAAATAATAAAATAGATAAGACAATTCTTACGGTTAAAGACTTGACCATTTTTTTTGATTGATCTTTGTCTTTTATCAGGAAATGAAGGCCACTGGTTAAAGAAAGTATTATAATTATCAAAATAATAATAATTAGAAACTTGTAAGCTGAAGCAATGTCCATTTAGTTCTCCATAAGGAAAGTACTTTGTATTTGAAAAATTATCAGTTTAATTTTAAATTAATACCAACTTTAGCATTTATCATCACATTTTGTTGCTTTATTAAACTCGGTTTTTGGCAACTTGATCGCGCAAATCAAAAGAATTTACTTAATGATAGTTATACCTTACGACAGCAGGATAAATTAGTTAACTTAAATGATAATAATATTAAGATTCATAATAAAGAATCTATTCTATGGACAAGGTTGAATTAAATGGTTCATTTTTAAATGAAAAAAATATTATTCTTGATAATCAGATTTTCAATAAACAGCCTGGATTTAATATTATTACTCCATTTAAAATTCTAAATACAAATCATATTGTTTTAGTTAATAGGGGTTGGCATCCAAACTTACAAAGCCGTGAAATAATTCCAGTAATCAATTCTTTAACAAGTAAAGTAAAGTTAATAGGGCATGTTGCAAACTTTCCAGCTAAAGGGATTACTTTAGGGCAAGATAATTTTGAAACATTAAATTCCTCTATCTTTAGATTTCAAAAGCTTGACGTAGAAGAACTTAGTTATTTTTTATCATTTAATTTATTACCATATATGATTTATTTAGACCCACTTGTCGATAACGTATATTACAAAATTTTTAAATTACCAGCACCCGACTCACAAAAAAATTATGGTTATGCTTTTCAATGGTTTGCATTTGCCATTACTCTATTAATTATTTTCATAAGACTTAGTCTGACAAGGAAAAAAAATGTTAAGTAAGAAAATGAAAGCAAGGATATTTTTAATTGGTATCGCAATGTTATTTTTTGTTCCAATATTATTAAGTTGGTATTTAGTTTTTTATACTGACTTTAAAAAAAATTCTAATGGCGTTGAAAATGGAAAACTAATTAACCCAGTTATTGAGCTTGGTGAGTTAAAGGTTTCAGACATCGCCAATAGTAGGATAGTATCCTTGAAAGACAAGTGGGTACTCACTTTTGTTGTTGATGAAATGTGCGATATATTATGCGAAGAACATTTGTATCAGGTTAGACAGATTCGTTTAGCTTTAGGTGAAGATAGAGGCGATGTAGACAGACTTTTGATCGCTAAATCAATATTATCTTGGGAAAATTATACTGGATTATTCAACGGTCAAAAGTATCTAGATAGTAACCAGCAAGGATATGAAGAATTATTAAAAAGGCTTTCTAAATACAAAAATTTTTCTAACAAATCAATCTATCTTATCGACCCCTTTGGTTTTTTGATGATGGAATACCCTGAGGGGACAAGCCCTATTGGAATTATTAAAGATATTGAAAGATTATTTAAACTCTTCTAAATAGTTTTCTTTAACTCTTCTTCAAGCAACTTATTAAAGGTGGTAAAATTAATTTCTCCAATAATTGTGTTGATAAGCTTACCGTTTCGGTCAATTAGAATGGATGTTGGTGTGAGTTTAATGTTCTTGAAAGCATTCTTAATACTTTTGTCAAAATCAAGAATAACAGGGAATGGTAATTTATTATTTTTAGCATAAGTTATGACTCTACTTGGCGGGTCATAAAACATTGAGACTGCTATTACTTCAAAATTATCTTTTTTATATTTATTGTAGGTATTAATAAGCTCAGGCATCTCATTGATACACCCTGGACAGTCAGTTGCCCAAAAATTAAAAAGTACTACTTTACCTCTTAAATCCTGTGTTGTTATTTTCTTGCCATTAATCGTGATCATTGTTAGGTCGGAAATAGTATTTTTTTTGAAACAGAAATTTTTTCATTTTCACAATTATATATTATTATGAAAAAAAGTAATTTTTTTAGTCATAATCGTTTGGTAAAGTCAACATTGCAGATAGTCATTTAAATGTTTAGAGTACATTACCATCTTTCAAAATACAAAAAAAAATTATAAAAAATTATGATTTGGTTTAATAGATTAATCTTAATATGCGTACCACTCGCTTTATGCGTCGTAGTCTTTGGCGCGTATGTAAGGCTCACTGATGCTGGCTTGGGTTGCCCTGATTGGCCTGGTTGTTTTGGGACACTTTCAGTTCCTGAAAGTCAGGAAGCAATTTTATTGGCACAGCTAGATTACCCTGATACCTTTGTAGATGTTGGCAAGGCTTGGCGTGAGATGATTCATAGATACATTGCCGCAATTTTAGGAGTGTTTGTTCTGTGTATCACATACTTCGCTTACAAAAATAAAGATGAAATTAAAGTCAGAGTAACTACAGTTTACTGTCTTTTGGCTCTGATTATTTTTCAAGGGCTTTTAGGTATGTGGACTGTAACAGAGCTTCTGTATCCAGCTATTGTTACTGCCCATTTAATAGGCGGGATGTCGACTCTAGGATTATTGACATACATTGCTCACAGACATTATGGATCAATAAGTAACACAATAATTATAACTCCAAAGATAAAGTTTTTTGTTCGACTTGCTTTACCTTTGTTGTTTATCCAGATTCTACTAGGTGGCTGGACGAGTACAAATTATGCAGCGTTAGCTTGTACGGACTATCCAACTTGCCATGGTTCACTCATTCCTGATATGGACTTCGTAAATGGTTTTACAATTTTTCGTGAATTAGGACTGACTGCATTTGGAGAGCCACTATCTATGGAAGCATTATATGCTATTCAGTGGGTCCATAGAGTCGGCGCAATAGTTTTAACAATTTATCTAGTCTTGTTAGCTTATTATTTAAAATCATATCCAGGTATTAGTTTGTACCGAGGCTTGTTAATCCTAGGAATAATATTTCAGTTTATAATCGGTGTTGCTAATTTATTATTTTATTTACCACTTTGATTACCAAAGTAGCTAAAAAAATCACTTTCGATAATGCAATGTTGTATTATTTAGACAATACAGACAACAATAAAAGCAATATTCAATAAAAACTATTATTCAGCTGATGGTCTGAAAAATTTTATTACCCTCTGTAAACCAAGGGTAAATGCATTAATAGTCTTTACAGCAGTAATTGGTATGTTTTTATCAACTCCGTCAATGGTTGCTGTTGACGTTTTAATTGCTTCAATTTTAGGTATAGGTTTTGTTTCAGGCGCCGCCGCCGCTTTTAACTGCTTAATTGAAGAAAAGATTGATTCTCGTATGGCAAGAACTAAAGGAAGACCCCTTTCTACTGGTAAGATTACTCAACAAGAAACTTTTGTATTTGCCACTATTCTTGGTAGTACTGGATTACTTATTCTTTTTTGTTTTGTAAATTTTTTAACAATGTGGCTAACCCTAATAACTTTTTTTTCATATTCAGTGATTTACACTATATTTTTAAAGCCAGCCACACCAATGAACATAGTCATTGGTGGTGCTTCAGGTGCTATGCCACCAGTTTTAGGGTGGGCCGCAGTAAATAATCAACTTTCACCAGAAGCTTGGATTCTTTTTTTGATAATTTTTTGTTGGACTCCTCCACATTTCTGGGCTTTAGCCTTATATAGAAGAGAAGAGTATGCCAAAGTTGGTATCCCAATGTTGCCCGTGACCCATGGTGAGAAATTTACTTTGTTACATATCGTTTTATATACAATTATTTTAGCGATAGTTACTATGATGCCCTTTAGTGTAGGAATGACTGGGTTAATTTATTTGTTCTTTGCAACAATATTAAACGCTATATTTCTTTATTATGTTGTTGTGTTGTACAGGAATTATTCTGATAAACTATCGAAGAAAATTTTCAATTATTCAATTCTGTACTTGGGTTTAATATTTACAGCTTTTTTAGTAGATCATTATTATAAATTTATTTTTATTTAACATTGTAAGAAAGGGTTCTGATGAGTAAGCAAAGCGAATTAAGAAGTGTTTTAGAGACTGTTGGAGTTGTTATTGGTAGTCTAGTTATCGCAATTGTAATAATTGTAGTGGCTACAAAAAAATACGATTCTCCTAAGCCAGTGGAGGAAGTTGTTAAAACTGATGGTCAAGAAAATGTTACGCCTGTTGCAATCGTTAAGCTAGAAGAGGGCGATTCATCTGAAGCTCCCTCTAGCAGTATTTCTGGAGATATGATTGTGAAAGCAAATTGTGCAATGTGTCACTCCACAGGGTTGATGAATTCCCCTAAGATTGGAGATAAAGCTCAATGGGAGCCAAGAATTGCCCAAGGAAAAGATCTTTTAGTTAGTAATGCAATTAATGGCATCAGAACAATGCCTGCAAAAGGAGGTAATGCTTCTTTAACAGATGCTGAAATGGAGGCTGCTGTTATATTTATGGCAAATTCATCCGGCGGTAATTTTTAATAAGGCTTAAAATATAAATGGCATCCTATGCTATAGGTGATATTCAAGGATGCTTCTACTCATTTCAAAATTTATTAAGCAGCCTTAGTTTTAGTAATGATAAAGATCAGCTATGGCTTACGGGAGATCTTGTTAACAGGGGAAGAGGTTCACTTGAAGTTCTTAACTGGTGCTATGAAAATAGAAAATCATTAAAGGTTGTACTAGGTAACCATGATCTGCATTTATTAGCCCTTGCCGTAACAAAAAAAAAATTAAACTCATCCGACTCTCTTTATTCAACTCTTAGGTCAAGAAAGTTATCAAATCTTATTGAATGGCTTTTGTCCCTAACGTTAGTGGAAGCTGAGGATGAATTCTTTATGGTTCATGCGGGCATTCTTCCTGAGTGGTCAACAACTAATTCTATAGATTTATCAAAGCAGGTTATGTGCGCGTTAAATAAAAATCCAAATCAATTTTTTAAGAAGATGTATGGGGATGAACCAAGGGTATGGAGTCCCAATCTTGACGAAGATGACTTATTAAGGTCAACAATAAATGTAATGACAAGGATGCGAGTTATAGAAAAAAGTGGCGCTATTAACTTTTCGTATAAGGGCAAATTAAATAATTTACCTAGTAACTTAATTCCTTGGTTTAATTTTAAGAGAATAGAAGCTGGAAATTTTATAATGACAGGCCACTGGTCATCTATTGGTATTGTTGAGCATGAATACGGAGTTACTCTCGACTCTGGCTGCGTCTGGGGAAGGGAGTTAACTGCTTTTAACTTACATACTAAGGAAATTAAAAGCGTTAACGCAGACTCAAGAGACTTAATTTAAAGCGTGCCCGAAGAGTGTTTCAATATCTTCTTTAGTTGGCGAATGATTTTGGCCACCTTGCGACTGAATTTTAATTGAGCCCAATATAGAAGCTAATCCAGTAGTTTGCCACTCTTTACCATGTAAAATGCCATGGATCAGCCCAGCGCGATATGCATCACCACAACCAGTTGGATCGAGTAATTGCTCAGCTTTTGCACAGGGAATAGTCAGCTTTTCACCTTGAGTGTAGATGGTCGAACCTTGACCGCCTCGAGTGATGATTAAAGCCTCAACATGCTTAGATACTTCTTTGGCAGATAAACCAGTTTTATCTTGAAATAACTGTGCTTCATATTCATTTAGTGCAATGTACGTGGCCTGTTGAGAAAATTTAACCAATTCCTCCCCATTAAACATAGGTAAACCCTGGCCTGGATCAAAGATAAAAGGGATTTTAGCATCAACTAATTGTTGGGCATGTTGAAGCATTCCATCACGACCATCGGGTGCAACTATGGCTAGACGAATATCATTCGTCTGATCAATAGAAGTCTCGTGAGCCAAGTTCATAGCGCCTGGGTGAAAGGCAGTAATTTGATTATCATCTATATCTGTAGTGATAAATGCTTGAGCAGTATAATGCCCTTTTTTAACGTGAACATGGTCACGAGAAATACCATGTTTGTCCATCCATGTAGCATAAATATCAAAGTCGGTGCCTACTGTGCCCATTAATAAGCTTTAAATTATAAGCAATATTTCCAGCTGTGCCTCCATAATTTTTCTTCATTTCGGGGACATAAAAAGCAACGCTTAATTTATCTATTTGATTTGGAAGAATATGGTTTTTAAAATAATCATGGAATACCATAATTGAGTCGTATGCTAATGATCCGCAAATTAGAATTTTCATTTAGAAGGGCCTTATAACAACTAATAAAGTAATTAGTATTAATAAAATTACAGGAACCTCATTAAACCATCGGTAAAAAATATGGCTCCTGGTGTTTATGTTTTTCTTAAATTGATTAAAAAATTTGATACAGTAAATATGATATAAAATTAAAGCAATGACACATAAAATTTTTAACCAAAGCCATGTTCCATTATAGCCATAACCCAACCATAACCATATGCCAAAAATAATAGTTAAAATTCCACCTGGAGTCATTATTCCAAATAAAAGTTTTCTTTCCATTATAACAAACCTATCATGGCCCAATTTATCGGTTGTCATTGCATGATAAACAAATAATCGCGGAAGGTAGAATAAACCAGCAAACCATGTAACCATAAAAATAATATGAAATGCTTTGATCCAGAGCATGAAACTTTATCCGTTTTCGTAATCAATAAATTATAATCCAATTTTCTCATATTTTTTATTTTATCCCTAGCCCATTTACGTTGTATGCATTTTATGTACATGATATCCTTTAATTTATTCAATAGTCTGTGAGTTATGAACGCATTTACAATTCGTTTTGTCATGCCTGTGCTTCTTCTAAACTTAGAGAAATTCCTTATAACTACACATCATTTTCTGACAAAGAAATTGTTATTAAATTTCTTGGGGATGATGCATGGGTAATTGTGCAAGAGCTCAGAGAAGAACGTAAAACAGGGCGTTCGGCAAGAATGTTGTTTGAAGTGCTGGGGGACTTATGGGCGGTAAATAGAAACCCTTATTTGCAGGATGACCTTTTAGAGAATCCTAAAAGGCTAAACTTATTATTGCAGGCGATGAATCATCGTATGCAAACTATTGAAGATAGAAGCTTTGGTAACATGAAGGCGGCGCAGTTAACAAAAGCTGCAAGAACTGCGATTCAAGCGTTCGAATCCGAATTTAAAAAAATAAAGAAACTTAGAAAAAGAGTATTTTCTAAATTAAAAAAATTTAGCAATAAAGGCAATATACAGTTTGATGGCTTAGCTAGAGTGTCTCATGTTACAGATGCAACAGACTGGAGGGTTGAGTACCCCTTTGTTGTAATCAACCCTGATACTGAGGCTGAGGTTGCTGCAATTGTAAAGGCATGTATTCAGCTTGAGTTGACAATTATCCCAAGAGGTGGAGGGACGGGCTATACAGGAGGAGCAATACCATTAACCCCACTTTCAGCAGTAATTAATACAGAAAAACTGGATCATGTTAGCGATATTGAATATAAAGAGCTACCTGGAGTTCATAAATCTGTCCCAACAATTCATTGCGGTGCTGGATTGGTCACACGACGAGCAATGGATATTGCATCAAAAAATGGACTTGAATTTGCAACAGACCCAACTTCTGCCGATGCATGTTGTATAGGAGGTAATGTTGCAATGAATGCCGGAGGAAAGAAAGCCGTTCTTTGGGGTACTGCTCTTGATAATTTGGCTTCATGGAAGATGGTTGATCCGAATGGAGACTGGGTAGAAATCGAAAGAATTGGTCATAATTTAGCAAAAATTCACGACTCATCAATAGCTAAGTTTAAAATCAGTAGGTTTGATAGTGACGGAACTTCTTTAAAGGGCGAGCCAGAAGTTCTAGAAATCCCTGGAGCTAATTTTAGGAAATCTGGCTTAGGAAAAGATGTAACTGATAAGTTTCTTAGTGGGCTACCTGGTATTCAGAAAGAAGGCTGTGACGGCTTAATAACATCAGCAACATTTATTTTGCATAAAATGCCTCATTATGTTCGCACTATATGCTTAGAGTTCTTCGGAAGTGTAAGCGAGGCAGTGCCAACAATAGTACAAATAAAAGATTTTATAGATGGTGTGGATGATGTTTCTCTTGCGGGTCTTGAGCATCTCGATGAAAAGTATATTAAAGCAGTTGGTTACACAACGAAAGCTGCAAGAAAAATACGACCGAAAATGATTTTAATAGCTGACATTGCAAGTGATAATGAAGATTTAGTAGGCACAGTATCTTCTAAAGTAGTTCAATTAGCTAACACGAAAAATGGAGAAGGTTTTATTGCGATATCTCCGGAGGCTAGGAAAAGGTTCTGGCTTGATAGGGCTAGAACTGCAGCAATAGCAAAGCATACTAATGCATTTAAGATAAATGAAGACGTAGTTATTCCTTTGCCAAACTTGGGTCGTTATTCAAATGGTATAGAAAGAATTAATATTGAGTTGTCGAAAGATCAAAAATTAAAACTTATTAAAGAATTAAAATATTTAATAAATTCTAATCATGGCACTTTGTCAGCTCACGAGTTAGATTCAGACCTAAATGAAAAAAAGAAAAACTTAGCAATTACTTTATTAGAGAGTACAGAATCTAAATGGGAAGGCTACTTGCTGGGCTTAGATAAACCTGTTTTAGAATTCCCTCACCTTAATTCCTTAAAAGGGAGTTATATAAATTTATTCCAAGCTATTCAAAATCACGAGGTCGTTGTATCTTGGAAGAAAGAGTTAAAACAACCTCTGTATGAGATTTTTTCTGGGAGAGAGTACGAATCACTTCTTAGTAGTATAAAAGAAACCCATCAAAAAGTTTTAAAGTCCAGAGTGTTTATTGCTCTTCATATGCATGCTGGTGATGGAAATGTTCATTCGAATATCCCAGTGAATTCGGATGACTATTTAATGATGCAAGATGCTCAGAAAGCTGTTGTTAGGATAATGAGTTTAACTAAAAGCCTTGATGGAGTTATCTCAGGAGAGCATGGTATAGGTATCACTAAGATGGAGTTTTTAGATACTAAAACTATTGATACTTTTGCAGAATATAAGTTAAAGGTTGACCCAGATGGCCATTTCAATAAAGGAAAACTTCTCCATGGCTCAGGCTTACACAATGCCTACACTCCAAGTTTTGGCTTGCTCGAACAAGAATCTATCATCATGAATCAATCAGCAATTGGTGAAATAGCTGATTCTATTAGCGATTGCCTCCGTTGTGGGAAATGTAAGCCGGTATGTGCAACTCATGTCCCCAGGGCTAATTTATTATATAGTCCCAGAAATAAAATCCTTGCTACATCACTTTTGATTGAGGCATTTTTATATGAGGAGCAAACTAGAAGAGGAATTTCAATTAAGCATTTTGATGAATTTAATGATGTTGCAGACCACTGTACCGTATGCCATAAATGCTTAGCTCCATGCCCTGTTGATATTGATTACGGTGAAGTCTCAATTACAATGAGAAATTTTTTAAGAGAACAGGGCAAGAAGCACTTTAATCTTGGAAACTCAATTGCAATTACCTATCTTAATATGAAAGACCCAATGACCATAAAACTTATGAGAAAGTTTATGGTAGATTTTGGTTATAGTGCGCAACGTTGGGGACATAAAATATTTAAAAAATTAAATTTAGTAAATTTTTGTAAAGGAGACATTGCAAGTGTGATTATAATGAACAAACAATACACTTTATGAACCGACCAATGCCGAAAGATATGCCAACTAAGACATCGAGGGGTCTTTTAGGGATTGAAGATGACAAGACTATTCCAGTAATTCGTAATCCCAAAAAATTAATGATAACTCCGATGCAGTGTTTTATTTCCCTGGCTGTGGTTCTGAGCGTTTATTTTCTCAAGTTGGCCTAGCAACCCAAGCGATGCTTTATGAGATTGGTTCTGTTACGGTTCTTCCTCCCGGATACCTTTGCTGTGGCTACCCTCAAACATCATCGGGCGATGAGATAAAGGGGCAAGAAATCACCTCAGATAATAGAGTTTTGTTTCATAGAGTAGCCAATACTCTAAATTATTTAGATATTAAAACTGTTATTGTTTCTTGTGGCACTTGCATGGATCAATTGCAAAAATATGAATTTGAGAAGATTTTCCCTGACTGTCGATTACTTGATATTCACGAATATTTAATGGAGAAGGGTGTTTCTATTAATGGGGTAAGTGGCCAGCAATACATGTACCATGATCCTTGTCACAGCCCTATGAAAACATACGCTCCAGAAAAAGTTACCAAAGAGTTGTTTGGGAAGGATATACCATTGAATGATCGATGTTGCGGTGAGTCCGGAACATTTGCTGTAACTAGGCCAGATATTGCCTCTCAGGTTAAAATGAGGAAGCAAGAAGAGATTGAGAAGGGAGTTAGAGAAATAAATTCTGTTGATCCAACAACTAAGGTTAAAATTTTAACTTCATGCCCGTCATGTTTACAGGGTCTTGCAAGATACGGGGATGATACCAATACTTCCGCAGATTATATTGTTGTAGAGTTAGCTAAGCATAATTTAGGCGAAAATTGGTTACAAGATTATGTGGAAAAAGCAACAAACGGGGGTATTGAAAAGATTTTGTTATAAAAAAGGTAGAAACACTCTTACAGATGCACTTTGGATCGCTCTCGTAATGAATCTCTCATTTTTTTCAGATAAAACATACGCAAAGTAATCAGTTCTTCCAATGATCTTGCCAAATTCTCTCTCAAAAGATAAATTTGCTGTATTACCATTTACTTCATTGGTTAGTAAGAATGGCCTACCAAGATCATTTCTTTTTGAGGACAGCCTCCAAACAACAACCTCTATATTTCGTGCGACGTTGTAAATTAATTGCGGGTCTAGTGAATCAAGCATATCAAAATTAATTTTACCATCATGAGCTTTTAATAGCATTGTATATAGTCCGGTAATCAGAGACAAAACCCGATCACCCTTAAAATTATTATCAAATACTTGGTTTAATGCTTCTACATCTTGTGAGTTATTAATTTCACTAAATAGCCAGTTGTGTTGATGACCAAATAACCAGCTAATGGTTTTTTCCGGACTGTCTGAAGTTGTTTTTCTTAACTCCTGTGGATTTTTTTTGTATAATTTTAGTGCTAATATTTTTAGACTTTCTATATTTTCTCTTACCTCATAATCTGCCATACGATCAAAATCAGATTTTTTTAATTGACTAAAGGAGCCTTTATCATATTGTGTAGAATCTTTTCTTTCAATGGTATTTGAACACCCAAACAATATAATTGATATAAAAAAAATATTTATTATTTTAATTCTCAATTTTAATAAGCCTGTCGCTAGGAAAAGATTTAAACGGGTTAGGTTTTCCATTTCGCTTAAAATATTTAATTCACCTTGGTGTTTAATCATTATATTTTTCACAATAGATAAGCCAAGACCAGTTCCTCCAGTAGATCTACTTCTATCATCATCAACTCGATAAAACCTTTCTGTAATTCTATTGATATGTTTTTTTTCAATACCAATCCCTGAATCAATTACTTCAAATATAGGGGTATAATTGATAGCATTCCAATTAATATTAATCACCTTATCGTTGGGTGTATAACGAATCGCATTAGTAATCAAGTTGGTAAAAGCGCTTTCAATTTCGTGCTTCGATCCATAAATATTGAATTGATAATTAATTTTGTAAATAATTTTATGCCTACCTTTATCTACTAATTTAATATTTTTCTTTATCTTTTCAAATAACTTCTTACTATTTATTTCCTCAGACCTATTTTTAATAAGACTTGACTCTACATTTGAAAGCAATAAAAGGTCATCAATCAATCGCTTCATTCTTGTTGACTGCTCCATCATTAAGTTAAATATCTGCTTTGTTGGTTTATCAGTTATTAAACTTGCATCTAGCGTCTCAATAAAACCAGTTATCACTGTTAATGGTGTTTTTAATTCATGTGAAAAATTTGAAACAAATTCTTTTCTTATTGATTCATTTTTTATGATTACACTAATATCTTTACCAATAATAAGTTTTTGTAAATTTCCCAAAACTAATAATTCTAATTTCAATATCTTCAATAATGTTTTTAGTTTTAATATGTATTGGTTGGTCGTAGTCTTCAGCATCAAGATAGGCGGTGAATTCTGTATTTCTAAATATGTATTGTATTGGTTGAGTTTTATCTTTGATTGAGTCTATGCCAAACATAGTTTTTGCTCTTTTATTTGCCCATGCAATTTCATTCGATTCGTTAATAATAATAATTCCATCAAAAATCGCATCTGACGCCAAGATAAATTGATCGATAGTTGTCGCCAGGGTTTTTTTCGACTTTCTTCTTGTTCTTATATCTTGATAAATTTTAGAAAAAATACCTTCCCATCCGCCGGTACCTTGCGGAAGCTTCTCAATTGAGGGTTTTGTAAGCCAGGTATTGAGTTTATGCATCCATATTGCGTTTATTAAAATGTATATTGTCAATAAAGTACATATAATAATTAATGCGATTTCTTTACTGGAGATTTTGGAAATAAACAGGTACAAACAAAGTTGTATTAAAAAGAACCAAAAAGTATTCCATCTAATATCTTTCAAAATATTCCTCTTCCTCTCTTTTAAAATTTTTTATTATTACCATAATGTCACTCCACTAAATATATCTATTTTTCTGAAAACTTATATCCAAAACCTCTAATGGTATGAATTAATTTATTTTTTCCAACTTCAGCTAGGTTTTTTCTTAGTCTTTTTATATGAACGTCAACAGTTCGCTCATCTACATCATAATTATTAGCCCATATTTTATTTATAATTTGATTTCTAGAAAAAAGCCTTATATATTTTTCATAAAAAAATGTAGGAGCTTGAACTCTGTTGGACCCACTTTAATTAATTTATCATCTACTTGAACCTGATGAGTTTGTGGGTTTAGATTTAGTTCAGATATTATGATTGGCTCATCAATTAGTTCTGGAGACCTTCCTCTTAACAGAGCTTTAATACGAGCTACTAACTCCCTTGGGCTAAAGGGTTTAGTTAAATAATCGTCTGCACCAGCATTAAGTCCCATGATTTTATTATCCTCTTCACTTTTTGCTGTGAGCAATATTACAGAGTTTTAATATGAGAAACTTCTAGTCCAGCTTTTTTCAAAAATTCTATACCATTCATTCCTGGTAACATCCAATCAAGAACCAAAGTATGAATTGATTTCTTTAATAATATTATCTGCATACTCGGCATTAATTGCTCGAATAGGTTTGAAGCCAGCTTGCTGAAGGTTTAGCGCTATTAATTCCAAAATTGAAGTTTCATCTTCTACTATTAAAATATTTGCTGCCATAATATTTAATGTTTATAAAGTTTAAGCTCTCTTAATATTATGACATTTATATGTCATCTATATGTCATTTTTAATAAATTTAGGACGATTTATTAAAATACATTATCATGAGTCTTCTATGTTTTTTTAAGAATATTAAAGGAATTTTTATGTTTGATTTTCTAGCTAAAGATAAAATTATTGCTGATAAGTCTTTTAACAGATGGATGGTGCCCCCCGCAGCTTTATTGATTCACTTATCTATCGGGATGATTTATGGTTTTAGTATATTTTGGACAGGACTAACAAAGCTCATCGGTACTGAGTGCTCTGAATCAACTAGTTTTTTAGAGAGGGCTTTTACTACCTCATGTGATTGGCTGAGAAGTGATGTGGTATGGACTTTTGCTATAGCCATAGTATTTTTAGGTTTAGCCGCAGCTGTTTTTGGCCATTGGTTAGAGAAGGCAGGTCCAAGAAAAGCTGGTGTTGCAGCTGCAGTCTTTTGGGGTGGCGGATTAATGATTACATCATTAGGTGTTTCATTACACCAATTATGGTTAATATGGCTAGGGGCTGGTGTTATTGGTGGAATAGGATTAGGTCTTGGTTATATCTCCCCCGTATCAACTTTAATTAAATGGTTTCCTGATAGAAGGGGTTTAGCTACAGGCATGGCAATCATGGGTTTTGGTGGGGGCGCTATGATAGGAATGCCCTTGGGAGACAGTCTTATTAGTACTTATGGCATTGCTCAAACCTTCTTTTTCATGGGTTGTATATACCTTGTAGCCATGATAATCGGCGCTTTTGGTTACAGAGTCCCTGCGGATGGTTGGAAGCCGGATGGTTGGAAGCCGGAAATCAAAAAAGCCACCACAATGATTTCATCTAATCATGTTCACGTAGGAGTTGCTCATAAAACCCCTCAATTTTGGTTTTTATGGGGAGTTCTTTGCTTGAATGTATCTGCAGGTATTGGTGTTTTATCAGTAGCCAAACCAATGTTCCAAGAAATTGCTGCTAGTAGCTTTGATCCATTAATAATTGGTGCAGTGGCTACAGGTTTTGGGGCCTTACTATCACTATCAAACATTTTGGGGAGAATATTTTGGGCGTCATCGTCAGACTTTCTTGGCAGAAAATTGACTTACGCAATATTTTTTAGTTTAGGTACATGTTTATATTTAGCAGCTCCTTGGGCTGGTTTAAACCAGTATATTGCAACATTTGTTTTAATAACTTTGGTTATTTTAACTATGTACGGAGGAGGCTTTGCAACAATCCCAGCATACCTTGCTGATATATTTGGAACACAACATGTTGGGGCTATACATGGCCGACTTTTAACTGCGTGGTCGACGGCAGGGATTATTGGCCCAATGTTAATTTCTTACTTAAGAGAGTATCAGCTGTCACAAGGTATACCTTCTGAGCAAGCTTATAATTCTAGCTTTAAAATTTTGGCAATGCTTTTAGTCGGTGGATTTATTCTTAACCTACTAATTCGTCCAGTAAATAAGAAGTATTTTATGAGTAATTCAGAATTAAAAAAAGAGCAATCTATAGCTGCAAGTAGTAAAGAGGTGCTAAAGACATCGTCTAAAACAAATACAAAGCTGCAAAGTATTATTTTGCCTGTTGCTTGGATTGTAGTTTTGGTTCCGATAACTTTAGGCATATTTAATGCTCTACAAAAAGGGTTGATAATCTTTCAATAAAATACTTATGATAACTAGTGATTTAATTGTGGGCATTGTTTGCTCAAGGTTTAACGAGAAGATTATCGAAAAAATTTCGAAAGCTTGTACCTCTAAGCTAAAAGATTTAGGTGTTAGAGCTGAGGCAATAAATATTTAAAACAGATTAAATCACTCAAAAAAATCAGTAAACAAAATATAATAAACAATAAGTTTTTAATTAACAGTGATGGTAATAGAAAAAGTTACGGAGTAAGGTTGTATCAGAGCAATCAGCAAGTGGAATAATGCGAGTTCAATTAGATAACTCTATACCTATTATTAATGCTGTTTTAACTACAAATACTGCTGAGCAAGCACTCGAAAGAAGCAGAGGAAGCAGAGGAAGCAGCAGAAGCAGCAATAGAAATGGCAATAAAATTTCCTAAAAGATAATTATGCATAAAAAAACCTCTAAATCAGTAAAAAAAAATAATAATCGTAGGAAATCACGAGAATTAGCAATGAAAGGAGTTTATCGAGGGATTGTGAATCAATTCGACTTAAAGCAAATTAAAAAAGATATTCTTGATGATCCGGATTTTATTCATTTAGATTTATATTATAATTTGATTTTAAAAGGCGTATTTGAAAACCTTGAGGAACTGAAGAAAGAAATTATGTTGCATACAGATCGTGAGTATAAGGAGCTAAGTCCAATTGAGCTTTCAGTTATGTACATTTCAATATATGAGCTAAAGTATTTACTATCAGTGCCTTATAAGGTTGTGATAAACGAAGCTATTGAGATTTCCAAATCATTCGGTGGGTCCGATGGACACAAATATATTAATGGAATTTTAAATCAAGCAGCACTTGGAAATAGAAAAGAGGAATGCGAAAGAAATAAAAAAAATTAAATATTTACAACCTTTAATTTTTTTTTGTCCCAGAGTAAAAAGCTTTCTGATCACCTTAATAACTTCAATCTGATTTTCTTTATTATTAAAATTATAATAATGTTTTTTTGGCCTATGTGTATGACCATGAATCATAAGGGGAGGGCAATTAAATTCGTTAAATAAATTTTCTACAGCAGCCTGATTAACATCCATTATTTCAATATTTTTTGATTTCTTTCCTTCGTCACTTTTTTTTCTCACTGCTTTAAAAATATATTGCCTTAACACTAAGGGAAGGTTTAAATATATCTTCTTAATAATAATTGATCGTGCAATAGTTCTAAATTTTTGATATTTTTTGTCATCTACACACAAAGTGTCGCCATGCAAAAGTATGGTTTTTTTATTACCTAGTTGAATTAATGTAGGGTCTTTAAGGATTTGAATACCAGTTTTTTTTTCAAAACCTTTTCCAATAAAAAAATCTCTATTACCAGCAATAAAATAGATATTCATTGATTTTGAAAGTTTTTTTAATGCGCTGATAATCTGAGGGAATTGATTGGTGTCGTCACCAATCCACCAATCAAAAAGATCACCTAAAATAAAAAGACAGCCATATTTACTGACATTTTTTTCAAGGAAATTAATAAATTTAGCTATTGTCTCTGGTGACGAATCATTTAAATGAGTATCTGAAACAAAAACTGCACTAGAATTAATTTTTATCAGTAGATACGTCCTCAATTAATATTACTTCGCTTGGGACATCCTGGTGTCCATTTGTTGTTCCTGTTTTAGTAGCTTTCATTTTTTCAATAGCGCTGTCCAACTGCGCTTCAGTTTCTCCGCGACATTCTACCAGCAAGATGGCAGCAGGATCGCCTTTTACAAAGCTTCTATAACCTACGTTAATAAAAAATTGTGATGTAGCTGAATGAGGAACTGATGTTCTTGCCATAGCGATAGTATATATTTCGTTTTTTAAGCCATTATCAGCTTCATTTTTAATTGGATCATTAGTTTGTTTTTGATTCATATCTTTATCAAAACCACCACCTTGAATCATAAACCCATCAATAACTCGATGAAAAATTGTTCCCTTATAGAAGCCTTCATCAATATACTGAAGAAAGTTTTTGACTGTAATCGGAGCTTTTTTTTCTTCAAGTTCGACTGTAATATTACCTAATGTTGTTTTGATAGTGATCATGTTTACCTTCTTTTAATTGAATTAATCGTTACCTTCTTAATTGGAACATCTCCCATGCCAGATTTTACTGTTACTGCACGCTTGCTAATTTTTTTAACTACGTCTTGCCCTTCGATTACCTTTCCAAAAACACAGTAGCCGGCACCATCTTGCCCAGGATAATCTAAGAAATCATTATTACCTACGTTAATAAAAAATTGTGATGTAGCTGAATGAGGAACTGATGTTCTTGCCATAGCGATAGTATATATTTCGTTTTTTAAGCCATTATCAGCTTCATTTTTAATTGGATCATTAGTTTGTTTTTGATTCATATCTTTATCAAAACCACCACCTTGAATCATAAACCCATCAATAACTCGATGAAAAATTGTTCCCTTATAGAAGCCTTCATCAATATACTGAAGAAAGTTTTTGACTGTAATCGGAGCTTTTTCGGGGTAAGTTTCGATAATTATCTTGCCTAATGACGTATCTATTACTAGGTTTTCTTTTTCTTCCGAAAAAGAGTTAAGGCTTATTAGGGACAATATGGCAATTAATAAAAACTTGTAAGTTATTTTCATAAAACTCTCTTATATAATTAGGTTTAATTGTTGGCGATCTAAAATTTACTCGTGATATAATTTTTCCATATCGTAATACAAATTTATCATAAATAACATCTCTTTACCAATTAAGGGGTAATGTTTTTCAAATTTAATCATGCTTTCAATTTATAACAGTTTAACCAAAAAAAAAGAAGTCTTTAAGCCCATCATTTCAGGCCATGTAAAGTTATACGTTTGCGGCATGACTGTATATGACTTTTGTCACCTAGGCCATGCAAGATCTATGATTGCTTTTGATCTTATGAACAGATGGCTAAGAGAAAGTGGTTTTAAGGTCTTATATGTAAGAAATATCACCGATATTGACGACAAAATTATTGCGAGGGCAGCCGAACAAGGACTGCCTTATCAGGAAATTACTAAAAAATATATCAAAAGCATATAGACGCAGATGCGCTTGGAATAATAAGGCCTGATTTTGAGCCTAAGGCGACAGACTATATTGGTTTGCATTGCGCCAAAATTCTTTTAGAAAAAGGATATACCGTAGATTAAATTAATAATGATGTTTTTTACTCGTTTTTCACTCGAATTCATTGGCTGGGCAATAGTATTTGCGCGTGCGGGAAATAGAGTTAAAGTTTCTGAGGCAAAAAAAAATAGTTTTATGTTGGAGGAAGCCTTCTAAAGATGATGAGCCTTTTTGGGATTCTCCTTGGGGAAAAGGAAGACCTGGTTGGCATATTGAGTGTTCAGCAATGAGTAATAAGATTCTGGGAAATCATTTTGATATACATGGTGGCGGTCAGGATCTACAGTTTCCTCATCATGAAAATGAAATAGCTCAGTCTGAGGCAACTCATAGTTGTAATTATGTCATATTTATTTGATAATGGTTTTGTAAAAATAGGTGACGAAAAAATGTCTAAATCATTAGGTAACTTTTCTACCATACGCTCCATAACTGACAAAGTTAAACCTGAAGTCGTAAGGTTTTTTATGCTAAGAGCTCATTACAGAAGTCCTCTTAATTATTCCTTTGAGCAATTAAGTGAGGCACAGAAATCTTTAACTACCCTGTATCTATCAATCAGAGATGTTGAGAGGAGTTCTAGTTATAAAATAGATTGGTCAAACCGATAGTAACTTTAAAAGATGGGGATAAAATAAATCTTTTCCCAGATATGTAAAAGTTATTTTTAATTTAGTTAAAAAATTTTATGGTTATTCGTATTTATAAACCAAATACACAGGCTTATTACTTGAGCAAAAATTAATTCCATTATTTATTCATTATGATAGGGGTGGTTATTAATTATAGTCAAAGCTCTGTAAAGTTGTTCTACCATGAATAATCTAATTATTTGGTGTGAAAAGGTCATTTTGGACAATGATATTATTATAGAGGATACTCCAGAAGGGACAACTTGGAGAAAAAAATAGTTTATGGCAGTAAATTTAAAAAAACCAGACAATAAAGATTTGCACCCAATTGCAGGAATAATTCTAGGCACCTCTATGGCGAATCTAAAAAATGAGGGTACTAGAGATCTACTAATTATTTCCTTACCCGAGGGGGCAACTGTTACTGGAGTTTTCACCACCAATAAATTTTGTGCCGCACCTGTAATAATTGCACGAAAGAACTTAAAGTTAACTAATAAAATTAGGGCGTTAATTATAAATACAGGATCTGCTAATGCTGGAATGGGTGACGATGGACTAAATGACTCTCTAGCCATTTGTGAATTTTTAGCGTCAAAACTCAATATAAAAAAAGACGAGGTGTTGCCTTTTTCTACTGGGGAAATAATGAAGCCTTTACCAGTTGAAAAAATAAAGAAAGCTATCCCTTCAGCAATAAAAAATTTTCAAGAAGATAATTGGTTGTTATCAGCTGAATCAATAATGACGACAGATACAATTCCCAAGGCCACCTCTCGTAAAATTAAAATTCAAGGGCAAATTATTTCAGAAATTGGAGAAATATTAGGTTCAGGAATGATTCATCCAAATATGGCTACTATGCTTGCATTTATTGGTATGGATATAAATATTGCACCAAATATACAAGATAAATTAATTGAAGAGGTGACTCAAGAAAGTTTTAATTGTATTTCGGTCGATGGAGACACATCTACAAACGATTCATTTGTTCTTATAAGCACAAATAAAGCTAAAAATAAATTAATTACAGAAGATTCTGATGACTATAAGGTTTTAAAGGCTGCAGTTTTGGAGGTAGCAAAAGAGTTAGCACAGGCGATTATTAAAGATGGAGAAGGTGCTTCAAAATTTATTACTATTAAAGTTGTTGGCGCACAGACTTATGATGAGGCAAAGGAAGTCGCTATGGGGGTGGCATGCTCTTCACTCGTAAAGACTGCCTTCTTTGCATCAGATGCTAACCTAGGTAGAGTTTTGTCAGCAATTGGGAACTGTAAGCTTAATAATTTTGATGTAGAAAATATTGATATTTCCTTGAATAATATTTTATTTGCTGAAAGGGGAAGTAAGGCCCAAAATTACCATGAAGATACAATTCAGACTGAAATGAAAAAATCTGAGATATTACTGACTATTTCACTTAGAAGGGGGGATGAACAAGCAGTTATATGGACATCAGATCTTTCTCATGAATACGTAAAAATTAACTCAGAATATAGAACATAATAATGCCGATTGAAGTAGCTGTTGGTATCTTAGTAAACTCATCGAATCATGTCCTCATTAATCAAAGAACTGCTTTGCAATCCTGGTCTGGATGGTGGGAGTTCCCAGGAGGAAAACTTGAAAAGAATGAGACACCAAGACAGGCATTAGATAGAGAGATTTATGAAGAGTTGGGGGTAGAGGTTATAGAGGCAAAGCAATGGGTAACGAGAAGCTTTTCATACGAAGATACAGATGTAATTCTTTATTTTTTTAAAATACTTAAGTGGAGTGGCGATGCTAGTTCGAAAGAGGGACAATTATTATCTTGGGAGTTTTTTGAAAAAATAGATTTATCAAGGGTTTTACCTCCTAATAAGTTTGTTGCTGGCGCAATAAATTTACCTGATCATAATTAAATGCTAATGGATCTGTACATCCTTCTTGAATACAACTTGAGAATAGAATAAAAAATGGGACTAAATTGATTCAGGTAAGAGAGAAAGAATTAAGTGATTATGAGTATAAAAAATTTGCTCAGCAAATTTTAGAAGTTTGCAGGGGGAGGGATGTAAAGGTAATGATAAATAGTAATATAAATTTAGCTTATGAGTTATCTGCTGATGGTGTTCAACTAAATTCAGGACAAATTCATACAATTAATAAATTTCCGAAAGAGCTTATAATTGGAGCATCTTGTCACAACATAAAAGATTTAGATGTTGCTGAAATGAAGGGAGCTAATTTTGCAGTTTTATCACCAATCAATAAAACACTTTCTCACCCTAAAGCCTCTCCAATTGGCTGGGAGGAGCTTTCAAAATTAGCAATAAAATACACTATGCCAATATATGCTCTTGGAGGAATGGCTTTGGGGGATGTTGAGCGCGCACAAAGTGCTGGCGCAATTGGGATAGCTAGTCAAAGAGATATATGGAAGAACTAGTTGGTGGTAAAAGTGAAGTTCTTTGAAATAATCTCACCATTATTTTTTTCAAACTCAAAAAATATCGAAATTTCACCTTCTATTTTGAGGTCTTTATTTACGCCAAAAAGCATCAAATGATTTCCTCCATGCTTTAAAATAAGGGGTTTTTTAGGGGAGACCATAGGTCTCAGCATCTTTCGCATTTTCATTACCCCATACTGCCTTTCCATAGAGTGTATTTCAATGTTATCAATATATTCACTAGATATTTTTTTTATTAATAACGTTTCCGATGATTCTAGCCGCATAAAGCCTGCAGTTACGTTTTGTCCCGGCCTAGGTAATTTAATAATAGCTGAATTAATTTTTACTTCAGCTGCATGCACTGAAATAGCTAATAAAAAAGATATTAGGAGGATTAGAAAGTGATTATATTTCGTCATTAATATTCTCATTTTTTTGATCATCAGTTATTGAGTATTTTTCATTAGCCCAGTCACCAAGATCAATTAATTTACATTTTTCTGAACAAAAAGGAATAAAAAGTGTTTTCGGGTTACTTGAATTAATCTTTGAGCAGGTTGGGCATTTAATTTTCATCAGAAAGAGCAAACAGACAATTTAAATTTTATAGGTTTGGCTATCATAATAGACTGGTTATTTTGTGTAAAGTGAATGTTTAGTGCATATTTATTTGATGTTATTTGCGGACAAAGTCTTCCTTTTATAGGGAGCGTTACTAGAACTAAATCATTTTTTAAATTAGGATCGAGTGAGTGCTGCAAAACACCTGATTTTGTAATATGAGAAACACTTTGAGCGCTTGACTTTAGTATGGTTATGATTACATTAAGACCACTATAAATTGGCGCATAAACTTTAAACTTATTTCTAAAATAATCTTTTTTCTCTTTAGTTTCAAGTTGTTTAATCCAAGATTGAAATTGTGTAATATCGCTACTTACTATACCAAAAGGGCTATCTGATGCAGCTTTAAGTTCTTGTAAAAATTTATCATTTCCAAAATGATGCCCTGTAGGAATATTACTTTTCTCTAAAGATTTTTTTATAAAGTTATCCTTAAAGTTTTTTTTATATTATTTTTAAATTTTATTTTTTTTTACAAAATTAATTGAATAGTTAATCAAGCTCCTGAATTATTTCAATCTTTAGGTCTGACCTTGATGCGCAAGACATAACATCGAAAAGTGTAGTGAAGCAGGCGTGCTCTGAGAACTTGCTCATACTATTTATTTGAGCTTCAAACTTTTGCAAAACTTCTTGCACCCTGAGAAACCTTCTTGTTCTTTCATTCAGAGCTAATTCGTATGTAATCATTTTATATTTACCAGTTTATTATGTATTAAATTTTCGTGATACTCGATTACATCTCTTTTGAGTTTTGAGATATTTTGCGAGTTATTATCTATTATTTTATCAGCTTTCCTTAGCTTTTCCTCTCTACTTGACTGACATGACATTATTTTATCTATCAATTGAGTTGAAATATTATCTCTTGATTGGACTCTTGAAACTTGAGTTTTTTCTTCACAGTCAATGAGTAGAGTTTCTGAAACTAAATCTTGATAAGTCTCTGATTCAAATAGTAAGGGTATTACAATGACCGCATAATAAAATTTTTTTTGTCTGGTAATAATTTTAATTTCATCAATACAGCTTCTATATATAATTGGATGAAGCATAGCTTCAATATCTTTTTTTATTTTTTTTGAATTAAAAATATCTGCTTGTATTTTATTTCTTCAACTTCTGGAAGTCTAAATTTAAATAATAATTTCCATATTTCTCAATTATTTTTATAAATCCGGGCTTATTTTTTTGTGTGATTTTTTTCGATATTTCATCAAGGTCAACCAAATAAACATTAGGAATTTTTTTAAAAATATTTGAGGCGTTGCCGTTTATAAGAAGGCTTAAAGTTGTTATAATTGTATAAAAATTGTAATTGTGATATTAATTTAATTCACCATATATTTAATATAAATTATATGATAACTTATAACTTCAATATGAAAAATACAGAAAATAATAATCTTTACCTCCCAGTAGATCTTTTATCCCTTAGTGACTCAGTAGTTTGTAAAGTTGAAGTTGACCTTACAGGTTGGCTTGAGCAACTTACGGGTGGAAAAGGCTGGGAAATATGGTCAGAATCTGAGAGTGAGCATTATGTCTCTTATCATCTGAAATTTAAAAAACAAAATGCAGAAATAACGCTATATCACTCTGGTCACGCAGTCGTTTTTATTGACGATAAGTCAATTTTTGATGGTGACTTAATCGAAAAAAGAAACCCAATGTGCGAAATTAAGCTACTATCGCGCTGTCGATGGCGAAAAGATTTTATTGCATTAAGTTTTTTAATAATTTCTATTTATTGAATGTTCAGCTAAATTAACGATGATATTATTATTTTCATGTGGACCAAGTTCATCAAGTATTTTTTTAATCTCTATTATGTGTTTTTCTGCACTTATTTTTACTGTTTTTACAATATTATTGTCTTCCATGATCTGAGTTATCTCAGACAACTTACTGATGTCTCCAGTTTTTATTGAGTTTTTTATCATCTCTTTTTGATTTTCATTTGATTTTTGTATGGTGTAAATTAAAGGCAACGTTACCTTTCCTTCACTTAAGTCATTCCCTATATTCTTACCAATTTCATTTGGCTTTCCTGAGTAATCAAGAATGTCATCAGCTATTTGAAATATTAATCCAAAATGATGACCAATTTTTGCATACGCTTGGATTGTTTTTTTATCTGTATTATTTATTAATCCCGCAATACTTCCACATGCCTCAAATAATTGTGCAGTTTTAAATTCTATAACCTTAAAGTAATGCTTTTCTGAAATATCTGGATTATGGCTATTAAGAAGTTGCAACACCTCACCTTCTGAAATTTTATTTGTTGCATCCGCAAGAACTTTCATGATTTGCATGTCATTTATTTCAACCATCATTTGAAATGATCTTGAGTATATAAAGTCACCCACTAAAATACTTGCTGCATTGCCAAAAATAGCATTAGCTGTTTTGGAATTTCTTCTTGTCATTGATTGGTCGACTACATCATCATGAAGAAGGGTTGCGGTGTGAATAAGTTCAATTATTGATGCAGCCTCATAGTGTTTTTTTGAAATATTACCTTGTAACCCAGAAAGTAATAAGTGAAGAACTGGCCTCATTTTCTTCCCTTTACCATTAATAATATGGCTGGAAATCTGATTAATTATCGGGACTTCAGATTTAAGGGATTGTGTAATAACGCTATTTACGGAATTAAGGTGATCTCTAATTGGTAGAATAATATTTTCGAAAGACAAAGAGAATATACTTTTGTAATTAATAAATTAAAAATTTTATCATATTCTGGCTTTGTTATTTTAATAGCTTACTAAATAGCACATTTAAATATAATTCTAGTGCAGCCTTAATACATTGATAAATTCTTATTTTTTCAGTATAATCGCGAATCAAAAAGGAATATAAATTAAAAGGTAAGGTGGTAGTACGCGGTAATAAAAACAGGTGGAAAACAATTTAAAGTAGTCGAGGGAGAAACCCTGAAGGTAGAGAAACTATCTGTCGAAGTGGGTAAAAATCATAGTATTAACTCAGTACTCACCATTGTAGATGGCGATAAGGTTACAATTGGAACCCCTGAGGTCAAAGGCGCAATTGTTGACACCACAATTGTTTCTCATGGACGAGGTGACAAAGTTATAATTTTTAAAATGAATCGAAGAAAGGGTTATAGGAAAACACAGGGTCATAGACAAAGTTTTACTGAGATTAAGATTAATAAGATAGCTATTAAATAAATTATAATTAAGGATTTTATAGATGGCACATAAAAAAGCAGGCGGTAGTTCTAGAAACGGAAGAGACTCCCAGTCTAAAAGACTAGGGTTAAAAGTATGGTGGCGAAGTAGTAATTCCTGGAAACATAATTGTTAGGCAAAGAGGAACAAAAATGCACCCGGGCGACAATGTTGGTATGGGCAAAGATCATACTTTATTCGCTAAAGCAGACGGGAAAGTAAATTTTACGACTAAAGGATCATTAAAAAGGAAATTGGTAAACATTCTTCCTGTTTAATTTATTTAAAAATTTACAAAAAGCCCTGTCAAGTGATAGGGCTTTTTTATTTGGTGGAAAGATAAATGAAATTCATTGATGAAGCAGTAATTAAAGTATACGCAGGTGATGGGGGAAACGGTGTAGCAACCTTTCGGAGGGAGAAGTATGAGCCGATGGGTGGCCCAAATGGGGGTGATGGTGGCAGGGGTGGCAGTATACATTTTCAGTCTGATGAAAATATTAATACTCTGATAGATTATAGATTTGTTAAAAATTATCGAGCTAAAAGAGGCGAGAATGGAAGAAGTTCTGAGTGTTATGGGGCAAAAGGTGACGATCTGTTACTCAAGGTGCCGGTTGGAACAGTTATACAGGAAAGACTAACAGGGCAAATACTTGCTGACTTTAAGACGCACGGAGATAGCCTTGTAATCGCGAATGGCGGTAAAGGTGGCCTTGGAAATACTCGCTTTAAATCTAGTACCAATAGAGCACCTAGGCAACGTACAGATGGAGAGCCAGGAGAAGAATTTGAGTTATATTTGGAGCTAAAAGTACTTGCTGACGTTGGTTTACTGGGTATGCCCAATGCAGGTAAGTCTTCTTTTATTAGAACTGTTTCTTCAGCAAAGCCAAAAGTTGCTGATTATCCTTTTACTACACTTAATCCTGTTCTAGGTATTGCAAATGTAGATAATAAAGAATTTGTTATAGCTGATATACCTGGTTTAATTGAAGGAGCTGCTGAAGGAAAAGGTTTGGGACATCATTTTTTAAGACACCTATCAAGAACAAAACTTTTATTGCACATTATAGATATTGCACCTTATGATGATTCAATTGACCCAGCATTACAGGCTAAAAGTATTTTGAACGAGTTAAAAAAATATAATAGTGAATTATTTGATAAGCCAAGATGGTTGGTTCTAAATAAGATTGATTTATTGCAAGATTTTAGCAAAATAAAAGAACGTATTAAGAAAGAGTTAAATTGGGATAAAGAGATATATTGCATATCTGCAATCAACGGAGAAGGTTGCAAGGAATTAAGTTACAAAATCATGGAACATATAAGTAAAATAAAATAATATGGAAAAATACAAATTTTCAGAAGCTAAAAGAGTTGTAATTAAACTCGGCTCTAGTGTGGTAACTAATGAGAAGGGTTTGAACGAAAATTTCTTATCTGACTTAATTCAACAAATTGCTTTTATTGTCGCTCAGGGCGTAGAGGTTTTGGTTGTCACAAGCGGAGCAGTTGCAGCTGGAATTAAAAGATTAGAAATAAAGAAAAGACCTAAGGAGTTAAGTCAACTTCAAGCTGCAGCAGCTGTCGGTCAAATGGACTTAGCTCAAATTTATCAAAAAATATTTTTTCAAAATAACCTTATCGCTGCACAAATTTTATTGACACACGATGATCTTAGCGATAGAAAAAGGTATTTAAATGCAAGATCTACAATCTGTAGGCTTATTTCCGATAAAGTTATTCCAGTAATTAATGAGAACGATACCGTTGCAACTGACGAGATAAGGTTCGGAGATAATGATAATTTGGCAGCTATGGTTTCAAATCTTGTAGAGGCCGACTGCCTTCTACTTTTAACTGATGAAAAAGGTTTATTTACTGAGGATCCTAAAAAAAATAATAAAGCCGAGCTCATTTCAAATGCATTTGTCGATGACAAAAAATTAGATAAAATTGCAAGCGGTACTTTTTCTGATATTGGGACTGGTGGTATGACCACAAAGATAGAGGCAGCACGAAGAGCTGCTTTAAGTGGAACGCATACAATAATTGCTTCTGGAAAGTCTAAAAATATTCTTAAATCTCTGTATATTAAGAATGATCTAGGTACATTTCTCCAAAGTAGGGAGCTTAAGTTAGTTGCGCGAAAGAAATGGCTTGCAAATAATTTAAAATCACTCGGCAAGGTTTACATTGATAAAGGAGCTGCTGAAGCGCTTGTGAGAGATGGAAAAAGTCTCTTGTCTATAGGAGTATTAAACATTGAAGGAAAGTTTGATCGTGGTGAAGTTGTTGATTGCTTTGATGAGGTAGGAAAAAAAATTGCTCGGGGACTTGTCAATTATAATTCAGTAGAAGCAAAAAAAATAATAGGGTTATCAAGTGATAAAATTGAATCTACACTTGGTTATATTAATGAGTCAAATTTAATTCATAGGAATAATTTGGTTATCACTTTGGGTAACAGGGAAAAAAATGAGTAAAAAAAGAATAGTGGTTGCAATTATTATGGGGTCAGACAGTGATTGGCCGATTATGAAGTATGCAGCTAAAATACTAGATGAAATTGCCAAAAAGCATGAACTCAAAATAATTTCAATCGATAATAAAGAATATAAATACTATTCTTTAAAAGAAGCAGAAAAAAATGGTTTAAATGGAGATTCAGTAGCAGGAGGATCTGCGCATTTACCAGGAATGGTTGCTTCAAAAACTACCCTACCAGTTCTAGGGGTTCCAGTTCCATCTAAACACTTAGAGGGGCATGACTCACTATTATCTATTGTTCAAATGCCCAAAGGTATTCCTGTTGCAACATTTGCTATTGGAGAGCCTGGCTCATATAACGCTGGATTATTTGCCGCTTCATTAATTGCTGTAAATGATAAAGAAGTTCGTAAAAAGATTCTAGCCTTTTATTACATAATATTCGAAGAAAAGGTATTAAATATGAAGTTAGATGCAAAGTAGTTTGGGTAAGACAGTCATACCGATGGGATCTCTAGGGATTTTGGGTGGCGGCCAACTAGGTCGTTTTTTTACTATTGCAGCACAAAAAATGGGTTATTCAGTTGTTGTATTAGATCCTGACGATAAAAGCCCAGCAGGTAAAATTGCTAATAAACATATATGTAAGCCATACGATGACTTAGAGGCACTTGATCAGTTAAAAGATATCTGCAGCTTAGTTACAACTGAATTCGAAAACATTCCCGCTGAAACCCTCCGGTACCTTGAAAAAGACATTATTGTTCGTCCTAGTTCCAAAGCAATATCTATTGCTCAAAATCGCATTAAAGAAAAAGATTTCCTTAAAAAATGTGGGATGCCTGTTGGGACCTACTTTGTTATCGATACTATGATTTAATTAGTGATGCTAATGCTGAAAAATGCAAGTATCCATTTGTATGGAAAAGTGCTAGATTTGGTTACGATGGCAAAGGCCAAATTCATGTTAATAATAAGGCTGAACTAGAGGCAGCGTTCATAGCTTTTAATAGTGTGCCATGTACTTTGGAGTTAAAACTAGATTTAGATGGTGAATTTTCTGTAGTTTTGGCTAGGTCTGTTGATGCTAAGTTTGTAGTGTATCCAGTGATTCGAAACTACCATGAAGCAGGTATCTTGGATGTATCATTCATCTCAGGAATCGATCCTGAAGGAGAGCAAAGTGCTTGTATATCATTAGCTAAGAAAGTTGCTAACGAATTAAGTTACATTGGCGTTATGGCTGTAGAATTTTTTATCAGTCAAGGCAATATCTTTGTTAATGAAATTGCACCTAGACCTCATAACTCAGGACACTTTTCTATCGATGCTTGCGGTTACAATCAATTTGATCAACAAGTATTAACCCTAACGGGAAATAATCTAAGAAAAGAAGCAACACAGTTTCCTAAATCGGCAATGTTAAATATTTTAGGTGATTTATGGTTTAGAGACGGACTACTAAAAGAACCAAAATTTGAAATGATTGCTGGGCCTGGAGTTACACTTCACTTGTATGGGAAAGATCAGCCCCGTAAAGGAAGGAAAATGGGCCATATAACAATACTAGGATTAATAGGCCAAACTGACGAAGAAGTTTTACAGAGGGTCGAAGAAGTAAGAAAAATTTTGTTGGAAAACTAAAGGCTTCTAAACTTACAGAAGCTTTTAGTAATGTTACATAGACTTTATAGCAGAATTCAGTCTAGATTTATGTCTAGCCGCTTTATTTTTATGAATAATATTTTTATCAGCTATTTTGTCAATTACAGGAGTGTTCTCGTCAAAAGCTTGTGATGTAAATTCTTTTACATCTGAAGTAATAATTTTTTTTAATGCTGTTCTCAGACTTGATCGAAGGCTTGCATTGTGAGCTCTCTGTGAATCATTTTGTCTGGCACGTTTTTTTGTTTGAGCAGTATTGGCCATATAACTATCCTTGTATCGCATTTTAAAGAATACGTATTCTATCTATTTTCTTAATTAGATACAAGTCATTACTAAAATTTCGTTATTAAACTTATCCTATCTTATAATTTAATAAGACTACCATGATAAAATCAAATACATTCAATATTTTATAGCTCCATTATGAATTTATTTAAAATACTTACCAACGTTGGGGGAATGACAACCCTATCAAGGGTATTAGGTTTCATAAGAGATACTATTATCGCTAGAGTTTTCGGTGTTGGGTTAGCCACGGATGCTTTTTTTGTAGCATTTAAAATACCAAATTTATTGAGAAGAATATCAGCTGAGGGAGCATTTACTCAAGCATTTATACCTATTTTATCTGAATATAAGGAAAAAAATAAAAAATTTGAATTAAAATCAACTAATAATGAAATTACTAATTTACGTTCATGTGATCCAGCACTCCTAAAACTGCTTGGTATTTTTGGCGCACCTTGGTTAATATATCTTAGTGCCCCAGGCTTCATTTCAATATACAGTCTTGTTAGATCCCAGATCTTTTAAGAATAATATTTATATCTATATTATTTATAAATTTCTTTTGAATGACTTTACGTTTTAAATACATTTGGTAAATTTTCTGTCCCTGCGTTTACTCCCGTCTGGTTAAATATTTCATTTATTATTGCTGCTTTATTCTTTGCTGACTATTTTAGTCAGCCTATTTTTGTTCTTCGAGTTGCATTAGCTTTTACAAAATTTTTAAGATTTGTGGCAGATACCTTTTTTAAAAAAAATTGGTTGTTTACCAAGCTTAGACTTTAATTTTAATGACCCTGGAGTATGGCGAGTTATAAAATTAATGGGCCCATCAATACTTGGTGTATCAGTGGCTCAAATTTCATTATTGATTAACACAGTATTCGCATCATTCTTGGCGGTCGGAAGTGTCTCTTGGCTCTATTATGCAGATAGACTTATTGAATTTCCAGCAGGGGTACTTGGTGTTGCGCTCAGCACCGTTCTTCTTCCAAGCCTCTCAAGGAGTTTAGCAAATAATAAAAAATCTGAATATTCCAGCTTGATTAATTGGGGCATAAAATTAGGAATACTCACGGCTGCTCCAGCATCAGCAGCGCTAGTAATCTTATCTATACCCTTAATTACTACATTATTTTTTTATGGAGCCTTTCAGGAAGCTGATGTTTTAATGACTCGTAACGCATTGGTAGCTTATAGTGTTGGTTTAATTGGTTTAATTCAAATCAAAATTATAGCTCCAGCTTTTTACGCTCAGCAAAATGTTAAAACTCCAGTTAAGATTGCTATTTTTACCCTATTTTGTACGCAATTTATGAATTTAATTTTTATTGGCATATTTCAGCATGCGGGACTAGCACTTGCAATAGGTTTAGGCGCATGTATAAATGCTGGGTTGCTTTTTTTCTTCCTTCAAAAAAGTAAATTGTTTAAATTAGATTCCAACATATTTAAATTTATAATCAAAGTATTGGTTTCTGCGAGCATTATGTCTGCAGTGCTGTTCTATTTTAAGGGGTCAACTGAAGATTGGTTAAACTATTCCGCGATATCAAGGGTTGGTAATTTATTATTTTTAATTTTTATTGGCACTGTTGTATATTTTATAAGCTTAAATGGGAGGTCTTATGACTAAATTTTTAAAAAAAAATCATAATTATTAATGAAAATTTATAGACATTTCCCTAAAAATCATCCTCCTTGTATTTTAACGATAGGTAATTACGATGGAATACATTTAGGGCATCAGGCTCTAATTAATAAATTAACTCTAATGTCAAAGAATCTAAATTTAGAGTCTGCTGTTATGACGTTTGAGCCACACCCAAGAGAATTTTTTTCTTTAAAAGACTCGCCCCAAAGAATTATTAGTCTTCGAGAGAAACTCGAGTTTTTTGATTCAAAAAATCGGTCCAGTTTATGTAATAAAATTTAATAAAGACTTCTCCTTGTTAAGTGGCGAAGATTTTACCGATAATTTACAGAATCAAATTAATGTAAAGAAAATTTTAGTAGGCAAAGATTTTAGGTATGGAAAAAATAGAGATTCCGGGGTTGAGGAAATCAAACAAAGCGGAATTGAAGTTATTGCGCTTGATGAAGTTAAATATTTAAGCCAAAGAGTCTCTAGTACAATTATTAGAAACGCCCTGGCTGATGGTGACTTTAAACTTACCAAAGAACTACTAGGTAGATATTATTTTATCTCTGGAAAAGTAGTCCACGGGAAAAAAATAGGCCGTCAACTTGGATTTCCGACAGCAAATATACATATTCATCATAAACAACCTCCTTTAAGTGGAGTCTTTGCTGTAAAATTAGATAATATGTTTGGTGTGGCAAATTTAGGAACTAGGCCAACTGTTTCAGGCGAAAAAAAAATATATCTTGAGGTACACATACTAAATTTTTCTGATGATTTATATGGAAAACATGTCCGTGTAAATTTTCTAAAAAAAATTAGAGATGAGTTTCACTTTCCTACTATTGAAGCACTTAAATCACAAATAAAGCTAGATATTCAAGCGACTAAAGATTTTATAAGTAAATTATGAGCGAAAAAAATAACTACAAATTAAATTTACCTGAAACAAATTTCCCAATGAGAGGAAATCTTGCGAAAAGAGAGCCTGACTGGCTTAAGTCTTGGCAAGATTCTGATGTTTACGATAATATTAGAAAGTTAAGGAAGGGTAAGAAGAAGTACATACTCCATGACGGACCCCCTTATGCTAACGGTGACATACACATAGGGCATGCCGTAAATAAAATTCTCAAAGATTTTATTGTTAAATCGAAAACATTATCTGGATATGATGCTCCTTATGTACCGGGATGGGATTGTCATGGTCTACCAATTGAATGGAAAGTAGAAAGGGAGCACGGTAAAAATATTGATCCAAAAAAGTTTAGGGGACTGTGCAGGGAGTATGCAAAAATCCAAGTTGAAAATCAAAAAAAAGACTTTCAAAGGTTAGGTGTTTTAGGAGATTGGGATAAACCCTACCTTACGCTCGATTACCATGTAGAGGCAGATATAGTAAGGTCGTTAGCTGAAGTTTATAAAAATGGGTTTCTACAACAAGGAAGTAAGCCTGTGCATTGGTGTACGGAATGTGGCTCAGCACTTGCTGAAGCCGAAGTAGATTACGAAGATAAGGTTTCTTTAGCAATTGATGTTGCATTTTCTTGCGATGATTTGAGTGCCGCTGAAAATATTTTTGCAACAAAAATAAATAAAGATTTCATTATGGTTATTTGGACTACTACACCATGGACAATTCCTGCTAATGAGGCAATTTGTGTTAACCCAAAACTTGAGTATGGTTTATATGAATCTAAGGATAAATTTTTTATTCTTTCAGCTGAGTTAGCCGATAAAAACTTCGAAAAGTATTTAATCGATGCAAAAAAAATATCAGTTTGTAAGGGCTCTCAGCTTGAAGGTATTCTATTTAAACATCCGTTTAAAAGAAATAAGGTCCCTATTATTTGCGGCGGTCATGTCTCTATAGAAGCTGGTACCGGCTTAGTTCATACAGCCCCCGCACATGGCCTTGATGATTATATTGTTGGATTGAAGTATAAGCTTCCAGTTGAAAACCCAGTTGATGAGTTAGGGGTATTTAAGGAACACACACCTCTATTTGCCGGACTCACTGTCTGGGATGCTGCTAAAAGTATAATAGAAGTCTTGCAAAAAAATAATTCTCTAATGTATCAGGAAAAATACAAGCATAGTTATCCAAATTGTTGGAGAACAGATAAGCCCCAATTATATTTAGAGCAACACAGCAATGGTTTATTGGAATGGATAGTAAAAATAAAAATAATATGTCCTTAAGAGATTTAGCAAATAAGTCTGCTTCAGGTATAAAATTTTATCCTGAGTGGGGAAAAAGTCGTCTAGAAGCTATGATGAAGAATAGACCTGATTGGTGTGTCTCTAGGCAAAGAAACTGGGGTGTTCCAATACCTATTTATGTTCACAACGAAACAAAGGTACCACATCCAAAGACACTAGAGTTTTTGGATATTGTAGCGAATGAGATTGAAGAAAAAGGTATTGATGCATGGTTTTTACTTGATGATTCAATCTTGCTGAAAGATGATGCAGGGGATTATGTGAGAACTAATGATACGTTGGATGTGTGGTTTGATTCTGGTACTACCCATCAATCTGTAATTCAAGATCGTGAAGAGTTAAATGGCCAGCATCAATGTATTTAGAGGGCTCTGATCAACATAGAGGTTGGTTTCAATCAAGCTTGTTGACCGGCTGTGCAATTAATGACGCAGAGCACCTTATGAGTCAATATTATCACATGGGTTTGTAGTAGATGGCAAGGGACATAAAATGAGCAAATCTAAGGGCAATGTTATTGCTCCTCAGAAGATTATTGATCAATATGGAGCAGATATACTTCGTCTATGGGTCGCTTCAACTGATTATTCTGGTGAGCTGACCATTTCTGATGAAATAATTAAAAGAGTTGCGGATAGCTACAGAAGAATAAGAAATACATTAAGGTTTTTATTATCCAATTTAGAAGATTTTGATAGTGAAACTATGATTGTTAGTCCTAAAGATATGCTGTCAATTGATAGATATGGTTTATATCTCGCTAGTAATTTACAAGATGGTATTTTAAAAAACTATGATTCGTTTGAATTTTACCTGGGTATGCAAAAATTTGTTTCGTTTTGCTCTGAAGATTTAGGTGGTTTTTACTTAGATATTTTAAAAGACCGTTTGTACACCACAAAGATTAATTCTCACGCAAGACGATCTGCTCAGACGGCATTGTTTCATATAACTAATTCATTAATGCGTATTATGGCACCCGTGCTTAGCTTTACTGCTCATGAGGTATGGGAGATTATGGAGAAAGAAGATAAAGATAGTGTTTTTTCAGACGCCTGGTATATCTATCCAGATCACGGGTTAACAGGAAAGCAATTAAGTGACTGGAGCCATATCGTTAAAATCCGTAGTAATGCGAATAAAAAAATTGAAGAACTTAGAGAAAAGGGTGACGTTGGCTCTTCCTTGCAGGCTGAGTTGGAGATTAAGGCTCCAGATGAAAGCTATAAAATACTAATATCTTTTGAAGACGATCTTAAATTTATTTTTATTGCATCAAAAGTTAGCGTTATAAGGTCTTCAGGCTCATTGGAAATAATTGTTAATAAAAGTGCACACAAAAAATGTGAAAGATGCTGGCATTATAAAAAAGATATTGGCTCTAATGAATCCTACTCTGATATATGCGAAAGATGTATAAGTAATCTTTCTGGACCTGGCGAAATAAGAAATCATGCTTAAGTTAGCATTCATAACCAGCTCTATTGTTGCGTTGGATCAAGCCCTAAAATTTTTAATAATAACAAGGCTTCAATTTCAAGAGATTATCGAAATTAATTCAATTTTAAAAGTTGTATACTTTCGTAATAAAGGCGCAGCTTTTAGTTTTTTGAGTGATCAAGGAGGATGGCAAAGATATTTTTTAATTGTCATCTCATTGCTTGCAGTTATAAAAAATATTATTAAAAAATACAATAGAACATATTGCTTTGCCGGAGTCTGCCCCTCTTGGGATGGAAATCTTTATGATCGATTTTTTTTGGGGTACGTAGTTGACTTTATACTGTTTCACGTAGAACAATATTATTGGCCAGCATTTAATTTTGCTGATGCCTCAATTTCTGTTGGTGCAATGTTACTAATTTATGATTCAATAAAAAAATGATTGACTGGTATTCATAGTGAAGCAATTTTTTGGAAAAATCACTAAAGTTACAAAAGGAAGAAAGTTATATGATATTACTGAGGAAGTTCTTAATTGGGTTAAAGCTCAACGAATAGAATCTGGGTTGCTAACGTTAAATATTCTTCATACTTCAAGTAGCCTATTAGTAAATGAAAATTATGATTCGGATGTCCTAATCGATCTAGAAAATTTTTTCTCAAGATTAGTGAAGGATGGGGATAAAATTTTTACGCATGTAGCCGAGGGTTCTGATGATATGCCTGCTCATATTAGAACAGCTTTGACACAAACTAATTTATCTTTCTCAGTTGAAAATAAAGAAATCTCAATAGGAAGATGGCAAGGTATATTTATATTCGAACATCGATATGACGAATTTATAAGAACTGTTAACCTACATATAATAGGTGAATAATTTATCTATTATTAGTCCATTTAAGTGGATCAAATGGTTTACTTTTTCTGCGTAATTCATAATATAAGCCATTAGTAATATTTCCGCCACTATTACCAACAAGCGCAATGGTATCTCCACCCTTTACAATATCATTTTCTTTCTTAATCAGGGATTTATTGTTTCCATAAAGACTCATATACTGATTCCCATGATCAAGAATAATAATGTTACCGTAGCCTTTTAGCACACTTGCAAAAACTACCTTTCCTTTTGCAACCGCATAAACCTTCCTTCCTTCCGGCGCTTTAATAAAAATACCTTTATAAGTAACGCCAGTATCCCTTCGCTTAGAGCCGAACTTATTAGTGACCTTGCCTTTTACGGGTAACCTTAGTTTCTTTTTTAGCTTAGCAAAATTTATTCCATCCACAATTCCTCTGGATGAAAGCAGCATTTATTGATTTCTTATTTTTTGACTTCTTAGCAGACTCTTTTTTGATTTTTCAAGTAATAAACTTATTGAATTGAAGTTAATTTTTTTTCCCTTTATTAATTTTTTCTTTAATTTTTTTTGAGATTTTAATTTTTTTTGATATTTTTTTAATAACATTTTTTTTTGCTTTTTTTTGATTTAAACTTTTTTATTATTTTTAAGTTTTTTTTGCTTTTCGAAATATTTTTTTAATTGTTTTATTCGTTGCTTTCTTCTTTTCTTTGATCTTATTATATGTATCCTTAATTTGAGTAATATTTTCGTTATACGATCTTGATAGGTAGCCCAGATAATTTATTTCTCTGGTTATTTTGTTTGGATTAACACCCTCTAAGAACATTTGTAAATAACCGGGTTTTGGTTTTATATACGATTGGTAGAGAACTGCTGATTGTCTTTCTTTTCCAAGGACCAACTCTTTTTCAAGTTTTGGTTTCACTTCATAAGCTTTGATAATTTTTTTTTACTTTTTCTTTTTTTATTCTTTAGGGTTAAGTTCTTTTTTAGTCTTTTTTGGTTCGGAATTCACGTCTTTTCAAGTGCTTCTTTTTCTTTTGTTTCTTTATTTTTTTCTATTTTTTTATCAATGTCATCTATTTATTATGGCTATATGATTAAGATTAACTTTTTTTTCTGTTGTTTGATTTTGAGTCCCAGCTAAACTTAAGCTGGTAAAGATAAATACTATGAAAGTAGTTAAAAGTATATTTATTATTAAATTTTTAATCATCAAATTCTATAAGGTTTTGACCTGTCATCAAAGAAGGCGGAACATAGCAAGGGTAAACGGTTGTAGCGGTGCGATATGAGTAGCTTGCCCTTTTTTTTAATTTTTGCTTTTTTACCTATGTAAACAAAAGGAACAAGGTTTGTTGTGTGCTGTGTGTGTGTTTGACTATTAATCTTATCAACCATTTGTTCTGCATTGCCGTGGTCAGCAGTTATTATCATATGTCCTTCAACCTTCAGTATCGACTTGTATATTATCCCAATACATTCATCTAAAACCTCTATTGCCTTTATTGCCGCTTTTAAATTTCCCGTATGTCCTACCATGTCACTATTCGCATAGTTACAAATTATCACATCATAATTCAACGACATGATTGCCGTACCTAGTTTTTCCGTAACCTCATATGCACTCATCTCGGGTTTTAGATCATATGTCTCAACCTTTGGTGAGGGAACCATAATTCGATCTTCCCCTACATACTTTTCTTCTTCTCCCCCGTTAAAGAAAAACGTTACATGTGGATACTTTTCTGTTTCTGCAATCCTTAATTGTGTTTTTCCTGAGTCGGATAAGAACTGCCCCAAGGTGTCTCTAACCACAATAGGCTCAAAGATAGTTTTTGCCTTTTTTTGTATTTTATCGTAGTTGGTGAGAGTAAAGTAATTAAGTTTTTTGGGTAATGAGCCCCTGTCAAAATACCCAAATTCTTCATTGAGAATCGCATCAGTTAACTGCCGCGCTCTATCAGATCTAAAATTCATGAAGACAACCATGTCGTCATCATGAATTCCTGAATAAGTTTCTGATTTTTTTATAAGTGTGGGGATTACGAATTCATCAGATTTTCCTCTAGCGTATGACTCATTGAGGGCTTGCTGAGATTTCCTGATAATTTGAATCTACGTTCTTCTAACCAATTAATATCAATTTTATATTGCCCCAAATCGTGTCCTAAATATAGTGTACCACCGATATACCAAATATCATCTCTATCACCTATTTCTTTACAAAATTTTTCCGTAGATTGAATAAATTTTTCCGCACTTCTAGGAGGAGTATCTCTCCCATCTAAAAAAGCATGGATATAAACTTTTGTAACCTTTTGTTTTTTTGCGAATTCAATCATTGCTTTAAAGTGCTCAATATGACTATGGACACCCCCATTAAATGAATCGCCGAATTGTTTTTGGTTGCTGTTTGAATTGCTTTTAATAGCTGAGAATTTGTGAAAAAACTTCCGTCTTCAATTGCATTATTTATTCGTAAAAGATCTTGATATACTATTCTTCCCGCACCAATATTTAAATGACCTACTTCAGAATTACCCATTTGTCCTTTTGGGAGTCCTACATGTGATTCAGATGCATTTATCAGGGTATATGGGTATTTTTTTAGCAACATGTCCCAATTAGGAGTATTTGCCATTGATATTGCATTATCTTGTGGCTCATCACTATGACCAAATCCATCTAAAATTAAAAGTAATATAGGGTTTTTTTGCATTTGTATTATCAAATAAATTATTTTATCTATCTTAACTTCAATTATAATACCTCTTTGGAATTTAGCTATTAGTTAATTAATTTTTTAAAAAAATATAATATGAAAAAAATAATAATGTATTCCAGTAACTTTTGTCCATATTGCACAAATGCAGAAAGACTCTTATCTGAAAAAGGCTTTGATAATATAGAGAAGATAAAAATTGATGAAGACCAAAGTCTTTTAGAAGATATGATACAAAAAACTGGAAAAAGAACAGTTCCACAAATATTTATAGGAAATAATTACATTGGAGGTTTTGAGGATTTAAGGAAATGTGATCAATCTGGCGAGCTTGATAAATTATTATTGGATTAATTTTGCATAAATATTTCATCTTTTTTGATTAAAAGATAGAATATCAACATACTTAACCAATTTTACTCAATTTAATAAACTATACGAACTGGAAAAAAAATGGCAGACGACAAAAAAACTAAAAAAACTACAACAACAAAAGCAAAAAAAAATTCGACAGCAAAGATTAATCAAGCTGAATCACAAAATCAAGGACCTGGTTTTGGGATTGAAAAACTTTTCCTTAAAGATGTTTCAGTTGAAATTCCAAATGCTCCAGAGATATTTACTAGTAGAGAAGCTCCAAAAATTTCGTTAGAATTAAACAATTCTGCCAAGCCTCTCTCAGATGGTTATTATGAAGTTGCTCTGCAGATAACTGTAACCTCAAAGCAGGGCAAAGATACTTCTTTCTTGATAGAGGTAACTCAAGCTGGGATTTTTAAGATTTTAAATGTACCTGAAGAAGGAATGGAAATGGTTCTTGCAATCACATGCCCAAATATCTTATTTCCTTATGCAAGGGAAGCAATATCAGACCTTGTTACTAAAGCAGGTTTTTCACCCGTACTTTTAAATCCTATAAATTTTGAAACTTTATATATGCAACAAAAAGACCAAGAGCAGCCTGGCGCCGCTAAAAATGCTAATTAAAAAATTTTCTAAATTAACTTATTTTTTTTTAATTTTAGTGTTTTTTTTATATTCAGATATATCTGATTTTATTTCTGTTAAAATTTCTGAAGAAATAAAACTTTTTGATAATTCATCTGTTCAACAAAAAAACTATATATTGTTACCGAAGGGTATCCACTTGAGATTATGGTTAATTTAAAGGATTGGAAAAAAGTTAAAGACCATACGGGTAATATTAGTTGGATTCAGTCGAATTTTGCGGATAAAAATAGAACTGTTATGACGATTAAGAGTAATGTAAATCTTTATCATAAAGCTAGCCTTCAAAGTTCTAAGTTAGGCCAGATTAGTAAATTTGTTATTTTAAATTTAAATTCAACGTTGGTGACAGATGGTTGGGTTAATGTCCAATCTCAGCTAGAGGGATTATCTGGTTTTGTAAGGCTTGACAAGGTCTGGGGGCTATAACTTGAAGGTTTGTGTTCTTGGGGCTGGCGCATGGGGCACTGCTTTAGCAATGCACATTGCAAAAAAAACTCAGACGGTTATTTGGGGGAGAGATTCAGGCCATATTTCAGGAATGAAAAAAGCACGATCGAACCCAATGTATCTTGGAGACTTTATATTTCCAGATCTTTTGAGTGTTGAGAATAATCTCTCTAAAGCTCTATCAGATTGCGATCTCATATTATCAGTTGTACCAACTTCAGGTTTTAGGGAAATCCTCGTAAAAATAAATCAATACAATAGCCATGCTCCAGTAATATGGGCTAACAAGGGACTAGAGCAAAGCTCCGCAAAGCTTGCTCATGAAATTGCTGCCGAAGAGCTTAAGGCGTCGAGGGGTTGGGGGGTTTTATCTGGACCAAGTTTTGCAGCTGAGCTTGTAAGAAGTCTTCCTACAGCTGTAACTTTAGCTACAAATAATCCCGTTCTCGCAAATAACCTAGCCCCAATATTCCATCAGAGTAACTTGAGAATTTATACAAGTACTGACGTTGTTGGGGTTTCTGTTGCTGGAGCGCTAAAGAATGTAATCGCAATAGCATCCGGTATATCTGATGGTATGGGCTTTGGTAACAATGCAAGGGCAGCACTTATAACTAGAGGGTTAGCGGAGATTTCAAGGTTTGGCCTTAAAGTTGGAGCCAAGATTGATACATTTAGTGGTTTATCTGGGGCAGGTGACCTTGTACTTACTTGTACCGGCGATTTTTCTAGGAACAGAGAGGTTGGCTCAAGGTTAGCAAAAGGGGAGTCTTTGAATGACATTCTAAAGGGCTTGGGGCATGTTGCTGAAGGAGTCTTTACAGCAAAAGAGGTGGTTAATCGAAGTAAGGTATTAGGTATTGAAATGCCCATTACCGAGGAAGTTAATAATGTTATTCAGTATGGAAAAACTTTAGAAGTTTATAATAAACCTGAAAATTTAACTTCAGCAAAAGTATTTAGTTCCAAGTTTAAAGTCAGTTTGACGCCAAGCTTCATACAAAACAACAGCAACACTATTTGATAAATTTAAACTTCTATTATTTTTGACCATTGGAATTCTAATTTTCTTATCAACGTCAGTCCGAGTTAAGAAGTCTCATGAGGTAGACCTCCTTGTTTCAGGGCCAAATACAAACACATCCCCCTCCTTATAATCAAATTCAATGTAGCAATTTTTTGCTTTTGTAGATACAGCAAAAAATCTATTATTTTTTAGTTTCTCGAGACATTTATTAAAATCATCGTATAAAAATACCTTTGCCATATCATGATAATCCAAACCAGCTCTTCTAAGTGTAGTATTATCTATTTTAAAGCCAAGCGGCTTTATTAAATGTAAATTTGAATTAGTGTTTACACAAAGCCTAATAATGTTACCAGTATTTGGAGGTATTTCTGGTTCAAACAAAACAATATTAAACATATGATTAAAATTTATACAGTTGTTATTAAAATAGTGTAAAATTAGTTAAAATTAATATATATTTTACAAAATAATTTATTAAAATCAATTACTTAGGAGCTATATGGATTCTCAAAATTTTTTAGAAAATCATAAAACCCTTTACTTTAAAAAGCCAAAAAAGAAATATAATGAAAACTTAGAGAAGTGGTCAAAAAAAGAAATCAAGTCTCTATTTGGGTTACCATTTAATGATTTAGTATATCAGGCTCATAACGTCCATAGAATACATTTTGATCCTAATGCCGTTCAATTAAGTACCCTATTATCAATTAAAACTGGAGGTTGCTCAGAAGATTGCGGGTATTTCTTAAATTTGTGCTTTGGAATAGTAATTACAAAGTCACCATCAGCAGGATTATACGTTGCTGTTGTTGGAGTAGAACCAGTTCCAAATTCTATAATATCTAATACAGTTTCAAATGAAGATGATAATTTAGATATAAGAGTTTCTGAACCAACTAATGAAGAAGTAAATTGTGTACCACTTCCTCTCTTAACCAAACCATCAATAGTTTTAGTTAATATTGGTAAAGTACTCACCGAATTAGTATTTGTTCTTACAAATGTATGATTCGATTGAGGTAAATGTTGTATTGCAGAACGAGATGCAGATATAAATGTATGCGGTGATTGTGGTTCGTGCTTAATAGAATCACTTGATGATGATACAAATGTATGTATCGAATTCTTAGCACTACCAGCGTTACCTACATTAATTGTAAATGTTCCACTTTGTCTTTTTATTCCACCAGTTGTTGCAGATACAAATGTATGTGCAAGGATAACTATGCCAAAAAGTTTTGTAAGATTATCTGCTGGAAGAGAGAGTATGGATGATGGTATGCAAGCATTATGTTTTTTTGCAGGTGCAAATTCAATTTTTTATGGCGAAGAGCTTTTAACAACTGGTAGCTAAATTATTAAAAAAGATCAGTTATTTCAACCGAATCTAAAGGTAATAGAGTATTAGTTGTAAAACCATCAATAATTGGGGATCGTTTATGTAAAAGTAATATTTTTACTTAGCAATGTATTATTATTAACTAATAATTCAATTATTAGATCATCAAGTTTATAAACGTGAGTGCCATTAAGGTTATTTGGTTTACCTGAAAATACACCATTACTTAAAATTGGGTTTAAAATTTCTAATCCAAATCTCTTGCCTAACAAAAAATCATCAGTTCCATGTGCAGGAGCAATATGAACACAGCCTGTTCCAGAATCTGTAGTATTTTCTTCTGGATATTCAGCCAATATTGGGGTGATACCATCAATATGTGGAAAAGGAGATGTTATATTTTCAGACAAGCTTAATCATGCATCATTGAATGAAGCATGCACTCTAAGCCATGCAAAATTTTTGAGATTTGCGCATAATGATATGAGTAATTTAGAGCATTTATTGATGCAACAGTCCTCGAATAGAAAAATTATTGTTTCAGATGCTGTTTTTAGTATGGATGGCAACATTGCAAATATCCCAAAGATTTTAGAACTATGTGCTAAATATAATGCATATTTATACTTAGATGATGCTCATGGTTATGGGGTCCTAGGTAAAACGGGTCAAGGGGTTATTGAATACTTTGAAGAAAAAGGTTTAATAAAGAGTGACTCAAGAGAAAGAATAATTTACATGTTTACATTGGGAAAATCAGTTGGAGTTTCTGGAGCAATTGTTGCAGGCAATAATGAGTTAATAAAGTATTTGATAAATAAAGCTAAGTCTTATATTTACTACCACAGCCCATCCACCTTTTTTAGCAAAAGGGATTATTACTTCTCTTGAAATAATTAGAGAAGGCGAGGGGCTAAGGAACCACTTATCATGTTTAATAAAAATTTTTAGGAACAAAATTAAAGAGAAAATAGTTTTAGGCGAATCGACTACACCGATTCAACCAATATTTATAAATGACACAGAGAAAACTATTAGTATTGCAAAAGGTTTGTATGAGTTAGGCTTTTACGTTCCAAGCATAAGGCCTCCAACAGTTCCAGAAAAAACTTCAAGACTTAGAGTTTCACTTTCTGTTGCTCATAAAGAAAAAGATGTCATAGAGTTAGCGAATGCAATTAATGGACTATTAATTTAATATGTACGTAAGTGTTAAGGGAAATGGTCCACCTATGGTTCTAATCCATGGATGGGGAATGACAGGAAATATTTGGACAGACATTGCTAAATCATTAAGTAAAAATTACGAGTTATATATTGTGGATCTTCCTGGAATGGGAAGAAGTGAATTAATAGAGCCATATAGTATTGATGAGATAGTTGATCAAGTTTATTTAAGTACACCAAATAATGCAATAATTTTAGGTTGGTCTATGGGAGGACAGATTGCTATTAAGTTAGCAGTCAAGTATTCAAATTATATTAATAATTTAATACTGATTTCTACTACACCATGCTTTGTTAAAAAAGATGATTGGGATTGTGCTGTAGATGATAAAAACTTACTGGTCTTTGCTAGTCAATTAACAAAAAATAGAGAAAAAACAATGTTAAATTTTTTAGCTTTACAGTTACTGGGATCAGAAAATTCTAGTAATATAATCAGGGATTTAAAGCGTGATTTTATTGATACAGATAATGAAAATTATAAGGGGCTGATCCCAGCACTAAAACTCCTACGATTTATTGATTTACGAACTATAGTTTCAAAAGTCAGAACTCCATCCCTAATAATTTCTGGTGGCCGGGATAAATTAACCCCATGTGATGCATCTTTATGGATGCAAAAAAGAATAAAAAATTCTAAGATTAAAAATATTGAAACAGCCAGTCACTTACCCTTTATTAGCCACAAAAAAAATGTATTAAAGTTAATAAGTGAATTTTTAGAGAGTAGTAATGGAAAGTAAATATCAAATAAATAAAAATGTTAAAAAAGTATCTACTTATTTGGTCAACCAACTTCTTTTAATTGGAGTTGCAAGAATTAATTTCAAAAAAATTACTGAAGATAAGATGCTAATTGACTTTAATGGTTATTGATTTTAATTGTAAATTTTTATCCATTTGAAAATACTTTAAAAAATACAAAAAATCACATATTATAAATTATGACTTTGCAGAGAATATGCTAATTAATGCAAGAAAAAAAAAGCCAAATATAATAAGCAAGATTCTTAGTAGAAATAAATTTTCATATGTGTGTGGTGACATCGAAGAATTAGGCTTTGCTCCTAATTCTTTTGATTTAATATGGTCTTCAAGTGCTCTTCAGTGGTGTAATGATTTACCAAAAATTATAAGTATGATCGAAACTATTTTAAGGCCAGGTGGATTATTCATTTTTAGTTCATTTGGACCTAATACCCTCAAGGAGCTAAGGATGATTAATAATAATTCGGTTAATAAGTTTATTGATAAAAATAGCATTACAAATATGCTTGTTAATAATAGGTTATTAAACCCTGTTCTAGATGTTGAAGATTTTATTATTTCTTACCCTAGTATTGAAAAATTTTTCAAAGATATCAAGGGGATTGGAGCATCTAGTTCTTCCAGTCAAGCATCAAGGGGTTTAGGTGGAAAAAGTAAAATAATAAAAATAAAGAAAGCGTATGAGGAGTTGAGGGTTGAGGGTAAGCTACCAGTAACTTACGAGGTAATATATGGTCACGCTTGGAATAACTTAAAAGATCAAAAAAATTAATTTTAACAAACGAGATTAACTTATGAATATTTTTTTTATTTCAGGAACTGATACAAATGTTGGGAAAACTGAAATAACTTGTGCTCTTATGAGGTTACTAAGTAATCAAGATAAAATTGTCATGGGTATGAAGCCAATATTTTTTAACAGATTCAATTTTCTTTCATATTAATAGATCACTTTCTACCTATATGAAATCATCTGATATATCAAAAATTAATGCTGGGGAACAATTTGTTAAAGTAGATAGTCATTTTAGCTGACAAGGCTGGTTGCAAAATAGATTTTAATCTTATACAAAGAAACTTAAATTACATAAAAAAAAATGCAGCCGCTGTTTTTATTGAGGGTGCTGGTGGACATGAGGTCCCATTAGATAATAATAGAACAATGGCAGATCTAGTAACCAATCTTAATGTTCCAATTATATTGGTTGTGGGTATACGATTGGGTTGTATAAACCATTCTCTCTTAACGTTAAAATCAATTTTAAGCAGGAAGCAAAAATTATTTGGATGGGTAGCTAATTGTATTGATGCAAATATGTTAGAAATTGATAACAATATCTCTTATATTAAACAGAAAATGCCAGCGCCTCTAATGGGTATCATCCCTTATCAAGAAGAGATAGATACTGAGGCTATTGCAAGTTTTTTAGTTTGGCCAGATTAAAGGTACAACTGATGTTTCTTAATATATCTTTCAATAACCTCAGGGACTAAATCAGTAATACTCGATTTATTAATATTTTTATCAACAATTTCATTAATATCATAACCAGTTCTTTTAACTTGATATATTAGCCCTGATCTTTTTTCTTTCAAATCAGCAATATTATTGGCTTTGTGTTGTTTTATAAAGTCAATAATTTCTTTACTTAAGCTATCTTTTAAAAGTGAGCCTTGTCTTTCAACGAAAATAATGTTAAAAAAATGTTAATTGGTATTAGTTTAATGATTCCATTTATTGTATCTGTACCTAATATAAAAAAATTATATATTACATATCAATTTATAAATTTTGTTCATTGTATTTACTGTGTATGATTTTTCTTTACTAGTAAAACTTTTCAAAATTTCAATCATCTGAAATTCTAATTTTTTAAAACCTGCGATAGCTGCTATCTCATGGATTATAATTGGTAAAATTTTTTGTGAATGGGATATACCGGTCGGTATAAATATTATTTTATCCAACGAAGAATTTATAAACATTTTCTGCTATTGCAATATGGGCTCTATGCACAGGATCAAATGCACCACCAAACAATCCTATAAATTTATTTTCTAACATTCAGGTTATTTCCTAATTTGACCATCGCCCAATACTATATATTTAAGAGAAGTAAGCCCCTCTATACCAACAGGCCCTCTTGCATGAAATTTATCAGTTGAAATTCCAATTTCTGCACCAAGCCCATACTCAAAACCATCTGCAAATCTTGTTGATGTATTTACCATAACACTTGATGAATCAACTTCTCGAATAAACTTTTGGCTGTGAGTTTCATTGTTAGTAATTATTGACTCTGTATGGCGAGAAGAATATTTATTGATATGAGTAATTGCTTCATTTATAGATTCAACAATAATGCATGAGATTGTGGGACCTAAATACTCTTCGTAATAATCATTCTCTGTGGCTAATTTTACACCAGAGATAATTTTTTGTGTTTCCTTGCAGCCACGAATTTCAATAAATTTATTGTCAAATACTTTTTTAATATTTGGAAGAAATAGCTTAGAAATTTTAGAAGAAACCACTAATGATTCAAGTGTATTGCATGTACCAAGCCTTTGTGTTTTTGAATTGTCTACGATAGAAACTGCTTTATCAATATCTGAAAATTCGTCCACATAAATATGACAATTCCCATCTAAATGTTTAATAACAGGTATCGTTGCGCTATCAGTTATCTTCTGGATAAGGCTTTTACCCCCTCTTGGGATAATGACATCAACAAATTCATCCATCTTTATCAGGCTGTCAACAGCATCACGGTCTGTTGTTTCAATAATTTGAACACACCCCGGATGAAGTTTGACCTCAATTAAGGTTTCTTTAATTAATTCATTTAGATAAGAATTTGAATGAATGGACTCTGAGCCACCTCTCAAAATAATACTATTACCAGATTTAATTGCGAGTCCAGCCGCATCAATAGTTACATTTGGCCTTGATTCATAAATCATTCCTATAACTCCAAGAGGGACTCTCATCTGCCCAACTACTATTCCAGAGGGCATAGTATTTTTATTGATAATGTTGCCAACAGGATTCGCTAGACTTTTTATTTGAAGCAAGCCGTCTGCCATTGCGGTAATATTTTTTGGGGTTAATTTCAAGCGATCTATAAAGGCATCATCAAGACCCTGTTTTACTGCTTCAGTTAGGTCTTTATTATTTGCAGCAATAATTTTATTTTTATTATCAAGAAGTTTCACATATTGAATTTACTTAAAAAAATATTTTTTTGATTATTTTCTGCTGAGGCAATAATATAACTGGCTTTTCTTGCTTCTAAACCAATTTTTTTAATGTAATTTTCAATGTCCATAATGGTATATTACTTCACTTTTTACCCATGATGCGTGAAATTCTAAAGCAAAATGCATTAAGTTCAAACCAAGCATCGCCTTCCTGAAGACCTTTGCTAATAAAATCAATTTCCTTAATTTTTCTTAAGCTTCTTTCAACCTCACTCACATTAAGTTTCAATAATGCTTTATGAGCTAGCTTTTGAGAATTTCCAAAAATTCGTAACTTTTGAAAGGAACTGTTACTAACTAAATTAGATGAGTATTTAAGTTTAATTAAGGCCCTAAAAAACCATGCAAATATACCATTTATCATAATTGGATATATTGCTTCTTGCTGTAGACTTTTGATGGCTAATAAAGTCTTATCCATCTCTCCATTAATACAAAGTTCAAGTAATTGGAAGCCATCAAATTTTGATCCGTTAGATAGCTGATGAATTAAATCCTTAACCTTAATTGGATCTTCTTTGAATATCAATGATAGTTTTTTTATTTCATTTTCAGCAAAAAGAAGATTTCCTAAGGACATATTTGTTAGTATTTCCAGTCCCTCTTCATCGATATTAATTTTGTAAAATATCGCTCTATGGTTTATTGCAGTTCTTATTTCGCTTGTAGTTGGTTCTTGGGCAGAAATAGTCATACAGTTTTCAATAAATTTGGTATACCATAAAAACAAACAAAATTCTTTTGTTGGGTTTACAAAATAAATAATAAAAATATCGTAAACGATGATAAAGAATTTTTTACTTAAAAATTCTTTTACTTCAGTTGAAATTTTTCCATTTGAAAAAGTTATTTTTTAAAGTTTTTTGAGAAAATAGCGATTGATTTTGAATCTTAGATTTTATTTCATCAACTGTAAGTTTAAAATCATATACAATAAATTGCTTTTCTATATTAAGTTCTTTACATGATCTTGATAGATCTTTTTTAATACTATTAATTATATCACTTACAATGTCGCTCCAAAAGCTTTTATTTTGTTTATTAAGTTTGTCTAATAAGTTTTCGTATAAAAAGTTTTTTTATTTAATTAATGAAATACTAAAAGAATCTCCTTTTTTTAAGATGGCTGACTGGTATTAATGTTGCTTCTTCTGCTCCTTTTGCTAATAAATCATCATCATCATATGCATATTCTCTCATTACATCTAGTTCAATAGGTTTACTCCATTCTCCTTCTTGCGATTTAAACCTATATGAAACTTTATAATTAATCTCGTACTCACGAACCTTTCCATCACCACCCAGTGACAAAATATTTTTAGTAAATGAGTTAGTAATTATTTCGACTGATCTTTCTGCCTCTGACAATGGTTTTATTTTGATACCAGCTTGCTTGACTCTTTTTTTAAGAATTTTAGTGAAATCTTTTGTTCCACCTGAAATATAAATGGATTCAAAATTACTTTCAAAAGACCCTCTTAACTGAAAGCCACAAGCATTAAGAAGTGTAGATATTAAGATCATAGCAATAATTTTTTTTAATACCTTCATTTTTACCCCGTAACAATATTTATTAATTTCTGTTTAATGTAGATAATTTTTTTGATACCTATATCTTGTGTGTACTTTTTTATTCCATCAAGTTCTATTGCTTTATTTTTTATCTCATCCTCATTATCTGTGTTCGATATTAGCATATTTGCTCTTAATTTACCGTTCACTTGAACTACAATTGAAACCTCATCTACCTCTAATGCAGTTAAATCTACTTCGGGCCATGATTCTATATCTATTTCTTTATTGGGCCTAAGTTCTTGCCATAATGCTTTTGCTATATGAGGAACAAAAGGATTTAGCATCAACACTACGCTTTCAAATATTTCTTGTTTTAATTTATTTGGTACTTCCTCTTTCGCCTCAATTGAAACCAAAAAATTTAATAATTCCATATTTGATGAGATTGCTGTGTTGAAGCTATTTCTTCTTTCAAGGTCATCGGTAACCTTTTGGATAGTTATGTGTAATTTATACCTCAGATCTTTGAGATTATTATTTAATTCTTTGCCCTTACTTTTATTACTATTTAATGACCAAAGTTTTCTTAGAAACCGGTGAGAGCCCTCAATACCTTTGTCTGACCATTCTAAGCTTTGTTCTGCTGGAGCAGCAAACATAATAAATAATCTTGCTGTGTCCGCACCATATTTTTTTATCAAGCTTTCTGGGTCAATTGTGTTACCTTTCGATTTAGACATCTTTACCCCGTCCTTAAGAACCATGCCCTGAGTAAGTAACTTTTTAAATGGCTCTTTAACTTTAACGAGGTCTAAATCAAACAGTATTCTTGTAAAAAACCTTGAATACAGAAGATGAAGTATTGCGTGTTCTATACCACCTATGTAGTGATCGACTGGAAGCCAATAATTTACCCTTTCATCCAGCATTGATTTGTTTTGATCAAAAGATGTGTACCGCGCAAAATACCAAGATGATTCAAAGAAAGTATCCATGGTATCAGTTTCTCTTTTAGCCTTCCCCCCGCATGTTGGGCAAGTACATTCATAAAAAGATGGTGTTGTGGTTAAGGGGGAACCTGATTTAGGCATTATTACTTCTTCTGGAAGGGCTACAGGTAAATCTTTTTCATTGACCGTCACATCACCACATTTTACACAATGAATTATAGGGATAGGGCAGCCCCAGTACCTTTGTCTTGAAATACCCCAGTCTCTAAGTCTAAAGTTTGTCTCTCTATTACCACAATTGAGTTCTTTCTAATTTTTTAGTTATTAAATTCTTTGCTTCTTCATTTTTTTTATCATTAAATTCGCTTAAAATTAATAACTATGAACCTGTAAAGGCCCTAAAATTTTTATTAATTCCTTTAATTCCTTTAATTACTTGTTTTATAGGTAGTTTATATTTTTCAGCAAAGTCATAGTCTCTATCATCATGGGCGGGAACTGCCATAACAGCCCCATCCCCATAATTAATTAAAACGTAATTAGCGATCCATATTGGTATTCTTTCATTTGAGATTGGGTGAAGTGCATACAGGCCAGAAAAAATTCCTTTTTTATCTGCAGTTGCAATTTCTGCCTCAGATGTCCCGGTTTTTTTGCACTCCTGAATAAAGCTTTTAATCGATTCATTATCCTTAGACATTAGGCCACTTAATTTATGTTCTGGGGCAATTGCTAAAAATGATGACCCCCATTAAGGTATCTGGCCTTGTGGTAAAAACTTTAAGGGGCTCTTCTACATCATCAATGCCAAAAATAATTTCGCAACCAGAGCTTTTACCTATCCAATTCTTTTGCATAGTTTTAACTCTATCACACCATCAAGACCATCTAATCCTGATAATGATGCTAACCATTGTGATTCATAAAATACTGTGGGATTTCTTTTCGTTCAACTGTTGCACCAGATCTCCAGCCTTTTCCATCTATTACCTGCTCGTTTGCAAGAACTGTTTCATCAATTGGATCCCAATTAACATAACTTTAGTATTATAAATTAACCCTTTTTTATAAAGCTTGGTAAAAAGCCATTGCTCCCATTTATAATAATTTTTATCGCATGTTGCAATCTCTCTATTCCAGTCAATAGCTAAGCCTAATTTCCTTAACTGAGTTCGCATGTGCTTAATATTACTTTTAGTCCATTCGGATGGACCTGTTTTATTTTGGATTGCTGCATTTTCTGCCGGAAGACCAAAAGCATCCCAACCCATCGGTTGAAGAACATTAAAACCCTTCATTCTTTTATAGCGTGATATCACATCTCCTATAGTGTAGTTTCTCACATGACCCATATGAATCTTGCCACTTGGATATGGAAACATTGATAAAGCATAAAACTTAGGTTTTTGATTATTCTCAGAAACTTTAAAGGCCTCTGAATCAGCCCAATATTTTTGAGTTTTTGTTTCTATATTTTTAAAGGGATAATCAGGCTTCATAGTCTATTTTAGTATTTTATTTAGTATTTCGTTAATTTTTTCAGAAGAGTCGTCACCATCTATACTTATAAAATTAGGTGAATTTTGATCGCTATTAGCTGACCATTTAGAGTAAAAATTTACCAAGGGCTCTGTATGTTCATGATAGGTATTAAGTCTCTTTAATATAGTTTCTTTTTTGTCATCATCCCTTATTATTAATGGATCTCCAGAAATATCGTCAATACCTTCTGTAATCGGCGGGTTATGTTCTACGTGGTACCTGTGTCTTCTCCAGTAGAATCTTTGTCTTCAAAACCTTCTAAATCTAAATCAACATGAATTTCTAAAACAAAATCAATAAAAATTTCTACCTCTTTCATAGCTTCTGCTTGAGGAATTGTTCTTGGGAAGCCATCTAAAAGAAAACCATTTTCACAGTCTTTCATTTCCACCCTAAGTTTAACTAAATCTATAATTAGATTATCTGGAACTAATCCACCATCATCCATATAACCTTTTGCCTTAATACCAAGATCTGTTTTATCCTTTACAGCAGATCTCAACATATCACCTGTTGAAATTTGAGGAATACCAAACTCTTTTATAATAAGTTTTGACTGCGTACCCTTTCTTTGCCTGCAGAATCAATTGACTGTCTCACACTCAATATAAGTTCCAAAAAATTAAATGCAAAAATGCCTGTAATGATTTGGATTCATGGAGGGGCATACATTACAGGTTCTGCTAATTCTTCACTCTATCAACTTGAGACATTACCCCTTCATGATGTAGTGCTTGTAACAATAAATTATCGACTTGGGCCATTTGGATTTTTAAAGTATTAATGTTTTTTGCTAACAATTCTCGATTTACCCAACTACCATCAATACCAGAAGTTATTTTTGGGGCGGGTGTAAATGACTGCGCTGGAATTTCGAATAAATATTCAGTTTGATAAAAATATTGTAATCTGACATCCGCCCATATGCTTTTGTTGATATTTTAGCTGTTATTCTCTCCGCAACTTCTTTTTGTAGCATAAAGTGCATATCGCAAACAAGGTCAGTATAACTGAGCAAGTGAAAGATTAATGGGGTGGAGATATTGTATGGTAAGTTACCTATGATATGTGTATAAGCATTGAATTTAAGCGAATCACTTTTAAGAAAGTCTTCATTATAAATAGTAATTTTTTCATTTGGAATTTTTTTCATTAATTGATCGATCATATGTTGATATGCTTCAAAAGGAATATTAAATACTGGTTCAATTCCTATTTTTACTAAACTTTCATCAGTACGGTACTTCATAAAGTTAAGTAGGTCTATTTTGTTAATAAACTCTAACTCTCCTTGTTCAAATATCCAATCTAGTAATCTGCTCTCAATATCAATTGATTCCTTTACCATTACTACATTGATAGCCGTAACCAAACTGCCAGAGTCCGCTACCCCCGTTCCAGCGATATCAAGTGCTGTTCCATGGTCAACGGATGTTCTGACGATTGGAAGGCCTAAGGTAATATTGGCAGCCCTACCGAAGCCGTGATACTTCAACACCGGAAGCCCTTGATCATGATACATCGCTAAGGAACAGGCTTAATTAACTTCCATTTTTTTTGAATTGAAATCACATTTTGTCTTTCTTTTCCTTCCCCATCTTTAGTTGTGATTATTTTTATTTCTTCATCACCAAATTCATCATCTGACACACCATCAATTTTCCAACATACTTGTCAGGATTTTTTATATTAAATTTATTTATTAATTGCTCGTTAAGTACCTGTAATTTTTTTGCTAGTATTTTTTTTGTTATAGATTTAGGAACCATCTTTAATGCCAGATGAGTCGTTACTAAAGCAACTTTTAAGTTTTTGTTAGTTAAAAGCATTATCTCTTCACCTAGTGTATTGCAGATTTCAGAAATAAATTCCGTATGCCCTGTAAAATTAATATCTGATGAACTGAGGACTTTTTTATTTATTGGTAAGGTAACCAATGCATCAAAATTATTTTTTAAACACTCTTCAGTTGCAAATTTTAGTGCAGATAATTGAGAGATTGAATTTTTCGATTCAATTTCCATAAAATATCTCCATAATGATCGTTTACGATGTTTAAATTTCCATTTCCTTCATGAGTAGATAAGTTTTTTTTAACTGTAATTTTTTTTTTATAAAATTTAGCTCTATTTTTTAAAGCATTAAGATTACCTATTACCGTTATGTTTGCAGGAAACTTTTTGTATGCAAGCTTAATACACAGATCTAATCCAATTCCCGCTGGATCCCCCGCGGTAATAATAATTTTTTTTATTTTACTAATCACCTGTTATTTAGCCTTATTTCAATATGAGACCGTTCCCTAAGTCCTAGTAACCAGTCTGTAAAAGCAGATTCAGTTTTTTGTTCAAGTATCTTATTTTCAACTGAAGCTCTTTTTGATTCAATGGTAAAATCTTTAATCCTTCTGTCTAATACTTCTAGTATATGCCAACCTAAATTTGTTTTTATTGGGTCACTTACTTCGTTTAATTTAAGCTCCTGAACTTTTTTTTCGAATTCTGGGACAGTGTCTCCACTTGAAATCCAACCTAACTCGCCACCGTTTGATGCAGAACCATCTTCAGAAAACTTTTTTGCGGCTTCAGTAAAAGCTAATCCCTGCAAGATTTGATTTTTTATATGATTCAGTTTCTTCTTTATGCTGTCCTCTGAGGTAATCTCATTTTGTTTTATTAAAATATGTCGAACCTTGGATTGATTAATTAATACTGCTTTGTATTCAATACCCCTTTTGTCACTTAGTTTAATAATATGGAAACCATTGTTGGTTTCAAATTCTTTTGACACTTGTCCAACTTTTAATGATTTTATGATTTCAACAAAACTATCAGGAAGTTCTTCTAATTTTCTCCAACCAAAATCTCCACCTGTCTCAGATAATGGTCCGCTTGAGTATTTTTTAGCAACATCTTTAAAAGGCGAAGTTGTTAATAATTCAGTAACTTTTGACAATTCTTCCGAGGTTTCCACAAGAATATGGTGGATATTATAACTGTCTGATGTCATCTTTTCTTGAAGTGCAATATAACTATCAATCTCGTAGTCTGAAACTTTTAGTTTGGATGTAATTTGCCTTTGTTTTAATTTATTTATTGTTATCTCAAACCGTATTTGTTCTTTAAATTCAATAAAATTACTACCTTCTGATTCCATTTGAATCCTTAGTTCTTCAACTGTTGATTGATTCTTCTCAGCGATATTTCCGATTACATTCTGAAGGTGTTCCGAAGAAGCCTGTATTCCTATTTGCTCGGAAAATTGCATAATAAGGCTCTGATTAATTAGTTCCTCAAGTGTGTTGTCAATTAAAATATTTTCTTTAGGGATTTTTATCTTTTTATTAACGAAGTAATCTTTTTTTTTGTTTACTGCATTAATAAGCTGAGATTTAGAAATTGAATCTTTTTCAACGTATTGGTCAAGGAGATTCGATCTCTGGGTATCGATATTGAGTTGGAATCTGACTAAGACAATAAGGTAGGAGAAGGCAATGAAAGACTTATTAAAATTATTGAAAGCCCAAGGTCATTCGGACGAGTTCGATTCGATCCGGAAGGTTGTGACTAAACATACTTCCAGGTACATTCCTGTTCATCTTATCAAATAAGCTATCTTGATCACCTGTTCCCAGGGAGCCAAGCCCACCTAATTCTAATTGAATAAACAAGGTTGAGTTAGGTTTGTCAGAGTCTGCTAATCTTAACCTATGAAACATTATTTGTGTTGACCAGCAGCCTGCATCGTATTCAAGTCCACCCATGCTTTCAAGTACAACGGACTCTATTGTGTCGTAATCGTAACTTGCTAAACCTGACCAGCCACGACCTAGTGGCCACTGACCTGAAATTTTATACTGCTCGACATTATAATTTTTTGTGCTGGTATTATTAGGATTCTTTACATTCCTGTAACTTGCGTTTAATACTTTTCCTGGTCCCGGCCTATATCTCATCTTATAAGTCGATCTATTTGTCACACTTTCATCGACATTGTATTGCCACTCTGTTGCAAATAAAAGATTTCTAGTTATGTAAGCTTTAGCCCCAAAGAAAAGGTCTGATGAGTCATTTTTCAGGGTTGAACTAGAAAACTGTACTTCCTTTAAAACATCTCTGTCACCAATATAAAACCTTTGTGCTAATGTTGTTGATAGCCACTCAAAACCCTTGAAGTCCATTATTCTGCTTGATAGCGCAAAAGTTACCTGATTACTATCCATGACGCGATCTCCTCCTGAAAATTGATTTTCATTGAAGATGTTGTAGGCATTTAATTCCGTTAAACCTGTATCAAACATTGGTAGATCTTCTTGATTCTTGTATTGCGTATAAGAATAAAAAATTCTAGGCTCTAATGTTTGAATAAAATCATTCCCGCCTAGGTCAAATGGTTTATCAAAATATACCCCACTATCAATAGAAAATGTAGGGATAAATAATGATTTAGAAGCAATATTTGCACCCTCTATATCATAATTTTTGTAGTCCATGATGAATTTTGGGGTTACATACCCAAAGCTTGACTCTAAAGGAAATTCAACCGAAGGGCTTGCTGTAAACCTATTACCTGTTGCACGAGTTGCCCCGCTATAATCATTATTATTTTCAAATTGGTTATACGTTAATAATGTATTTGTATCTATTATTATGAATTCATCATCATCGAGTATGTCGTTAGAGTAATTCGCAGTTAAACTTGGGAGTCTTTCATATGGCGAGCTTGAGGATAAATTTTGAAACTTTTGCGAGAGTAAGTTGGCACTAAAGGCATCACCTTCTGAAAAAATACTATCTGTGGAATAGTTCAAATAAGCACTTTGCGCCAAGCTAACTTGACTGGTAAAGGCGATATTGCTTTTCATATCATTAAAATAATTCTTATCATTTTTAGCGACTTTTTCGATGCTGAGACCGGCATTAATGTTTTCAGAGAATTCGTGTTGATGATTAATATTAATATAGTATCTCTCCTTAAGGTCTAATTTTTTTTTATCCCTGTTCATGAATTCTAGCGCACTAACTCCAGTATATTTTTCATCTAAATAGCGATAAGTTCCTCCTAGTTGAAGGCCGCGCTTACCTAAAATTCTTGGTAAAAGTGTAAGATCTGATGTTGGGGATAAATTGAGGTAGTAAGGAGCCATCCATTCCATACCACTTCTTGAAGTGCTACCAATAGTGGGCATAAGAAAGCCAGATTTTCTTAAATCACTGAATGAGAAGTCTGCATATGGGGTGCTAATAATTGGAATACCCTTAAGGGATAATGTTGAATTTGTTGCTGTTAAAGTCTGGGTAGATTGATCAATTTCTGCTTGGCTTGCATTTATAATCCAACCATCTTGCCCGGCTTCACAGGTAGTGATCGATGCATTTTCTAATCTTTTTTTATCTTTTCCTTCAATAAATAGTTGAGCTGCAGTACCACGTAACTTTGTATTAAATTTAGAGGGTTTATCTTGCGTGAGGTTAACTATGAATTTAGCGTTTGGAATTACCCCGGTATCTTCACTGATAGATAACTCAAGTTCAGTGCCGGTGATTTGTATTTCTGGAGTATCAATTTTTACATTTCCTTTTGCATAAAGGTCTTCTGTAGTTTGGTTAAACTCAATGAGGTCAGCGGTGATTGTCTGGTCTTTATTTTTTAAAAGCGCGTTCCCAGAAACTCTGAGCTTTCTGTCGATGATATTTTCAATAGAGTCACCCTCAATTATAATAGAGTCACCAAGAACCTCTTCTTGTGAGAAGCCAGAAGTTTGAAACTGAATAGACAGAAGTAAGCCTAAAAAATATAAAATATGTTTTGAAAGCTTCAACTTACATATACTAAACCTGATATAGTCATTTTAATCATAATTAATTTGTTTTTTGTATTTAATACAAAACCAATATAAATCAGTAAGTTATGCATTATAACTCAAGTAAACTTAAAAAAGACCGATATTATAGAGGAACCTATTGATTGTGGATAGAACTAATTTAATAGAAAATTGGCTTAAAAATCAATTAGATGAAAGCTACACGATAGAACCAGCATCTAGTGACGCAAGTTTTAGAAGGTATTTTAGGGTTTTTGGAAGAGATTGCACCTATATTCTTATGGATGCACCTCCAGAGAAGGAGTCTATAAAGGATTTTATAAAAATCTCCGAACTACTTATAAGTGCTGGCTTAGATGCCCCAAAAGTATTATCATTTTCAGAAAATTTAGGCCTAATTCTAATGAACGACCTAGGCCAAGATACTTTTCTCGATAAATTAAGTGATAAAAATGTCAGCCACTTATATAGTCTTGCTAGAAGTTCGTTAATTTCTATGCAAAAAAAAATAGAATCTAAAGGTATTAAAATTTATTCGAGTCAATTACTTACTGAGGAAATAAATTTTTTCCCTGATTGGTATTTGTCCAAATATAAAAATTTTAAATTAGAGGCTGAGGAGATAAATCCGGTAAAACAAGTATTTAATTTAAGTTTGTTTTGCTTTTATTAAGACAAATATAAACACATTTAGAATGGATAGCGTAAACATAAAAGAAATTAACGTAAAATGGAATCAGGTATGCCAGGTATCCTAGACTTTCAAGATGCAGTTCACGGACCGGTTTCTTATGATTTAGTGTCTCTCTTAAAAGATGCATATATTGAATGGGATGAGGATGTAATTCTTGATCAGGCAGCAAGATATTGGGAGGAAGCAAGAAAAGTAGGGTTAATTAGTAATTTAGATTTTTCAGATTTTTATAAGCAGTTTGAGTTTACGGGAGTCCAAAGGCATTTAAAGATTTTAGGCATTTTTTCTCGACTATCTATTCGTGATAAAAAAAATCAGTACCTAGAAAATATACCCTTGATTGAAAAATATTTACTTAGCACAACAGAAAGATACAAGGAGCTACACCCGCTAAGAAAAATTTTAGATAAGGCGCTACTTAAATGAAAGCGATGATTCTTGCTGCAGGAAGAGGTTTGAGGATGGGCATTCTTACAAAAGATTTGCCTAAGCCACTTCTAATTTTAAGAGGTAGGCCTTTAATTGAATGGCATCTTAAAAAGCTATCCAATGCTGGCTTCAAAGAAGTTGTTATCAATATCTCTTATTTACCAAAAAAAATTAAAGAATTCGTCGGAAATGGTTCAAAATGGGGATTGCATGTTACTTACTCTGAAGAAAATCCTGTGTTAGAGACGGGCGGAGGAATAAAAAAAGCATTACCATTACTTGGGTCTGATGCATTTCTTGTAATTAATGCTGACATATATTCAAATTTTGACTATAAGAGGATTCAAACGATTTTTTTAAAGAAAGGCGCTGACGCCTATCTAATTCTAGTTAAGAATCCAAAGCATAATTTAAAAGGAGATTTTGGGTTATCAGACAGTTCTGACTTATTATTAAATGGTATGCCTTTTTATACTTTTTCTGGAATCGCGGTTTATCATCCTAGATTTTTTAGTAAACTTGAGGCGGGAAAAAAAATGCAACTACTGCCTTTGTTTAAGAACGCAATATCACAAAAGTCGATAAAAGGTGAATTATTTGAAGGTGTATGGTCAGATGTTGGAACACCGTTAACGTCTTTAAAAATAAAGAAGATTAAAATATGAAATATGTTTTCGATTTAGAAAGCAATGGATTATATAATGAGGTGAGTACTATTCACTGTATTGTTTTAAAAGATATAGAATCAATACCCCTTTCGTTCTGACAGTTACTTTCATTACTTGTCCGGTTTCCCTGAGCCTGGAGCAATTATATTTTTAGTGGGAGGAAGCCAGCCTAAGTCTATTATTTTCTGTAAAGCTAAAGATAAAGCAAAAGAAATATGGGATGGAAAATACTACGGCCCTAAGGAGGCTGCTAAGAAATTTTTATTTGATGAAGCTTATTCGCTTGACGACCTAGATAAATTGGCACCAAAGATTCTTATGAGCTATCTCGCTAATAAAAAAATTTATTGCTTATCACCTTTGAGTTTATCTAGTAATAGAGCTCAAACGTTAGCAAAAATAAAAGTTTGGGCGGGAATAAAGAGTATAGAAAATGACTTTCAAAATTTAAGTTTCATATTAGATGCAATGAGGCAGGTCAAGAGTGACTTGGAGATCAATATTATGCAGGAATCAGCTAATATTGCGGCACAGGCTCATATATATGCTATGGGTAAAACCAGACCTGGTAAATTTGAATATCAAATAGAAGGCGAGATATTAAATCAATTTATACAGAGCGGAGCTAGAAATCCTGCATACAGCTCAATTGTCGCATCAGGGATTAATGCATGCACACTTCACTATATTAAAAATAATAATCTTTAATTACAATGATTAATACTTTTCATAGATGCTGGCTGTGAAATTCTAGAGTTATGCATCTGATATTACAAGAACTTACCCTGTTAACGGCAAATTTAGTTCGCCCCAAAAAGATATCTATCAAATAGTTCTTGATGCGCAATATGCTGCTATTGATAAAGTTATCCCAGGTAATTCTTTTGATGAACCTCATAAAGCTGCTATCAACATAATTGTTAATGGGTTAATTGATTTAAATATCTTGAAAGCCTCAAGGGATGAAGTGATAGAAAGAGGGCTATATAAAGAATTTTTTATGCATCGCACTAGTCATTGGCTGGGTTTAGATGTCCATGATGCTGGCACTTATCAAGAAGACACTTTGGAAGGCGGAGAGTTGTTAGCCGTAAAATTTAAGCCAAGTAATGTTTTAACAGTCGAACCTGGGTGCTATATAAATCCATCTGATAGGGTCCCTAAAGAATTTTGGGGAATTGGTATTAGGATAGAAGATGATGTGATGGTGACCGAAAGTGGTAACAAAGTTCTCAGTATTAATGCACCAAAGGAAATCAAAGATTTGGAGGCTTCCATAGGTATCTTAAATGAATAAAGCGGTTGTTATTATTGGCGGCGGTCCCGTTGGCCTTATATTTGCTTTACTTAATCAAATAAATGGCCTTGATACATTAATTTTAGAGTCTAAGTCAGAAAATCAATCCCTGGATGACAGCCGTGGACTGGCTTTATCAAATGGAAGTCGCTTTATACTTGAAGAAATTGGCATCTGGGAGGAGTTAACAGATAAATTAACTGAAATTAAGTCAATTCATACAAGTCAAAAAGGTACTTTTGGAAGAACATTAATGCAAGCAAAAGATTTTAAGCAAGACGCTCTAGGTTATATAGTGTCTTATGGAAACTTGATTAAAGTACTTCAAAAAAAATTAAAAAAATCAAAAAAAATTAATATTTTATATAGATCTAATCCCACTTTTTTTTTAAAGAAAGAAGAAAATTGTCTTATATATCAGGATCAAAGAAAAAAATACGAGCTTTTTTTTGACCTACTTGTTTTAGCTGATGGAGGTAATGCATGTATCCCTGGTATTGAAATCACGCGCTCATAAAAACTTTAATCATTCAGCGATAGTTACCAAGTTATCTCTGAGTTTCCCATCAAAATATTGCTTATGAGCGATTCACTCCTGCGGGGCCAATAGCACTTTTACCAAATTTAAAAAATAAATTCTCTCTTGTTTGGACGGGTAAAACAAACGATTGAACAATGACGATGTCTGTACAAGGAATGGAGATGAGCTTCATAACCACTTCGACGATGACAAAAATATAAGTTGTAAAGTATTTGGTGCATTCACTCCATTTCGTTTTGCTGATGTTATTAAAAATAAAAATGGAGATATAATTGGAAATTCTGCACAAACTATTCATCCAGTTGCTGGGCAGGGTTTAAACACTGGACTAAGAGATGCTTTTGTTTTATCAGATTGTATTACCTCTAACTCAGGTTTAGCTAATATTAATTTACTTCTTATGGAATATATTAAATTTAGAGAAGTTGAAACAAAAAAATTAATGAGGTTTACTGAAGTTCTTGTTAAAGGGTTTTCTAATGATTTTGTTGGTTTAAATAAATTACGTGGACTTGCTTTAACATTTTTAGACCTTAACCATGAATTAAAAAAAATATTTGTAAGGAAGATGAGCATTGGTAGATAGTGACTTAAAAAAAGTGATTATTTTGGGGGCGGGACTGGTAGGAGCTTTGAATTGCCTTATGCTTAAAAGAAATAATTATGAAGTTTATACTTTTCATAAAGAAAAAGAGAGTGGCTTGGATAGAACTTATGCGTTAACTCCAAATGTAGTCGAATGGCTTAAAACGTTTAATCTATCAAAAAATTTTACAGCAAAGTTTAATTTATTTTCTTGCTTAGAGCGTGCAATACCAAGTGCTTTATCTGGTATATTTGAATCAGATATGCCTATTGCTTTAGGCGGAGGCTCTGAATTTTTTAAACTGCCGTTATCAGATCAAGCAATACATAGCCAAAAGTTAGAAGGCGGCGAGAAAATTTCAAATACTGAACAAAGCGTTAATTTTAGTTTCCCAAAGGGTGAAATAACAGCCCCATTACTATTAGCTTGCGATGGTGCTCGATCACCCATCAGGGAACAGGAACTTATAAAAAAGAAGGTTAAGGATTTCGACCAAACTGCAATAGTATTTGATTTTGAGGTTTCAGGTGCTCAGCCAAATAAAGCTACCCAGTTTTTTTGTGGCGACAGTATCTTAGCAACCCTCCCGGTTGGCCCAAAAATTATGTCAGCGGTATGGTCATGTGATAATAAATTATTTGAAAATAAGTTTAGATTATATGAATATATTTTTTAAAAAAGAATTAATAAAAGTGCTTGGCAAAGACTTTGGTAAAATCTCCAGTATTTCAACAAGAAATAGTTTTCCGCTTCATATGATTAAAGTGCAGAGGTTATTTAAGAAGAGGGTACTTTTAATGGGAGATGCTGCTCATAGTATCCATCCATTATCCGGTCAAGGATTAAACTTAGGGATTAGAGGTATTATGGAGCTGGAGAAAAACATACAAAAAAAAGATTATACGGATATTGGCCTTTCTGGTTTTCTTAGAAGGTATGAGCGCTCAAGAAAAATTGATATCGAAGAATTTTCAATATTAACGTCGGGCTTACAATGGGCATTTTCACTAAAGGGGCTTGGTCCTAATTACATTATTTCAAAGGGAATGAGTCTTATTAATGAGGTAGATTTTATCAAAAATAAACTTATAGAGAGAGCTATATTATGAAGAATTTTTTACTTACATTTTGGTTGTTATTTTTTTCAGTAATAGGATTCGCAGATGAAGCTAAATTAAAAGGAATAATTGAAAATATATATCCTGAATTGATCGTCAAGAGTATTACTAAGACTGAGTTTAACGAGCTGTATGAGGTCTATATCGGTGGTCAAATTATTTACACAGATAAAAATTTCAATTTTTGTGATGCATCAACAGCATTTGAAACTAACTCTCTTAAAAAGATTTCGTGATCTGAATACAAAAACTTTTTTATCAGTGGAAAAATATTTTCTACCGATACATTAATGTAAGGGGGAGTGGTAAAAGTAAGATTGCCGTTTTTTCAGATATCGATTGCCCTTTTTGCAGAAGACTTGAGAAGCAAGCATTAGCCAGGCTAACAGACGCAACTATATATACCTTTTTATATCCACTGGCTATTCACCCTGATGCTGAAAAAAAGTCTAAAAAAATATGGTGTTCAGAAAATAAAATAATTGCCTGGAATAATTACATGCTCAAAAATACACTTCCTAAAAATGATGGTAATTGTGAGACTCCTATTAAAGACATATCAATTTTGGCGAAGGAATTAGGTGTTTCATCTACACCAACAATAATTTTTTCAAGTGGTAAAAGGGTTGAGGGAGCCATGCCATACAGCGACTTGGTTAAATATCTTGACAATAAATAAATTAAACTTATTTAAAAAATCTTTACATTTCTATTTAATACTTGAAAATACTAAGCCGGTGTTTGGTTTATCTGCGTTTAAATGTATTTATCTAGGTAATTTCATTTTAGCTTTAAACTAATCTTTAGGGTGCCGCCCAAATTTGTAAAGGATGTATTGAAATGGCAACAGGAACAGTTAAATGGTTTAATGATTCAAAAGGTTTTGGTTTTATCACTCCTGATGATGGTGGTGATGATTTATTTGCTCACTTTTCAGCAATTGTTGATGAAGGATATAAAAGTTTAAAAGAAGGGGCGAAAGTCTCTTTTGAAGTAACTGACGGCCCTATTCGTATCAGTCGTTCTTCTAGGTTTACAATCTACAGACAACATATACAGTAAGCGATTCTTTAGGGGCCCCCCAAATTTGTAAAGGATGTATCGTAATGGCAACAGGAACAGTTAAATGGTTTAATGATTCAAAAGGTTTTGGTTTTATCACTCCAGATGATGGTGGTGATGATTTATTTGCTCACTTTTCAGCAATTGTTGAAGAAGGGTACAAAAGTTTGAAAGAAGGTTCTCGTGTGACTTTTGAGGTAACTGAAGGTCCAAAGGGTAAGCAAGCTTCAAATATTCAACCAGCTGACTAAGTTGATTGGTAAAAAGGTTCTTTAAGGGCCTTTTTTTACATGTTTTCAATTAAAGCTTTTGCAAACTCTGTTGTTGATAAAGTTTTGCAATCTTTAAGCTGAGAAGCGAAATCAGCTGTCACCTTATTTTCTTTTAATGTTTTAGTAAATGAAAGACGAAGTGTTTCTGCTGAGTCTGTCCAACCTATATGCTCAAGCATCATTTGAGCGGATAATATTAGTGAGCTTGGGTTTGCTATGTCTTTTCCAGCAATTGTAGGGGCAGTTCCATGTGTGGCTTCGAAAACAGCTGTTGTGTCAGAGTAGTTTGCGCCAGGAGAAATACCAATCCCGCCAACTTGTGCAGCTAATGCATCTGATATATAGTCACCATTAAGATTCAAAGTAGCAATAACTGAATATTCATTTGGACGAATCAGTATTTGCTGTAAAAATGCATCTGCAATACAATCTTTAATGATAATTTCTTTACCTGTTACTTGGTCATAAATTCATTAGTCCTTTGGTTGTAGCCTTCATAGCCCCAATCTTTAAATGCACCTTCAGTAAATTTCATAATATTACCTTTGTGTACCAGGGTAACTGATTTTTTCTTATTGTTAATAGCAAATTTAATTGCCTGCCTTATGAGTCTTTTACTCCCCTCTTCTGACACTGGTTTTATTCCAATAGCACTCGACTCTGGAAAACGAATTTTATTTCCCGCCCCCAATTTAGTCAACTGCTGTATTATTTTTTTTACTTCTATAGAGCCTGCTGGCCATTCTATTCCAGCGTATATATCCTCTGTATTTTCTCTAAAGATATCCATGTTGGTATCTTGGGGACTTTTAAGTGGGCTAGGAACACCTGAGTAGTATCGGATTGGTCTTTGACATACATACAGATCAAGCTGTTGCCTTAATGAAACATTTAATGATCTTATACCCCCACCAACTGGAGTAGCTAAAGGACCTTTTATTGAGATAATATATTTTTTTAATAAATCTACAGTCTCTTCGGGCAACCATGTATCTTTACTGTATATTTGAGTCGCTTTTTTGCCAGCGTAAACTTCCATCCATGATATTTTCTTATTATTGCCGTAAGTTTTTTTAATAGCATGATCAACTACAGCTTGCATAGCTGGAGTAACATCAACTCCAATACCGTCACCTGATATGAATGGAATAATTGGGTAGTCAGGAACTTCTAACTTTAGGTTAGAATTAAGTCTTATTTGTTCACCCTTACTTGGAATTTTAACTTTGTTATTCATAAATTTTTTTCTCATGTTTTTATCTAAAAATTGATAATTGTATTTAATAAACCTTTTGGCGTCATAAGTCAGTTTTCTCAACATGAAACTTACAAATCTTTAAAAGATTTTATTCCATATAAAAATGTTTACCCTGCTGGACGCCTTGATGCCGATAGCGAAGGTTTGATCATTTTAACTGACAATGGCGTTTTACAAAATAAAATATCGCATCCAACAAATAATATTTATAAAACTTATTGGGCTCAAGTTGAAAATATTCCCAATGAGTCATCTTTAAATATACTGAGGACAGGTATATATATTGGGGATAGTTTAACGAAACCAGCTTTGGTTCAAAAAATAGATCCGCCAGATATTTGGAGTAGACAGCCACCAATTAGAGTTAGAAAATCTATACCTACTTCTTGGATAGAAATTAAAATTTTAGAAGGAAGGAATAGGCAGGTTAGAAAGATGACAGCTGCTGTATCTCATCCAACACTCCGATTAGTGAGGTCTCAAGTTGGTGAATATAAGCTTGATAACCTTCAACCTGGAGATTATTTAGTTATTAAGAACTGAATGCATTTTATGCTTTCTGAATGATGATATAAAAGATGTTAGTGACGCTGTACTAAAATATGGTAAATTATTTACATTAACTTCTTTTGGTGAATCTCATGGCCCGGCAATTGGCGGGGTAGTAGATGGGTGCCCCCCTGGAATGGAGTTAAATGAATCTGATTTACAAGTGGATTTGGATAGAAGAAAACCTGGCACATCAAAGTTTGTAACCCAGCGGAAAGAAGATGATCTGGTAGAAATATTATCAGGTACTTTTGAAGGTAAAACCACAGGTGCTCCAATCGGCTTTATTATCAGAAATAAAGACCAAAGAAGTCAGGATTACTCAAAGATTAAGGACACTTTTAGGCCTGGGCATGCAGATATTACTTACCTACATAAATATGGTATTAGAGATTATAGGGGTGGTGGCAGATCAAGCGCAAGAGAAACTGCGGTAAGAGTTGCTGCTGGTGCAATAGCTAAATTAGTTTTGCAAAATAAATTAGGGGTGAAAATTAATGCATGCTTGTCACATTTGGGTGAGATAGAGGTCCCAATTTCTGATTGGAGTATTGTTAACGAAAATCCTTTTTTTGCAGCAGATAAAGGATTATCAAATTTCATCATTTCATAATTTACCAATTAAAAATAAAGAAACTATTAGATCTATTTGTAAGTGCTCAAAATGTACCAATAGGTTTGGGGGAGCCAGTCTTTGGAAGGCTTGATGCGGACATAGCTTCCGCAATGATGAGTATAAATGCTACAAAGGGCGTTGAGATAGGGTCAGGATTTAATAGCGTAACTCAGAAGGGCACTGAACACAGCGACGAAATGAACGCTGAAGGTTTTGTTTCAAACAACGCCGGCGGTATTCTTGGTGGAATTTCTACTGGACAAGATGTTGACGTTAACGTTGCTTTTAAACCTACTTCAAGCATTCCACAGGATAGGTCTTCTATTGACTCTAATGGAAAGCAGATAAATATGAAAACAACTGGCCGCCACGACCCATGCGTTGCGATAAGAGCAGTTCCTATTGTAGAGGCTATGTTGGCACTTGTCCTAATCGACCATGCTCTCAGGGATAGAGGGCAAAACTTGGATGTTGTCAGAAAAAATCCGTTTTCGGCGTGACCTCGTTCTTATATAGTAGATTTTCAAGTTTTTACTTTTTTTATTATTTCTTCGTAGGGCTTTTTGTTCCTTATTGGGGTATTTATTTAAAGTCCCTTTCTTTTTCAGCCATACAAATTGGTATTTTACTTTCTCTATTTCAAATGAGTAATTTTCTGAGAAATCCCATTCCCCAGTATCGCTATCAAATCTATGGGCACATAATCCTACATTATTTAGATTTATGACTTGATTTGGAGTATTAGGATTTGTAGGATCATTATCCAATAAATCAATAAATCCTTATTGTTATGATGGCAATGAGTATTTTTACAAGCTCAACGCTCCCACTTGCGGAATCACTGACATTGGCGCACTTTAGAAGCAAATAAAGCGAACTCAGATTATAGTCGCATTAGATTATGGGGATCATTAGGATTTATTTTTGCTTCATTGGTTCTGGGATTTTTTATAGATAACTCTGGGGCAAAATCATTAATCTACGGACTTCTTGTTGCTCAGATAATTATTTTTTTATTGTCCTTTGTCATTCCTGATAAGGTTATTATGTTGCAAGAAGGAATAATAGGATAAAGGACAGTAAAGCCAAAAGTAAAGTCATTATTTTACTTACCGGTTGTGCACTTATGGTTTCCTCTCACGGCCTCTTATATAATTTTTATTCAATTTTTCTTCAAGAGCAGGGGTATTCAAATACTATTATTGGTATTTTATGGTCAATAGGCGTAGTTTTTGAAATTTTAATTTTTATAATGATGCCAATGATTTTAAAAAAAATAACTTTAAAGTCAGTTTTGTTGATTAGCTTATTGTTTGCTGTAGTTAGATTCTTTCTAATAGGGTCATTTGCAGATAGCCTACCGATATTAATATTTGCACAAATAATGCATGCTGCTACATTCGGTAGTTTTCATGTAGCTTCAATCCAATTAATTTCTAACTTTTTTAATAACGAGCACCAGGCTAGAGGGCAATCACTATATAACAGCGTTACTTATGGGGTAGGCGGAACTATAGGTGGACTTGGGGGTGGTTATTTGATTGATTACTGGGGAACAGCTAATACTTTCGTTTTTTCAGCAACTTTGCCGCTGCTTGGTTTTATTATCATTTACCTTGGGTTGAGTGACAAAATAAAAAAAGATATGACACTTATATTTGATGTATTTGAGCATATGCTGAATGATTATGAATAGACTCAAAGTTTTCTGATTCAACTCGGTAAGAGAGAATACGATCATCTGCATTTAGCTCGGTTGCAATATCTCTTACAATATCCTCGACAAATTTTGGATTTTCATATGCTTTTTCTGTTACATATTTTTCATCTGGTCTTTTTAGTATTCCGTATAGTTCGCAGGAAGCTTGTTTTTCTACTAGTTCAATTATATCTTCAATCCAAATAAAACCTTTTGTTTCTAAAGTTAAAGTAACATGTGCTCTTTGATTATGCGCACCATATTTTGAAATTTTCTTTGAGCAAGGACAAAGGCTAGTAACAGGAACAATAACTTTTGTCGTGTTAACAACCTTACCATCAATCATTTCTCCAACAAAGCTAACGTCATAGTCCATTAAGCTTTCAACTCCACTAACAGGAGCTTTTTTATTCACAAAATATGTGAATTGCATTTCTAAGTACCCGGACTTAGACTCCAATCTCTCCAACATTTCTTTTAAGATTTCTTCAAAAGATTTCTCATGGACTAACGATGAAATTCTTCTAGTATTTTTACGAACCTTGACATATGCGTACCTTTGACAATTATGAGGCAAATGAACATACATGCTAAATATCGCATTAGTGTGCTGAATTAATCCTGACTTATCTTTAACAAGAATAGGGTGCTTAATTGCTTTAATACCTACCTTGTCTATATCTAGATGTCTGTGATCGGGACTATTTTGAGTATCTTCAATTAATTCTGGTGATGTTGGTCTATTCATAATATGATATGTTAGCACTAGTTAAAGTTCATAACAATTTTCTTCTTAATACTATTTTTATCCAAGCCACATTCCTTATATATTTCATCTTGTGATCCGTGATTGACAAATTTATCAGGAATACCAATTACCAGGGTCTTGCAGTCTAATTGCATTTGGCTTATTACCTCTAAAACTGCTGATCCAGCACCACCCATAATCGTATTATCTTCAACTGTAACTATTAAATTATGAGTTTTGGCGATTGTTTGTATCATTTTTTTATCAATTGGTTTTATGAATCTCATGTTAATCAAAGTTGCATTTAATTCATCAGCCACCTCTTCACAAACTTTAACCATGGAACCAAAGGCAAGTATTGCTATTTTTTTACCAGATTTAAGTTTTATTGCCTTACCAATTGGAATATCTGGTAATTTTTTATTAATCACTTCTCCTAAAGCAAAGCCTCTAGGGTAACGAACCGCACATATTCCATTATACTTATAGCCTGAATTTAGCATTTGGTAGCATTCATTTCCATTGCTTGGAGCCATAATGGTTAGGTTTGGTATGCATCTTAAGAAAGAAATATCGAAGTTACCTGAATGAGTTGGTCCATCTGCTCCAACAATTCCAGCTCGATCAATAGCAAATAAAATTGGAATATTTTGAATGGCAATATCATGTATTAACTGATCATAAGCCCGTTGTAAAAAAGTTGAATAAATTGCAACATAGGGTTTATATCCTTGGATGCTAAGCCAGCAGCAAAAGTCAGTGCATGTTGTTCAGCAATTCCTACATCAAAAAACCTCTTGGGATATTTTTTAGCAAATTTTGTTAAGCCTGATCCATCCGCCATTGCTGGTGTAAAAACATTACTAAAAAGATTAATTTAACGTATCTCATAACTTCCTCATATTTGTATAATTTTTATTAAATAAATGAGTGTTGTCTACTTTTTTTACTAATGCCATGAAATTTATTTGGATCAGATTCAGCAGGTGAAAACCCAAATCCTTTTTTTGTGGCTATATGGAGAAACTGCGGGCCACTTAGGGATTTGATGTTTGAAAGTGTATCAATCAATATATCGATATCATGCCCATCAATAGGACCAATATAATTGAAACCAAATTCCTCGAATAGTGTTCCAGGAACAACCATCCCCTTCACATGTTCTTCCGTTTTTCTAGCTAACTCTAAAACTGGAGGTACTTTTGAAAAAACAGCTTTACTCGATTCTCTTATCCCACCATAAATCTTTCCAGATAATAGTTTGGCAATCTACCTTTAAATAAATAAACTTCACCTGGACTTTCATCTGTTCCAGCAAATAATGAACCAACCATTACAGCTTTAGCACCTGCCCCTATCGCTTTTGCAATATCTCCTGAAAACTTAATTCCACCATCTCCAATAATTGCAATGCCAGCTTTTGTTGCTTCTTCAGCACATTCTAAGATTGCAGAAAATTGAGGTACACCAATTCCAGCTACAATTCTTGTTAAATACTCTCTTCTCTTCGGGGAAAACCAGATAAACCATTTTTTTGTCTAAGGGTATTCATTCTATCCCGTCGCCCAGTTAATATTTTATGAGCATAGGTTTGATGACCAACATCCCAGATTAATTTATCTTTAGGCGCATCAAAAACATAATGAATAGCAGTTGTAAGTTCAATAACACCTAGGTTAGATGATAGATGACCTCCTGTCTCAGAAACGCTTTTAATAATAAAGTCTCTCAATTCCCCAACAAGAACTTTAAGGTCATTTCGAGTAAGTTTCTTTAAATCTTTTGGATTATTAATTTTATTTATTCTAATAAGTTTAAAATTTTCTTTTATAAATTTTAAAACATCATCATTTTTAGTATTTCAGTATTACCAGTAATATTATCTAATTCATTATTTGCATATTGAATAATTTTTCATTTATTTTTTTTGCTAATATTCTCGCACAAGTTGTTTTTCCATTCGTTCCTGTAATTTCCCATGCCCATAATTATTTCGTTCGAACTAACATCTAGAATATCGTCTGTAATTTGATAGATTTTACCCAGCAACTTTGATAAATTTATGATCTTGCCCTTATCTTTAGAGCTCATGCCATCAGATATTATTATGGGCATCAGGCATGAAAGTTCAATCAGTTTTCCTGTCTTTAATTCTTGAATTTCCTCAAGGAATTTAAGGCTATCGAGATTACTTGAAGACCGCATATCAAGTGACTGCCCTAAAACCATTCCTTTTATTCCTGTCGAGGCAGAAAGGTTTCTAATTAATTCAACTTTCGCTTCTGCTTTAACTTCAAATCCTTCAGAGCAGATTAGTTCTATTGCCATAGCCTGTATGCCATCTCCAGCTAATATTGCTTGGGCCTCATTAAATTTAATATGACATGATGCTTTTCCACGCCTCAGATCATCATTATCCATAGAGGGGAGGTCGTCGTGAATAAGTGAATAGCTATGAGTTAGCTCGATAGCGCAAGCAATGTAGTCTAGTAAATTTTTACTAGTATTACTTATATCACCAACTGCATAAACTAACAGGGCCCTAAATCTTTTTCCTCCATTGAGAATGGAGTAGGAGCAAACATCACTTAGATAGTTTTTAGGATAATTTTTTTTGAAAATTTCTTCAATAAAGTTATCAATTCTTTGTTGGTGCACATTTAGCCAAGAATCAAATGACTCACTCATCAGTTTTAAAGTCTTCTAACTCATTTTTTTGTGAAAGCATTTGAACTTTCTGCTCTATTTTCTTAAGTGAGTCTTGAGCTTTTTTGACCAGAGTAATACCATTTTCGTATGATGAAAGAGAATCCTCAAGATTAAGATTGCTTCCCTCCATCTTTAGAACTATTTTATCCAAGTCCTCTATTAGCTTTTCAATATTTATGGTTTCTTTAGTCATGTTATATATATTTTTTTAGAAAGTTTTTAACATCTATAATTTCATCCTGAATCACTTCATGAGTCATATTATAGGATTTAAAATAGAAATCTGTTGATTTCTTTAGTTTTTTATAGCTTTCAGTTGCTATATTATTACTAATGATATCATCACATACCCCATGAATTGCAATTATTGGAGGTACTTTAAATTTTGGCTTAAGGGTTACTTTTGGCAAATATCCTGATAGCGCAATAATTCCTGAAATCTTGATTTCAGAAGTGAGACCAGTAAACAAAGAAAGTGCTGCTCCTTAAAACATCTTTTCCCAAAGGATTAATAAATTTTGATTTCATTAATCTTTTTTTTATTATTACTTCGATAAGAGATATTCATAGACAATTAGAACTAGAATTTAAACAAGAGCTTCCAGTTGCTGCAAATCGCGTTTGGGGCTTATTTTTTAGGTACTGCCATAGGTTTTTCTGGCGCATTAGGTAAAATAAACGGTGGTTCAAGCCCCAAGCTTTTAATGAATGGTACAAAGTCATTCTCATCTGCACCTAAGCCATGAAGCCATATTACTATCGTGCTAGGATTTTTTTGTGAATTAATTGTAATCATAAAAAAAGCGGATTAAATAATCCGCTTCCTATAAAGCACTTATGCATTATTTCGATTCTAAAGTTTTTTTCAAGCCAGCCAAACCATTATCCACCGTAACTTGAACAGCAGCCTTTGCTGTAGCATCATCCTGACCTTCTGGTATCGGAGGATTAAGCTTGTATGTTCTATAAAATCTTGCTGTCCATTGAACAATCGACTCATTATCATTTGCACCTTTTTTAACTCTAATCTGTGCGTTATAGTCTGAAAAAGGAACATCCGTTTTTATTAGACCTTATTTTTTTTAAGTCATCGTCAATCGACCTAAATTTTTCTTCAAGCTTATCACCTGACTCTAGGGTTAGTATTCGGTAGGTATCTTCACCTCTTTTTTCAATTTTTATATCTTTTACGGCTGGATGCCATTTATCAATTGCACTGAAGTCTTTAACTAAAGCCCATGCTTTTTCAACAGAAACATTAACTGTTACTGACTCTTGAACTTTTTGAGGTGTAGGACCATGTGCAAAAATTGACATGGAAAACATTAGTGTTATTAGGGCTAAAATAAAATTTTCTCATCTGATAAATCCTTAGTTAATTAAAAATCAATTTCACATATTACTATAAAAACCTTACTGAAGTATAAAGTCCCCAAAAGATCGACTTTGAGTACCTGTTTTTATTTCTTTTATAAAAGTTAAATTTTTAAGGTCATATATAGAAACTGAATCACTACCCCAATTTGTAACTACTAGTAGATTAAACTCAATGATGTATATCTAAATTTTCAGGAGTTTCGCCAGTCCTTATTTTTTTAATTCTTTACCAATTTTTAGGTCAATAACACTTAACGAGTCATCAAGCGCATTTGTTACAAAGCCAAGATTCTGGTGAGTTAATATATTGTAAGGATGGCGCCAACTTTAATGATTGTAGTAGACCAATCTCTCAAGTTAATAATTCAGTAACTGTATCATCGTAAACATTTGCAGTATATGCATATTTTCCTTTAGTATGAAATTCCAAAAGGATGTTTCCCTGTTTAATTTTTTGATTATATTGTATTTTCTATTGTATATTTCAACAGTATTTGCATCTCTATTAGTAATATTAGATAATTATATTTTTTATTGAAAGCTATTCCTGATGGAGTCTTTCCAACCTGAATAGAATCAATAACTTTCATTCTTCAACTGAAATAACTAAAACTATTATTCTTAAACCAGTCAGTTACATAAACTTTAGATTCGTCAGGGTTTGAAGTTAAGCTTAATGGGGCTGTATTTAATTTGATTGTTTTAATAATCTGATCTGTACGTGTATCAATTACAGAAATATCATCAGTACCAACATTACCAATGAAAGCAAGATTTTTTTTATTTAAAATTGTTATGCCAAGTGGCGCAATACCAACTTTTATAGTTTTTATTCTTTTAGTTTATAAGATCAACTATAGAAACAGTATTATCACCTTGGTTTGTTATGTAAGCTTTTGGATATTTACTATTGTAAATCATATAAATAGATTAATGACTAAGCAATACTATTAATATAATTAGAATAAATTTTTTATTTTGATTAATCATATTAAATCAAGCTTTTAATAAATTTTTATTTGTGGAAAAATAGAATATATATTAAGGATAACCATTATGATTGATCAAGAAGGATATAGACCCAATGTAGGTATTATCATTTTAAATGATAATAAAAAAGTTCTATGGGCAAAAAGAGTAGATGAGGATGCCTGGCAATTTCCCTCAAGGAGGAATAAATGAGGGCGAAAGCCTTAGAGGAGGCAATGTATCGAGAATTAATGGAAGAGGTCGGCTTAAGACCAGATCATGTAGAAATTATTGGAAAACAAAAGGTGGCTTAGATATGATGTCCCAAGCAATGGATAAGAGAGATGAATAGATCAGCTATAAAGGACAAAAACAAATATGGTTTTTATTAAAATTTATTGGAAAGACTCTGATATTTTTTTAAAAATTCTGAAAAGCCGGAATTTGATTCATGGCGATGGGATGATTTTTGGTCTCCATTGATCAAGTTATTGATTTTAAACGTGAAGTTTATGAAGAAAGCTTTGAATGAATTATCTATCTTTCTTCGCAAAGATTAATTAATTCAGCTATTATTGATTGACAACTTTTAACTTTTTGACCAAGGTCACTTTAATTTTGAATTTCTGGTAAATATAAGTCTACTCGTGATCCAAATCTAATAAATCCATACCGCTCACCTTTTAAAAGATTTCCACCGATTTCTTTGTAACATAAAATTCTACGTGCAATTAAGCCAGCAATCTGAACACAAGTTATCAATTGTTTATCTTTTGTTTCTATCAGAAGTGCGCAACGTTCGTTCTTCTAAAGATGCTTTTGATAAGGAGGCATTAAAAAATTTTCCAGGAAAATACCATTTGTTAATAATTTCCCTGAAATAGGGGCTTTATTTGAATGAACATTAAAAACATTCATAAAACACTAACTCTTTATTGCTTTTCTTTTTTTATAGGGATCGGTTGTTTTTTCAATTGAAATAACACGACCATCCGCAGCTGATACTATTAAATTCTTATCTTGTAGGTATTGGCCGAATTGGATCTCGAAAGAATTGTAAAATAAATCAAAGATATTATCCATAGAGGGATGGATGCCTTTAGACACCAAAGACTAGTAGCTAGGCTGGCGACAATTGAAATGCCAAGAAATAACCAGCCTTCTTTAGCTATAATTGGATAAGTGAGGTTAGTTTTCAATTAATTCTTTGTCTTATCAACAATCTTTTTAATCCATGGCATCATCGAGCGCAGTGATTCTCCAACTTGCTCTATCTGGTGCTGTCTTTGTTTTTCACGGCGTGCTGGTAAATCTCCAACATTACTTACAAATTCTTTAGCAAATGATCCATCTTGAATTTCACCTAGAATTTTTTTCATTTCAGCTTTTGTTTCATGAATTACTAATTCTCGGACCTCTGGTTACATCTCCATATTCAGCTGTATTTGAAATAGAGTATCGCATATTAGCAATACCACCTTCATACATTAAATCAACAATCAATTTTAATTCATGAAGGCATTCAAAGTATGCCATTTCTGGCTCGTAACCAGCCTCAACTAAAGTCTCAAAACCTGCTTGAACTAAGAGCAGTAGTACCTCCGCATAAGACTACTTGCTCACCAAATAAATCAGTCTCTGTTTCATCTTTAAAAGTTGTCTCTAAAATTCCAGTTCTTCCACCACCAATTGCAGAAGCATAAGAAAGAGCTATATCTTTTGCGCTCCCAGTTGCATCTTGTTGGATAGCAATTAAATCTGGTATTCCACCACCTTTTACGAACTCAGAACGAACCGTATGGCCAGGTGCTTTGGGTGCAATCATAATTACGTTCAAATCTTCCCTTGGTTTAATTTGTCCAAAATGAATATTAAAACCGTGAGCAAATGCAAGTGTTGCACCTTGTTTTATATTTGGCTCGATAGTTTCTGAGTATATTTTCCTTGAAATTCATCAGGGGCAAGAACCATAACTAAGTCTGCCCAAGCAGTAGCGTCTGCAACTGATTTTACATTTAAGTTAGCTGATTTTGCTTTGTCTGATGAATTAGATCCCTCACGCAAACCAACAACAACATCAACACCAGAATCTTGTAAGTTATTTGCATGCGCATGACCCTGAGAGCCATAACCTAAATTGCAACCTTCATATTTTTAATAACACTTAAATCTGCATCTTTATCGTAATAAACCTTCATATATTTCCTTTAATATTATATTTTAAGTATTCTATCTCCGCGACCAATTCCTAATGCTCCAGTTCGAACAGTTTCAATTATTGCTGCTTTATCTAAACTATCAAGATAATCATCTAACTCGCTAGATGGACCTGTTAGTTCAATTGTGAAAGTTGTCTCAGCCATTTCAATAATTCTTCCACCAAATGTATCACTAATTCTTTTTACTTCATCTCGATATTTACTTGTAGCCTTTACTTTTACTATCATTAATTCTCGCTCAATATGTCTCCCATCATTTAGATCAAGAACTTTTACAACATCAATAAGTTTATTTAATTGCTTTAATTATTTGTTCAATAACCTCATCTGAGCCACTAGTTACGATAGTCATTCTTGACAAAGTTTCATCTTCTGTTGGAGCAACATTTAACGATTCAATATTATATCCTCTACCTGAAAATAATCCAAACACTCGTGAAAGAGCCCCTGATTCGTTCTCCATCAAAAGTGAAATTATATGCCTCATTTATTCATCCTTAGCTAAAATCATTTCAGAAAGTCCTTTGCCGCTTGGGATCATTGGAAATACATTTTCAGTTTGATCAGTTATAAAATCCATAAATACTAAACGTTCTTTTAATTTAGGACTAAAAGCTTCTTTTAAAGCACCTTCCACATCTGAAGATTTTTCTATTTTCATACCAACATGCCCATAAGATTCTGCAAGTTTAACAAAGTCAGGAAGGGCATCCACATATGACTCAGCATATCTATTTCCATAGAAAAATTCTTGCCATTGCCTAACCATTCCCATATAGCGATTATTTAGAGTAATAATTTTAATTGGAAGATTATATTGCTTACATGTAGAAAGCTCTTGAATACACATCTGAATTGAGGCTTCTCCTGTGACACAAGCAACTTGTGATTCAGGAAAGGCAAGCTGACATCCCATTGCGTATGGCAAACCAACCCCCATCGTTCCAAGTCCACCAGAATTAATCCACCTTCTCGGTTTATCAAAGTGATAATATTGGGCAGCCCACATTTGATGTTGACCAACGTCAGATGTAATAAATGCATCACCTTTGTTACTTCATGTAATTTTTGTATAACTGAACTGTGGCTTTATAACAGAACCATCATCTTTGTATGTCATACAATCGGTGTCAATCCATTTTTTTATTTTATCCTTCCACGGGGAAATAAGTTTTTTGTTATGGTTTTTTTCTAGGTCTTGATAAGCTTTTAAAAGATCAATTAAGACTAAATCAACATCTCCAACTATAGGAATATCTATTTTGACTCGTTTAGAAATAGATGCAGGGTCAATATCAATATGAATAATTTTTTTTGGGTTCTTTAAGAAGTGCTCAGGATTACTAATTACTCGATCATCAAAACGAGCCCCAACCGCTAATAAAACATCACATTCTTGCATAGCCATATTTGCTTGATAAGTCCCATGCATTCCAAGCATGCCAAGAAAATTTTCATCTGATGCAGGAAAGCCACCAAGACCCATCAAAGTGTTGGTAATTGGAAGATCTAATTTTTTAACTAATTTTGTGAGAGATTTTGCTGCATCACCAAGAACTGCACCACCTCCAGAATATACCATGGGCTTTTTAGCGTTAATTAAAAGATCGATAGCCTTACCAATTTGGCCTGAATGACCTTTAATAACTGGGTTATAAGAGCGCATCTGAATAGTTTTTGGGTAGATAAATTCTGCGGTCTCAGCGGTAATATCTTTTGGAATATCGACTAAAACAGGACCAGGCCGACCTGTAGAGGCAATAAAAAATGCTTTTTGAATTGTGCTCGCAATATCTGTTAACATCTTTAACTAAGAAATTATGTTTGACGCAGGGTCTTGTAATTCCTACAGTGTCACATTCTTGAAATGCATCTGATCCAATAGCATGAGTTGGAACCTGACCACTTATAATAACTATTGGTATTGAGTCCATATGAGCAGTAGCAATTCCCGTAACTGCATTTGTAGCACCTGGACCAGATGTTACCAAAGCAACGCCAGGTTTCCTGTAGCCCTAGAAAATGCATCTGCAGCGTGAACAGCTGCTTGTTCATGACGAACTAAGACGTGCTTGAATGTACTTTGTTGATGAATAGCATCGTAAATATTTAGAACGGCACCACCAGGGTAGCCAAAAACGAATTCAACATTTTCTTCTTGCAAGGAGCGAATAGTAATTTCAGCTCCAGTTATTATTTCAGGTTTCATGAATATTACTATGTTTTATAATTGATTAAAATAACCTTTTGAGGCGTTTGGTCAAGCTAAACATCCTTAATCTGCTTGATAATCATTGAAAAATCAATTGCTTCCAGATTTTTAGTGATTGAACCTACTGAAATTCTATCAACACCTGTTTCTGCAATAACTTCAATTGTTTTTTTATTAATATCACCTGATGCCTTTTTTTTGCAATTTTTTTATTTAAAACAACGGCTTTTTTAACATTCTGGATAGAAAAGTTATCTAATAATATGTTTGTGGCACCAAGTCTTAAGAGCCTACTTTAAATTCTTTAAGATTCTCAACTTCAATTTGAATATCTTTTAATGAACGATCTTTTTTTAACTCTGTTAAAAAAAGATCAACGCTACCCAATATTTGAATATGGTTTTCTTTAACTAAAATTTTGTCAGCAAGATTAAGTCTTTGGTTGAAGCCACCACCAATTCTAACTGCATATTTTTGAGCTATGCGTAGGCCGGGAATTGTTTTTCTTGTATCATACAAACTTGTATGATATTTCTTTAACAAGTGTACATAGGTAAAAGTTGAAGTTGCTGTTCCAGAAAGGGTTTGCAAAAAATTTAAGACGGTTCGTTCAGCTGCTAACAGATCTTTATATGGGCCCTTGATAAAACATATTTTTTGATTCTTTTTGATTGAAAACCTTCATCTACAATGCCATTCAATCTTAATCTTTATCATTTATTTGCATTAAAGCATTAATTAGCCCATGGTATGCCACATAAAATACATTGTTTGGTTGGATCGTATAAAAGCATCACCGACTATTTTATTGTTTAGAAGCTCGGTTGTATTATCATCAAATACATGGTCTTCATTCAAAGCATTTTTAACGTTTATTTTAACGGTGTCTTGAATTATTTTTTTAGAGATTGATTTAAAAATTTATAAAAAAATTTATGGTTTAGCTGACTTCGATGCAAACATTGCTTTCATAAATAACTACTGATTGACCTGAAGTAATTCCCCATTCTTTTTGACCAAACATAACTTTAGTTTCACTTTCGAGGCAGCTATCAATCTCACATGGAGCATCAGCTTGACGATATCTAGTTCTAGCAGAGTAAACCCAATTTTCTCTTGGTGCTTTATTTGATATCCAGTGAGTATCTTTGTAATTAAGCCATCGTTAAAAGAAGAGGGTGATTGTGTCCTTGAACTACAATAAGCTCATTTTTATCTAAATTTTTTTTAAATACAAACCATGGCTGACCATTCCCATATTTCAGACCTCCAATATTTAATCCTCGCCTTTGGCCAATGGTATAAAAATTTACTCCATCATGCTGTCCAATAATTTTATTATTTGTATCCTTTATGTCCCCTGAATTTTTTTTAATATACTGACTTAGAAATTTAGCAAATGGTCTTTCTCCAATAAAACATATCCCAGTTGAATCTTTTCGTGCATGATTATGTAAGCCATTTTTTTTTGCAATCATCCTAACATCTGATTTTAAAAGCCCCCCTAGAGGAAAAATAGAATTTCCTAATTGGTTTTGATTTAGTCTGTAGAGAAAATAACTTTGATCCTTAGTGCCATCATCACCTTTTAAAAGTTGGAATAAACCATTTTTCTCTTGAACTTTTGCATAATGACCGGTTGCTATTTTATCTGCACCCATAGAGATTGCATGTTTAAGAAAAGCGTTGAATTTGATCTCAGAATTACATAAAATATCTGGATTAGGAGTAATGCCATTTTCAATCCATTTATAAATAAAGAAAATACTTTTTCTTTATAATCTTTAGCAAAATTTACAACTTCGATATCGATACCAATTTTTTCTGCAACTGAAATGGCATCGATTAAATCTTGTTTACTTGAGCAATACTCATCATCATCATCATCTTCCCAGTTTTTCATAAAAAGACCAATCACTTCATAACCTTGCTCTTTTAGGCTTTTCTAATGCATTGGAATCAACTCCACCTGAAAGACCTACAACAATATTTTTATTCATAACATCACTACTTACTAAGTTCTTTAGATCTTTTATGAGCAGCTTTTACCGCCTGCTTAATAATCGTATCTAATTTTTTTTGTTTGAAAACATCAATAGCTTTTTCGGTTGTACCACCTTTTGAGGAGACTTTAATAATTTCACTTTCAAGATCATCAGATATTTTTACCTGTTTCAGCAGCTCCGATAATGTTTGGGCTACCAATTTTTGCGCATCACTTCTTTCCTAATCCAAGTTCTGTACCAACATCAATCATTGCATTCATGATGTAATAAATGTATGCGGGACCACTACCTGATATAGCGGTAACAGTATCAAGGGCTGATTCCTGCTTCACCCATAAAACTTGCCCAATTGGGGTAAAAATTTTATTAACTGCATGCGCATATATTGTCCCACCCTTTTTCCAAAGGAATAGGATCTCCAAAAAGACCAGTAATTGCCTTAGCTTTTTTAGCACATAAATTTGGCATTGCTCTAGCTATGAGAAACATTATCACCTAAATATTGCTTAATCTTTAGACTATTAACACCTGCAGCAATAGAAATTATTAATGGCTGTTCTTCTATCAAGGGTCTTTAATTGAGTGCATACAGATTTTATTTGCGAAGGTTTAACTGCAATAAAATAATATCGTATATTAATTTAGACTTACTTAATTTTTTAATTATTTGAGTTTGAGAGCTTAAGATGAAGCTTTCAAGTAGGAAGTTCCTTATTTACTTTTGATTCTTTGGTCACTTTTTTCAATGAGAAAAATATTTTCATAGGAGTTTTTATCCATTCTTTGATAGATAGCCTGAGCCATATTTCCAAAACCAATAAAATAAAAATCTCTTTTAATTTTAGCCATTATGTTCTTTTACCAAAAATTTTACTTCCTATTCGTACAAGATTAGACCCATTTTCTATCGCTAACAAGTAGTCGTTAGACATTCCCATTGATAGAGTATCAACTGACGCATAATTTATTTTTAAGTCTCATACATAACTTTTAATTGTTTGTATTCATTTCTAAGAATCATTGAAGTTACTTTATTTATTGGAATTGCCATGAGACCTCTTAATGTTAATTTATCTAAGTTATTAATATGTTTTGCGAGAGAGTCTATTTCATTAATTTTTAGCCCACTTTTACTATCTTCATTACTAATATTTACTTGAATGCAAACATTAATTAAAGTTTATCGTCATTTATTGCGTCATTTAATTTATTTGCTACTTTAATTCGGTCTACGCTTTGAACCCAAGAAAAATTTTCTGCGATTAATTTACATTTATTACTTTGGATTGGACCGATAAAGTGCCATTTTATATCAAGATGCAATAATTTCTTTTGTTTTTCTAAGAGTTCTGGATCTTACAGTTTCCAAAGTAACTTTTCCCAGCTTCAAATACTTCTTCAATTTTTTTTTCATCTTGCCCTTTACTAACGGCAAGTAATTGAATGTTAGTATTTTGGCCTGAAGAAGCAAGGATTCATTGCTCATCAATTACCAAGAGTAGATTCGCTTTTTGATATAAAATAAAAAAACCAAGCAAATAGCTTGGTCTTATTATAAAAAAATAATATTTCCAGCTATTTTTTCTTAGCTACAACTTTTTTCTTAGCAGCTGGTTTTTTCTTAGCTACAACTTTTTTCTTAGCAGCTGGTTTTTTCTTAGCTACAACTTTTTTCTTAGCAGCTGGTTTTTTCTTAGCTACAACTTTTTTCTTAGCAGCTGGTTTTTTCTTAGCTACAACTTTTTTCTTAGCAGCTGGTTTTTTCTTAGCTACAACTTTTTTCTTAGCAGCTTCCAAAAAATATTCCATTAATTTCTCAAGCATTTAATTCTCCCGTATTAAATAAATTTATTGTTCCTGCATTGATTATATATAAGTTATTAATTAATTACTTATATTTTTACCAATTAACATAGTCATAATTGCCATTCTAATGGCAATACCATACGTTACTTGTGACAAAATAACTGATTGCTTTGAATCAGCAACCTCGGATTCAATTTCAACACCCCTATTAATTGGCCCGGGGTGCATTATGATTGCATCTTTTTTCGCAATTTTTACTAACCATTGCATTCAAACCAAAATTTTTAAAGTACTCTTCTTTTGTCGGAATACCTCCGTCCATCCTTTCCTTCTGAAGCCTTAGCATCATTATTACATCAACATCCTTTAACCCCTCTTCCATTGTAAAGTAGGGCTTGACTTTAATTCCACCAATATCTTTTGGTATTAACTCTTCTGGTCCAACCAATCTAATTTCTGGGACACCTAATATTGAGAGAGCCTGTATTTCTGATCGAGCAACTCTTGAGTGTAAGATATCACCAACAATTGAGACATTTTAGTTTAGTAAAATTTTTTTTATATTTTCTAATAGTGAACGCGTCTAATAACCCATATAGTATAATGGTATCGTTGCCATCTCCAGCATTAATAACATGAACACTTTTATCTATATTGTCAGCTATAAATTTTGGAATACCAGATCTTTGAATGTCTTATAACAAATATGTCCGCACTCATTGCAATTAAGTTATTAACCATATCAATTATTGACTCACCTTTTGACTGAGAAGAAGACGAGATATCAAGGTTAATGACGTCTGCCGATAATCTTTTAGCCGCTATTTCAAAAGTTGTTCTTGTACGAGTACTGTTCTCAAAAAAAAGATTGCAGACTGTCTTTCCTCTTAAGATCGGTACATTTCTGACATCTCTTTGGCTGGTTTTTAAAAATGTTTCAGCCATATCAAATATTTCAATTAATAAATCTTGTATGACTTTGGCATTATCTATATCAAGATTTCTTATTTTTGTTTGAGGGCGGAGTTATTCACTTAGTGGCCTCATTTTAAACCTTAATTCTTTTTTGTTTTTTATTAAGTCAATATATGTATTATCAATATCAATAGATTCAGGTATGTTGCCTGCTATTTCTTTTCAGCCTGTTGATAAGAAGAAAGTTCTGATTTCGATCGACGGCTGTAAAGCCAAAATCAAATAGTTAACGCTATATCGCTCATGGAGTTCTCCCGGAATTAAGAACATCATCGATTAATATTACTTTTTTTCCATTTATACTGAAATCAAATTGAAGTCTGCTTTTTATCTTTAACACTTACGCCTGAAATATCTAGATCATCTCTGTAGTAGGAAGTATCAATCAAGCCGTAATTAATAGTATTCCCTATTTTTTTCTTTAATTCCTCTTGCTCTCTTATTTCTTTTAAAAATACCAATTAAGCAAGTATCATCATCAATTTCTTTAATAATATGATTAGAGTTTTCTTCTTGTAAGGATTTTCCAATATTGTTACCCATATAGCTCCATCAAAGAATGACGTTAATATAATCTGCGCTGCAACCTGATCTATTACTGATTTTCTTTTTTTTACATTCGCATCTGTTTCTTTAAGTAAAATCTCAGCTTCAATAGACGTTTATTTATATAAGTTGTGTCTATTTTAATATCAAATTTATTTTTAATTTTACTAGCAAATTTTTTTACTAAAGCAGTTAATCTGCTCGAGCTTCCATCTTCATTTAATGGAAAGCCAATAACAATGAGTATAGGGAGACCACTGCGAAGATTAATTTTTCAATAGCTAAATATCTTTTTGTATTTACAGGCGTATCGATTGTTTCGAGAGGGTGTGAGGTTTTAGTTACATTGTTGCCTATTGCGACACCAATCCTTTTTTCACCAAAATCAAAAGATAAGACGTTACCAGTAATAGAGTCAAGCTCACATTGAATGTTCTTAATTTTTATCGACATATTGGAGGTTAATAATTAATTGCCCTGAAAGAATACGTGAAGTTCGTTTTTTTAATAATATTAGTTTTAAGTTGTAAGCATTCAATAAGAAAAATTTTATCATGGACTTATAATTTTCACTAGTCATTATTTTCAATAAATTCAGTAACTTGAAGGCCATATCCCGTCATACTTGGCATTTTTCTTGGCTTAGCTAATAATTTGCAGATACCAACACCAATATCAACAAGACGTTGAGACCATATACGATTTGCTGTAAATCAGTCGTGCTTCCATCTCAGAGTAATTATCGACCATCAATTCATTAATTGTATTTTGTCCACCTTGATAGTTTAAAAAAATAATTACTCCTTGTGGAGCTTTAATTTTTTAAGCCTAAAGTTGCCAAGAATGCCAGTCTATTGAAGTAAATTATCAATAAAATCAAAAATAGAAAGTGGCTCATGAACTCTAACAAGAGTTTCATCTTTTGCGTTAATTTCACCCTTAATCAACGCCAAATGAGTATTTTTAGACAAAACATCTGAATAGATAATTAAAGTCATTTTACCAAACTCTGTTTCGATTACTTTTTCATTAATTTTATTAATTAATTTTTCTTTCTTACTCCTAAACTCAATTAAATCAGCAATCGAGCCAATTTTAATTTGATGTTTTTTGGAAAATTCTTTTAAGTCCTTCAGTCTAGCCATATTGCCATCATCTTTTAGTATTTCACATATCACAGAAGCCGATTCAAGCCCTGCAAGTGATGCCAGGTCGCATCCTGCCTCTGTATGACCGGCTCGATATAGAACGCCCCCAGGATGAGCAATTAATGGAAAAATATGACCAGGTCTTGATATGTCAGATTTTGGATCTATTGCCGCCTTTATTGTTTTAGCTCTATCACTTGCAGAAATACCTGTTGTAACTCCTGAGGCAGCTTCTATAGATACGGTAAAGTTTGTCCCAAGCTTACCTTCATTTTCTTGAACCATTAGCGGTAATTTTAATTTTTTACATTTAGTTTCTGTTAACGTTAGGCATATGAGCCCTCGTCCATTTTTAGACATAAAGTTAATATGGTCTGGCGTTACAAAATCTGCGGCAAGAACTAAATCGCCTTCATTCTCCCTGTCTTCATCATCGACCAAGATAACCATTTTGCCGCGCTTTAAGTCTTCTATTATTTCTTTAGTTGTATTCATAAGTAATTTAAATTAAGACACCATTAATTTCTGGACATACCTAGCTAGCATGTCTATTTCAATATTAACTTCATTTTTTAACTTTAAGTTGTCAAAGCATGTCTCTTTAAGCGTGAATGGGATTAAATTTATATAGAATTTTTCATCCTCAACCTTGTTAACAGTTAAGCTCACTCCATCAATTGTTATGGAGCATTTTTCTGTTATAAATTTCATTAAATATTCTGGTGCCTGGATGACCCATTCTTCACATTTATCTTTTTTCGTAATCTCTATAATTTTACCCACAGCATCTACATGTCCTGAAATAAAGTGCCCTGAGATTCTTCCATTAAACTTTAAAGAGCGCTCTAAGTTTACGTGTTGAGCAACCTTAAATCCTGAAGTCCTGCTATTGGTCTCAATGGAAACATCAAAATATAAAAATTTTGAATCGTATTTTTTCAAGGTTAAGCAGATTCCATTAATGGCAATACTATCTCCATTAGAAATATCATTAAAAATTGATTCATCGTATGAAACAGTTAGATCGATATCCCCCTCATTCTGAGAAAGAGATTTGATTTTACCTATAGATTCAATTATTCCATTAAACATGCCATAATTCTAGCAGAATGCTCATATCGAAGTTTAACCACCTTCTGGAATGAAAAAAAAATCTTTAAAAAATAATATGTATGAACTTTGGATCGCCTCCAGATACACTAGATTTAAAAATAAAAACAACTTTATTTCCTTTATCTCGTTAACAAGCATAATCGGAATAGCACTGGGTGTAATGGCTTTAATAATAGTACTTTCAGTTATGAACGGCTTTCAGTCAGAATTAAAAACCAGGATTCTCAGCGTAGCCTCTCATCTGGAGATTTCTAAGCCTGGCAAGACAATTCAGGATTGGCAAAACCTTCAGGCTAAAATTAAAACCCAAGAGGGTGTAAAGGATTTAGCGCCGTTTGTTGAGAGTCAAGTCATGTTAGCTTTAGGAAAGTACAATAGAGGGGTCATTATCAGAGGCATCGAGCCTTCATTAGAGGGTAATGTAAGTGATATTAATCTTAAAATTGTTAAAGGAGCTTATAGTCTTGAGCCAAGTAAGTTTAATATTTTAATAGGTGTTGATATCGCCAGAACCTTTAGTTTGACTGTAGGAGACAAAATTACAGTAATGAGTTCTCAGTCAAATTATTCCCCAGCTGGGATGATACCAAGATTAAAAAGGTTTGTAGTATCTGGTATTTTTGAGATAGGCATGCATTCATATGACTCGGGTTTAGTTTTAATTAACATGCAGGACGCCCAAAAATTTTTTCAGATGGGGTCAGGTGTTTCTGGTCTAAGAATAAAAATTAATGACCTTAATCAGAAAAAGTATTTCGAGTAAATTAAAAAGTTATTTGCATTCTGTTGATCAGCTTTATTTGTCAGATTGGACTATGCAGCATGCTAATCTTTTTGCGGCAATTCAAATGGAAAAGAAGGTGATGTTTATAATATTGACACTTATTATTGCGGTTGCGGCATTCAACATTGTTTCTTCATTAGTTATGGGTGTTACAGAGAAGAGGGGAGATATTGCAATTTTAAGGACATTGGGCGCATCCCAAAAAAGTATTATGTGTATATTTATTGCTCAAGGCTCTTTGATTGGAATTATAGGTACTTTTTTTGGAGTACTTTTTGGGGTTTTAATTTCTATTAATATAGATGTCATCATTCCTTTTATAGAAAATTTATTTAACACACAGTTTCTCTCGAAGGATATTTACTATATTTCAAAAGTACCTTCAAAACTTCTGGTTTCAGATATTTATGTTATTGGGCTAATGGGTTTATTTTTATCCTTCATTGCAACAATTTACCCTAGTTACAAGGCATCAAAAATTAATCCAGCAGAGGCGCTTAAGCATGAGTAAAAGCTTTTCTCTTAAATTATCTGATATTAATAAAACTTTTAAGGGTTTGGATGTACCGGTATTAAAAAATTTAAATATTGAGATTAAGTCTGGAGAAAGACTTGCAATTAACGGGATGTCAGGGAGCGGCAAAAGTACTTTACTTCATCTAATGGCTGGGCTTGATAAACCAGATAGTGGCTCTGTTAAAATTAATCATCTCAACCTGCATAGCATAAGTGAGAAAGAATTATCATCCATAAGAAATAGGCAATTTGGTTTTATATATCAATTTCACCATCTTTTAAATGATTTTACAGCCATAGAAAATATTATGATGCCACTTATAATAAGGGGAGGTAATTATGCAGAAAAAAATTCTAGTACCTTTAATAAAATTATCAAAAAATTATCTTTGAAAAACCATCTTTTATAAATACCCTCATGAATTATCTGGAGGCCAGAGGCAAAGGGTTGCTATAGCTAGAGCCATTAAAAATCCAAATATAATTTTTGCAGATGAGCCAACTGGAAATCTAGATATATTAATGCTAAGATTGTTTTTGATTTATTTATGGAAATGGCAGTTGATTTCAATACAGCAATTATGGAAGTTTCATGGAATATAAAAACCTAAAAAAATGAAAAAAATTTATTACTTAAGTCAGGGTAAATTAGTTGCTAGCTAGTATAATATTTAAAATTAAAGAATTAACTTATAGGAGTTTTTGATGTTAGATATTATTGATGCAGCAGGCTGGCCGATATGGCCACTTATATTAACCTCAGTTTTTGGAGTAGCCATCATAATAGAGAGAATTTGGTCGCTGAGATCAGATGTTATTGCACCCTCCTCATTATTAGCAGAAGTTACTTCGATGATTGGTAAAAGTAATGTAAAAATAGAAGCTATTGCATCCCTTAAGAAGCATTCATTTTTAGGTGAAATTTTTGCATCTGCATTGAGTAATTCTGATAGTTCATCGATCATCATTAAGGAAGCTGTTGAGGAGACAGGAAGGTCTGTGAGTCATAAGCTAGAAAAACATCTTTCCACTTTAGCAACAATTGCAACAGTCGCCCCTCTTTTAGGTCTGTTTGGGACAATTATTGGAATGGTTGAGCTTTTTAGTTCTTTTACATCAAGTGGACACGATGTTGCAATTTTTGCTAGAGGAATTTCGGTTGCATTGTACAACACGGCTGGGGGAATTGTTGTTGCCGTTCCAGCAATGATTGCATATAGATTTTTTAGAACCAAAGTTGACAACATGGTTTTAGAAATGGAAGAGCAAGCAATTAAGTTAATAGAAGTTATTCGCGGCAATAGAAAATAGGTGGGATTATGAATTTTCAAAAAGGTAAAAAAAATGAGGAATTTGAAATCAATTTCATTCCTTTAATTGATGTCTTGCTTGTAATAATTATTTTTCTTGTTGTAAGTACAACATTTTCAAGATTTAGTGAGATAAAGATAAACTTACCTTTAGCGAATGCTCAGCCAGCAGAAAAGCAAGATGTTGTTATTAATATAACCGTTTCCAAAGATGGCAAGTATGCTGTGAATGAAGAGGCCATTGACGCTGTCAATATTTCTGGTATTGCTGTAATTTTAGATAAAATTTCTAATAAACAGTTAGATACTCCAGTTATTATAAATGCAGATGCAAAAGCTACCCATCAATCTGTTATAAATGTAATGGAGGCTTCACGCCAAGTAGGGCTTACTAAAATTACATTTACAACTAAAGTAAATTAACTAAAGTAATTATTTTAAATATGTCGAAAGAAAAACCGACTAAAGCACCTTTAAGTAAATATAAAAAAATATATTTGAGGCTATTGAAATAATTCTTAAATATAAAATTATTTTAATTGTTAGTATTATTTGTATTTTTTTCCAAGCACTCACTAATACAGGATTCTTGGCTTTAATTAAAAAAGTTACTGATGAGGGTTTTAGTAATTACTCAGATATATCTTCTTTATTCTTCCCGGCTGTTCTTTTACTTTTAATTTTAGCAAGAGCGATTTCTAGATTTATTTCAAGTTATGCCTTGAGGTGGGTTGCACGAAAAGTGGTAGAAGATTTAAGGTATCAAACTTTCAAGAGACTCATGCATTTACCCATTGCTTTTATTGATGATAATTCAACTGGAACATTGGTTTCAAAGTTGACGTATGAAACAGAGCAACTATCAATGATTGCAACTAAAGTAGTATTAGATACCTTGAGGGATGCACTAACAATTATTGGGGTTATAGCTTATATGCTTTATTTAGACTGGTCTCTAACATTAGTTTTCGCCTTAATAGCACCAATAATGATTTTTTATCTTAAAAAGATATCCCCTAAGCTGAGAGAGTCAGCCCAAGAAGTTCAAGCATCAATGGGGGAGATGACTAGTGCCTCAGAGGAAGCGATATCAGGCCAGCGTATTGTAAAAATATTCGGCTCTAGTTTGTATGAATTAAAAAGGTTTTTTAAAATTGTTACACGTAATCGAAAAATGACAACAAAGCAGGCAAGATTAACTGCTACTAATGGTTTTATTATTGAGATTTTATCTGGTTTAGCATTAGCTGCTGTGCTGTATTATTCGGTAGGAAACCTTACGCCTGGTGAATTTGCTGCTTTTATAGGGGCGACAGTTTTTTTAATAACTCCAATTCGAAGATTGACAAGTGTTAATGAACAGGTACAAATTGGTTACTCAGCTGCTGTCAGTATTTTTAGTATCATGGATCAAAAACAAGAGATTGATTCAGGAAAGTTGGTATTAAGTGGCGTCAAAGGAGATATAGAGTTCAAAAATGTTTCATTTCAATACCCAAAAAACAATCAATTTTCTATTCAAAATATTAATATAAAAGTTAAAAACGGAGAAAAAGTAGCATTAGTTGGACGCTCTGGTGGCGGTAAAACAACCATTTTAAATCTTATTCCTAAATTCTATAGCTTAAGTAATGGTCAAATTTCTATAGATAAAAATAATATTAATAAAGTTAAGCTTGATAATTTAAGGGAGCAAATGTCTTTAGTTAGCCAAGACACTATTTTGTTTAATGATTCAATTTATAATAATATTGCTTATGGCGCGTTAAATAAAATAGATCCCGAGATGGTCAGTCGGGCTGCTCAAGCTGCAAATGCGACGGAATTTATTAATAAATTACCTAATAAATTCAATCATATAATCGGTGATAGAGGTGTTAGGTTGTCTGGGGGACAAAAGCAACGTATCGCTATAGCTAGGGCAATTTTGAAGAACGCACCAATACTTTTGTTGGACGAAGCAACATCTGCATTAGATTCAGAATCAGAGAGGTTGGTTCAGAAAGCTCTAGATAATCTAATGGATGGAAGAACCTCAATCGTAATAGCTCATAGATTAAGTACCGTTATTAATGCAGATAAAATTGTAGTTATTGATCAGGGACGAGTTGTCGGCGAAGGGAAACATAAAGACCTGTTAAAAACTAATAAACTTTATTCAAAGATATATAAAAGAGGGTTAGAGTAACTTGAATTCAATACATGAGATATTAAATTATCAATATTACAAAAAATCAACTTGGATATATTTACTTTTACCACTAAGTTTAATTTTTCTACTAATAATCTCGATAAGAAAGCTCTTATATAAGTTAAGCATTCTAAAAACCTTTAAGATTAGGGTACCTGTTGTCGTGGTTGGAAATATTAATTTAGGGGGAACGGGTAAAACTCCCCTGGTAATGTGGATACTAGAAAATATGCTTAATAAAGGGCTTAATCCAGGTTTAATTTCAAGAGGATATGGGTCTAAAATAAATAATCATAAAGAGGTTAAGTTAACATCAAATGCAAGTGATGTTGGAGATGAACCATTATTAATAAAGTCAAAATTAAATTTACCCGTTTTTGTTGGAGCAGATAGGGTTAAGGTAGCTCAAGCACTATTATCCAAATACCCAAAAGTTAATATTATTATATCTGATGATGGCCTACAACATTATAGGCTCGCGAGAGATTTTGAAATTATTGTAAAGGACTCGTTAAGAAATTTCGGTAATGGCTATATTTTTCCTGCTGGCCCATTAAGGGAGCCTATTTCAAGATTAAACGTTGTTGATGCTGTGGTTGTAAATGGCTCCTCAGATAACAAAAATTATTATAAAATATGTTCAAGTTTCTTTAATTATAATTGCAAAAATAAAAAAAAAATTAAAGTTAAGCAATTGCCACACTCTAAAAGTATCGCTATTACAGCAATCGGCAATCCTGAAAATTTTTTTAGAAGCCTTGCTGATTTAGATTTAAAATTTTCCAAAAAAATTTTTGATGATCATTATTTGTTCACGGAAAAAAATTTCAACTTTCTTGACTCTGATACCAATATAATTATGACGGAGAAGGACGCAATTAAATGTAAGTCCTTTGCTAGAGATAATTTTTGGTATTTACCAATTGAACCAAAAGTTATTTTAAGTTATTTTTAAATATTATAAAAAAATTAGGAATAAAATAAATGGATAAAGACCTTCTTAAGATTCTTGTTTGTCCTGTTACAAAAGGACCTTTAATTTACGATAAAAAAAATAATGAGTTAATCTCTAAATCAGCAAAATTAGCTTATCCAATAAAAGATGGGGTAAAGATTTAGTGGTGATGGTCATTTTAGATCCTCTGAAAAGAATAAATAATTATGGGGTTTAAGGTAGTTATTCCATCTAGGTACAATAGTACCCGCCTTCCCGGAAAATCTTTAATGATGATAGGAGATTTTCCTATGGTAATTCATGTAGCTAAAAAAGCTGCTTTAAGTGGAGCTGAAGAGGTTATTATTGCAACAGATGACGCAAGAATTAAAGATGTATCCGAATCTTTTGGTTTTAATGCGGTGATGACTAGCAAAGATCATTTAACTGGAACTGATAGAGTCTGCGAGGTAGCCGAAATAAATGATTGGCCTAATAATCAAATTATTATTAATGTACAGGGCGATGAACCATTAATTGACCCAAAACTTATTTCATTGGTTGCAAAATCAATGGAAAAAGAAAGCTTAAGCTATGTAACTGCGTGTTGCGAATTTAATAGTGAGAACGATTTCATATGCCCTGATAATGTAAAAGTTACAATTGACACAAATAACTTTGCAGTAAATTTTAGTAGAGAAGCAGTTTCCGGTTCGCATCATATAGGTATATATGGGTATTCTGTAAAATTACTAAAACAATTTTGCAGCCTTCCTTGTAGTAAAAATGAAGAGACTCATAGTTTGGAGCAACTTCGAGCACTTGATAACGATATTTTACTTAAAGTTTTAATGTATCAAGGCTCTTTTGTGAAAGGAGTTGATACAATAGATGAGTTAAACGCGGTTAGAAAAATTCTCTCATAGTTTTTAAATTTGTTAAACCGCAGCATCTCCTTTCTCTCCTGTTCTAATCCTAATTACTTGGTTAACGTCCATTACAAATATTTTTCCATCCAAAACTTTTGTGCTTACGGTTAATATATAGATCTTATCTCTTAGGTCATCAGATATTATTAGATCAAGTTTTACCTTCGGAAGAAAGTCCACAACATATTCTGCTCCTCTATATAATTCTGTATGACCCCTTTTTGCCTTCCAAAACCTTTTACTTCAGTTGCAGTAAGTCCCATTATCCCAATAGCTGATAAAGCTTCTCGTACCTCGTCTAACTTAAAAGGCTTTATTATTGCTTCAATTTTTTTCATCTATATTTTCCGTAATAGCTCTATAATCTTGGTTGGGTTGTATAAGCATAATTTTATTACCAATAGCTTTATGAGTAACTTTTGGACCTGGTGCTGATTGCCTTCTTTTGAATTCGTTGTTTTTAATTAATTTTACAACTTTTTTTACTACTTGTGAGCTGTAACCTCTATTCATTATCATCTTAGAGCTATAATTTTTTTCTATATATATAATTTTACAATCTAGTAATTTTTTTTGTCATTATCTTGATCTGTTTGATTTTCTGATAACTCTGCAGAAGGGGGCCTTGTAATGATTCTATTTGGGATAATTATTTGGTTATAATTTATTTCATTAGCAATTTTATATACTAAAGTTTTGGGAACGTCCTTCAAAACTGAGAAACCTCCAACCATATCTCCATAAACAGTTTTATACCCAACTGCGACTTCACTTTTATTTCCTGTGGCTAAGACCATTCCATTAAACTTATTTCCGTATGCCATTAGAAGTACACCACGAATCCTTGCTTGAATATTTTCTTCTGTAATGTCTTTTTTTAATCCCTTAAAGTCTTTAGCAAGTGATTTATTAAAAGATTTCATGAGGGGCTCAATAGTAGTTACCTTGTATGTAACCCCTAAATTTTTTGCTAAAGCTTTAGCATCTTCTAAACTATCTTTTGATGTAAATGCGCTTGGCATCATGATGGCTGTGATATTTTCTTTTTTGATAGCCTTTGATGCTATAAAAAGTACGACAGCTGAATCAATTCCTCCAGACAGGCCGATAAGTATATTTTTAATTGAATTTTTTTCAATATAATCTTTTGTCGCTAGGATTAGTCCATTTAATAAATTATAAATTAAGCATTGTTTAGGACCATTACCAGCTAAATATAAATGAGAGGATGAAGGTGCTCTATGAAAAGGAAATTTATCATATTTCTCTATAACTGATTTCCCGAGGTCTAATGTGAGGTCTAGGGTTGCATTTAAGGTTAAAAATTGCCTAGATGAAAAATAAACATTTCGGTTGGACTCATCAATATTGGGGTGTGTTATAAAAGAAAGACCATCAAATAGAAGCTCATCTTGACCTCCAACCATGTTAACGTAAATTAATTGAATTGCTCCTAAGCGACTAATTCTTTTTTGTATTTCATGAACCCTCATCCCTGCTTTGTTTATTTCATATGGGGATGCATTAATACAAATTATGTAGTCTACATTTTTTTGGCTTAATTCTTCTGCTGGACCTGGAGTCCAGATATCTTCACAAATAAGTAGCCCAAATTTTTTGCCTTTATGATTAAAGGTTACAGATTTTTGTCCTGAATTAAAATATCTTTTTTCGTCAAACACTCCGTAGTTGGGAAGTATTTTTTTGTCATATGTTTTTTGAATTTTACCTTTAAAAAGCAAGGATGCTGAATTAAAGAGTAACCCTTTATACTTTCTTGGGTGACCAATAATTATTTTTAGACGTGGAAATTTTATAGCTATTTTATTTATAAAATAATTACGACCATTCACTCATACTCATCATTTAAAAGTAAGTCTTCAGGAGGGTATCCACATATACTTAGTTCAGGAGTAATTATCAATAATTTCATTTTTTTCTGCAATAATTGCATGCTTAACTATTAGTTTATAATTGTAATTGAGATCACCAACTGTTGGATTTATTTGAGCTAGGCTAATTTTCATTGCAGTTTAGTATCTCCCGCCACCAGATTTTATCATTTCCACGATTTCTTTATTCTTATTTTTAAGGGCATAAACTAGTGCTGTTAGGCCATACTGATCTCTTGCCTTCAGCTCTACATTATTGTTAATTAGTAGCTTTACAATATTTTGAGAATATTGCTGTGGCGAAATGAAATAAGGTTTAAAAAATTCATTTTCCTTACTATTTAACCAATTGGCAGTATATTTTATATTTATTATTTTTTACTGCCCACATTAATGGCGTCCATTCAAACTTATCAAGTTAGAATCAAACATCGAGGTTTTAACTAAAAATTCTACTGCATCTGGTTTGTTGTTTCTTACAGCGTATACCAGTGCTGTCCTACCAAATTTATCCTTTAAAAGCGGACTTGCCCCATTAGTTATTAATATTTTAATTGTTGGTATATTTCCACTTTTACAAGCTAGCATTAGAATTGTTGTGCCAGAAGCATTTCTGCTATTGGGATTTATTCCGTCCTTAATAAGCAGCTCAATTGTTGCATGGTAACCAGAGGTTGCAGCTAAGCCATATGCTGACCAACCATCAGAATCGGTTATCTTTGGGTCTGCATTATTTGCAAGTAATACCTTAATGACTTCTACATAATTTTTTTTAGCTGCATACATAAGAGCAGTCCATCCATCTTCTTCAGTATTATTAACTTTAGCCCCTTTTGATATTAAATATTTAGCTATATCAAATTGATTTTTTCTTGCTGCATACATTAAGGCAGAAACATTATCTTTATCTACAGTATTTGGATCACCACCACTATCTATGATCGCTTGAACGGTTTCAAGATCTCCTTTTCCTGTTGCAGAAAGTAGATAGGGAATCTCTTCGCTAAGAGCTACTTTTTGAAACTCCTGTAAAAAGTATTAATAAAATAAATATTTTTTTAAAATAATTCATACTGATTTTTTAAGTGCATCATTCATTACTTGTCCCATTTCTGAGGGAGATTCGGCTATAACATTAGCACAAATTACAAAGTATTTATCTGTATCAATAGCCTTACCTGAGCCAACAGCTATGATTGCACCTGCATGCCCCATTCTTTTTCCTTCCGGGGCAGTTGATCCTGCAACAAAACCAACAATTGGTTTTGTCATATTTTTAGAAGCCCATTCAGCAGCCTCCTCTTCAGCAGACCCTCCTATCTCTCCAACAAGAATTATTCCCTTTGTATCATTGTCTTTTTCAAACATTTCTAGGCACTCTATGAAATTTAGAGCCTGGTATTGGATCTCCTCCTATACCCACACAAGTGCTTTGACCTAAGCCAAGATCAGTAGTTTGCTTTACAGCTTCATATGTTAATGTTCCTGATCTTGAAATAATACCAACTTTACCTGGCATATGTATACTCGCAGGCATTATCCCTAGCTTAGCCTCTCCTGGGGTAATTACCCCTGGGCAGTTAGGACCTATCAAAGTAATTCCTAGCTCATCTACTCTTTTCTTAACGTCAAGCATGTCTAGCGTTGGAACGCCTTCGGTAATACAAATAATTAATTCGATTCCTGACTCTGCCGCCTCTAAGATAGAATCTTTACAAAAAGGTGCTGGCACAAAAATTAATGCAGCGTTTGGATTTACTGCTTTTTTAGCTTCTTCCATCGTATCAAATACAGGTAAGTCTAGATGGGTTTGACCACCTTTTCCCGGTGTTACTCCCCCAAGAACCTTGGTGCCATAATTTATTGATTGCTCACTATGAAACGTCCCTTGCTTTCCAGTAAAGCCCTGACAGATTACTCTTGTTTCTTTATTAATAAGAATAGACATTAATTTCCTATTTTGTTAAATTCACCGATCTTATCGCTGCGTCGGTAAGACTGTCGGCAGAAATAATATTTAAATTACTTTTCTTTAAAATATCTTTTCCTAACTGTGGTAAATCTGAAAGTGTTGCATTTACAATCATACTTCGGGAGACAGGTATGGGAAGCAACAATAATTCCATTTGCAATAATATCGCAACGCATAATGCCCCCAAAAATATTAACTAAAATTACTTTAACTTTTGGGTCAGATAGAAGTATCTTAAAAGCTTTGCTAACAGTTTCAGGTGTTGCACCACCACCTACATCAAGAAAATTTGCAGGGTTTCCACCAGATTGTTTTATAAGATCCATTGTTGCCATTGCTAATCCAGCTCCATTTACCATGCATCCAATATTTCCCTCTAAAGCAATATAGTTTAATCCGTTATGAAAGGCTTCCTCTTCTTTTGGGTCAACCTGACGCCAATCAAATGAATCACTAAGTTCTTGGTGTCGAAAACTAGCATTATCATCGAGGCTAATTTTTGCATCAATAGCAATAATTTCATCACTTTCAGACACTGCAAGTGGATTAACTTCTAAAAGAGAAAGGTCTGATTTACAAAAAAGGTTTAAGCATGAGTTAAGAAATATTTTGAATTGTAGAAATAATTTTTTTTCTAACCCTAGGCCATTTGCCAGATTTTCAATTTGGACGGGCGATAGTTGTTTATTAATTTTATAATGCTCTTTAGTTATGAGACTCGGATCTTTGTTAGCTATCTCCTCTATCTCCATACCACCAGATTCTGATGTAATCACTGCTATCGATTCAGTTTGTCTATCAACTAAAATTGAAAAATACATTTCTTTCTTAACATTAATAGTTTCTTCGATTAAGAGTATATTAACGGGTTGCCCAGCCGGTTTATTTTGGTTAGTTATTAAGTTCTTGCCTAGGATGGAAGCAGCAAATTGCTTTGCCTCAAGCGGAGAGTTAGTTAATTTTATTCCCCCGGCTTTGCCTCTTCCGCCAGCATGAACTTGAGCCTTAATTACCCAACGATCCCCTGGCAATTTGATCCAGTGCGTCAATATTTTTTGAAAGTTTACTCTTAGGAACTTTTATTCCGTTATCTTTAAGTAATTCTTTTGCTTGATACTCATGAAGATTCATTTTTTTCTATTAATTGCTGAATACAATATGATATCAGAATGCTTAATCGAATTTATATAATGTTTTATATTTATTTTTAAAGATATTATTTTGCTGCTTATTTACTATATCTATGGATAAATTGTCACTGTTCCTGCTTTCATATCAGGAATAATTAAATGTGTTTTATCTTTACTAAGAGCAATATCTGCAGCACCATTAATCCAGCATGTAATTAATTTTGATTTACCATTTTTAAATTCATACACCTTTCCTTCCTTCCAGCTACTTATGTATATAACCCCATTTTTAATAGCCAAACCATCCCCACCTGGAAATCCATCTCCTATTTTTTTTATTTTTTTAGTTTTAGTGTCGGCCTCAAATAACTCTCCACCCCAATCAACTAATAAGAGCTTATTATTTCCAATAGGGAGAACTCCATTCGGCGCCTTATTATTCTTTGTTGTCTCGTCAAAAAGAACAGTAATATTACCAGCTAAATTCATTTTAAAAACAATCCCACCTGTTTCAAAGTTACCAGTATCTGTGATGTAAAAATTCCCACTAGAATCTACATCAATGTCATTAAGAAAAGCAGGGGTTTTTGGAAAAGCCATAGTGGAACCCAATACCGCCCAGGATCCATCGGTATCAACCTCAATAATTACATCTCTATCCGTTACATATAATTTTTCTTTATAAAAGACTATACCTTTTGGATCATAGAGCCCTGTTGCGAATGAAGTGATATTACCCTTTCTATCTATTCTACTTATTTTTCCATCACCGTCTTTGTCTCTTTCCCCTATTTCAGAAACATAGATGTATCCATCTGGACCTTCTGCAACAGATTCCGGCATACTAAACCCACTGTATTTCATTTCATTAGCAAAGCTTAAATTTATTACGCCTATTAAAAACATTAATGCTACTATTAAATTTTTCATTGATTACCTTTTAATTAAATTTAAAAAAAAAACTTTATTTGCTTAGTTTCCATAATTTAGATTTGGGACTATCACTCACCAGATAAATATCATCTTTATCTGCTGATGTTGGATTAGGTGTAGTAGGAACAAAAAGATTAATAATCTCTTCACCTATAATTTCCTGTGCTTGAGATTTATAATCCCCTGACTGAAGTCCAATGACCCAAATTCCTTGGGAAAGAGTGTTTTATTATAAAATGTCATATCGGATGGCGCTATCGAGGGCACCCAATACTTTAGCGGTTGCTCCATTCCATCCTTTCTTTTAAATGGAGAAATAATAGAACCATTGTAATCAATGCCATAGGTAATTGATGGCCATCCATAATTCTTACCTGGATTGATAGCATTCAATTCATCACCACCTCTAGGACCATGCTCATGGCTATAAACAAAACCATCACTATCAATAACAAGTCCTTGCTGATTACGATGCCCGTAAGTCCATATTTCCGGCAATACATCTTCCCTTCCTACAAATGGGTTATCGAACGGAATAGATCCATCATCATTAATACGAATTATCTTACCAAAATGATTATCGAGACTTTGAGCCTCCTCTCTGTGATTAAACCCATCACCAGAAGAAATCAATAAAGTATTATCTTTCAAAAACAATAATCTAGCACCAAAGTGTGCAGAAGTTGATCGAAAGGCTTCTGCCGTAAAAATTACTTCCACATCAATTAAAGATTCATTTTCTAATCTAGCCCTTACTACCTGAAGGGTATTCCCACGATTACTTTTTATTGAAAAAGAAAGAAAAATTAATTTATTTTGAGTAAAATTTGGATGAATTGCAATATCAGATAGTCCGCCCTGACTTTTCACAAGAACCTCCGGAAGACCACTTAGAGATTCTGATAAAATACCTTTATTACTATAAATTTTAAGATTACCAGTGAGTTCAGAAATTAAGATATCTCCGTTAGGTAAAAATCCTAAACTCCAAGGTCTATCGAGCTGATTAGTTAAAGTTTTTAATTCATAATTTTTTTCGGCACAATTTGCTGAAAAACTTACAAAGACTAAAGGGAGAAGAATTAATATTTTTTTAATATATTTTTTCACTTAGCTACCTCTTCGCATTAGTTTACTAACTAAGAAATCAAAAAGGAAGCCACCCAAAAAACCAATTAAGCAAAGAGTAATCAAACCAAAATTTTCACGAGCACTAGAAATTAGAGTTATTCCATCATATCTCATTGTTATTAACATGTTCATTACATAGATACTGCAAAATCCAGCAATCCCATATGAAAGCTTTGAATTAATTGGAAGAATGATTCTCACTATTGCTGTGATCATAAAAGCAATTAATAAGGTTGCGCATATAATTGTGTAAAAGCTTATAGGAATTCCCCATTGAACAATAACTGGAGATAGGAATCCCTTAATATCGTGCATGAGAGAAGAATAGATGATTAAAAAAGAAATATCAAAGTTTTGC